>JADZCA010000120.1 GCA_020851795.1 Planctomycetota bacterium | reverse complement strand
GCGCGTCGTCCGCTCCTCGACGTGGTGCCAGAACACGCCGTCGTCGCGTCCGACGCGCGCCCGGGCGCAATCCGCGAGCCCCGACGGGGGCCTGACGTGCGATCGGCGCCCGACGGGCCTCGTCTTTCGTGAATTCGGCGGGCTCGCCCGCCGAATTCACGAGCCGACGAGGTCGGGGCGGCGTCTTGCGCCCGGTACGTCGGCGTGGGTGCGTGCCGGGGGGGGGGCTACGATCGCGGTGCACGCCCCCCCGGGGGAGCGCCTCACCGTGCCGTGGCGCCCCGGGGTTCACGTCGCGGGCGTGCGCGCTCGGGCCCGCGGCGGCGCTGCCGCGAGGGGGGTGACCCCGACACGGGTTCGCCCCGCGGGAAGAGCCCGCTACCATCCGGAGTTTCCCCCCGGACGGTGTCTCCCCCCGGAGCCCTGCATGTCGAGCAGCTGGAAGCAGGTCAAGAAGTACGAGCGCTGGGTCCTCATCGGGATCGTCGTGATCCTGCTCGCGACGTTCTCGGTCTCGAGCGTCACGGCGCGCGGCTGCTCCGGTCCCCGGCGCACCCAGGACGACTACGGCGGGAGCTTCGAGGTCGCCCCCGGCAAGCGCCTGTCGGTCAGCCACGAGGAGTTCCTCGAGGTCTACGACCGCTACGTCCCGCTCTACGAGGCGAGCTTCGGCGGGCCCTCGATCCTGTTCGGCGGCGAGATGCGCGAGCCGCGCCACAACCGCGGCCTCACCGGCACGTGGACGCACCTCGTCGCCGTGAAGGCGGCGGAGGCCGCGGGGTACCGCGTCGGCGACGACGAGCTGCGCGAGGGCATCCAGGAGATCGTCATGCGGGCGCAGATGACGCGCCCGGGCATGAGCCCGCGCGACCAGGGCCTGCGCTACACGCCGCAGATGTACGACGAGGTCATCGCGTTCCTCGGGCGCTCGATCCGCGGCACTCAGTACACCCGCGCGCAGTTCGAGACGACGGTCCGAGAGATCCTGCTCAAGGACAAGTTCCTCGGCGACGTGGTCGCGCTGCAGCGCCACACGCTCTCGCGCGAGAAGGCCTACGAGGAGTGGAAGGCCACGCGTCAGCGCGTGGACCTCGCCTTCGCGGCGGTGCCGGCGGCGCAGTTCGTCGCGGCGGCCGGCCTAGAGGAGACGACCCGCACGGCGGTCGGCGCGCAGGCCGACGCGGTGCGCCGCCTCGCCGACGCGGCCAAGGAGGTCCGGCGCCTGACGACGGTCGTCGAGCTCTGGACGAAGACCAACGGCGCCCTCCCCGCCGACGTCGCCGATCTCCTCGGCAAGGACCCGGGCCGCAGCCAGGTCGGTGCCGAGATGCCGAAGGACCCGTGGGGACAGCCCTACGCGTACGCCAAGGCGGGCGAGGTCGGTCGCGTCACCAGCGCGGGCCCCGACCAGAAGCCGGGCTCGGCCGACGACGTCGGTCTCGACGTCGTCGAGACGCTCGACGCCGCCGGCACGCTGCGCCGCGCGGCCGACGCCGTCGCGCGCTGGCGCGAGACGACGAAGGCGTGGCCCGCCGCGCTGGCCGACCTGCTCAAGGCGCCGCCGGTCGAGCCGGGCAAGCCCGCGGTCCCCGCTCCGCTCGCGGAGGTGCCGAAGGACCCGTGGGGCAAGGAGCTCGTGTGGGACGCGGCAGCCACGACGCTGCGCTCGACCGGGCCCGACGGCGCGGCCGGGACGCCGGACGACCTCGCGACCGAGGTGGTCGGCGACGCGCTCCGCGTCGGCTGGCCGGCGCGGCTCGCGGTCTACGTGCTCGACGGCAGCAAGGACGCGTGGGGCCGCCCGCTCGCGCTCCGGGTCGTCAGCGGCAACCCGCTCGCGTTCGACGTCTCGAGCCCCGGCGCGGACGGCGCCGACGGCACCGACGACGACCTCAAGACCGGCAACAAGGACGCGCTCGAGGCGTGGTACGCGTCGGTCAAGTTCGACTACCGCCTCCCGCCGCGTCGCGAGCTCGAGGTCCTCTACGCGGTGCCCGTGCTCGTGCCGGACGCGATCCTGACCGAGGCGTGGAAGCGCTTCCCCGACTGGCGCCCGAGCGAGACCGAGGCCTTCGACGTGTTCCGCTCCGGTCGCATGTACCGCACGCAGGACGGCGAGGGCGCCGACGCGAAGCCCGTCGACCCCAAGGACCCCGAGAAGGGCTACGGGGCCGACCTCCTCAAGGCGCTGCGCGAGAAGGGCCTCGTCCCGAAGGAGTGCGTGGGCTGGCCGGTGCCCGACGGCGCCTGCTTCGGCGACCGCAAGGACGCGCCCGCGGCGGGCACGGCGGGGATGCCTTCGCCCGACGCCGACCCGCTCTACAAGACCTACGTGGAGCGCGGCTGGCGCTACGTGGTGCTGCGCGACCAGTTCCTCGAGAAGATGCTCGACGCGATGCTGCGCGAGTGCCGCACCGCGGCCGAGGCGCACGCCAAGTGGCTCGCGGGCGGCAAGGCGGGGCCGGAGCCCGCGCTCGTGACCTTCGCCCAGCAGCTGGCGAAGACGAAGGACCTGCAGCCTTCGGCCGACGGCGCGACCAAGGGCGAGCGGTTCCTCCAGCTCTACTCGACCGACGGGAACCCGATCGCGCGCGAGGACGCCGAGAAGCTGCCTTACCTCGAGGACTACGCCCTCTGGAACATCCTCGCCCCGATGAAGGACGGCGAGTACTCCGACCTCCCGCGCCCGATCCGCAACGACTCGGTGCGCACGGCGCTGCACCTCGTCAAGCAGCACGCCAGCCGTGACCGCACGGTGGACGAGGTGCGCGACGAGGTGTGGCCGAAGTACGTCGAGTCGCGCGCGATGGAGCGCGCGGCGAAGGAGCTCGACCGCGTGCGCGCCGACCTCGCCAAGCCCGCCGAGGGCGCGGCGAAGCCCGACGGAGACGCGCGCGCTGCGGCGCTCGTCGCCGCCGTCGAGGCCGCCGGGAAGGCGCGCGGGTACACGGCGTCGTTCGGCCGCACGGGCCTCTTCACCGGCGAGACGGCGCGAGGGCAACGCGACCCGGTGGCGCCCGCGGGGGCTTCCGACGCCGAGCGCGCGGCGATCGCGCAGCGCTCGTTCGTGCGCCGCAACGGCTGGGACGCGGTGCGCCCGACGGACCAGACCGGTGGCAAGCCGGTGGACGCCGGCTCGGTGGGGCGGTTCGTCCTGCGCGACGGGACCCGGCGTGGCGGGGAGACGGCGACGGGCTGCGCCTACGTCGTCCTCGTCGGCGCGTCGGAGGACGCCGCACCCGAGGAGTTCCACGGCCGCGAGTACGGCGAGTGGGTGCGCCGCAAGGCGTACGACGAGACGCCCGAGTGGTTCGCCGCGCGCGCGTCGCTCCGCGACCGCGAGGGCTACGTCCTCAAGACGCTGTTCGTGCTCTTCGACGACTGGGAGACGGTCAAGAACGACTACCGCGTCGAGACCAACACCGACATCCTCATGCCCAAGGCGGCGGGCGGCGGCGCACGCCGGTAGCCCGCCGAGATCACGAGCCGACGCACGAGCCGACGAGGTCGGGGCCCGCGAGCCCGGCTCGGGGGCGCGTCGGGTGCGGCTGTCGCCGCGCCCGCACCCGGCGGGGCGCCGTCGGCGCCGCGTCAGCGGGGCGGGACCGGGTCCTCGCCACCCCCCCCGCCCGGCCGGCAGCGCAGCAGACGCCCGATCGCGAGGCGGGTGCCTCGCCAGGCACCGTGGCGGCGGATCGCCTCGGCCGCGTACATCGAGCACGTCGGCTGGAAGCGGCACGCGGCGGGCAGGAGCGGGGAGATCACGCGCTTGTAGACCACGAGCAGCGCGAGCAGCACGCGCTTCACGCGAGCCTCCGGACGGCGGCGGCGAGGTCCGCCGCGATGGCGCCGAGGTCGGGCTCGCGCAGGTCCCGGCGCGGCTCGACGAGCAGGTCCACCGCGGGGAAGGTCGCCGCCGTCGCGCGGAACGCCTCGCGCACGAGCCGCCGGAACCGGTTGCGACGCACCGCGTCCCCGTAGCTGCGAGGGCTCGCGATCCCGAGGCGGGCGCGGCCCACGTCGTTGCGCACCGCGCGGACCACCGCCTGCGCCCCGACGTGGCGGCGGCCGCGCGTCCGGACGGGCTGGAAGTCGCGCGCCCGGCGCAGACGGGCGTCCTTCGGGTAGGCGGCGCGCGGCGGCTCCACGCGGCGAGTGTACGACCCGTACCGCCGGGGGCCCCCGGATGACCCGGGCTTCGGTCCACGCACCGTGGGGCCGACGATACGGTCAGACCATGCGTCGCGGCCTGCCCCCCCCGGTCATCGCGCTGCTCGCCCTCGCCGGCGTCGTCGGCGGGTGCCGAGCGTCGGCGCCGACCCGCGAGGGCGTGGCGGTCGCTCCCGGTGCGTGGACACGGAGCGACCCGCGACTGACCGCCCTCGCCGACGGCGACTTCGCCGACCGCGCGCGCGTCGCCGAGTCGCTGGTGGCCGAGGGCCCGCGCGCGCTCCCGGTGCTGGGCCCCGCCGCGGACGCCGCCGACGGCGAGCGCAGTCGCGCGGCGCTGCGCCTCGATGCCACGCTGCGCGCCGTGGTCGCGGCGCTGCCCGGCGGCGACCTGCGCGCCGCGATCGCCGACCCGAGTCCCGCGGTGCGCGCCGCCGCGGTCGCCGAGGCCGGGCGGCGGGGCGACACCGCCGCGGTCCCCGCCGTGGCCGCGCGCCTCGACGACGACGCCGCGCGCGTCCGCGCGCAGGCGGTCGTCGCGGTCCGCGCGCTCACCGGCCAGCTCACCGACGTGGACCCGTGGGCGCCGCGCGAGGTGACGCGCGCGGCCGCAGCCCGGGTGAACCTCGCTCGCGGCGGGCCCGTCGGCGCGGGCCGTCCCTCGGGGTCCTAGCAGGTTCGAGAGGCGCGCGTCGCCGGCCCGGGGTGCGAAGCCGCGCGGAGGCCCGAAGGACCCGCGCGCCGGGGGGGTGCGGTAGGATCCGCGCGTGGGCCGCTGGTTCTCGCTCTACACCGAGGTCCTCGTCCGGCTGCTGCCGGAGGGCGACTACGCGCTGGCGCTCGAGCAGCTCGCCGAGGCCCTGCCGCTCGAGGTCGCGGTGGTGGACCGCGCGGGTCACGTCATCGTGTGGAACCGCGCGCTGGCCCGCGCCACGGTGCCGCGTGAGCAGGCCTTGGGACGGCCGATCCTCGAGGTGTTCCCGGGCCTCGCGGCCGACCGCAACCACGACTGGGCGGCCTCGCTCGACCGCGCGCTGCGCGACGGCCGGCCCGACGAGAGCCCGCAGGTCCCGCTGGGCGACCGCGTCGTCCGCGCGGTGCTGACGCCGCTGCGCCGCGACGAGCGCGTGATCGGCGCCGCCTTCGTCGTGGACGACATCACCGACCGCGTGCGCACCGAGGAGCGGCGCCTGCTGCGCGTGCGCAGCGAGGCGGTCGAGGCGCTCGGCGCGGGCATCGCGCACGAGATCCGCAACCCGCTCAACGCGCTCTCGCTCAACCTCCAGCTGCTCTGCGAGCGCCTGGCCGACCCCACGACGCCCCGCGCCGACCTCGTCGGCAAGGCCGACGCGATGCTCGCGGAGATGCGGCGGGTGGACGACCTCGTCACGCACCTGCTCGAGGTGAGCCGAGGCGGGCCGCCGACCCGCGAGCCCGTGCGGATCGACGACGTCGCGGGCCGCGTCGTGGACCGCCTGCGGGCCACCGCCGAGCGCGCGGGGGTCGCGCTCGGGCTGGCGCGCGGCAGCGTGCGCACGCTCGCGCTCGACCCGGTCCGGATCGACCGCGCGCTGCACAACCTCGTGCGCAACGCGATCGAGGCCGCGCCGCGAGGCGGGCACGTCTGGGTGGCGACGCGCGACGACCCGCACAGCACCGTCGTGGTCGTCGACGACGACGGGCCCGGGATCCCGCCCGCCGACCGGGGGCGCATGTTCGAGCTGTTCTTCACGCGCAAGCGGGGCGGCACCGGGCTCGGGCTCCCGCTCGCGCGCCGTGCCGTCCAGGACCACGGCGGCGAGATCGAGGTGCTCGAGCGGCCCGGCGGCGGCGCGCGCTTCGTGGTGCACCTGCCCGCCGACGGGGCCGGCGCCGCCGCGGGAGGCACGACGTGGCGCGCCTCCTGATCGTCGAGGACGAGCCCAACGCGCGGGCCGCGCTCGGCGAGGTGTTCTCGCCGCGCCACTCCGTGCGGTTGGCGGAGGACTTCGAGGCCGGCCTCGAGGCGCTGCGCAACGAGCACTTCGACCTCGTGCTCACCGACGTCGTGCTCCCCGGCGGCAAGGACGGCATGGACCTGCTGCCCGAGGTGCGCCGGCTCCACCCGCGCACGCCGGTCGTCGTGATGACCGCGTACGGCACGATCGAGAAGGCCAAGCGCGCGCTGCGCGACGGCGCGTACGACTTCCTCGAGAAGCCGCTCGACCTGCCGCGCCTTCGCCTCATCGTCGAGTCCGCGCTGCGGGCGCGCGAGGAGGGCGGCGCGAACGAGGGCCTGCGCGAGGCGCTCGCGCGCGACGGCGTCTGGCGCAAGGGCTTCGTCGGCGAGTCCCCCGCGATCCAGGAGGTGTTCCGCACGGTCGCGAAGGTGGCGCCCACGAACGCGACGGTGCTGCTCCTGGGCGAGTCGGGCACCGGCAAGGAGCTGGTCGCCGAGGCGATCCACGCCGTCTCGGCCCGCAGCCGCGGCCCGTTCGTCAAGGTCAACTGCGCCGCGCTCTCGGAGAGCCTGCTCGAGAGCGAGCTGTTCGGGCACGTGAAGGGCGCGTTCACGGGCGCGGTCGCGGACCGTCCCGGGCGCTTCGAGGCGGCCGACCGCGGCACGCTGTTCCTCGACGAGGTCGGCGACATCCCGCTCCACACGCAGGTCAAGCTGCTCCGCGTGCTGCAGCACCGCGAGATCGAGCGCGTCGGCGACAACCGGCCCGTGCGCGTGGACGTCCGCCTCGTGGCCGCGACCAACGCCGACCTCGACGCGCTGGTCAAGAAGGGCGCGTTCCGCGAGGACCTCTACTTCCGCCTCAAGGTCGTGACGGTCCGCCTGCCGCCGCTGCGCGAGCGGCGCAGCGACGTGCGGCTCCTGGCCGAGCACTTCCGTCGCACCTACTCCGAGCGCCACGGTCGCACGACGACGGGGTTCTCGCCCGAGGCGCTGCGCGTGCTGGGCGCCTACGAGTTCCCCGGCAACGTCCGGGAGCTCGAGAACGTCGTCGAGGCCGCGGTCGTGCTCACCGAGTCGCCCGTGATCGGCGTCGAGGCGCTGCCCGCGGAGGTGGGGGGCTCGCAACGCGTCGAGGACCTGCCCGAGGGCGACGTGATCCGGATCCCCGCGGGCACGTCGCTGCCCGAGGCCGAGCGCGTCCTCATCCTCGACACGCTCGCGCGCACCGGTGGCAACAAGTCCGCCACCGCGCGCATCCTCAAGATCGGCCTGCGCACGCTCTACCGCAAGCTGTCGGAGTACGGCGCCGACCCCGGCGAACCGCCGCCGGGCGACGACGCCGCGGGCGCCTGACGTCCGCTCGGGGCGCCCGCACGACGCCCCCGCTTGGGCCCGCGGACGGGGCCGGTATCGTCGCCCCCGGAGGTCCCATGCGCCCCGCCCCGCTCGCGATCGGCTCGCTCGTCCTCGGCCTCGTCCTCGCCCGGTCGCTCCCGGGCGCCGCGACCGCGGGTGCCGACCCCGCGTCGGGCGGGCTCCCCGACTTCGCCGCGATGGTCGAGCGCAGCGAGCCCGCGGTCGTCCACATCCAGTCCTACCTCGCGCGGCCTCGGCTGGTGCCGGAGGCGGACGACCGCGGGTCGGGCGACGACGCCATCGGCAGCGGCTTCGTCTACGCCGCCGACGGCTGGATCGTGACCAACCGCCACGTGCCCTCGGGCTCGGCGGGGCTCTACGTGCACGTGCTCGGCCGAGGGTGGTTCGAGGCACGCGTGGTCGGCAGCGACCCCGTCGTGGACGTCGCGGTGCTCAAGATCGATGCCCAAGGGCTGACGACCTTGCCCATCGGCAACCCGCGGGCGCTGCGCAAGGGGCAGTGGGTCGTCGCCGCCGGCAGCCCGTACCGGCTCGCGCGTTCGTTCTCGGCCGGCATCGTCAGCGGGCTCGAGCGCTCCGACGTGGGGACGCCGGTGCCCTACGAGGACTTCATCCAGACCGACGCCGCCATCAACCTCGGCAGCAGCGGTGGCCCGCTGCTCGACGACCGCGGCCAGGTCGTCGGCGTGACGACGGCCATCCTGTCGCGCAGCGGCGGCAATCAAGGCATCGGCTTCGCCGTCCCGATCGACGTCGTCGTGCCGGTGGTCGAGGCGCTGCGCCGCGGCCGGCCCCTGCAGCGGCCGTCCATCGGCGCCTACGTGCGTGACCTCGCCGCGCGCGAGGCGATCGCCGTGCCCGGCGGCGTGGGGCAGCTCGTCACGCGGTTCGCGGAGGACTCGCCCGCCAAGCGTGCGGGCCTCGAGGCGGGCGACGTGATCCTGCGCGTGGACGGCACGCCCACGCCGAGCCGCGGGATCCTGCTCCGCACGATCTGGGGCAAGCCGTCGGGCGCGCCGGTGACCTTCGACCTCTGGCGCCGCGGCCAGACCATCAGCGTCGCCGTCCGGCCGGTCGAGCGCTGACGACAGCGCCCGCGCGGGGCCGCCGTCGCAGCCCCGCGCGGGCGCCCAGCGGCGACGGCGCCGGTCAGTACCGGCGGATCACGCCGCGCACCACCCCGCGGATCTCGAGCTTCTGGGGGGGGCGCACGAAGATCGGCGCCATCGACGCGTTGGCCGGCTGAAGGCGCCAGGCGTCGGGGCCGTCGCGGTAGAGACGCTTGAGCGTCGCGTCCCCGTCCACGACCGCCACGACGATCTCGCCGTCGCGGGCCGCGTTGCGAGGCTCGATCACCACGAGGTCGCCGTCGGCGATGTGGTCTTCGATCATCGACTGGCCGCTGACCCGGAGCAGGTACGAGTTGCCCGGGGTGACCGGCAGCAGCTCCTCGATCGTGAGCGGGTCGGCCTCCTCGATGGCCTCGATGGGGCGGCCGGCGGCGATCCGGCCGAGGAGGGGGATGGTGGGTGCCGGGAGGAACTCGCGGTCGAGGATCTCGATCGAGCGAGAGCGCTGGGCGAGCTTCTGCACGGCGCCCTTCTTGACCAAGGCGCCGACGTGCTGGTGCACCGTCACGCGGTGGATCCCGAGGGTCTTGCCGATCTCCTCCAGGGTCGGCGACGTGCCGTTGGCGCGCCGATAGTCCTGGATGAACTTCATGATCTGCAGCTGCTTGGGCGTGTAGTTCAAGGGATCCCTCCCACCGGGGAGAATCGGCCACGGGGGCGGCCGACCGTAGCCGTTCGTTTGTTCGTCTCGAATCCGTTCGTGGGGCCGTTCGCGGCATCGGTCGCGGTTGTCGGCCCCGCGCCGGGCACCCGGGCCCGGTGCGACGCCCACCCGGTACTGCGACCGTCCTGCGCTAGGCAAGAACCGTGACGAGGACGGCGACGAGCACGCCGACGTAGGTGGGGATCTCACGCCAGAGTTGCTGACGGACGAGCGGGGGCATGCGGGGCTCCGTAGAGGATACGAACAATCTACAACGCAAACAGAACCCTGTCAAACGGAGGCCTAATCTCGCGGCGCGACGCTGGTGTATCTTGTTGCCCCACCGTGTGTTGCGAACCTCCCTCGCCGGTCGTCGCCCCCCCGCGCTGGCGCCGGTTCGGGGTGGGGGCGGCCCTCCTGTCCACCGTGCTGTCGGCGTCGTGCCGGGTCCGGTCGGAGGGGGGCTTGCGGCCGTCGCCGGCGAGCGGCCCGTCGTGGCCCCTCGAGGTGCTCGACGCGGAGGCCGCGTTGCGGGATCTGCGCCCCGAGGACGCCGAGCGGCGTCTCGTCGGCGCGGGTGGGATCGACGTCGGCGCGCTGGAGCGGTCGTGGCTGCTCGTCGACCTCGGGTTGGCCCGCGTGGACGTGCCCGCGACACGCGCGACGGTGGACGCGCTCCCCGACGGGCCGGCTGCCGAGGTCCTGCGGGCCCACGCACGACGCGACCCCGACGACCGGCTGGCGCGGATCCGGCGGGCCCTGCGCTCGCCGGCGGCGGACTGGGCCCACCTCGAGGCCGCGCTCGTCCTCTCCGAGCGCGGCGGCGAGCGCGAGGCGGTGCTCTCGCACGCCGACGCGGCGTCGCGGTCGGCGTCGCCGTTCGTGCGGCGCGAGGCGGCGCTGCTTTCGGCGCGCGCCTGCCTCGACGGCGAGCACGTCGCGCGCGTCGCCGCGTTCTGCGAACGGGCGGTCGCGGAGGACCCCCGTGACCCGCGGCCCCGCGCGATCGCGAGCCAGGCGGCGTCCCTGCGCGGCGACCGCGACGCGGCGGCGCTCGCGGCGCTCGACGCGCTGCGGCTCTCGCCCAAGAGCACGCGCGTGGCGCGGCGACTCGCCGACCTCGTGCGCGACGGCCTCGCGCCCGACGTCGTCGCCCGGCTCGCCGAGGGGCTCGCGGGTCTCCTCGCCCGCCCCGCGTCCGCGGAGGCCCACGCCCTCGCCGGTGCCGTCGCGGAGGCGCAGGGGCGTCGCGGGGAGGCGGCGGCGTCCTACGAGCGCGCGCTGGCCGAACACGCCGACCCGGTGCCGGTGGACCGCCGGCTGCGCCGCCTGCTCTTCGCGACGGGCCGGCGCCGGGCGGGGGCGGCGCTCCTCTCGCGCGTCGCCCCGCCCGAGGCGTTCGACGCCGAGGACAACGTCGTGCGCGACGCGTGGAGAGCGCTCCGGGCGGCCGCCGCGCAGGTCGCCGACGGGCCTCCGACACCGGCCGCCGCCGCGGGTGTGGTCGCGCTCGCGGAGGCCCTCGCGAGGGTCGGCGCGGTGGCGGACGCGGTCGCCTGCCTCGAGGGCGCGCCGGGCGAGCCGGCGCGCGCGCTGCGCGGGCGGCTCGAGGCGGCCCTGCGCTTCGAGGCCGCGCTGCGCGACGCCGTCGAGGAGGGCTACCGCGCGCCCGCGCGCGGCGCCGACCCCGCGCCCGTCGAGGCGCTGCTCGCCCGGGTCGCGGTGCTGGCGCGCGAGCACCTGCCGCCCGAGGACGCCGCGGCGCTCGCGACCCCCACGCAGGGGCTGCGCCGCGTCGCGCTGCTCGGCGCGTGGCTCGACCACGGCGCGTCCTCCTCGTCGCCGCTCGTCGCGTGGTTCCGGCGCCACGGCCAGTACCTCGTGCTCGGCCAGCGCTCGGGGCAGCCCGCCGAGGCCGTGCTGCTCTCGCTCGCCTCGCTGCGCCCGAAGGCGACGGTGCGCACGCAGGGCTACGTCTTCTCGCACGACGTCGCGATCGGCTACGACCGCGAGATCCGCGGCTACGTGGACTTCCAGGGCGGCGTCCTCTCGGGGGCCGCGCTCCCCGACGGGATCTGGCTCGACGCCGACGCCGCGCGCCGCGAGGACCACGCGGTCCGCGCGACGCTGCGCCTCGCCGACCGCACGCTCCTCGCGCGCCTCGACCGCGCGTCGCGCGAGGCGCCCGCGCCCGACGGGCCCGAGGGCGTGTTCGCGCTCGACGACCCGCAGGGGCTCGCGCTGCGGCTGGCGCGCCGCTACGCCGCGCGCGTGGGCGACGACCCGTGGGGGTCCTTCGACGTGCTGCGTGCGCACGAGAGCGGCCACGTCCTCGACCTCGCGCGCCACCTCCCGTTCTGGAAGGGGCTCCCGGCCACGGCGGGCCTGCTCGCCTCGTCGGGCTTCTCGCTCGGGCGCGTCGAGGCGCGGCTCGAGGCGCGGGCCCAGCTCGGCGCGCTGCGCGACGCGCGCCACCCCGACCGCGCGCTCCTCGACGTGGTGCGCGTGCTCCCGCTCGTCGAGCGCACGCCCGAGGCCCACGAGCGCGGCTACCGCGACCTCGCCGCGGCGCTCGTCCGCGTCCTGCAGCGCGAGGCGTCGCGCTTCCCCGCCGTGGACCCGACCCGGGTGCTGCTGCCCCAGCTCGACCGGCTCGACCCCGAGCAGGTCCGGTGGCTCGCCGACGTCGTGGCGGCCCGCGGGTTCTCCTCGGCCGACGGGCGCTGACGCGGCGCCCGCCCCGGGCGGCCCGTCCGGCGGGCACGACGCTCGATCGGGCGACGCGCGTCTCCTCGCGCCCGACGGCCCGGTGCGGCCCCGACCGCGTCGGCTCGTGGGCGATCCGGGCGTGGGCGGTGGCGCGGCCGCGGCGTGCGCGGATACGATCGGTCCGCCGTGCGCGCCCGCCTCCTCGCCGCCGCCCTCCTCGGCGCCGCCGCGCTCGCCGTCGGGGCGGGCGCCGGCGAGGACCCGCCGCGTCCGCCCGCCCCGCCCGCGGCCGACCCCGACGTCGGGGCGGTCGTGCTCTCCGAGCCGGTCGAGGACGCCGACGGCGAGGCGCGCTCGCTCGACGCGGAGGCGCGCGGGATCCTCGACGGCCGCGACGGCGCCCGCGCCGACCCCGCGGCCGCCGCGGAACGGTGGATGGACCTCGTCGAGCGCGACCCCGCGGCCCGCCTGCCCGCGCCGCAGGCGCCGTCGGCGCCGGCCGCGGTCGCGCCGCACGAGGGCCTGTGGTGGCCCGCCCGCGAGGTCGCGCTCGCGCGCCTCGGGGCGCTGCCGCCCGAGGGGCGCGCCGCCGTCGAGCGGCGGTGGGGGCCGCAGGCCGACGCGTGGCTCGCGCAGGCGCAGGCGACGCGCGAGCGGGCCCCGCTCGAGCGCCTCGCGCGCGAACGGCCCGTGACGCGGGCGGGCGGCGTCGCGCTGCTCCTGCTCGCCGACCTCGCCGCGGCGGAGGGCCGCGCCGCCGACGCGGTCCGCCACCTCGACGCGTGGTGGCGCGCGCACCCCGAGGCCGACCTCGCCACGAAGGCGGCCGTCGCCGCGCGCCAGGTGGACGCGTGCGCGGTGGCGCTCGACGAGCGCGGCGTCCTCGCGGTGTCGCGCCGCGCGGCCGCGCTCGCGACGGTGCCGGTCGCACGGGGCCGGACCACCGAGACGGTCGCCGACGCGGTCGCGGGGGCGCTCACCGACGTGCGGGTGGGGACGATGGCCCGCGCGGCGCGCGAGGACGCGGGGCCCGTGGTCCCCACGGCCCCGGCGGTGCTCTTCGAGCGCCGGCTCGGCGACCCGGGCCTCGTCGACGAGCCCGACCTCGACGGCCCGGGCGCGCGCGCGCCGGGCGCCGCCGTCGCGGCCGACGGCGACGCGCTCTACGTGGTCGAGGACCGCGTCGCGCGTCGCCTCGACGTCGTCTCCGGTCGGGAGCGCTGGGCGTGGCCCGACCCGGCGACGCTGCGGCGCGAGTGGTCTCCCCGCGCGCGCTACCGCTGGTTCGAGGCGCCGGTGCGCGCCGCCGTGCCCGCCGGCGACCTCGTGCTCGTCGTGCTCGGCGACCCGCCGACGCCGGCGACGGCGTCGTTCCTGCGCCGCGGCGGCGCGACGCAGCCCGAGGACCTCGCGCGCGAGGCGCGCAGCCGCGTGGTCGCGCTCGACGCGGCGACGGGACAACCGCGTTGGACGACCGGCGGGCTCGACGACCGACACCCCGTGCTGCGGGCGGGCGACGTCGGCGTCGTCGCGCCGCCGCGGGTCGTCGGGACGACCGCCTACGTCCTCCTCTCGGCGCGACGCGCCGGCGTCGTGTCGTGGCTCGCCGCGCTCGACGTCGCCACGGGGCGTCCGCGCTTCGTGACGGCGCTGTCGCGCGGGGAGAGCGGCCTGCTCCCGCCCGACGACGACCCGCGCGCGCTGGTGGAGGCCCGGCTGCGCGCGCTCCCCCGCGGGCTCGTGCCGTCGGTGGCCGACGGCGAGGTCGTCGCGGTCCCGGGCACCGGCTACGCCGCGGGCGTGGGCGCCGCCGACGGGCGCGTGCGGTGGGTGCGGGCGCTGCCGCGCTACGAGGACCCGCCGCCGTCGCCCGACGAGACCGCGCCGAACGCGTTCGGGCTCGAGCCCTTCGACCCGCGCAACGAGCCGATCGCGGTCGCGGGGACGTGGGTCCTCGCCGCGCCCGACGCGCCGCGCTGCGTCGGCGTCGAGGTCGGGAGCGGGCGGTTGCGCTGGATCGCGCCGGGCCGACCGCGGGTCGAGGGCGCCGCCGACGGCCCCGAGACCGCGCACGTCCTCGCCGTGGCGCCCGGCGCCGACGGACGGCCGCTGCTGCGGGCCGCGGGCACGATGCGCGCGCTCGACGTGCGCGACGCGAACACCGGCGGCTTCCGCGCCCTCCCGAGCTTCCCCGCGTGGGCGCGTCGCGAGGGCCCCGACGCGGGGGCGGCGTGCCGGGGCCGTCCGTGGTCGGAGGGGCGGCGCGTCGTCGTCGCGCGCGACGGGACGCTGCGTGCCGCGACGTGGCCGACGCGGACGGGCGAGCGCTTCGGCGAGGACGCCGAGCGCGTGCGCGTCTCCGACGGCACGCCGCTGCCGACGGGCGACGTCGTGCGCGCGGGCGAGCGGTGGGTCGTCGTCGGCGCCGACCGGCTCGTCGTGCTCGCGCGCGACGCCGCGGCCGTGAGCGCGGCCCGCGCGGCGGCCGCGCCGACCGACCCCGTCGCGCGGGCCCGCGCGGCGCTCGCCGACGCCGCGGCGCCCGGTGCGGACGACGCGAGGCTCGCCGCCGCGACGCGCCTCGCGGCCGCGTCGGGCGACGCGTCGGTGGTCGCGCTCGCCCGCGACGCCGTGGTCGCGCGCGTGCGCACGCTCGCCCCGGGCGACGCCGCCGCCGACGCCCGCGTGCTCGCGGTGGTGGACGCGGCGGACGCGCTCCCCGTCGGCGCGCGGGCCGAGGTGCACCGCGACGTCGCGGCGGTCCTCGTCGCGCGGCGGCGCCACGCGGCGCTCGTCACGCTCGTCGGCAAGACGCTGCGCTTCGGCGAGGAGACGACCGTGGCCGCCGACGCCGCGGGCCGCTCGGTGCTGCGCGCCGACCTGCTCGCGGCGACGCGGCTGCCGTTCGCGACGGCCACGCCCGAGGGCCGCGCCGCGCTCACGGAGCGCGAGACGTTCGCCGAGCGCCTGCTCGCGCGCGCCGCCGCGCGCGGGCCCGACGCGATCGAGGCGGCGCTGCGCGTGGTCCCCGGCACCGCGGCCGCCTTCGCGGCGCGCGCGCGGCTGGCCGGGCTCTACCTCGACCTCGGGCGCGCCGACGACGCCGCGGCGGTGTGGGCCGACCTGCGCACCGCCCCCGCGCCCGGGCCCGTGACGGCCCCGGCGGTCGCGGTCGCGCTGCGCGCCCTCGAGGGGGAGGCGCTCGCGTCGGCGGGGGACCGCGAGCCCGCGCGTCGGGTCCTCGACGAGGCGCGCCGGCACGGGCCCGCGGCGGCGCGCCGCGCCGACGGCGCGCCGGCCGCGCACGCGGAGGCCGAGCTCGCGGGCGAGCTCGCGTTCGCGCCCGACGTCGAGGGGAGCGAGGAACCCACGGTGCGCGCGCTGTTCGCCTCCGGCGGCGCGCCCACGGACGCGGCGCTGCTCTCCGTCGCCGTCGTCGAGCCGAGCGGGCCCGGCGCCGGCCCGTCGCTCGACACCGCGCTGCTCTCGCGGGGCGTGGACCTCGAGACGCTGTCGCTCGCCGACGGGACGCGCGCGCCCGTCGCCCCGGTGGACGCCGGGTTCCTCGGGGCGGTGCTGCTCGACGTCGAGCCGTCGCTCCCCGGCGGCGGCGTGCTGCTCGCGTCGGTGACCACGGGCGGCCCCGCCGACCGCGCGGGCCTGCGCGACGGCGACGCGGTGGTCGCGGTGGACGGCGCCGCCGGCCCGACGCGGTCGTCGTTGACGCGCCGCGCGGTCGAGGCGGCGGCCGGCACGACGCTGCGGCTCACGGTCGTGCGCGACGGCGAGCGCCGCACCGTCGCGGTCCCGGTCGGCCGGCGCGGCGAGCGCATGCGGGCCCCGATCGCGCCCGCGCACGGGCACGTCCGCGCCGACGGGCGCTGGGTCGTGGTCTCGCGGCTCGGGCTGCGGCTGGTGGACCCGGCGGCCGCGACGTCGCGGCCGCTGTGGCGCCACGACGGGCCCGGCGACGTCCGCGACCTCGTCACCGTCGGCGACGCCGTCGTCGTGTGGACGGCCGACGCACCGCTCGGCGACGGCACGCTCGTCGCGGTGGACCCGAGGACGGGGCGCGAGCGCTGGCGGGCGGCGCTGCAGGGCCGGCTCGTCGGCGAGCCCCGTGCCGCGGGCTCCGCGCTCGTCGTGGACACCACCGACCCCGACCGCACGTGGGTCTTCGACCGTCGCACGGGCGCGCTGCGCGGCTCGCACGCGCGCGCCGAGGACGCGGGGTTCGGCTTCTGGCGCGAGGCCGCGGTGCGCCCCGTGGCGAGCGCGGTCGCGGGCGGCTGCCCCCACCTCCTCGCGCCGGGCGCGGCGGGCACCGCGGTGTGGGTGGTGGGGCTCGACCCCGCCACCGCGTGGCCGACGTGGTCGCGCCAGGCGGAAGCGACGGCCGAGGACGGGCGCGCGCTCACGCGCCTGTTCCCGCCGGTGCTCGCCGGCGACGGCGTCCTCGCGCTCGCGTTCGCCGAGGACGAGCTGCGCGTGTTCCTGCCCGACCTGCGCGGCGGCCTGCTGCGCCCCGAGCCGCTCGTCGTGGACGGCAGCCGCTTCGAGGTCCGCTCGTGGGGCACGGTCGACGCCGACGCGCGCGTCGCGGTGGTCGGCGACGCGATCCACCTCGTGCGCACCTCGCGCGACCGTCGCGCCAACGTGGGCACGATGGAGATCGACCGCCGCGCGTGCCGCGACCCCGAGGCGGAGGACCCCGCGGTGTGGCACCCCGCGCGCGCGGTCACCGTGCCCGGGAGCCGGCTCCCCGCCGAGGCGGCGCGCTCGATCTGGCCCGTCGCGACCGCGGTGCGCGCGACGGCCGACGGCGTGTGGACCGTATTCGCGTGGCTGCCCGAGGGCACGGGCGCGTCGGAGGGGGCCGTCGCGTGGTGGGACCCCGGCGACGCGGACCGGCTGCGCGTGTGGCCCGTGCCCGCGTCGGTGCGCTACGTGCAGCCGCCGGTGCGCGTGGGCTCCGTCGCGCTCGTGCGCACGGACGAGGGCCTGCTCGCCGTGCCGCTCCGCGCGCCGCGCTGAGCGTGCGCGCCGGGTCCCGCGCCGCGCGGCGTCAGGCCGAGAGGATCGCGACGATGTCGGCCGGGGCCGCGGCTGCCATGATCTTGCGGCGCACGTCGTCCTGGCGGAGCCGACCCGAGAGGCGCGCGAGCAGGCGGAGGTAGCGGTCCTGCGCGTCCTGCGGCCCCGCGATCAGCACGACGATGTGCACCGGCTTGCCGTCGATCGCGTCGAAGTCGATGCCCGTGGCGTGGCGCCCGACGGCGACGACGAAGCGCGTGACGCCCGGGATCTTCGCGTGGGGGATCGCGATGCCGAGCCCGATGCCCGTCGAGAGCACGCGCTCGCGCTCGCGCACGGCGGTGAGCAGCGCCGCGCGGTCGGTGACGGCGTCGCTCGACGAGACCAGCGCGACCATGCGCTCGAGGACGGCGTCCTTGGTCGCCTCGCCGAGGTCGGCCACGCGCGTCGCGTCGAGGTGGTCCTTCAGGTCGATCATCGCGGGCTCCCGTCGGCCGGGGGCCGATTGTGGCCTTTCCCGGCTCCGGCGCACGCTTTTCGTGCGCCGCGCACGTGGCGGAGCGTCGCGGCGCCGCGCAGGAGCCGGCTCGTGGCCCGCCCGTCGCGCACGCTCACCTCGACGACGTCGAGGCGCCACGGGCGGTCGCGCAGCCGCGGGTCGCGCGCGAGGGCGGCGCGCGCGGCGGCGAGCCGGCGCCGCTTGCGGGCGTCCACCCGGTCGCGCGCCGTCCGGCCCGACGCGGTCGCCTTGACCTCGACGAGCACGAGGGACTCGCCGTCGAGCGCCACCACGTCCACCTCGCCGCCCGTGGTGCGGAGTCGGCGGGCGAGCACGCGGTAGCCCTCCGCGCGCAGCCGCCGCACCGCCTCGCGCTCGCCCCGGCGCCCCAGCGCGTCCGCCGTGGGGAAGGCGCGGCGCAGCCGTCGGCCCGCGGCGGAGAGGAGCCGGCCCCAGGCGCGCCCGACGGCGCGGCCCCATCGCAGCAGCGGCACGGGTCGGCTCGGCACGGCGGCGGCTCCTCACGGAGCCCCTGTGCGGTCCGCCCCGTCGGCGGCCCGCTCGTGTCGTCGCGCGTCTGCCCCCGAGGGCGGCCGGTGCCGTCGGCTTCGGCGGCCTACTTCTTCTTCGCGGGCGCGCCCGGCTTCTTCGCGTCGTCCTTGGCGACCTTGGTCGCGTGGACCTCGCCGGACGCCATCTGCTCGGCCGCGATCTCGCCCAGCACCGCCTTGAGGCGCGTCGCCTTGCCGACGCGGCTGCGGAGGTAGTAGAGCTTGCTGCGGCGCACGCGCCCGCGGCTGATGATCTTGACGCCGGCGATGCGCGGGCTGTGCAGCGGGAACACGCGCTCGACGCCCTCGCCCATCACGATGCGGCGCACCGTGAAGGTCTCGGCGAGCCCGCCGCCGCGGCGACGGATCACGCGGCCCGTGAAGAGCTGGATGCGCTCCTTGTCGCCCTCGGGGATGCGCACCGCGACGTCGATCGTGTCGCCCACCTGGAACTCGAGCGGGGTCTTGCGGAGGAAGGCGGCCTCGGCGTGCTGGATGCGCGACGACATGACGGAGACTCCAAGCCGAACTCGCGGGAATCGGCCCGCGGGTCACGGGGAAACCGGCAAGGTACCGGCTGCCGGGGGGAGGGCCCACGTTGTGCGCGGGTGCCCGCGCGGGCGGGCGCGGGCCGCCGGGGGGCGGCTGCCGTCAGGCCGGGGGCGCGGCGGCGGGGGCGTCCGGGGATCCCGGGCGCCCGCGGAGCAGGTCGGGACGGCGGGCGCGGGTGCGGGCGAGGGCTTGGGCGCGGCGCCACGCGGCGATCGCCCCGTGGTTGCCGCCCCGGAGCACCTCCGGCACCCCGATCCCCCGGACGTCGAGGGGGCGGGTGTAGTGCGGGTGGTCGAGCAGGCCCTCGCCCTCGCCGAAGGAGTCCTCCGCGGGGCTGCGCTCGTCGCCGAGCACGCCCGGGCGCAGGCGGGCGACGGCGTCGAGGACGACCATCGCGGCGAGCTCGCCGCCCGACAGCACGTAGTCGCCGATCGACACCTCCTCGGGGCGTAGCACCTCGAGCGCGCGCTCGTCCACGCCCTCGTAGCGCCCGCAGAGCAGGACGAGCCCCGGCGCGGTCGCGAGGTCGCGCACCATCGCCTGGGTCAGCGTGCGGCCTTGGGGCGAGAGGTAGACCGTCCGGCAGCCTCGGGGGTGGCGGGCGCGGGCGGCCTCGACGGCGCGGATCACCGGCTCGGCCATCAGCACCATCCCCGGGCCGCCGCCGAACGGGCGGTCGTCCACGACGCGGTGGCGGCCCTCGCCGAACGTGCGCAGGTCCACGAAGTCCACGCGGAGCAGCCCACGGCGCACCGCCCGCCCGAACACCGACTGCTCGAGCAGCGGGCGGAAGAGGTCGGGGAAGAGGGTGACGACGGTCGAATGCACGACGGTGACCGAAGGGGGATACTCTCCCACGATCCCCATGTTCACCGGCATCGTCACGCAGCGTGCCCGGGTCGCCGAGGTCGCGCCGTCGCCCTCCGGGGCCGCGGGCGTCGTCCGGATCACGGTGGAGCTCGAGCGCGCGGTGCCGGGGACCGTCGTGGGGGACAGCCTCGCGCTCGACGGCTGCTGCCTGACGGTCGTCGCGCTCGACGGGGCCCGGGTGGCCTTCGAGGCGATCCCCGAGACGCTGCGCAAGACGACGCTCTCGCGGCGCCGCGCCGGCGACCGGGTCAACCTCGAGGCCGCGCTCAAGGTCGGCGACGCGCTCGGCGGCCACCTCGTGCAGGGGCACGTCGACGGCGTGGGCGTCCTGCGCGAGGTGGCGCGGCGCGGCGACGACGTCCGCATGGTGATCGGCCTGCCCGACACGCTCCGCGGCGCGACGGTCCCGAAGGGCTCGGTCGCGGTGGACGGGGTGAGCCTCACCGTCGGCGAGTGCGCCGAGGACTGGTTCTCGGTCTACCTGATCCCGCACACGCTCGACGTCACCGGGCTGGCCGAGAAGCGCACGGGCGACCCGGTCAATCTCGAGGCCGACGTCGTCGGCCGATACGTGGAACATCACGTCCGCCGTTGGATGTCCGGGCTCGCGTCGAAGGGCGCGGTCCCGCAGGAGGGAACCCGATGACCGCCCGCCGCCGCCTCGCGATCCTCGTGGCCTTCGCGGCCGTCGCCACGGTCCTGCCGGCCTGCCAGTCGGGCGCCCGTCGCGGCCGCGGCGGGGCCGGCGGCGACCCGGGCGCGCCCGAGTCGGCGAGCGCCGGCGCGGCGGGCGAGATCTCGATCTCCGACGCCGAGCTGGCGCCGATGGACGCCTACATCCGGCGGCGGTTCTGGGTGCTCGGCGACGACGTCGAGATCGTCGCGAGCAAGGAGTACTTCATCCAGAACCTCTCGATCGCGGCGCGGATCGGCGCGGTCAAGCGGGAGGACCGCGACGGCGCCGACGAGGCGGTGAGCACGATCACCTACCTCGGCCAGCCCGACGCGCTCGACTTCGCCAACGCGCCCCGCGTGATGGTGGGGACCGGCATCACCGTCACCGCGCGCCGCCGCATCGTCGTGCGCTTCACGCGCACCACGTCGGCCGACGTGCCGGTGCGCCTGCGCATCACCGCGACCGGCAAGGCCCGCATGGGCGTGGGCGACCAGGTGATGCGCCGCGAGGAGGTGCTCTCGGTGGGCGCCCAGATCCGCCGCGGCCCCGCGGGCTACCTCTTCGAGGAGTCCTGACGCCTCGGGGGCCGGCGCGGCAACTTCGGGGTGGATGACGACGCACCCGCTGCCGACCGGGATCGACCTCGCGCGCGACGTGGCGTTCGCGCGCCGGCTCGCGTTCGCGCTGCTCCACGACGACGCCGCGGCCGACGACGTCGCGCAGGACGCGGCGGTCGCCGCGCTGCGCGGCGGGGCCGACGGGGCGCGCTCGCGCCCGGCGTGGCTGGTGGGCGTGGTGCGCAACCTCGTGCGGATGCGCCGGCGTGGCGACGCACGCCGCGCCCGCCGGGAGGCGGCGGCGGCGCCGCGCGCCGCGGCGCTCGACCCCGCGGCGCTGGCGGAGCAGCTCGACGCGCACCGTGCGGTCGTGGACGCGCTCGAGGCCCTCGAGGCGCCGTATCGCACGGCCCTGTGGCTCCGCTACGTCCACGACCTCTCTCCGCACGCGATCGCCGCGACGCTGCACGAGCCGGTGGCGACCGTGAAGACGCGGCTGCGACGCGGGCTCGAGCGGCTCCGGGACCACCTCGACGCGGGGCCGCGTCGGTCGCGGTGGCGCGCGTCCCTGGGCCTCCTCGTCGCGCCGCAGGGCGGCGGCGTCCCGCGTCGGGGGCTCGTCGCGGCGGCGGGCCTCACGCTGGCGGTCGGAGCCGTCGTCGCGGGTTCGCTCGCGGTGGCGCGCCCGCGCGCGTCCGCCCCCGTCGCGGCGGGCGCGCCCGAGGTCGCCGCGGCCGCGCCCGACCTGCGCGTTCGGCGCGCCGACGTCGGGCGCCCGACGGAAGCCGTCCGCGACGTCGGGCCGCCGTCGGCGACGCCGGCGTCCGCCGCGGCGCCGCCGCACGACGGCGCGGAGGCCGCCGCCCCGGCGCCGGCTTCGAACCTCGTCGTCCCGCCCACGGGTGCCTCGGCCGCGGATCGGCTCGCGTCGGTGCGCTACCGGACGACGTGGGTCGAGCGCGGCCCGCTCGACGCGCTCGGCGAGGCCGCCGCCGCGGCCGACGTCGAGCTCGAGCTCCCCACGCTCGAGTGGGACGGCTTCTGCGGCCCCGGCTGGGACCCGACCCTGCGCCGCGGCTCGACGACGTCGGCCGAGGCCGTACTGCGCTCGGTGTTCGCGATGCCGTGGGGCGAGGCCGTCGCGCACGGGCGGCTGCGCGTGCTCGAGCCGGGCGCGCCGGGGCCGGGGCCCGACGACGGCTGGGCGCGGGTCCCGAGGCGGCCGCTGGCCGTGGACGCGCCGTACCCGACGTTCTCCGTCGTCGTGCTCGACCCCGACGGGCGCGCGGTCGAGGGCGCCCGCCTCCTCGACGGCGGCACGTTCCCGGTCGGCGTCAGCGACGCCGAGGGACGCGTGGCGGTCGAGGCGCGCCCGTGGGCGCACCGCCTGTCCTACGTCGTGCGCGCGGCCGGGTACCGCGACGAGACGGCGGTGCGGGTCCCGCGCGGCGTCGCCGCCGGCGCGCGCGTCGAGGTCACGCTGCGCACGCGCGCCGCGCGCCTGCGGGGCGTCGTCACCGGACCGGACGGACGGCCGCTCGCGGGCGCGAGCGTGACGGTGCTCGACCTCGCCGACGCGACCGCGCTCGACGGCTACCCGCAGCGCTGGACGCGGACCGGGCCCGACGGGACGTGGGACGAGCCGGGCGCGCCGGCGGGCGAGGTCGCGGTCGCCGTCTACGCGCCGGGCTGCGCGTGGGCGCAGGTGCGGCGGTCCGCGCGCGTCGGCGAGACGACGACGGCGGACGTCACGCTCGAGCGCGAGGCGACGCTCTCGGGGGTGGTGCGCGACGCGACGGGGGCGCCGCTCGACGACGTCACGGTGCTCGCCACGGCGGACGGGCTCCCCTCGCCGTTCTCGTGGGCGTCCACCGACGCGTCCGGGCGCTACCGCCTGCTCGCGCTGCCGAGCGCGGTGGTGCGCGTCTCCGTGCAGGGCTCGACACGCGCGGCGACGCCGGTCGCCGTCGGCCCGGGCGAGGAGCGCACCCTCGACCTCGTCCGCTGACCGCGAGGCTCTGTTTCGGAACCCTCCCTGCTGCGTCCGCACGGACCGGGCTGCGGCGAGGCGTCCTCGGCGAACAGCCTCCTCCGCGGGTCAGGAACCCGCCTTCGGGGCTCTTCGCCTGCGGTGCCTGGCCTCGCCTTAGGAGCCCGTCCCGGGAGCACTCCTCCCTGCGACTCGCTTCCGCGACGGGCTCCTACGTCGAGCCGAGGACGACGGGGAGCTTGAGCCGCTTGCCCTTGCGCTCCACGGTGAGCTCGAGCTTGTCGCCGGGCTTGCCCTTCGAGAGGCGCTCGTTGAAGGCGTTGGCGTCGGGCAGCGCCGCGCCGTCCCACGCGACGAGCACGTCGCCCTCCTTGACGCCCGCCTTCTTCGCGGGGCTCTTGTCGTCCACGTGCGCGACCACGAGGCCGCCGGGCTTGGGGTCGATCGAGAGCCCGAGGTAGGGGCCGACCTCGAACCCGCCGGCGTCGCACTTGGTGAAGGTCGGGCGGTCCGCACGCGAGGCGAGCTCGACGACCACCGCGGCGGCGAGCCGCGCCACCTTCGCGTGGCCGTCGTAGTTGAGCGTGTTCCAGTCGTCGCTCGGCCGGTGGTAGTCGCCGTGGAGGCCGGTGAAGAAGAAGAGCACGGGCACGTCGCGCCCGTAGAAGCTCTCGTGGTCGCTCGGGGCCTTGCCGCCGGGCCACATCTTCAGCGTCAGGCGCGCCTGCGCCTTGTTGAGGCGCTCGACGAGCTCGGGCCACACGGGCGACGTCCCGGTGCCCCCGACGTAGAGCTTCTCGTCGAGGCGGCCGACCATGTCGAGGTTGACCATCGCCACCGTGTCGGCGAGCGGGACCAGCGGCGCCTCGACGTACTTCTTGCTGCCGAGCAGCCCGAGCTCCTCGCCGCTGAACGCGAGGAAGAGCACGTTGCGCGACAGCGTGGCGCGCGCGGCCGCGACGGCGCCCGCGACCTCGAGCATCGCCGCGGTGCCCGACGCGTTGTCGTCGGCGCCGTTGTGGATCTTGCCGTCGGCCGCCGCGCCCGCGAGCGACCCGAAGCGGCCGCGCCCGACGTGGTCGTAGTGCGCGCCGACGACGACCGTCTCCTTGGGCGCCGGCGGCGGCCGTCCCTCGCCGGTCACCTCGACGGGCCGCTCGGGCACGAGCAGCCCCGCGACGTTGCGCACCCTGCGCACGTCGGCCTCGAGGGCGCAGCGCACCCGCACGCGCACGCCCGGGAGCGGCTCGCTGCGCGGCATGACCTTCCCGTCGATCTGCGCCTGGCGCTTGGCGAGCGACGTCCCGAGCGCGTCGGAGAAGCGGCGGCCCGCGGCGCGCCAGGCGACCTGCACCACGGGGAGCTTGCCCCCTTGGCCGCCGCCGGGCGGGCGCAGCTCGTCCTTCTCCTTCGTCGTGCAGGTCGCGGGGTCGTTGACGACGACGAGGGCGGCGGCCCCGGCCGCGGCGGCCGCGTCGGCCTTGGCCTGGAAGGAGGCGACCCGGCCCATGACGGCGGGGGGCGCGAACGGGCTCTTCTTGTCCTCGTGCGCCGGGGCGTGACGCAGCACGACGACGACCTTGCCCTTGACGTCGAGGCCCGCGTAGTCGTCGTAGCCGAGGTCGGCGGCGGAGATGCCGTAGCCGGCGAAGACGGCCTCGGCGTCCGCCTCGCCGGGGCCGGACACGTCGAGCGGCACGAAGTCCTCGGCGAGCTTGAGGACGACCTCGGCCCCGTCGGCGCCGACCACGGCGAGCGACGTCGTCGGCAGCACCTTCATCCCGCGCGGGATCGTGAAGGGCTGGAAGAACCCGCCGCCCTCGCCCATCGGCTTGAGCCCGAGGCGGGCGAACTCCGCGGCGACCCACTCCGACGCGACGTCGGCCCCGCGCTCGCCCGACTCGCGTCCCTCGAGGTCGTCGTCGGCGAGCGCGCGCACCCAGCCCGACAGCTCGCCCTTGGTGACCTCGGGGAGGTGCTCGGTGGGCGGGGGCGGGCCCGCGACCGCGGCGGGGACGCCGCACAGGCACGCGGCGGCGGCGAGCAGGACGGCGGCGGGCGGGCGGGGGAGGCGCAGGGCGCCGCGATCATACGCCTCGCGCCGCCGGTCCCGCACGGGCCGGTCGCGCGCCCGCGCCACGGCGCTTCCTCGGCCCCCGCGCCGGACGGGCGTAGCATCCCCCGCTCGCGATCGGAGGTGCCTGTGAAGCTTCACGAATTCCAGGCCAAGGCGCTGTTCGCCGAGGCCGGCCTGCCGGTGCCGCGCGGTCGGCCCGCGACGTCCCCGGAGGACGCGGCGAAGGCCTTCGCCGAGCTCGGCGGCCCGCTCGCCGTCGTCAAGGCGCAGATCCACGCCGGCGGCCGCGGCAAGGCCGGGGGCGTCAAGCTCGTGCGCTCGGCCGACGAGGCGAAGGCCGTGGCGGCGTCGCTGCTCGGCAAGCCGCTCGTGACCAAGCAGACCGGGCCCGGCGGCACCGTGGTGCGCCGCGTGCTCGTCGAGGAGGGGCTGCCGCTCGACCGCGAGCTCTACGCGGCGGTGCTGCTCGACCGCAAGCTCGAGGCCCCGATCCTCATGGCGTCCGCGCAGGGCGGCATGGAGATCGAGGAGGTCGCCGCCAAGGACCCGAAGGCGATCGTCAAGGAGACGATCGACGCGCGGGTCGGGCTGCTGCCCTTCCAGGCGCGCCGCATGGCGTTCCGCCTCGGGCTCGGCAAGGACCTCGTGAACAAGGCCGCCGCGGTGCTGACGGGGCTCGTCAAGGTCTTCCTCGCGCGCGACGCCTCGCTCGTCGAGGTGAACCCCCTCGTCACCACCAAGGACGGGCGCGTGGTCTGCCTCGACGGCAAGGTCACCGTGGACGACAACGGCCTGTTCCGCCAGGCCACCGTCAACGGCATGCGCGACCTCGACGAGGAGGACCCGACGGAGCGCCGCGCCAAGGACGCCGGGCTCTCCTACATCAAGCTCGACGGCAACATCGGCTGCCTCGTCAACGGCGCGGGCCTCGCGATGGCGACGATGGACCTCGTCAAGCTGCACGGCGGCGAGCCGGCCAACTTCCTCGACGTCGGCGGCGGCGCGACCACCGAGCAGGTGACCGACGCGTTCCGCATCATCCTCGAGGACCCGGCCGTCAAGGGCATCCTCGTCAACATCTTCGGCGGCATCCTGCGCTGCGACGTGCTCGCCGAGGGCGTCGTCGCCGCGACGAAGGCCGTCGGCCTCAAGGTGCCGCTCGTGGTGCGCCTCGAGGGCACCAACGTCGAGAAGGGTCGGGAGATCCTCCGGTCGAGCGGGCTCGCGATCGTCCCCGCCACCGACCTGACCGACGCCGCCCAGAAGATCGTGGAGGCCGTGTCGTGAGCATCCTCGTCGGCAAGGACACGCGCCTGCTCGTCCAGGGCATCACCGGCGACGCGGGCAAGCGCCACGCGCTCGCGTGCCGCGAGTACGGCTCCAACGTGGTCGGCGGCGTCACGCCGGGCCGCGGCGGCACCGACGTCGAGGGCATCCCGGTCTTCGACACGGTGGCCGACGCCGTGCAGAAGACGGGCGCGAACGCGACGATGATCTTCGTCCCGCCGCCGTTCGCGGCCGACGCCGTCTACGAGGCGGTGGACGCGCGGATCCCGCTGCTCGTCGTCATCACCGAGGGCATCCCCGCGGTGGACGAGGTCAAGATGAAGCGGGCGGTGCGCGACGCCGGCCTGCGCATGGTCGGCCCGAACTGCCCCGGCGTCATCACGCCCGGCGAGTGCAAGGTCGGCATCATGCCCGGCTACATCCACAAGCCCGGCAAGGTCGGCCTCGTGTCGCGCTCGGGCACGCTGACCTACGAGGCGGTGTGGCAGCTGACCAACCTCGGCCTCGGCCAGAGCACGTGCGTCGGCATCGGCGGCGACCCCGTGATCGGCACGACCTTCCTCGACGCCCTCCACCTCTTCAACGAGGACCCGGGCACCGAGGCGATCCTCATGATCGGCGAGATCGGAGGGTCGGCCGAGGAGGAGGCGGCGGCGTACGTGAAGGCGCAGGTGCGCAAGCCCGTCGCGGCCTTCATCGCGGGCGCGACGGCGCCCCCCGGCCGGCGCATGGGCCACGCGGGCGCGATCATCTCGGGCGGCAAGGGCACGGCCGCCGAGAAGAAGGAAGCGCTGCGCGCGGCCGGGATCGCCGTCGCGGACAGCCCGGCCGACATGGGCGCGACCCTCGCGTCGGTCTACAAGCCGGCGCGCAAGGCGTCGGTCGTGGTCGGCAAGCCCGCCTCGAAGCGGCCGGCCCCGCCGGCCCGCAAGCCCGCCCCCGCGGCGCGCAAGGCGGCGGCGAAGCCGGTCGCGACGAAGCAGGCCCCGGCCCGCAAGGCGGCCGCGAAGGCGTCGTCGGCCCGCAAGCCGGCGGCGAAGAAGAAGGCGCCCGCCAAGCGTCGCTGAGCGGCGCTCCGAGTCGTCGGCGCGGTCGGCCCGGCCACGGGCCGGCCGCGTCGTCGTCGCGTCCGCCGCGCGGTCCTCGGTATCCTCGCGCCGTCGCCCGGCCCCCGTCCCGCCGGTCGCACGAGGCGCCCGCGCCGTGACCACGACCCCGCCCCCGTCGCCCGTCGCCACGGGCCTCGCGTCGCTGCCCGCGCCGCGGCGGCTCGCGGTGGGGCTGTTCCTCGTCTGCCTGCTCGGCTTCTACGCGCTCGCGCAGGTCAAGCTCGTCGTCGCCGCGGGCGGCGGGTCGATGCCGGGGCCCGCGCAGGTCCTCGCGCGCTACCACGGCGACCCCGAGCGGTCGAGGCTGCAACTCGTGCTCGACCCGACGCGGCCGACCTCCGACCCGAAGGCGATGTACATCTACCTCGGCGACGCCGACGAGCAGCGGGCGCAGCGCCACGCCGCGGTGCTCGCCTGGCTCGGGCGCGGGGCGCCCGAGGAAGGCTGGGCCGAGGTCGAGCCGGTGTTCACCGGCACCTCCACCTGCGGACAGTGCCACAAGACGGGCACCGACGAGGCGGGCAACCCGCGCACCAAGCGCGACCTGCCCTTCGAGACGTGGGAGCAGGTGCACCCGCTGACCGCGCCCGGCGGCGCGATGAGCGTCTCCGAGCTCGCGCAGACGAGCCACAACCACCTCTTCGGCTTCGCGGTGGCGAGCCTGCTCGTCTCGCTCGTCTTCACCGCGACGCGGTGGCGCGGGCCGATCGTCGTCCTGCTCGTCGGGGGCGCCTTCGTCGGCGCGCTGCTCGACGTGGGGGGGTGGTGGCTCACGCGCGCGATGGGCTCGCCCTTCCAGTGGGCGGTGATCGGCGGTGGCGCGCTGTTCGGCGCAGCCCTCATCGCGATGGTCGCGCTCTCGCTCGACGAGCTCTGGCTCGGCGGCGTGGTCGGGCGCGTGCTGCGCGGCCGCGGGGGCCGCGCGGAGCGGCGTCCGCCCGCGTCGTCGTGAGCCGCGGGGTCGCGCCGGCCGCGCGCGGGCGGGTGCGGATACGCTGTCGGGGGTGAGGCGCGCCCGCCCCTCTCGTCCCCGCCCCGCCGTGGCGATCGCGGCGGCGGGCCTCGCCCTGCTCGTGGCGTCCCTCGCGCGCGAGACCGCGGCGAAGGACCCGCCCGTCGCCGCGTCGCCCCCCGACCTCGGCTTCTACGTCCGGACGGTGGCCCGGTGGACGGACGAGCACTGCGCCGCGTGCCACCGCGAGGCGGGGGCCGGCGGGCTGCGCCTGCTCCCGCCCGCGGCCGACCGCGACGGCGAGCGCGAGCGGCGCCGCCTCGAGCTCGAGAGCCTGCGCCGCTTCGTCGACCCCGAGTCGCCGTGGACGAGCCGCCTCCTGCGCAAGGTGCTCGGCGAGGACCGCGGCGGCCTGCCGCACGCCGGCGGCGCGTTCCTGCGCCCGGAGGACGACGCCTACGACGACCTCCTCGACTTCGCGTGCGGCGCGACGACGACCAACCTGCCCCCCGAGCCCGACCCGGGCAAGGACCGCCGCGCGGCGCTCGGCGAGGAGGTCGCGCTCGACGCGTCCGCGTCGTTCGACCGCGACGACGACCCGATGCGCTTCCGCTGGCAGCTGGCGGTGCGCCCGCCCGGCAGCCGCGCCGCGCTGACGGCCCTCGACGAGAAGGCGACGTCGTTGCGCCCCGACGTGTCGGGCACCTACGTGGTGCGGCTGCGCGTCTTCGACGGGAAGGTGTGGAGCGCGTGGAGGCCCGTCGTGCTCGAGGTGCTCGAGCGGACGGGTCCCGAGGCGCCCGACCCCGTGGCGACGTCGGGGCTCGAGGCCCTCGACCCCGCCGCGCTGCGCCGCGTCCGCTCGGTGTACGGGGACGTGCTCGGACGGCCGCCGACGCCCCCCGAGGCGCTGCTGCACGCGAGCAAGCCCGCCGTCGAGGTGGCCGGGATCCTGCTCGCCACGCTCGAGGCCGGGCGCGCCCTCGTCGAGGACGCCGCGCTGCGGCTCGGGCTCGTGGGGGACTTCGACCCCGTCTCCGAAGCCGCGCTCGCGCTGCCGTACCGCCTCGCCGGCGGCGAGGCCACGCCCGCCGACGTCGAGGCGGCGCTCGCGCGCGACCCCGCCTTCCTGCGCGCGCACCCCGAGGGTCCCGCGCTCGGGCGCGCGGTGGCGGCGTTGCTCGGGCGCGCGCCGACCGAGGACGACGTCGCGCCGGGGCGCGGCACCGCGGCCGCGCTCGAGGCGGCGCTCGCGGGCGAGCCGTTCCGCGTCGCGGCGCTGCGCCGGCTCGCGGGCCGCTACCTCGGCCCCGCCGACGCCGAGGCCGTGCCGGTCGCGCGCGCGACCGAGAGCGTCGCGGTGCTCGCGCGCGCCTTCGTCGCGTCGCCCGCGTGGGCCGGTGCGGGCGAGGCGCGCCGCGAGGCCGACGACCTCGCGTTCGTGCGGGCGCTCTACGCCGACCTGCTCGGGCGCCGCCCGACCACCGCCGAGGTCGTCGCGGTCACGCGGGCGATCGTCGCGGTCCCGGGGAGCCGCGCGGGCCGGGCCGCCGTGGTGGCGGTGCTGCTCGACAGCGGCGAGGTGATGCTCCCCCTCGTCGTGGACCTCAGGGACCCCGACGCGTGGGTCGCCGACCGCTTCCGCCGCACGCTGGGACGCGCGCCGACCGAGCACGAGGCGAGGGTGTACCGCACCGCGCTGCTCGACCCGGCCGGCGGGCCGCACCTCGTGGTCCGCGGGCTGCTCACGTCGCCGGAGTACGCGTCCCGATGACGCCGTCCCGTCCCCTCCCGACGGCGGTCGCGCGGGCGCTCGGGGCGCTGTGGGCGCTCGTCGCGCTCGCCGCCGTCCCCGCGGCGGTCCGCGTCGGCGAGGGGGGGCCCGCGCCCGCGCGCGCGCCGCGCGTGGTGCTCGTCGTGCTCGGAGGCGGCGTGCGGGCGGCCGACGTGCTCGGCCGCGCCGACCTCACGCCCACGGTGCGGGGGATCGCGCAGGCCGGGTTCGGCGCCGACGGGTGGGCCGTGGGCGGCGCCGACCCCGTGGACGCGACCGAGGCCGTGCTCACGGGGCGCGACGTCGCGGTCGAGACGCCCGGCCGCGTGCGGCCGCGCTGGCCGACGCTGATGGAGGCCGTGCGCCGCGGCCTCTCGCTCGCGCCGACCGACGTGTGGTACGCGTCCTTCGCCGACGGCGAGGCCCTCGAGCTCGCGGCGAGCGACCATCCCGACCACGGCGCGCGCTTCGCGCCCTCGCTCGCGGTGGGGGACGGCCCCTTCGGCGAACCGCTGCGCCCGCTGTTCGCGCTCTACGGGCGTCCCAACCCGACCGCGCCCCGCGCGTGGGAGCTGCTCGCCGGGCTGCGCGGGGCGTCGTCGGTCGAGGCCGCGCGGCGGCTCGGCGTCCCCGTGGACGGCAAGGGCGCGGCGGAGGCGCTGCGGGTCGAGCGCGCGCTGCTCGAGGAGGTGGACCGCCGGTCGCGCGACCTCGCGGGGCCCGCGGCGCTCGACGTGCGCGCGCTGCGCGGCGCGGTGAGCGTGCTGCGGCTCTTCCGTCCGCGGCTCGTGGTGGTGCGCCTCGGGCAGGCGGACGTCGCGTCGAAGGACCTCTACGCGTACTGGGACGTCCTCAAGCGGGTGGACGCGGAGCTCGCGCGCCTGCGGGCCGCGGTCGCGGAGGACCCCGAGCTGCGCGCGACGACGAACCTCGTCGTGGTCGGCGACCTCGGGCGCGACGCGCAGCAGAACGCCGCGGGCGGCTACGGTCGCTCGGACGGCTCGCCCGACCAGACGCGGACCTTCTGCGTGGGCGTGGGGCCGGGGCTGCGCAAGGGGGCGTCGCCGCGCGGCAAGCGCGCGGCCCGCGACGTCGCGCCCACCCTCGCCGCGCTCCTCGGCGCGTCGATGCCCACGGCGGAGGGCGCCGTGCTCGACGAGCTCCTTGCGCCGCGATAGCCCGCCGAGCTCACGAAAGACGCCGGCCCGACCGCGTCGGCTCGTGAATCCGCCGGCCTAGTGTGCGAGCGGGACCACGGCGAGGCCGTTGCCGTTGGCGGGCACCGCGACGCTCCCGTCGCCGAGGTCGGCCGGCGCGAGCCGCGCCGTGCCCTCGAGCGGGGCGTCCACGATGACCGTCTGCGCCGCGACGTCGTAGACCCACAGGCGACCGTCGGAGAGCGCCGCCGCGAGGCGGGCGCCGACCGCCGCGAGGCCGTCGCGCGGCACCGACCCGAGCTCGTGCACGCCCTTGGCGGCGCCGTCGGCCGCGCCGAAGATCCGCACGCGACCCGTGCGGTCGGCGATGGCGACCACGCCGGCCGCGACCGCCGGACGGCCGACCACGTCGCCCAGCCCGGGCCGCGACCACGCGACCTTGCGCGAGGCGCCGGCCACCGCGTGCAGCGTGCCGTCGTCGGCGAGCGCGTAGACCCGCTCGGCGTCGGCCGCGAGCCCCACGACGGAGGCGGTGCCCTCGGGGCGCACCTCGCTCACGGCGAGCGTCTTGCCGTCCACGCGGACGACGACGCCGCTCGCCGTGCCGACCCAGAACGCGCCGAGCGCGGAGAGGACGCCGGCGGTGGGCGTGCCGCCGAGCGCGACGTAGGTGGGGGTCTCCGACGTCCCGAAGATCGCGAGCGAGCCCTCGACCATGAACGCGACCTTGCCCTCGCTCGCGGCGGCGTCGCCGACCGGACGGTCGCGCAGCTGCAGCGGCGGGAGCGCCGAGCCCGTGGCGAGCATGATGCGCCCGGCGCGGCCGTCGAGGAGCGGCACCCAGAGCACGTCGCCGTTGGCGACGGGACGGCCCCGCACGCCCTCGACGCAGCGCGTCTCGACCGACCACTCGACGGAGCCGTCGGCGCCGTTGCGGCGCTCGACGCGCCCGGCGCGCGTGCTCACGACGACGTCGCCGCCCGGCAGCCCGAGCAGCGGCGCCTCGACGGTGCCCGCGAGGCTGCCCGTCCAGCGCCGACGGGGCGCGAGCTGCACGCGCAGCTCGGCGTCGGGGCGCTCAGTGGAGGTCTCGAGCACGACCGAGGCCGGCTCGTACCCTTCGGCGGCCACGCTCACCGTGGCGGCGCTGCCCCAGCCGTAGCGGACGACCGCCATCCCGGCGGGGGTGCGCTCGACCGCGCGCCCGTTGAGCGAGACGGTGGCCGCGGGCGGGACGGTGGTCACGCGCAGCGGGACGGTGAAGAGGGTGTCGAAGCGGATCTCGGGGAACTGGCGCACGAGCTTGGCGTACTGCGAGGCCGCGCCGCGCAGGTTGCCCGTCCGCTCGGCCTCCTGGGCCGCCCGCAGCCCCTCGCGCACCGCCTGCATCGTGGCGGTGCGCTCCTGCACGGCCTGGAGGATGCCGCGGCGCTCGACCACCTCGCGCAGCGCGGTGAGGTCCGCGTCGGTGTGGATCTGGTCCACCAGCGCCGCGAGGGTCGCGAACACGCCCTCGGCGTTGGCGAGCTCGCCGCGGGCGAGCAGGCGGATGCCCTCGGTGCGGGCCCGGTCGTAGGCCTCGTCGATGCGGAGGCGGTGCGTCTCGCGGCGCAGGCGCACGACGTCGTCGGCGCGCGAGGCGGTCGCCTTCTCGAGCGTCGCGACGTCGTCCTCGAGGAACCGGACCTCCTCGCCGAGGTTGCGGCCGCCCGCGGCGTCGGAGGTGCTCGACGCGAGGCGACGGGCGACCTCGACCGCGCGGCGGGCACGCTGCACCCAGGCCTTGTCGAGGGCCTCGCGGGCGCGCTCGAGCGCGACCGACGCGGCGCCCGAGGTCGCGGGCGGGCGCTCCGCCAGCACCGCGGCGCTGTCGAGCGCGTCGCGCCGCGCGAGGACGGCGCGGCGCAGCGCCGCCACCGTCTCGGGGAGCGCCGCGCGCAGGCTCTCGGCCACCGCGCGCCGCAGCTCGGCGTCGGCGGTGGGCACGCGCAGCCGCTCGGCCAGCGTCAGCGCCGCCTCGACCGCGTCGGCGTCGGGCCAGCGGGGCAGCGACTCGAGCGTCGCGGTGCTCGAGGCCTTGAGCTGCTCGGTCGCCTTCGGGTCGGAGCGACGGCTCGTCGCCGGCGTGGGCGGGACGAGGCGGGCGCGCAGCGCCGACGCCTCGGTGGCCTCCGACGAGTCGCTGTAGCCGAGCTCGATCTCGTCGATGAGCCCGAGCGCGGCGCTCACGTCGCCGCGTGCGGCCGCGTCCTTGGCGCGCTCAAGGAGGCCCGAGGCGCCCTTGGGCCAGAACACGATCCCGACGCCGGAGGCGACGAGCAGCAGCGCGCCGACGATCACGACGCGGCGGCGCCGGCCCGTCGTGGCCTCCGCGACGCCGCTGAAGCGCCGCAGGAGGTCGGTGCGCTCGGGCGCCAGCTGCGCGACGGTCTCCCGTCCGTAGGCGGCGACCGCCCGCTCGACGCGGGTCTTGCACGGCGAGGGGAGCGCGTCGGCGAGGATCTCGAGCTCGCGCACCGCCTGCGCGCGCTCGCCGAGCCGCACCACGGCCTTCGTGCGCAGCAGGCGTGCGTCGAGGTCGTCGGGGCGCACCTCGAGCAGCTCCTGCAGCCACGTCGCGGCCTGCGCGGCGTCGCCGGCGGCCATCGCCGCCTCGGCGAGCTCGCGCGAGGTCTTGGCGAACGCGTCCTGGTCGTCGAGCGCACGGGCGGCGTCGCGCAGCCCCTCGAGCGCGTCGCGGTCACCGGGGCGCTTCTTGCGCAGCGCCTCGAACGCCGCGCGCGCGGCGTCGGGCCGGGCCGCGGCCATGTGGCGGTGGCCGAGCGTGCGCAGGGCCGCCGCCTCTTCCTCGACGCGCCCCGCGCGCGCCGCGATCCCCGCGGCGACCTCGGCGGGCGCCGGGTCCTCCGGCGCCTGCGACTCCCACTGCAGCACGAGCGCGAAGGCGGCCCGGAGGTCGCCCGCCTGCTCGCGCGCCGTCGCCAGCATCGAGAGCTCTTCGCCGGTCGGCAGCCGCGCGGCGCCCGCCTCGACGAGCGCGGCCGCGGCCTTGCGCGCCTCGAACAGCGCCCAGCCCTCGGCCACGGCGATCTCGTCGAGCAGCAGCCGTCCGTCGATGCGCTCGGCGAGCCGGGGCGCCGCGCCCTCGAGCGAGGCGGCCGCGGACGCGTCGAGCGGCATCACGAGCACCGCCTGCGGCCCGATGCGCTCCGCGACCCGCTGCTGCTCGTCGGCGCGCTGCGCCGCCCGCAGGAGCAGGCCCTTCGACTCGACGGTCACCTCGGCGACGCGGCCGACGGTGCTGGCCGGGTCCACGTCCTCCTGGAAGCGGAAGTCGCCTTCCTGCCACGCGAGCACGTCGAGGATCGCGTCCTCGGCCGCCTCGACGAGGAGGTCGTCGAGGCGCGCGCGGTCCACCGAGCCGCCGACGAGCAGCGGCTCGAGCGGCGACTGCTTGCGGCTCTCGGCCGCGACGCGGGCGCGTTGGGCCACGTCGGCCTGCACCACGCCGCGACGCACGAGCGCCTCGACGATCATGCGGTCGTCGAGGACCTCGGGCTCGAGGATCCGCACCCCTCGGTCGGAGAGGTGGAGGATCGCGCGTCGTCCGCCGTTGCGGACGCGCAGCAGGCCTCGACCCCCCGCCGACTGGACGGTCTGGAGGACGTCGCCGAGGCGAAGTTCGCGGAGGCTCCCGTGGAGGGCCATGCGTGTCCATGCCGCGGCCCGGGGCACCACACCCTGAGGCGCACCGACCTATCGGCGCGACGGCCCCGCCGTCTGAACGACGCCCCCGGGGAACCCCCGGGGCGGGGGCCGCCTGCGGACCCGCTCCCGCACCCACCGCCCCGTGCGGGGCGCCCGCGCGCGGCTCAGCGCGGCTCGGCCAACATGGCCTTGAGGCGCTCGTTCTTCTCGGCGACCTTGCGCCGGAGCTCGGCCCGGTGGGCGAGGAGGCGGTGCTGCAGCTCCTCGTCGGCGAGCGAGAGGATCTCGGCGGTCAGGAGGCCGGCGTTGGTCGCGCCGGCCTCGCCGATGGCGACCGTGGCCACCGGCACGCCCGCGGGCATCTGCACGGTGGAGTAGAGCGAGTCGGCGCCTCCGAGCCCCGACGTCAGCATGGGGATCCCGACCACCGGGATCGTCGTCAGCGAGGCCATCACGCCGGCGAGGTGGGCGGCGCCGCCCGCGGCGGCGACGATCACCTTGAGCCCGCGCATCCGCGCGGTGCTCGCGTACTCGTGCGCGCGCTCGGGGGTGCGGTGCGCGGAGAGCACCTCGACCTCGTAGGGGACGTCGAAGTGCTCGAGCATGTCGAGGCACTTGCGCACGACGGGGAGGTCGCTGTCGCTCCCCATGACCACGCCGACCACGGGCGGGCGGAGGTCGGGCTCGGCGGGCGGGCGGGCGGGCGGGGGCTGCGACACGGGTTCCTCCGTCGGGACGTCAGACGTCCTTGCCGGTCAGCCGGCGGTGGATCTCTCGGTAGGTGGCCGTCGTCGTCGCGACGACGTCGGCGGGCAGGGGCGGCGGGGGCGGGTTGTGGTCCCAGCCCGCGCGGTCGAGCCAGTCGCGGATGCGCTGCTTGTCGTACGAGTCCTGGCCGCGGCCCGGCGCGTAGCGCCGCGCGTCCCAGAACCGCGAGGAGTCGGGGGTCAGCACCTCGTCGCCGAGCACGATCGTCCCGGACGCGTCGCGGCCGAACTCGAGCTTGGTGTCGGCGAGCAGGATCCCGCGCGCCTCGGCGACCTCGGTGGCGCGGCGGAACACGGCGAGCGTCAGGTCGCGCAGCCGCGCGGCGGCCTCGGCGCCGACGATGCGCTCGGTCTGCGCGAAGTCGATCGTCTCGTCGTGCCCGACCGCGGCCTTCGTGGACGGCGTGTAGAGCGGCGGCGTGAGCTTTCCGCACTCGAGCAGGCCCGCGGGGAGCCGGTGGCCCGAGACCATCCCGGTGCGCTTGTAGTCCTTCCACCCCGAGCCGGTGAGGTAGCCGCGCACGACGCACTCGACCGGGAACATCGTCAGGCGCCGGCACAGCATCGAGCGTCCGCGCAGCACGTCGGCGTGGCGGCGCACCGAGGGCGGCATCGCGTCCACGTCGGTGGTCAGGACGTGGTTGGGGACGACGTCGGCGAGCACGTCGAACCAGAAGGCCGACATCGACGTGAGGATGCGCCCCTTCTCGGGGATGCCCGGCGTCAGCACGCTGTCGTAGGCGCTCACCCGGTCGGTCGCGACGATGAGCAGCGCCTCGCCGACCTCGTAGACGTCGCGGACCTTGCCGCGGTGGACGAGGCGGAGGCCGTCGAGGTGGGTCTCGGTGACGGCGGGGGCGGCGGTCATCGGGGCTCCTCCGGGCGGGCGCGGGAGGATACCGCGTCCCTCCGTCGGACCGTCGCGCGTGCGGCCTGCGGTCGGGCGGGTGGTAGGGTCCGCCCGTGGCGACCTTCCCCGCGCCCTTGGCGACCGGCCCGATCGACCTCGAGGCGGCCGTGCCGCCGAGCAAGTCGGTGCACCAGCGGGCGCTGCTCCTCGCCGTGCTCGGCCCCCGGGGGGCGACCACGACGATCGAGGCCGCCGGGGCGCCTTCGGGTGACGTCGTCGGGCTCGCGGCCGCGCTGTCGGCGGTGGCCGGCGTGCCCGTGCCGTGCGTCGGCGAGGTCCCGGGTGCCGTGGGTGACGACGGCGCGCTGGGCCGCTCGCGGGACCGGCGGCGGCTCGTGCTCGGGATGAACGGCACGGGGCTGCGGCTGCTCACGACCGCCGTCGGGCTGCGCCCCCGCGGCGCCCGCACGCTGCTCACGGGGGCGCCGCGCCTGCGGGCCCGGCCGCACGGCGCCCTCGTCCGCGCGCTCGGGCGCCTCGGCGCGCACGTGCACCGCAAGCCCAGCGGCGCCCTGCGGGTGATCGCCACGCCGTGGACCGCGCACGCGGTCTCGCTCCCGCTCGACCGCTCGAGCCAGCCCGCGTCGTCGATCCTCCTCTCGGCGTGCCGGGCCGGCGGCGTCGTGGTGCGCGTGGTCGGGCCGGCGGTGTCGCGCGGCTACCTCGGCCTGACGCGCGCGGCCCTGGCCGCCTTCGGCGTCCCGAGCGAGGAGCGCGACGGCGTCGTGACCGTGCCCGCGGCGACGCCGCGGTGCGCGCACCTGCGCGTCGAGCCCGACGCGTCGTCGGCGGCGGTGTGGTGGGCGGCGGCCGCGCTGACGGGAGGCCGCGCACGCGTGGCGGGGCTCCCGCGCGCGTCGGCGCAGCCCGACCTCGCGCTGCTCCCGGTGCTCGAGCGGATGGGGGCGCGCGTCCGGACCGGTGCCGACGGCGTCCCGGAGGTGGTGGGGCCCGGCGGGGGCCTGCGGGGCGCGGGCGAGGTGGACCTGCGCGACGCCCCCGACCTCGCGCCGCTGGTGGCCGCGCTCGGCGCGGCGGCCGAGGGGGGGACGCGCGTGACGGGGGCGCCCCACCTGCGCGACAAGGAGTCCGACCGCGTCGCGACGGTGGTGGCCGCGGTCCGTGCGGTCGGGGGCGAGGCCACGCCCACCGACGACGGCTTCGAGGTCCTCGGGCGCGCGGGGGCGCTCCGCGGGGGGCGCGTCGCGGTCGCCGGCGACCACCGCATCGCGCTCGCCTTCGGGGTGCTCGGTCTCGCGGTCCCCGGGGTCGTGCTCGACGGGGTCGAGGCGGTCTCGAAGTCGTACCCCGGGTTCCCCGAGGCCCTCGCGGCCGCCGCCGACCCGGATCGAGGCCGACCGTCGTCGGCGCCCTAGAATCGGACCTCCCCGTGCCCGGAGCCCCGATGTCGTCCGTCGATCGATCGCCCCGCCCCCGGGGGGCCCGCCTCGCGCTCGTCCTCGCCGCGACCGTGCTCGCGCTCGGCGCCGTCCGCTCGGCGTCGGCCGCCGACGCCCCCGGCGCGCCGCCGTGGGCCCGCGCGATCACCGACGGCGTCGCGGACCAGGACCGCGAGATCGCGCAGCGGGGCGCGAAGGCCGTGATGACCCGCTGGGCGAACAAGGCGCAACGCGCCAGCGACCTCGTGACGCTCTACCTGCTCGCGCGGGCCTACGGCAAGGCGGGGGACGCGGCGAGCGCGCTCTCGACCTACACCGACGTCCTCCGCGCCGAGCCCCGGTGCTGGTTCGCGTGGCGCGACCGCGGCGTGCTGCGGCTGCTCGGCAAGGACCGCACGGGCGGCGAGTCCGACCTCCGACAGGCCGTGTCGCTGCAGCCGGCCTACGTGGACGCGCTGCAGCCGCTCGGCGACCTCCTCGTCGACGACAAGCGCTTCGAGGAAGGCGTGCGCGTGCTGCGCGCCGCCCTCGACGCCGAGCCGGGCAACGACCGCGTGCGCCTGCAGCTCGTCGCGGCCTACGCGGAGTGGGGACGCCCGCGCGAGGCGATCGCCACGCTCGACCCGCTGATCTCGCGCGCGCCGCGCGACCCCGGCCTGCGCCTGCTGCGCGCGCGGCTCGTCTCGGAGACCGGCGACCTCGCCGGCGCGATGGCCGCGATGCGCCAGCTGGCCACCGAGGCCCCCGACCGCCAGGAGCCCCTGCGCGCCTGGCTCGGCGTCGCGCAGAAGGCCGGCGACGTCGCGCCCGACGACCTGCTGTGGGTGCTCGAGCGCCTCCGCCGCCTCCTCACCGGGGACGAGCGCAAGCGGCTCGACGTCGAGATCGACAAGATCCGCCGCCAGGTCGCCTCCGGCGGGGCCGCGGCGCCGCCCGCCAAGCCCACGCCCGAGCTCATCGCGCGCCAGATGCGCGACGCCGACCCGAAGGCGCGCGAGCGCGCGATGCTCTGGCTCGTGCTCGCCGCGAAGGAGGACTTCGTCGTCGGCGGGGACCTGCTCGTCGCCCTCGTCGAGCGGCTCGACGACCGCCGCGAGCCCGTGGCCACCAACCGGGCGCTCGCGCTCGCGGTGTTCGAGCGGTGGTCCGACCCCCGCCTCGCGCCCGTCGTGCGCACGTCGTTGCGCGACGCGGACGGCCGCGTCCGCTGCCGCGCCGCCGACGCGCTCGGCTCGATGGGCAACCTGCTCGCCGTGCCGGTGCTCTCCGTCCACGCGGTCGGCACCGACGTCGAGCTCGCCACCGCCGCGCGCCTCGCGGTCTACGCGCTCGCGAAGACCGTGGCGCCCGAGGCGGAGCCCACCCCCGAGGCGCAGGTCGTCGCGTTCCAGACCTGGTGGGCCGGCGCGCTGGCCCGCGACGTGAAGCTGCGCGCCGTGGACGCCGTGATGGGCTCGGCCGACATCGCGCCCTACGACGTGCTCTACCCGCTCGCGCTCGACGACGACCCGGCCGTGTGGACGGTCGCGTACCGCGCGCTCGGGAAGCTCGCCGCGCAGGCCGCGGGTGCGACCGCCCCGCGCGCCGTGTGGATGCGCGCGCTCCCGGTCGTCCCCGACGCGGACCTCGTCGCGGAGAAGCGCGACGCGTACCGCACGACGCTCTCGTCGTGGTGGGGCAAGCGCCCCCAATGAACGCCCGCCGCCGTCTCCGGCTCGTCCTCGTCGCCGCGGCGTGCGTCCTCGCGGGCGCGCTTGCGCGCCCCGCGCGCGCGGGCGACGCGCCGCCGCAGCCGTGGGAGGTCGAGGTCGAGCGCCAGAGCGCCGAGCAGACCGCGCAGATCGAGGCGGCCCGCCGCCAGAAGTCGATGGACCGCGTCGTGCGCCAGTACGCGAGCCGCGTGGGGCGCGCGCCGACGCCGGTCAACCGCTACCTGCTCGGGCGCGCGCTCTACTGGAACGACGACCCCGTCGGCGCGCGGACGCAGATGCAGCTCGTCCTGCAGGAGGACCCGACCTTCTACCCGGCGCGGGTGCGGCTCGCGATCCTCTTCCTCGACCTGAAGAACTACCCCGACGCGGAGCGCGAGGCGTCGGCCGTGCTCGCGGTGCGGCCCGGCAACGCCGAGGCGCGCGAGGTGCTCCTGCGCGTCGCCGTCGAGCAGAAGGACTGGGCGCGCGCGCTGCGCCTCCTCTCCGAGCGGCTCGACCGCGAGCCCGGCGACGACCGCACGCGGGCGATGCTGGTGGACGTCCACCTGCAGCGCAAGGACTGGGACGCCGCGCTCGCGCAGGCGCGCCTGCTGCGCCAGAAGGATCCGGGCAACCCGAGCTGGCGCATGGCGGTCGCGGTCTGCCTGCTGCAGAAGGGCGAGGTGGACCCCGCCGTCGTCGAGCTCGAGGGCCTCGCGCGCGAACGGCCCGGCGACCTCGAGGTGCTCGACCGGCTGCGCGCCGCCTACGCGAAGAAGCGCGACTGGGAGAAGGTGCGCTCGACCCTCGAGCGGATGGTGCCCAACCTCCCCGCGGACAAGCAGAAGGAGGTCCTCGCGCTGATCGAGGAGCTGCGCAAGGGCCCGCCCAGCGCGCAGGCGCCCGCCGAGCGCAAGCTGGACTGGGCCGAGGTCTTCCGCGCCGCCGAGGGGCCCGACCGAGACCTGCGCGAGCGTGCGCTGCGCGCGGTCGTCGAGGGCGCGCAGATGGAGCTGCTCCCCGCGGTCCCCGGCCGCGTCATCGTGCGCGTCGCGCTCGAGGTCGAGCCCGACGCGGTGTGCCGCGCGTGGGCGGTGCGCCTGCACGCGTGGATCCGTCCCCCCGAGATCCCGATCCTCGCGCTCGCGCTGCGCGACCCCGACGCCTCGGTGCGCATGCTCGCCGTCGAGACGCTGGGCGACCTCAAGGACCCGCTGGGCATCGTCTACCTGCTGCCCTTCGTCGAGAGCGAGATCACCGACGTCGTCGAGTACCAGAACGCGCGCGACGCGCTCTCGCGCCTGACCGGCCACCGCGACCTCCCGCCCGGCGCCACGTCCGTCACGACGGCGCAGGACGTCGCCGCCTCGCGCGAGTCGTGGCGGCGCTGGTACCTCTCCGACGCGTCGAGCGCGGTCAAGCTGTCCGCGATCGAGGCGCTGGTCGCCGCGGGGGCGCGCGAGCCGTCGCCCGAGCGCCACCTCGTCCGTTTCGCGATGGACCCCGACTTCCAGGTGATGCGCGTCGCCTACCGCGCGATGCGGGAGGCGACCGGCAAGGGCGGTCAGACGCCGCCGGAGCGCAAGGTGTTCCCGCGCTTCCCCTCGGTGCCCGACGCCGAGGTGACCCGCGCGGCGATGCACGGGCTCCAGCAGCGCATCGAGGCGTGGTGGGCGGAGTTCCTCGCCGAGCGCCGCGCGTGGGTGCAGACGACCGGGGCCGGCAAGCGTTGATCGACCTCCACAGTCACGTCCTGCCCGGCGTGGACGACGGGGCCCGCGACCTCGACGAGGCGCTGGACATGCTCCGGCTCGCGGCGGCCGACGGCACGCGCGTCCTCTGCGCGACGCCCCACGTGCTCGGGCCCGACCTCGACGTCGCGCCCGACCGGGCGCGCGCCGCCTTCGACGCCCTCGACGCGGCGCGGCGCGCGGCGGGCATCGACGTCGAGCTCGCGCTGGCGGGCGAGGTGTGGTTCCGCACCGACCTGCCCGCGCTGGCCCGCGCGGGCCGCCTGCCGACCTTCTCGGCGGCGGGGGTGCGGCACGTGCTGGTGGAGTTCCCGCCGACGCACGTCCCGCCGGAGGCCGCCGAGGTGCTGTTCCAGGTGCGCCTCGAGGGCTACGTGCCGGTGATCGCGCACCCCGAGCGCAACCCGACCTTCTGGGCCGACCCCGCCGCCGCGATCGCGCTGCGCGCCCAGGGGGCATTGCTGCAGGTGACCGCGGGCGCGCTGACGGGGGCGTTCCGCCGCGAGACGGAGGCCTGCGCGAAGGCGCTCGCCAAGGCGGGCGCGGTGGACGTGCTCGCCAGCGACGCGCACCGCCGCGACCGGCGCCCGCCGGGCCTGTGCGCGGCGCGCAAGGTGCTCGCGCGCTGGGCCGGGCGCGGCCGCGCCGACCGCGCCGTCGAGGCGGCGCCCGGGGCGGTCGTCGCCGGCGAGCGCGCGCCCGAGGGCGACGCGTGAGCGCGCCGGTCCTCGTCACCGGCGGCGCGGGCTACGTCGGCGCGAGCGCGGTCCGCGCGCTCGCCGCGGCCGGCCGGCGCGTCGTCGTGCTCGACGACCTCTCGACGGGGACGCGGGCGCACCTGCGGTGGGGGACCTTCGTCGAGGGCGACGCGGGCGACCCCGCGCTCGTGGGGCGCGTCTGCCGCGAGCACGGCGTGGGCGCGGTGCTGCACTTCGCCGCCAAGACGTCGGTCGAGGCGTCGGTTGGCGACCCCGACGGCTACTTCCGCGCCAACGTCGTGACGACGTCGCACCTCGTGCGGGCCGCCCGCGACGCGGGCGTGCGCGCGATCGTGTTCTCGTCGTCCGCCGCCGTCTACGGCACGCCGCGCGCGCTGCCGATCCCCGAGGACCACCCGCTCGAGCCCGAGAGCCCCTACGGCGCGACGAAGGCCGAGGCCGAGCGGGTGCTCGCCGAGGGGGGCGTGCCGGCCGCGTGCCTGCGCTACTTCAACGCCGCGGGTGCGGAGCCCGACGCCGGCCTGTGCGAGCGGCACGACCCCGAGACCCACCTGATCCCGCGCGCGCTCGACGCCGCGGCGCGCGGTTCGACGCTGCGCGTGTTCGGCGGGGACTGGCCGACGGCCGACGGCACGTGCGTGCGCGACTACGTCCACGTCGCCGACCTCGCCACCGCGCACCTCGCGGCGCTCGCGCACCTCGAGCGCGGCGGCCGCGGCGGCGCGTGGAACCTCGGGACCGGACGGGGCGCGTCGGTGCGCGAGGTCGTCGGCGCCGTCGAGCGCGCGACCGGGCGGCCGGTGCGCGTCGAGGTGGTCCCACGGCGCCGCGGCGACCCCGTCGCGCTCGTCGCCGACCCGCGCCGCGCCGAGCGCGACCTCGGCTGGCGCGCCACCGCGCGCTCGACGCTCGACGCGATCGTGGCCGACGCCTTCACCGGGTGGCGCACGGTCGCCGCCGAGACGGCGGCCGCCGGCGGAGGGCCGCGCCCGTGAGGTACGTCGGCCCCGTCTACCGCCCGCCGTCGGAGGCCGACTCGTACCTCCTGCAGGTGACGATCGGCTGCAGCCACAACGAGTGCACGTACTGCGCGATGTACCGCCACAAGGACTTCGCGGCGCGCCCGCTGCCCGAGGTGCTCGCCGACGTCGAGGCCGCGGGGCGCGCCTACCCCGAGACGCGCCGCGTCTTCCTGATGGACGGGGACGCGATGACGCTCGCGACCTCGCGCCTCGTCCCGGTGCTCGACGCGCTCGGGCGGGCGTTCCCCGCGCTCGCGCGCGTCGGCTCCTACGTCAACGCGATCTCGGTGCTGCGCAAGAGCGACGCCGAGCTCGCCTCGCTGCGCGAGCGCAAGCTCTCGATCGGCTACCTCGGCCTCGAGACGGGCGACCCCGTCACGGCCGCGCGCATCGTCAAGGGCGCGACGGTCGAGGAGGAGGTGGAGGCCGTGCGCCGTGCGCAGGCCGCGGGCCTCAAGATGAGCGTGATGGTGCTGCTCGGCGTGGCCGGCCGCGCGCGGTGGCGCGAGCACGCCGAGGCGACGGCGGACGCGCTGTCGCGGATGGACCCGCGGTTCGTGTCGTGCCTGTGCGTGACCCCGGTGCCCGGCACCCCCTTCGCCGCCGAGGTCGAGCGCGGTGACGTCGTGCTGCCGAGCCCCGAGGAGACCCTCGACGAGCTGCGCGTGATCGTCGAGCGGGTCCGGCTCTCCGGGGCCGTGTTCCGGGCCAACCACGCGAGCAACTGGCTCCCGATCGGGGGGCGCCTGCCGTCCGACCGCGACCGGCTGCTCGCCACGATCGACGCCGCCCGCCGGGGCGAGGTCCCGCTCGTCCCCGAGGAGTGGAGGGGGCTGTGACCGCCGTCGGGCGCGCCGTTCAGCCGCCGTGGCGCCGCTCCGATCCCCTGCCTCGTCGGCCCATGCGTCGCCTCCTCGCCCTCCTCGTCGTCGTCGTCGCCGTCGGCCTCGCGGGCCCGGCGGCCCCCGTCGCGGTCGCCGGCGACGCCGGGAGCGCGGTCGCGACGCCCGCGGCGGTGGCGGGCCGACTCTCGGCCCGCGTCGCGCAGTCCGGGGCCCGCGCCGGCCGCTTCGGCGGGGCGGTGGTGGACCTCGACACGGGGGCGGTGGTGTGGGAGCGCGAGGGCTCGACGCTGCTCGTCCCCGCCTCCGTCGCCAAGCTCGCGACGGCGCTCGCCGCGCTCGACCTCCTCGGGCCCGGGTACCGCTTCGAGACCACGCTCGAGGCCCGTGGGACCTTCGACCCCGCGACCGGAACGCTCGACGGCGACCTCGTCCTGCGCGGCAGCGGCGACCCGTCGCTGTCGAGGCGCGAGAAGCCCTCCGACCCGCTGTGGCCGCTCTCGTCGCTCGCCGCGGCGCTGGCGGCCAAGGGCGTCCGCGCGGTGCACGGGGCCCTCGTCCTCGACGACACGGTCTTCGACCGCCAGGGCCTGCACCCGTCGTGGCCGGCGAGCGACCTCGACGACTGGTACGGCGCCCCGGCCGGCGGCCTCTCGTTCAACGACGCGTGCGTGACGGTGCGCGTGCGCGGCGGGGCCGAGGAGGGCGCGCCCGCGTCGGTGACGACGCCGTGCACGTCGGGCCCGTGGCCGGTCGTCTCCGAGGTGCGCACCGGGGCCGAGCGCTCGGCGCAGGTCGGCGGCGCGTTCACCGCCGACCGCGCCCGGCTGCGCGTGTTCGGGACGGTGGGGCCCGGGGTCGAGCACGAGTTCGACGTCCCCGTCCCCGACCCTGTGCTGCACGCCGGGGCCGCGATGGTCGCCGCGCTCTCCGCGGCCGGCGTGCGGGTGACGGGCGGCGCGCGCCTCGCCGCGAGCGCGGCCGACCGCGCCGTCGGCGAGGAGGTGGCGCGCGTCGAGCACGGGCTGCCCGACGTGCTGCGCACGATGAACCGCCGCAGCCAGAACTTCTACGCCTCGAGCGTCTTCAAGGCGTGCGGCGCCGTGGTGGCGGGCACCGGGACGTGGGCGAGCGGCGAGCGGGCGGTGCTCGACGCGCTGGCGCGCCGCGGCGTGCCGGTCGAGGGGGCGCGCCTCGTGGACGGCTCGGGGCTGTCCAAGGAGAACCGCCTGACCGCGCTCGCGCTCGCGCGCCTGCTCGCGCTCGCCGAGCGCGACCCGCTGCGCGGTCCGATCCTGCGCGACTCGCTCGCCGTGCCCGGCGACGAGGGCACGCTGCAGCGGCGGTTCCGCGACGCCGAGTCGCGCCGTCGGCTGCGGGCCAAGACGGGGACGCTGGGCCGCAGCGGCGTCCACGCCCTGGTGGGGCTGGTGGACGGCCGGGACGGTCGCCGCGGGTTCGCCTTCGCGTTCCTCGTCAACGACGGGAAGATCGACGGCCGCGACCTCGTGGACGCGCTCGCGAGGCTCCTGGTGGACGCATGACCGACGCAGGCCCCGACGCCGAGCCGACCGACGACGGGCTCGGCTTCGACCCGGGCGCGCCGGTCCCGACGGCGGCGGTCGGTGGGGGCGGCCCGGGGCCCGACGCCCCGCTCGCCGAGCGGATGCGCCCCGAGACGCTCGACGAGGTCGTGGGGCAGGAGGCGGCCACGCGGCCGGGCGGGCTCCTCGCCGAGGCCGTGCGCTCGCGCGAGCTGACGAGCCTCGTGCTGTGGGGGCCGCCCGGCACGGGCAAGACGACGATCGCCCGCGCGCTCGCGCGGGCCGTCGGCGGCACCTTCGTCGCGCTCTCGGCCGTGACCTCGGGCGTGAAGGACGTGCGGGCGGTGATCGACGAGGCACGGCGGCGGCGCGCGGGGGGCGGACGCACGGTGCTGTTCGTGGACGAGATCCACCGCTTCAACCGCGCGCAGCAGGACGCGTTCCTGCCGCACGTCGAGGACGGCACGGTCGTCCTCGTCGGCGCGACGACGGAGAACCCGGGCTTCTCGCTCACGCGGGCGCTGCTCTCGCGCGTGCGGGTCGTGGTCCTCGAGCCGATCGCCCCCGCCGCGCTCTCGACGTTGCTCGACCGTGCGCTCTCCGACCCCGTGCGCGGGCTCGGCGGTGCCGTCGCGCTCGACGCGGACGCGCGCACGGCGGTGGTCCGGGCCGCGGGCGGCGACGCGCGGCGGGCGCTCGGCGTGCTCGAGGCCGCGGTGCGCCGGGCGCGTGGGCGCGGCGCGGCGACGGTCACGGTCGAGGACGTCCGCGAGGGCGCGGAGCAGCGCGTCGCGACCTACGACCGCGGCGGCGACCTCGCCTACGACGCGCTGAGCGCCTTCCACAAGAGCCTGCGGGGCAGCGACGCGGACGCGGCGCTGTTCTGGATGGCGCGCATGCTCGAGGGCGGCGAGGACCCTCTCGTGCTCGTGCGCCGCATGGTCGCGATGGCGTGCGAGGACGTCGGGCTGGCCGACGCGCACGCGCTGCGGGTCGCGCTCGAGGCGCGCGACGCCGTGGCGTTCCTCGGCATGCCCGAGGGCGAGCTCGCGCTGGTGCGGGCCGTCGTCTACCTCGCCGCCGCCCCGAAGTCGAACGCCGTGGTGGGCGCGCTGCACCGGGCGCACGAGGCCGCCCGCGCCCACCCCGACGCGCCCGTGCCGCCCGCGCTGCGCAACGCGCCGACGGCGTTCGCGACCTCGCTCGGGCACGGGCGGGCCTACGTGGACCCGCACGGCCGCGCCGACGCGGCGGCCGGCCAGCGCTACCGCCCCGACGGGCTCGAGGACCTCCGGCTCTACGAGCCCGTCGAGGTGGGCGACGAGCGCGAGGTCGCCCGTCGCGTCGCGTACTGGGAGCGCCTGCGTCGTCGCGCGCGCGACGGCGAGGCGCCGCCGCCGGAGCCCCGATGATCGACACCGCGCTCGACGTCGCCCGCGAGGCGGGCGCCCTGCTCCTCGAGCGGTTCGGCCGCCTCAGCGGCGCCGAGGTCTCGCGCAAGGGGCCCCGCGACTTCGTCACCGCGGCCGACCGCGACGCCGAGGCGCACATCGTCGCGCGCCTGCGCGAGGCGTTCCCCGACCACGCGATCCTCGCCGAGGAGGGCGGGCGCCACGACGCGGCGGGCGCACCCACGTGGATCGTGGACCCGCTCGACGGCACCACGAATTTCCTCCACGGCATCCCCGTGTTCGCCGTGAGCCTCGGGCTCGTCGAGGCGGGCCGCCCGGTGCTCGGCGTCGTGCACGCGCCCGCGCTGGGCCAGACCTTCTGGGGGGCGCCGGGCCAGGGCGCCCACGAGGGCGACCGACCGGTCTCGGTGAGCGTGACCCCGATGCTGTCCGAGGCGCTCGTCGCGACGGGCTTCGCGTACGCGATCGACGCGGTCCCCGACGACAACCTCGACAACCTCGCGCGCGTCGCCAAGGTGACGCGCGGCCTGCGGCGCCTCGGATCGGCGGCGCTCGACCTCGCCTACGTCGCCTCCGGCCGTTTCGACGCGTACTGGGAGCTGCACCTCTCGCCGTGGGACGTGGCGGGGGGCGCGGCGCTCGTGCTCGCCGCCGGGGGGCGCGTCACCGACTTCCGGGGGGGCGAGGACTGGCTGTTCGGGCGCCACCTCGTCGCGAGCAACGGGCTGGTCCACGAGGCGCTGCGCACGAGCCTGTCGCCGTTGCGGGGCCTCTGACGCCCGGTGGGCCGTCGCCCCCCCGGCGCGCGGCGGCCCTGGGCGAGCGTCCGGCGTCCCGCCCGCCGTCCCGGGGGATCCGGCGGCGCTTGACCCCCCCGACGGCGCCGATACCCTCGACCGATTCTCCCCGGGGTTTCCGGACGAAATCGTCCCGAGCTCCCCCCGGGGCACCGACGGAGCCGATGCCGTACCGCGCCGACCAGCCGCTGATCGTGCAGAGCGACCGGTCGCTCCTGCTCGAGGTCGGCTCCCCGGCGGCGGACGCCTGCCGCGACGCGCTCGCGCCGTTCTGCGAGCTGCTCAAGTCGCCCGAGCACGTCCACACCTACCGGATCACGCCGCTCTCGATCTGGAACGCCGCCGCGGCCGGGCTCTCCGCCGACGCGATGGTGGACGCGCTCGAGCGCTACAGCCGCTTCGACCTGCCCAAGAACGTCGTCAAGGACGTCCGCGAGCTGCACGCGCGCTACGGGCGGCTGACGCTCACGCGCGCCGACGACGGCCCCGGGCTCCTGCTCTCCGCCTCGGACCCGATGCTGCTCGAGGAGGTGGCGAGCAACCCGATCGGCCGCGGGCTCCTCGTGCGCCGGGGCGACGGCCGCCTCGGCGTCGCGCCGGAGCACCGCGGAGAGGTCAAGCAGGCGCTGGTCAAGATGGGCTGGCCCGTCGAGGACGCGGCCGGCTACGTCGAGGGCGCGCCGCTCGAGGTCCGCCTGCGCGACGCGCTGCCCGACGGGCGCCCGTTCGCGCTGCGCGACTACCAGCGCGACGCGGTCGCGGCCTTCTGGCGCGGCGGCAGCCCGCTCGGCGGCAACGGCGTCGTCGTGCTCCCGTGCGGGGCGGGCAAGACCGTCGTCGGGATCGGCGCGATGGCCGCGGTCGGTCGCCGCACGCTCGTGCTGACGACCAACGTGACGGCGGTCTCGCAGTGGAAGCGCGAGCTGCTCGCCAAGACCCACCTGACCGAGGCCGACGTCGGCGAGTACACGGGCGCGACGAAGGACGTGCGCCCGGTGACGATCGCGACGTACCAGATCCTCACGCACCGGCGCTCCCGCACCGACCCGTTCACGCACCTCGAGCTGTTCGCCCGGGGCGAGTGGGGCCTCGTGGTCTACGACGAGGTGCACCTGCTGCCCGCGCCGGTGTTCCGCGTGACCGCCGGCATCCAGGCGACGCGGCGGCTCGGGCTCACGGCCACGCTCCTGCGCGAGGACGGGCGCGAGGAGGACGTGTTCAGCCTCATCGGCCCCAAGCGCCACGACGTGCCGTGGAAGGTGCTCGAGCGGCGGGGGTGGATCGCCGAGGCGACGTGCACCGAGGTGCGCGTCCCGCTGCCGCGCCGGCTGCGCGAGCGCTACGCCGTCGCGGACCGGCGCGGACGCTTCCGCCTCGCGTCGGAGAACCCGGGAAAGCTCGGCGTCCTCGAGGGCCTCGTCGCGCGCCACCGCGGCGAGCCGACGATCGTGATCGGCCAGTACCTCGACCAGCTGCACCGCGCGGCCGCCCGCCTGCGCGCGCCGCTCGTCGAGGGCTCGACGCCCGCCGACGAGCGCCGCCGCCTCTACGACGGGTTCCGCGCGGGCGAGGTCCCCGTGCTCGTGGTGTCCAAGGTCGGCAACTTCGCCGTGGACCTCCCCGAGGCGAGCGTGCTCGTGCAGCTCTCGGGCACCTTCGGCTCGCGCCAGGAGGAGGCGCAGCGCCTCGGCCGGATCCTGCGCCCCAAGGGCGACGGACGGTCGGCACGCTTCTACACGCTCGTGACCTCCGAGTCGTCCGAGGAGCCCTTCGCGCAGCACCGCCAGCTGTTCCTGACCGAGCAGGGCTACGCCTACGACATCGCCGTCGAGGCCGGCTCCGACGACGACGCCCTCGAGGGCGCGAGCGAGGTCGCGTGAGCGACTCGGTCGTCACCCGGCGCGAGCGCGGCGCGCTGCGCCTGCTCGAGCACCTCGACGCGGTCAAGGTCCAGGACCTGCGCGACGTCTACGCGTTCTGGTCGGGCGGCGAGCCGCCCGAGCTGCCCCGCCGCGAGATGGTGCGCCAGCTGGCGGAGGTGATGGGGGACGAGAGCACCGTGTACCGCCGGGTCCGCTCGCTGACCCGCAAGGTGCTCGAGGTGCTCCGCATCCTGCTGCGCCGCGCCGAGTACCGCAGCGACCTGCCCGGGCTGTTCCGGCGCGGCCCCGGCGAAGAGCAGGTCGGCCTCGACTACGGCGAGGCCGAGGGCGCGCTCAAGGCGCTCGTGCGGCGCGGCTTCGTCGCGGAGGCGGTCGAGCGCAACGGCGCGACGTCGGGGCGCGCGGTCTACGCGGTCCCGCTCGAGCTGGGCGAGCTGCTGACGGCGGTGTTCCGCGAGGAGACCCGCACGCCGCGCGCGGTGTTCTCGCTCGCGGGCTGGGCCGGCGGGCTCGGCGCGACCGAGCGCCGGGCGCTCGCCGGGCGCTTCCCCCGCCTCGCCGTCGAGCCGGCGGCCGACGACGTCGCCGCGTTCCTCCTCGACGGCGGCGCCGCCGCGCGCCTCGCGGCCGTCGAGCCGCCCGAGCTGCGCGGCCTGTGCGAGCGCGCGCTCGCGCGCGACGGCGGCGTGCTCCTGCGCGCCGAGCTCGGCGCCAAGGACGGTCCCGCGTGGGACCGGCGTGCGATGGCGCGCGCGCTCGAGGTCGCCGCGGTCGGCACCGTCGCGCGGCTCTCGCTCTCCGACTACGGCATCGCCTGCGACGACGACGCGCTCGTGCTCTTCCACGAGGTCGTCGAGGACGCGCTGCGCCGCGACCGCTCCGACGAGCCCGACGCGGACGAGGTGATGCGCCCCGGCGGCGACCTCGCCGCCGACCTCGCCACGTTCCTCTCCGAGGTGCGGCGCGCGCCCGTGCGCGTGACGCGCGAGGGCGAGGTGCACAAGGCCGCGCAGCGGCGCATCGAGGAGGCGTTCGTCTTCCCCGAGAGCGTCGCGGCGTCCCGCGCGGACGCGTGGGCGCTCGTGCGCTCCTCGGCCGACCACCTCGGGCTGGTCGCGGCCGACCGCGAGGGCTACCTCGCGTGCCGCGACGAGGCCGACCGCTTCGCCGCGCTGCCGCTCGACGCGCAGGTGGCGAGCATGTACCGGCTCGCGCTCGAGGCCCCGGGGCCCCGCGGCCGCTCGCTCCACCTCTGCGAGCTGCGCAAGGTCGTCGCCGACCTCCTCGTCGAGGAGCCGGGCCGCTGGTGGGCGGGCGACTCGCTGTTCGTCGTCGCGCGCCTGCGCTACCTCGCGAGCCTCGACGCCCGTCGCATCCGCGAGCGGCACCGCGACCGCCACTTCGCGGCCTTCGACGCGGTGCGCGAGGGGCTGCCCGAGCTGCTCGCCGACCTCGCGACCACGTGGCGGCGCACGCTGCACCTGCTCGGCATGGTCGACGTCGCGGTGCGGGCCGGGCGTTTCGCCTCGCTGCGGCTCTCGAGCCTCGGCGCGCGCGTGCTCGGGGTCGCGCCGGCCGAGGCGTCCGCGTCGCGCCCGCTGCTCGTGACGCCCGACTTCGAGGTGGTCGTCCTGCCCGAGGGGGACGTGTCCGACTGCGTGCACCGGCTCTCGGGCTTCGCGGTGCGCGTCCGCTCGGGTGACGTGGTGCACTTCCGCTTCACGCGCGAGAGCGTCGAGGGCGCGGTCGCCGAGGGGCGCGACGTCGAGGAGCTGCTCGCCTGGCTCGCCGAGCGCGCCCGCGGCCCCGTCCCCGGCAACGTCGCGACGAGCCTCAAGACGTGGGCCGCCGGTGTCACCTTCGGCACGCTCGAGCGCGGCGTGGTGCTCCGGCTGGGCAAGCCCGAGGCCCTCGACCGCGTGCTGGCGATGGCGGGGATGGCGCCGCTGCTCGTGCGCCGCCTCTCGCCCACCGAGGCGTTGCTGCGGGAGGAGCCCTCCGACCGCCGGCTGCTCGCCGCGCTCCGCGCCGACGGCATCGTGCTCAACGGCTGACGCCCGGACGGGCCGACGGGGCCCGACCCGGGGGGGCGTCGGCCCCGCCGGTGGTTGCACCCGGCCGCCGGGGCGGCACAATGCCGCCTTCGTCCCGATTCGGAGCCCGCGATCCCTCCATGTCCGGCAACGGCGGTCACAAGCACCGGAACAAGCGTCTTCAGCGGCGGCGCGCGCAGGCCCGTCGGCTCGGCAAGGAGAACGTCGCGCGCGTCCGCACGATGTTCGAGGCCAAGGGCCAGGCGTGGGACCCTGCGAAGAACTCCGTGCAGGCCCAGGCGCTCAACCACGCCGGCCGGCGCGAGGCCTTCCGCAAGGCCCTGCCCGCGTAGGCGTCGCCTCGCGACGACCTCGTCGGGTCTCGCGGCGGCCGGGTCTCGCGGCGGCCGGGTCTCGCGGCGGCCGGGTCTCGCGGCGGCCGAGTCGCCCGGTGGGTGGGTCGCCCAGTGGGTGGGTCGCCCAGTGACCGCGGCGCCGCGCCGTCGGACGGTCCCGTCGTGCGGTGGGTCCCTCGTCAGGGAACCGGACCGTCGGCCGGAGCCTCGCCGGGTGACCGACCGGAGGGCGCGCGACGCCTTCGGCCTCGGGTCCCGGGAGCCGATCGAGCAGGGTGGATGGTCGCCCGCCCGCCCGACCCGCCGTCGCCCCGGGACCCGCTCCCGACCGAGGAGCGGCGCCGGCTCGTGGACGCGAGCCTCACGCTCGACCTCGTCGAGCCGGTGCGGGCGGGCGTCCGCGCCGACGACCCGTCGCACCGCACCGCGGCCCGCGCGCGCGCGCGGGACGTGGTCGTCACGCCGGGTTGGGGCGCCCGACCGACCTCGTCGTAGCCGTCGCGCCGCGGTCCGCGGTAGGCTCGCGGCATGACCGAGGTCGGGACCGGCGAGGCGCTGGCGGTGGACGCGTACGGCTGCGACGCCGCACGGCTGCGTTCGTCGGAGGCGCTCGCGGCCGTGTTCGACGCCGTCGTCGGCGAGCTCGTGCTCCGGCCGCTCGCGCCCGCGCGCTGGCACGCGTTCCCGGGCGCCGGCGGGGTGACCGGCTTCCTGCTGCTCGCCGAGTCGCACCTCGCGGTGCACACGTTCCCCGAGCGGGGCTTCGCGGCCTTCGACCTCTACTGCTGCCGACCGCGCGAGCCGTGGCCGTGGTCGGAGCGCCTCGCGGCCCTGCTCGGCGCGAGCCGCGTGACCGTGCGCCGGCTGGTCCGCGGGGAGGGGGACGCGTGACGCTGCGCTCCGCCTCCTGCCCGGGCTGCGGCGCGACGCTCGACTTCGCGAGCGCCGCCACCGTCACGGTGGTGTGCCCGCACTGCGGCGGCGCCTCCTTCCGCAGCGACGTGGACCTCGAGTGGATGGGCAAGGTCGCCGAGGTCGCGCCGATCGCGTCCCCGCTCTCGATCGGGGCGAGCGGGCGGTACGACGGCGTGGGCTGGGTGGCGATCGGCCAGGTGCAGCTCGACCACGGCCGCGGGCCGTGGAACGAGTGGTGCCTGCTCTTCGACGACGGGCGCCACGGCTGGTACGCGGAGGCCCAGGGCGAGACCTACCTCACCTTCCCCGTGGCCTTCGACGCCGCGGCGCTGCCGGCGTGGCCGGCGACGAACGCGGGCGACGCCGTCACGGTGGACGGGCGCGCCTTCGTCGTCGCGGAGGTCGGCGAGGCGACGCTCGTCGGCGTCAAGGGCGAGGTGCCGCAGGGCGCGCTCCCCGGCTCGAAGCGGCGCTACGCGGACCTGCGCGGCCCCGACGCGGCCTTCGGCACGCTCGACTACGGCCCGCAGGACCGCTGCCTCGAGGTGTACGTCGGGCGCACCGTGGACCCGGCTGCGCTCGGGCTCGCCCCCGAGCAGGCGGCGCCGGTCGAGAAGAAGGTGGCGGCCCGCCGGCTCGCCTGCCCGTCGTGCGCGGGCGTGCTCGAGCTGCGCGACCCCGAGAGCGTGCGCGTCGTGTGCGCGTCGTGCGGCACGCTCGTCGAGCCGACGTCGTCGGGGGCGAAGGCGCTGGGCAAGGGCGCGGCGCTCAAGGCGAAGCCGCTGCTCCCGCTCGGCGGCAAGGCGACGCTCGCCGGGGTCGCCGTCGAGGTGATCGCCTACCTCGTGCGCAGCGTGACGGTGGACGGCGTGCGCTACCCGTGGCGCGAGTACCTCCTCCGCACGACGAAGGGCGCCTACCGTTGGCTCGCCGAGAGCAACGGGCACTGGGCGCTGCTCGACCCGGTCAACCCGGGCGACGTGGGGCGCAGCGCCGGCGGCCCGGTCTGGAAGGGCGTCACGTTCCGCCACTTCCAGGGCGGCAAGGCGCGCGTGGACCACGTCCAGGGCGAGGTGTACTGGGAGGTCGAGGTGGGCGAGACGGTCAAGAGCGACGACTTCGTCTCGCCGCCGCACCTGCTCACGATCGAGGGCTCCGGGCGCGAGGTCAACGTGACCGCGGGCTCCTACCTCGAGCCCGCCGCCGTGGCGCAGGCCTTCTCCGTGCGCGTGCCGTCGCCCTCGGGCGTCGCGCCCTCGCAGCCCAACCCCTACGTGGGCCACACCGGACGGTGGTGGGCCGCGGGGCTGCTGATGCTCGTGGGGCTGGTCGTGCTGATGGCCACGGTGGGCGGGACGCGGGGCGGCGACGCGGTCGGGGCGTTCTTCCCCGGGCTGTTCGTCGCCGCCGGGCTCCTGCTCCCGCCGATCGTCGTCTCGACGCGACGGGGCAACTTCGAGGTCCGTCGCTGGGCCGACAGCGACCATCCCATCGGCGGAGGGGAGTGAGCGATGAAGGCCTTCACCGCGTACCTCGTCTGGGGCGCCTCGCTCCTCGTCCTGTACGGCGGGGGCGGGTTCGCCGGCTGGTGGAAGGGCCCCTCGTTCTTCGCGCGGCTCGCGTCGGGGTCGAGCGGGTCCGGCGGCTGGGGTTTCGGCGGCGGCGGTTTCCGAGGAGGGAAGTAGCGTGGACTGGTCCTGGTTCCTCTCGCACCTCATGGCCGCCGTCGTGTTCGGCGGCCTCGGCATCGTCCTCTTCCTCGTCGCGCTCAAGGTGTGCGTGAAGATCACGCCCTTCTCGCTGCGCAAGGAGATCGAGGAGGACCAGAACGTCGCGCTGGGGATCGTCCTTGGCAGCGTGTTCATCGCGATCGGCCTGATCGTGGCGGCGGCGGTCGGCGGCTGACGCCGCCCCCGCCCGCGAGCGGGCCCGATGCCGACGCCCCCCGACGCGCTCCGCCTCCGCGCCGTCTTCGCGACGGTGTTCGTGGTGGCGGCGTGCGGCCTCGCCTACGAGCTCGTCGCGGGCGCGCTGGCGTCGTACCTGCTGGGCGACTCCGTCGCGCAGTTCTCGACGGCGATCGGGCTCTACCTCTGCGCCCTCGGCATCGGGGCGTGGCTGTCGAAGTTCGTCGAGACGCGCGTCGTCGAGCGCTTCGTGCAGGTGGAGGCGGCGGTCGCGCTGCTCGGGGGCACGCTCGCGGCGGTGCTCTTCCTCGCGTTCCCGAGCGGCCGGTGGTTCCGCCCGGTGCTCTACGGCGAGATCCTCGGCGTGGGGACGCTGGTCGGCCTCGAGATCCCGCTGCTGCTGCGGATTCTCAAGGACGACATGGAGTTCAAGGACCTCGTCTCGCGGGTCCTGACCTTCGACTACGTCGGCTCGCTCGCCGTCGCGCTGGCCTTTCCGCACGTGCTGGTCCCGCACCTCGGGCTCGTCCGGACCGCGCTCGCGCTCGGCCTGCTCAACGCGTTCGTCGGGCTGTGGAGCACCTACGTCTTCGAGCACCGGCTCGAGCGCCCCGGCCCGCTGCGCGCGCGCTGCGTGCTCGTCGTGCTCCTGCTCACCGCGGGCATGGCGTGGGGGGACCGCGCCACGCTCTACGCCGAGACGTCGTTCTTCGGCGAGGAGATCCTCCACGCGAGGACGTCGCCGTTCCAGCGCATCGTCGTCGCGGGCACCGAGCGGTCGTTCTCGCTCTACCTCAACGGCGCGCTGCAGTTCCACAGCGGCGACGAGCGGCGCTACCACGAGGCGCTCGTGCACCCGGCGATGGCGGTCTCGCCCGACCCTCGGCGCGTGCTCGTCCTGGGCGGCGGCGACGGGCTCGCGGTGCGCGAGGTGCTCCGCCACCCGTCGGTCGAGCGCGTCACGCTCGTCGACATCGACCGGGCCGTCACCGACCTCGCGCGCGACGTCGAGGCGATCGCCCGGTTGAACGCCCGCGCGCTCTCCGACCCGCGCGTCGAGGTGGTCAACGACGACGCGATGGCCTGGCTCGACGCGCGCCGCGGGCCCTACGACGTCGCGGTGGTGGACTTCCCCGACCCGTCGTCGTTCGCGGTGGGCAAGCTCTACACCGTGCGCTTCTACGAGCGCCTGCTCGCCGCGCTCGCCCCCGACGGGGCGGTCGTCGTGCAGGCGACGTCCCCGTTCCACGCCCGGCGGTCGTTCTGGTGCGTCGCCCGCACGCTCGAGGCCACGGGGCTGACCGTGCGGCCCTACCGCGCGTTCGTGCCCTCGTTCCGCGGCGACTGGGGCTTCCTGCTCGCGAGCCGGCGCGCCTTCGCGGTCCCCGACCGGGTCCCCGCCGGCCTCTCGACGCTCGACGTCCCCTCGATGCAGGCGCTGTTCGTCCTCGGCCCCGACCTCGGGCCGCTCGACGTCGAGGTGAACCGCCTCGACAACCAGGTGCTCGTCCGCTACTACGACGAAGAGTGGCGCGCGTTCGGGGGCTGAGTGGCGCCGCGCCGGCCCGCCGCCGTCGGACCCGAGCCCGCCGACGGCGCGCCCCGGGACGCTCGCTGCACGCGCCGCACCTTCGTCGGCGCCGTCGCCGCCGGCGCGCTCGCGGCGGCGCTGCCCGCGTGCGGGCGGCGCCGCGAGGTCGAGGGCGGCTTCGCGCTGCCGTCCGTCGAGCGCGGGCACCTCCTGCGCGACGTCCGCCTCGCGCCGCCGGCCCCCCCGCGCGAGGACGCGGCGGTGGTGGTCGTCGGGGGCGGCGTCTCGGGGCTCTCGGCTGCGTGGCGGCTCGTGCGTGCCGGGGTGGACGGCGTCCGCCTGCTCGAGCTCGAGGACGTGCTCGGGGGCACCGCGGCCGGCGGCGCCCGCGCCGGGATCCCGTTCCCCTGGGGCGCCCACTACGTGCCGCGGCCCACGCGCGAGCAGCGCGCGCTCGTGCGGCTGCTCGAGGAGGTCGGCGCGGTGCGCGGCTTCGACGCGCAGGGGCGCGCGCTGGCCGACGAGGCGCAGCTGTGCCGGGCGCCGCAGGAGCGCCTGTGCGTGGACGGCGTCTGGCACGACGGGCTCATGCCCGCGGCCGCGACGACCGCGGAGGACCGTCGGCAGTGGGAGCGCTTCGAGGCCGAGGTCGCCGCGTTCGCGGCCCGCCGCGACGACGCCGGACGGCGCGCCTTCGCGATCCCCGTCGCGCACAGCGCCCGCGACGAGGACCTGCTGGCGCTCGACCGCACGTCGATGGCGGCGTGGCTCGCCGCGCACGGCTACGACGCGCCGTTCCTGCGGTGGACCGTCGAGTACGCGTGCCGCGACGACTACGGCGCCGACCTCGCGCACACCTCGGCGTGGGCGGGGCTCCACTACTTCGCCTCCCGCGTGGCGGTGCCCGGCGACGAGCCCGCGCCGTTCCTCACGTGGCCGGACGGCAACGGGCGGCTCGTCCGGGCGCTCGCGGCCGCCGTCGGCGACGTCGTCCGCACCGGTTGCGTCGTGCTGCGCGCGCAGGAGACGGCCGACCGCGGGGTCGTCACGTGGCTCGACGTCGCGCGCGGCACGGTGCACGAGACGCACGCGCCGCACGTCGTCGTCGCGGTGCCCCGCCACGTCGCGCGCCGCGTGGTGCCGGTGCTGCGCGACGAGCCGCACGCGTTCGTCACGTCGCCGTGGGTGGTCGCCAACGTGTCGCTCGACGCGACCCCCGCGTCGCGCGGCTTCCCGACGGCGTGGGACAACGTGCGGCTCGGCAGCCCCTCGCTCGGCTACGTCGTCGCCACGCACCAGGCCGACCGCCTCGACGCGGCCACCGTGTGGACGTGGTACCGCGCCTACGTGGAGCAGGAGCCCGAGACCGTGCGGGCGTCGCTGCTCTCGAGGAGCTGGGCCTCGCTGCGCGACGAGGTGCTCGCCGACCTCGCGCCCGGGCACGAGGACCTCGAGCGCCACGTCGTGGCGGTGGACGTCGCGCGCTGGGGCCACGCGATGGTGCGCCCCGAGCCCGGCTTCCTCTGGGGCGGCGTCCGCGAGGCCGCGGCGCGGCCCCGCGGACGCCTGCACTTCGCCGCCGCCGACCTCGGTGGGCTGCCCCTCTTCGAGGAGGCGCAGTGGGCGGGGGTGCGGGCGGCCGAGGAGGTGCTCGCGGCCCGCGGCACCCCGCCGGCGGAGTCCTGGCTGTGAGCGGGGCCCGCGGCGGCGGGTGGGTGTTCTCGGCGCGCACCGACCTCGCGGTGTTCGGCGGGCCGCTCCTCGCCTCGGCCGTCGTCGCGCTCGTCGCGTGGCGCACGGGCACGCTGGACGCCGAGGTCCCGCCGGCGCTGTTCGTGCTGCTCGTGGTCGTCTGCGACGTGGGGCACGTGTGGGGGACGCTGTTCCGCGCCTACCTCGACCCCGACGAGCGCGCCCGTCGCGGCGGCCTGCTGCTCGCCGTGCCGCTCGGCGTCCTCGCGTTCGGCGTGCTGCTGCACGCGCAGGCCGGCGCCGCGGGCTTCTGGCGCGTGCTCGCCTACGTCGCCGCCTTCCACTTCGTGCGCCAGCAGTGGGGCTGGACCGCGTGGGCGGGCCGGCGCGACCCGGGCGCGACGCCGCGGGACCGCGCGCTCGACCGCGCCGCCGTCTACGCGGCCACGCTGTGGCCGCTGCTGTGGTGGCACGCGCACCTGCCGCGCGCGTTCGCGTGGTTCGTGGACGGCGACTTCGCGAGCGGCCTGCCGGCTGCGGTCGCGACGGCCGGCGGCGTCGTGCACGCCGCGGTGATGCTCGCGTGGGCCGCGCGCCAGGTCGTGCGCGCCGTCCGCGGCGGAGGCGTCGGGTGGGGCCGGGTCCTCGTCGTGACGACGACGTGGGCGACGTGGGTGGGCGGGATCGTCGCGCTCGACAGCGACCTCGTCTTCACCGCGAGCAACGTGCTCGCGCACGGCGTGCCCTACGTCGTCCTCGTCCACCGCTGGGGCGGCGCGCGCTGGCGCGGCGCGTCGGCCGCCGTCGCGAGGCTGTTCGCGCCGCGCACGCTCGCGCGGTTCGTGGCGGTGCTGGCGGCGATCGGCTTCGTCGAGGAGGCGCTCTGGGACGCGTGGGTCTGGCACGCGCGCGCTGACCTCTTCCCGCTCCCCGCGCTCGACCTCTCCGAGGACGCGCTCGCCTTCGTGGTCCCGTTGCTCGCGCTGCCGCAGGCGACGCACTACGTGCTCGACGCGTTCCTCTGGCGCGCGGGACGCGACGCGCCGCTCGCGAGAGCGATGGGCTTCCCGGTCAGCGGGGCGCCGGCGGGTCCTTCGGCGCCGGGGCCGGCGGGGCCGGGGGCGTCGAGGCCGGCGCCGTCGGCGTGACCACGAAGTCGTCGAAGCGCGTGACGGAGTCCGACTTCGTCCACAGGCCGCACCAGCCGCGCGAGAACGTCGCGTCCTTGGCCTCGACGACGGAGGTCCCGTCGAGCGTGGCGCGGAAGGTGTCGCCGGAGAACGCGACCGACAGCGCGTGCCACGTGCCGGTCGCCGGCGGCGTCACGGTCGTCGTCGCCAGCTGCCAGCGCACGCCGTGCTTGACGACGTAGAGGCGCAGGTTGTCCTCGAGCGCGTTCATGCGGACGAGGTAGTAGTCGTCGGGCCCGCGCGCGCGGAAGACGATCCCGCCCGACGCGTCGTCGCGCCCCGACACGAGCAGCACGCGCGCGGACGCGGCGCCGTCGGCGTAGCCGTGCCCGCCGCCGCGCACGAGCACGGTGGCCCACGTGGGCACCGTGGCGCCCTGGAGCAGCACGTGGTTGCGCCCCGGCGCGAGCAGGTCGTCGACGACCGTCCAACGGCCGGCGACGACGTGGAACCCGTCGGGGAGCGCGCCCTTGTCGGCGCGCTCGAAGTCCACCGAGAGCGCCACGGGGACGCCGGCCGCGTCGGGGTCGGGCTCCTTGCGCTCGGCCGGCGGGGCGTCCGGGGCCGGCGCCGCGGGCGGGGCGTCCTCCGCGGCGACGAGGGAGGGCGCGAAGGCGAGGGCGACGACGAGGCCGCGGACCAGCAAGGGGCGCATCGAGGGGCTCCCGGGGCCCGCGCAGGGTACTCCCCGCCGCCGATCCCCGCCGCGGGGCCCGTCCGCCCACCGATCCCGGCCGGGGCGCGGGTCCCGTCGGCGGCGGGAGAGGGGGCGCGGCCGGGACCGGAGCGGCCGCCGACGGGTCGCGGGCGCCCATCCCGCGGCGGGCGCGGCCCTCCGCGCTTGGCGGACCCCGGGCGAGGTCCGATCATGGGGGGGATGACCTCGCTCCGCCGCCTCCTCCTCGCGCTGGCGCTCGCGCTCCCGCAGACCGGGTGCGTGGACGGCCTCTTCGGCGAGGACGACGTGAAGACGCCCAAGCCGGTCGCCCGGGGGCGCCGTGGCTCGAACCCGCCCAAGGCCCGCGACCCGCGCCCGTCGGACCTGCCCGCGGGCTGGGAGTCGGTGGACGCCGGCACGCCGCCCGCGGACCCGGCGCCCGAGGTCGCCTCGACCGCGCCCACCGACCCTCCGCCGCCCCCGCCTCCGCTCGCGCCGCCTGCGGCGCCGTCCGGGCTGGGCGTGCACGCGCCGCTGCCGCCGGGCAGCGCGGCCGCGGGCACGAGCGCCGACGACCCGCTCTACGGCTCCTTCCTCGGCAAGGAGACGCCCGACCTGTCCGCCGACGGCGTGTGGGTGAACCCGGCCGCCGCGCCGACCCTCGCCGGGCTGCGCGGGCAGGTCGTGTTCGTGATGTTCGCGTTCCAGACCTGCCCGTCGTGCGGGCAGATGACGCCGTACCTGAAGCAGTGGCACGACATGTACGGCCCGCAGGGGCTCACGGTCCTCTACGTGAACAACGGCAAGATGGCCAACCTCGACGCCGTGCACACGGCGATCGCCGAGCAGGGGCTCCGCTTCGCCTACTTCCACGACGTCGAGGGCTCGACGCTGCACGCGTTCGGCATCCGCTCCTTCCCGACGGCGTACCTGATCGACCGCACCGGCAAGGTCGCGTGGGAGGGGACCCCGCTCGCCATCGAGAGCCAGGTGCAGGAGAAGATCGTCGAGCTGCTGGCGGTGCGCTGAGCGGGCGGCGTGGGCCGCGACGACACGCGCTTCGTCGCCCGCACGCGGGTCCCCGTCCCCGCCGCGGCGCTGTACGCGTGGCACGCGGCGCCGGGCGCGTTCGAGCGCCTCGTGCCGCCGTGGCAGCGCGTCGAGGTCGTCGCGCGCGAGGGCACGATCGAGGACGGCGTCGTCGTGCTGCGCCTGCGCGGCGTCCCGGTGCGCAACCGCTGGGTCGCGCGCCACCGCGACGGCGAGCCCGGTCGGCGGTTCGTGGACGAAGCGGAGCGGGGGCCGTTCGCGCGGTGGGTGCACGAGCACCTCGTCGAGCCCGACGGCCCTGACGCCGCGTTCCTCGAGGACCGCGTGCGGTACCGGCTCCCGCTCGAGCCGGTCTCGCGCTGGCTCGCGGGCGCGTCGGTGGCCCGCACCGTGCGACGGATGTTCGCGTACCGCCATCGCCGCACCGTCGTGGACCTCGTGCGCCACGCGGCGTGGGCCGCGCGGCCGCGGCTGACCGTCGCGGTCAGCGGCGCGAGCGGGCTCCTCGGCTCCGCGCTCGTCGCGTTCCTGACCTCGGGCGGCCACCGCGTCGTGCGGCTCGTCCGCGAAGGCGGCGGCGGGGCGGGCACCGCGCGCTGGGACCCGCGCTCGGGCGCGGTGGACGTCGCGGCGCTCGACGGCGTGGACGCCGTGGTGCACCTCGCGGGCGCGGGCGTCGCCGACCGCCGCTGGAGCCGGGCCCGCAAGGACGAGCTGCGCCGCAGCCGCGTCGAGGGCACGGCGGCCCTCGCGCGCGCGGTCGCGTCGATGCCGCGGCCGCCGCGCGTGCTCGTGACGGCCTCGGCGGTGGGGGCGTACGGCGACCGCGGCGACGAGCCCCTCGACGACGCGAGCCCGATGGGCGAAGGGTTCCTCGCCGACCTCGCGCGCGCGTGGGAGGCCGCGGCCGACCCGGCGCGCGACGCGGGCGTCCGCGTCGTCGCCGCCCGCTTCGGCGTCGTGCTCTCGGCGGCCGGCGGCGCGCTCGCGCGGATGCGGCGGCCGTTCGCGTGGGGGCTCGGGGGGCCGATCGGCGACGGGCGCGCGTGGACGTCGTGGGTGTCGCGCGACGACGCGGTCGCCGCGGTGCACGAAGCGCTGTTCGACGAGCGGTGGGCCGGGCCCGTGGCGGTCGTGGCGCCCGAGCCGGTGCGCGCGCGCGACCTGGCCCACGCGCTCGCCGGCGTGCTGCGCCGTCCCGCGTGGCTGCGCGTGCCGCGCGTGGCGGCGCGCGTGGCGTTCGGCGAGGTCGCCGACGCCGTGCTCCTGTCGAGCCAGCGGGTGACACCCACGCGCCTGCGCGAGCTCGGCTTCCGCTGGGACCACCCGACGCTCTCCGCCGCGCTCGCGTTCGAGCTCGGCCGGATCGAGGCGTTCCCGGGCTGAGCAGCGCTCCGCCCGCGTTCGCCGCGTCGCCGCCGCGTCGGTAGCCTCGACGGGCGACGCGCCCGCCCGAGGATCCCCGCCATGGCAAGCACCCCTGTCGTCGTGGTCGGCGCCGGCGTCGCCGGGCTCGCGTGCGCGCGCCACCTCGCCGACCGCGGCGCCCCGGTGCTCGTGCTCGAGGCCTCCGACGGCGTCGGCGGGCGCGTGCGCACCGACGTCGTGGACGGGTTCCGGCTCGACCGCGGGTTCCAAGTGCTCCTGACCTCGTACCCGGAGGTCGCGCGGGTGCTCGACCTCGCGGCGCTGCGCCTGCGCCGCTTCGAGCCCGGGGCGCTGGTGCGCTTTCAGGGCCGCTTCCACCGCACCGTGGACCCCTGGCGCCGGCCGTTCAAGGCCGTCGGCGCGCTGTTCTCGCCGATCGGCTCGCTCGCCGACAAGCGTCGCGTCGGCGCGCTGCGCGGCGACGTGCTCGCCGCCGACCCCGTGGCCCTCCTCGCGCGGCCCGAGGTCTCCACCGAGGCGCGGCTGCTCGAGCGCGGCTTCTCGCCCGCGATGGTGGACCGCTTCTTCCGGCCGTTCTTCGGCGGCGTGTTCCTCGAGCGCGAGCTCGCGACGTCGAGCCGGCTCTTCGAGTTCCTCTTCCGCGCCTTCGCGATCGGGGACGCGACGCTGCCGGCCGACGGGATGGGCGCCGTGCCCGCGCAGCTCGCCGCGCGACTGCCGTCGGGGTCCGTGCGCACCGGCGCACGCGTCGAGGCGGTGGCGGACGGTCGCGTCACGCTCTCCACGGGCGAGCCGGTCGCGGCCTCCGCGGTCGTCGTCGCGACCGAGGCGCCCGAGGCGCACGCGCTGCTCGGGCTGCCGGTGCCCCCGATGCGCGGGGTCACCTGCCTGCACTTCGCCGCCGAGCGCGCGCCGCTCTCCGAGCCGGTCCTCGTGCTCAACGCCGAGCCCGGTGGGCTGGTCAACGACCTCTCGGTGCTCTCCGCTGTCGCGCCCGAGTACGCGCCCGCCGGGGCGGCGCTCGTCCACGCGACGGTGCTCGGGAGCGGCCCGGTGGACCCCGAGGCGGTGCGGCGCGAGCTGTCGGGCTGGTTCGGCGACGAGGTGCGTCGCTGGCGGCTCCTGCGCGCGCTCGCGGTGCCGCAAGCGCTCCCGAGCTTCCTCCCGCCGACCGACCCGCAACGCGGGGCCCGCGTGCGCCGCGGGCTCTACGTCGCGGGCGACCACCGCACGCACCCGTCGTTGCAGGGCGCGCTCGAGTCCGGGCGGCGCGCGGCCGAGGCGGTGCTCCTCGAGCGGTCCGGCGGCTGAGAAAGGCCTGCGGACGGGACGGGGGGAAGGCCTCGACCCCGGGTAGCCTCTCGTTCGGCGCGGTCCCGAGCACGGCGAAGAGCGCGGGGCGGCCGCCGGGAGACGCGTCCGACGATGACCGACGGGGCCGGCGACCCGCAGCACGACGACCCGCGCATCGCCGCCGAGGCGGCGTGGGCCGATGCGGTCGCCGCCGCGCGGGTCGCCGACCGGGCCGGGGACCGCGCGCTCGCCGTCGCGCGGCTGCGCGAGGTGACGGTGGCCGCGCGGGGCTCGGGGGGGCGGGCCGAGCGCGCCGCGTGGAGCAACCTCGCCTGGCTGTGCGTCAACGACGGGCGCGAGGCGGAGGCGCTGCTCGCGGCGCGGCGGGCGCAGGCCCTCATGCGCGCGGCGGGCGATCCGTGGGGCGAGGCGGTCGTGCTCGACCTGCTCGGGCACCTGTACGGGTGGGCCGAGGACCGCGCGTCCGTGGTCGCGACGGCCGACGCGCTCGACGCGCTCCGCGACCGGGTCGGTCCCGAGCGAGCGAGGTCGCTGCGTTCGATCGTGGCCCGCCACCGCGCCGTGGCGTGCCACCTCGAGGGCGACGCTGAAGCGGCGCTGCGTTGGGTGGACGCCGCCGCCGACGACCTCGACAGCTCGGCGTTCCCCGGGCTCGTGGGGGGGCTCTGGCTCCTCCGGGTGGACGTGCTGCTCGACGCCGGGCGCGCGGACGACGTCGCCGCGTCGCTGCGCGCGGGCCCGCCGCCCTCGACGGCGGGGCAGGTCGAGCGGCTCGTCGTCGAGGCGCGGCTCGCGCTCGCCACCGGCGCCCCCGAGGCGGACGCCGCCGTCGCCCGCGCGCTCGAGCACGTCGAGTCGCGGGCCCGCGGCGCGCCGCCGCCCGCGCGACAGCTGCGCGCGGCGGTCGAGGTCGCGACCGCGCTGCGGGGCCGGCCCGACGGCGAGGCGCTCGTGAGGCGGGCCTACGACGCCGCGGCGGGCGCGGCGCTCGAACGCCTCGTCGAGCTCGACGCGTTCCGCCGCGGCCTCGAGCCCGCCGCGGGCGTGGCGCCGGAGGACCTGCGGCTGCTCGACGACCTCCGCCAGCGGCTGCTGCGCGACCACGCCGCCCTGGCGGAGGCCGTCGCCCGCCGCCTCGACGCGCCCGGGGGCGACGGGCCGCTGGTCACGCACCTCGACGCGCGCGACGGGCTCGTCTGCGTCTGCGCGTGGTGCCAGCGCGTGCGCGGCGCGGACCGACGCTGGCTCCCGGTGCAGCAGTTCCTGCCGCTGGTGCCGTGGGGGCGGCTCTCCGTCACCCACGGGCTCTGCGAGGAGTGCGCCGCCGGCCTGCGTGCGCGCGGGCGACCGGTGGGGGCGCGGCCACGCGATGCGTAGACTGACGGTCGTGCCGCTGCGGACCCTCCTCCTCGTCGCGCTCGCGCTCCTCCTGGCCACGGCGGCGCCGTCGCGGGCCGCCGACGCACCCAAGGGCAAGAAGGCCGCGGCGGCGACCCGCGCCGAGGTGATCGTGCGCGCGATGCGCCGCCTCGACGAGGACTGCGCGACGGGCGCCCGCGACATGAACGAGCAGCACCGGGTGTTCACGCTCTCGATCGCGTCGCTGTGCTTCCTGCTCGACCCGACGGGGACCAAGGGCACCGTGCACGCCGACCGCCTCGATCGGGCGCTCGCGGCGATCGGCCGCTACGTGGACGGCGCCGAGGCGGGGCTCGCACGCAAGGCGAAGGCCGGGGACGACCCGATGGCGTCGTTCGAGTGGAGCCAGACGACCTGGTCGCTCGGCGCGGCGGGGGTCCTCTACGCCGAGATGATCGCGCGCAAGGAGCGCCGCACGGAGGCGGCGCGCCGCCTGCGCACCGTCGCCGACCTGCTCGCACGCCATCAGCAGGGCGACGGGGGCTTCGGCCACGATCAGCAGGGGCGTCCGCGCATCCCCGAGATCCCGCTCCCGGGCGGCGGGACGATGAAGTACCCGGCGACCTTGCTGTCCGCCTCGAACTGGGCCTGCACCGCGCTGGGGTTGGCGCGCGCGGTCGCGGGCAAGGCCTTGGACCCGGTCGTCGTCAAGGCCAAGGCGTACTACGCGGCGAGCGCGACCTCGTTGGGGACGTACCCGTACGACCCCAGCCAGAAGGGCGGTGGGTTCGACGGCGACGTCACGCAGGCCGCTCGCACGGCCGGTTCGTACGTCGCGCTGCGCGCCCTGGGCGTGCCTGCGCGCGACAAGTCGCTGCAACGGACGGCGTCGTTCCTCGAGCGCAAGGTCGCCGACCTCCCCGAGGGGCACGGCTCGGCGCCGCACGGCGTCTTCTTCGGGGCGCTCGCGACGCTGCAGCTCGGCGGCAAGGCGCGCGCCGAGTTCGAGAAGACGGTGCTCCCGCGGATCGTCGAGGCGCAGGACCCGGAGACCGGAGCGCTCGACTGCATCTGTCTGCACGCCGGCGGCACCAGCTGCGAGTCGTTCCGCAACGGCGAGAACATGGCGATGAAGATGGCGGGGGGCGGCGCCGACTGGACGCCTTGGGTCCGCGCCTACGTCACGGCGCTCAACCTCTTCGCGCTGCTCGCGGAGAAGGGGCGGCTGCGCCTCCTCGACGGTCTCCCCGCCGACGCGGCGCCGACCACCGCGGGGGAGACGACGCCCTCCGAGGCGCCGCCGCTCCCGCCTCCCGAGGGCGAGGGCCCCGCGGTCAAGTGAGTGCCGAAGGGGGGACTCGAACCCCCACGCCCCGATGAAGGGGCTCGGGTTTTTGAAACCCGTGCGTCTGCCGGTTCCGCCACTTCGGCGCGAAGGACGAAGACCCGAGGCTATCGCCGGGTCGCTCGGAGGGCCAGCGCGGGACCGCCGGTCGGGTGCCGCCGCCGACGGCACGGCGGTGGTAGCGTCGCCGCCGTGACCGCTCGCCGCGGACCCGTGCTCGCCGCCCTGCTCGCCGCCGCGCTCGCGGCGGGGCTCGGGCTCGTCGGCGCGCGCGCGTGGGACGCACGGCGCGACGCCCCGTCGCCCCGCGCGCGCGACGCGGGTGGGGCGACGCACGCGCTTGCGGGACGGGGAAGCGCGCGATCGGCGGGGACGGGCGAGGCGACCGGGGACGCGGTGGGGGGCATCGGGGCCGAGCCCGCCGCGGCCGACGAGCCGCCCCCGTCGCGCTCGGAGCCCGCGCCGCCCGACGTGTACACGACGCCCGATCCGGCGCCCCTCGACGCGGGGCGTGCGGGCCCGGTCGTCGTGCGGGTGCGCGTGCGGATCCCGCACGGAACGCTACCGCCCGAGCCGTCGGACCTCACGACCGCAACCTGGGGCTACTGGAGCCTCGTCCGGCACGAGGCGGACCGGGCCGAGGGCGACCCCGTCGAGCGCGTGCGGGGCGTGCTCCGCGGAGACGGGGTCGTCGAGCTCACCGCCGAGGACGTGGAGGCGTGGTGGCACGCGACGTTGCAGGTCTCGCTGTGCGGCGCCGACGGGCTCGTCGTGCCCGCGTTCGAGCGCCCTCCGGATCCCGTCCCGCCCGAGCTCGTCCTCACCGCCGTCCCCGCGTGCGGTGCGATCGCCGTCTTCTCGGGACGCGTGCGCGACGACGAGGGGCGTCCGCTCGCCGGGGCGGGCGTGTTCCTCGAGGACGCCGACGGCCCGTTCGCCTCGTGGGGCACACCGGGGACGACGAGCGCCCCCGATGGCTCGTTCCAGCTCGAAGTCGCGATCGACGACGACGTCGGGGAGGGCGAGGAGCCCCCTTCGCGCCAGCTCGTCGTGGTGGCGCGGGGCCGCGCCACGACGACGGTGCCCGTTCGTCGCGGTGGCGAGGCGGGGCTCGACGTCGCGCTCGCCCCGGACTCGAGCGACGGCGCGCTCGACCTCGCCTTCGTCGCGCCCGACGGGAGCGCCGCGGCGGGCGCGAGGGCGCTGATCGCGCCGCTCGACGCGCCGCTCGTGTCGGAGGACGGCCTGCCCGTCCCGTGGCCGACGCCCGCGGACGGCGACCCCGCGGGCGCGCGCCGCCGACGCCTCGCCCGGCTTCTCGGTGGGGTCGCGCTCGAGGCGCAGGGCTACGAGGTGGGGCAGGACTGGACCGGGATCCGCGACCTCTCGGCCGACGCGCAGGGGCGGCTCTCCGTCGTCGCGCTCGCGCCGGGGCGCTACCGCGTGCGCGCCGTCCTCCCGGCGAGCCGGACCGCATTCGCCGAGCGCGTCGTGGACTTCGGGGAGATGCGCTGCGCGGCCTCCCTCGAAGCGGTCGTCGACGTGCGGGAGGGGCCGACGACCTCGACGGCGACGCTACGCTTCCCCGCCGGGCGGATCGTCGAGGGGCGGATCGTCGTCGCGCACGACCCGTCGTGGGACTGCGGGGACCACGCGCACCACCACTTCGTGCGCCCCGACGGCTGGCCGTGGTCGGGCGTCGGGGTGGAGTCAGGGGTCTGGACGTGGGCCGAGCGGGCGACGCCCCGCACGGGCCGCTTCCGCCTCGAGGGCGTGCCGCCCGACGCCACGACGCTGCGTGTCTGGACGACGGTCCACGGCGAGGTCGCCGTCGAGGTGCCCGCGGGGCCGGCGGGCCGCCCGGTCGACGTCGGCGATGTCGTGGTGCCGCCGGCGCGGAGCGTGTCGCTGCGCCTCTCGGGGTTCGCGCGGGAGCGCGTGCGCGTGGCTTGGGAGGGGGGGGCAGACGGCGGCGACGATCTCTGGGTCCCGGGCGACACGGTCGTGCGGGTGGGGCTGCGCCGCCCACCGCAGCCGGGCGCGGCGCTCGTCCTCACGCGCGTCGCGCGCGGCGGGGCTTCCGTGCGTGTGCCGTGGTCGGACGGAGGCGGCACCGAGGAACACCCGGTCGAGGCGGCCTGGCCGACGCCCCCTTCGGACGGGGTAGCCGAGGACCGCGCGCGCTGAGGCGTGCCCGCGGCGTGGACCGGGCCGGGGCCCGGTGTTCGCGGTTTCCTGCCGCGCCGCTCTCGCCACGGGCCTACGCTGCAGGCCCCGGACGGAGGCGCTGCCATGGGCGCGATCCTCACTTCGGCCGTTCGTCGTCGTCGCGGTCGTGGCCTCTGCGCGGCGCTGTGCGTGATCGCCGCGCTCGTCGTCGGTGCTGCGCCGGCCTCCGCGGGCGACGAGTGCTGGCTCGAGAGCCCGGGCGGATTCCAGCGCATGGGCGGCCAGCGCTGGTTCGGGCCCTACGCGTCCTACGACGAGGCCCAGGGCGTCAACCGCAGCCACTTCCAAGGGCTCGGGACGGTCTCGTGCACCCGGACGCCGCCGCCGCCCCCGCCGCCCCCGACCCGCACGAAGGGCGTGGTCACCGTCGTCAACCGCACCTCGATCACCGTGCGCTACGCGGTCCGGCGCCGGGCCGACGGCGCTTGGCTCGCGAGGGCGCTCGAGCCCGGGCAGGCGCAGGGCGAGTGGCAGACGCTGCCCGCCGCGTTCTCCGTCGAGTTCGACGCGTCCTTCGACGACGGCTATCAGCCGAAGTCGTACGGGCTCGCCTACGACACGACCGAGGTGGACGCGCCGACGACCGACCATGGCCGCCGCTACCACTTCGCGCCCGTCGAGGGCGGGATCGACCTCTTCCTCGGCGACGGCGCCCCGCCGCCGCCTCCGCCGACCGACGACGGCGACGACGAGGCGACGCTCGCGTCGGCGCGCCTCCTGACCACGCTCGTCAACCTCGCCCGCGGCGAGAGCGAGCAAGCCGTCGCCGAACGCGACCGCCGTCGTTTCGCGACCTCGTGGATGCGCCGCCGCATCGAGGAGCACGGTCGGTGGGCGGAGGCGATCGGCGCCCGCGAGGCGCCGCTGGCGCGCGAGGAGGCCGCGTGGAGGACGCTGGCCGATGCGCTCGTCCCGATCGAGCGCGACGCGGCCGGCGGGTTCGAGCGCGGCTCGAGCCGCCTCGCGGCGCACCTCGCCGCGCTCCACGAGGCCGGCCTCGTCCGCGACGCGGGCCCCGCGAGCGCGGCAGCCGCCGCGGCCGAGCGGGCGGTCGTCGCCGCCCGTCCGGCCGTCGAGCCGGCGGCCCCGGACGTCTCGTTCTTCCCGCCCGACGACCCGGCCTCCGACGTGCCCGACGTGGTCGTCGCGACGCCCGTCCGTGGACGGGAGCCCGAGCCTGCGCGGGCGACCGCGGCCGACGTCGCGCGGCTGGAACGCCTGCTGGCGGCGGAGGAGCGCGTGGCGGCGCAGGCGACGGAGGAAGGCGAGGCGGTGCCCTACGAGACGACGGTGGCGGAGACCCGGGCCGCCGTCGAGCGCACGGCGCGCGCCAAGGAGAGCTACGTCGCGCGTCATCGGGCGGTGGCCGTGCTGGTCGAGGAGACGTCCCGTCGTCTGTGGGACCTCTACGTCGAACGCGCGAAGGAGGTCGCGGTCGAGAAGGCGCAGGCGTGGCTCGAGGACCACTTCCCGCTCGCCTGGCGCGAGGGGTGGGCGTCGGCGTCGGTGGAGGTGCGCGCGGTCGCCGAGCAGCTCTCGCCGTGGGTGGACGCGTTCCGGCGGATGCGCGACTACGGTGCGATCCTGCACGCGCAGACCGACGACGGTGGTCTCCTGCCTGCGCTGCTGCGGGGCGTGGCGGCGGCGCAGACCGTGCACGTGGCGCCTGCGGTGGCCGACGCGGCCGAGCGCGACATCCGGCGGGCGTGGTCGTCGATGGGGGACCGTCTGCTCGAGCTCGGTCTGCCCGAGCCCGTGCACGAGGCGCTCTCGGTCGGCTCGAAGCTCCTGACGGAACCGGAGCGCCGCTAGGAGCCTGTCGGCGTAAGGCTCCCGAGAAGCCCGGGGGTGCGGCCTCGGGCTCGTGACGGAGGCAGCTACGGCGCGCGCGCGGTGCGTCGCTCGGCGCCTCTACGGGCAGGCGAGGCGAGCG
>JADZCA010000119.1 GCA_020851795.1 Planctomycetota bacterium | reverse complement strand
GTGTCCCAAGAACACGCGGTCGTCGGTGAAACCCCGCGCCCGACGACCCTGCATCGGCCCCGACCGCGGGACGCCGCTCGGTCGGTCCACGAAGCCCCTCGTCTTTCGTGGGAAATCCGGGCTGAGGTACGTCCGGGCGCGGTCGGTCTCGGGGGCGGCCACCGCCTCGGCCCCGGCTTCGGGGTGCCGCGCGAGCGGCCTAGACTCCGGGTTCCCCCCTCCCCGGAGCCTTCCCCATGGCCGAAGCCGTCCTCGTCGCCGCCTGCCGCACGCCGATCGGGAAGTTCCAGGGGAAGCTCGCCCCGTACAAGGCGCCGCAGCTCGGCGCGATGGCGATCGCCGAGGCGGTCAAGCGCGCGGGCATCGCGCCCGCCGACGTGCAGGAGGTGATCTTCGGCACGGTGCTGCAGGCGGGCCTCGGGCAGAATCCCGCGCGCCAGGCCGCGCTCGGCGCCGGGCTGCCGGTCACGGTCGGCGCGATGACGATCAACAAGGTGTGCGGCTCGGGCCTCAAGTCGGTCGCGCTCGCCGCGCAGGCGATCCGCGCGGGCGACGCCGACGTCGTCGTCGCGGGCGGCCAGGAGAGCATGACCAACGCGCCCTACCTGATGCCGGGCGCGCGCGACGGCATGCGCCTCGGGCACGGCAAGCTGCTCGACGCGATGGTCCACGACGGCCTCTGGGACGCCTACAACGACTTCCACATGGGCGTGACCGGCGACCTCGTCGCCCAGAAGTGCGGCGTGACGCGCGAGGACCAGGACCGCTTCGCCGCCGAGAGCCACCGCCGCGCCGCCGCGGCGCAGGCCTCGGGCGCGTTCGGCAAGGAGATCTTCGCGATCGAGCAGAAGGACAAGAAGGGCAACGTCACGCGCATCGACGTGGACGAGGGCGTGCGCGGCGACACGACGGCCGAGGGGCTCGGCAAGATGCGCGCCGCCTTCGCCGCCGACGGCACGGTGACCGCGGGCAACGCGAGCCAGATCAGCGACGGCGCGGCCGCGGTCGTCGTGATGAGCGACGTCGAGGCCAAGCGGCGCGGCCTGCGCCCGCTCGCGCGCGTGACGGGCTACGCGACGGGCGGCACCGAGCCGAAGTGGGTGATGCTCGCGCCGATCTACGCCGTGCAGAACCTCGAGAAGCGCAACGGGATCCCGGTCGCGGCCTACGACCTCGTCGAGGTGAACGAGGCGTTCTCGAGCGCCGCGTGCGCGGTGACCAAGGAGCTCAAGCTCGACCCGTCGCGCACGAACGTGAACGGCGGCGCGGTCGCGCTCGGCCACCCGATCGGCGCGTCGGGCTGCCGCATCCTCGTCACGCTGCTCCACGCGCTCGAGGCGCGCGGCGGCAAGAAGGGCCTCGCGGCCCTCTGCCTCGGCGGCGGCAACGCGGTCGCGCTCTCGGTGGAGCGCGTCTGACCGGGCGGGCGCCGCGCGGCGCCCGAGCCGGTCGCAGCAGGGCTTCCCGGGGCCGCCGCGTGATTGCGGCGTCCCCGGCGCAACGGAGGGACCACGATGGGCGTGCACAAGGTCGGCGTCGTCGGCGCGGGGCAGATGGGGTCGGGCATCGCGCAGGTCTTCGCCCAGGCGGGCGTGCCGGTGCTGCTGACGGACTCGCGCAAGGAGGCGCTCGCGGGCGCCAAGGCCGGCATCGAGGGCAGCCTCGCGCGGCTCGTCAAGAAGGGCGTGATGGCCGAGGCCGACGCGAAGGCGGCCGCCGCGCGCATCACGACCGTCGAGGCGCTCAAAGACCTCGCCCCGTGCGACCTCGTCGTCGAGGCCGTCGTCGAGCACGAGGCCGTCAAGGCCGAGGTGTTCCGCACGCTCGACGGCGTGCTGGCCCCGTCGGCGATCCTCGCCTCGAACACGTCGTCGATCTCGATCACGAAGCTCGCCGCGGTGACGAAGCGCGCCGACCGCTTCGTGGGCATGCACTTCATGAACCCGGTGCCGGTGATGAAGCTCGTCGAGCTCATCCGCGGCATCGCGACGAGCGACGCGACCTTCGAGGCGGTCAAGGCGGCCTCGGTCGCGGTGGGCAAGGTGCCGGTCGAGGTCAACGACTTCCCGGGCTTCGTCAGCAACCGCGTGCTGATGCCGATGATCAACGAGGCGATCGCGTGCGTGATGGAGGGCGTGGCCAAGCCCGAGGCGGTGGACGAGGTGATGAAGCTCGGGATGAACCACCCGATGGGCCCGCTCGCGCTGGCCGACCTCATCGGCCTCGACACCTGCCTCGCGATCCTCGAGGTGCTCCACGACGGGCTGGGCGACCCGCGCTACCGTCCGTCGCCGCTGCTCAAGAAGATGGTCGCGGCGGGCTGGCTCGGCCGCAAGTCGGGCCGCGGCTTCTACGTCTACCCGCCGAAGTAGGCGTCGCTCCCGCGCCCGCACGGCGCCCCGCACGGGCCCCGCGGCGTCCCCGAGGACGCCACGGGGCCCGCTCCGTGTCGGGGGTGGGGGCGGATGGCCGCGGGGTCGGGCGACGAGCCCCGGACGCACGGGCCCCGGGGGGTGGATTCCGTCCCCGGACGGTCGGGGGCGTCCCCTATGCTCCGGCCGTGCCGGGGGCGCGGGCCCCGCGGCGACCTGCGAGGAGCGACCGTGGACTTCGACCTCTCCGACGACCTGATCGCCGTCCGCGACGGCGCCCGCGAGTTCGCCGAGCGGGAGCTGCTGCCGCGCGCGGCCGCCTCCGACGAGGCCGAGGCCTTCGTCGAGGCGCAGTGGAAGGCGTGCGGCGAGGCGGGCTGGGCGGGGATGTCGATCCCCGAGGCGTACGGCGGCCAGGGTCTCTCGGCGGTGGCCACGAGCCTCGCGCTCGCCGAGCTCTCGCGCGCGTGCGCGGCGACGGGCGTCACGGTGTCGGTGCACCTCGGGCTGTGCTCGGCGGCGCTCGTGCGCTGGGGCAACGAGGAGCAGCGGCGTCGCTACCTGCCGCGGCTCGCCTCGGGCGAGTGGCTGGGCGCGTACGCGCTCTCCGAGGCGGGCAGCGGCTCCGACGCCGCGGCGCTGCGCTGCGCGGCGACGCCCGACGGCGCGGGCGGCTTCGTGCTCGACGGCAGCAAGCTCTGGATCACGAGCGGCGACCACGCGAACCTCGTCGTGGTCTTCGCGCGCACGTCGAACGAGTCGAAGGCGAAGGGCATCACGGCGTTCCTCGTCGAGACCTCCTGGCCGGGCGTGCAGCCGGGCAAGAAGGAGAAGAAGATGGGGATCCGCGGCTCGTCCACGGTCGAGATGCGGCTCGACCGGGTGCGCGTGCCGGCGGCGAACGTGCTGGGCGAGGTGAACCAGGGGTTCTCGGTGGCGATGGGGCTGCTCGACGGGGGCCGCATCGGCATCGCGTGCCAGGCGCTGGGGATCGCGCAGGCGTGCCTCGAGGCGTCGGTCAAGTACGCCAAGGAGCGCGAGCAGTTCGGGCAGCCGATCGCGAGCTTCGAGTCGATCCAGTGGAAGCTGGCGGAGATGGCGCTGCGCATCGACGCGGCGCGCCTGCTGATCCTGCGCGCGGCGTGGCTGAAGGACCAGGGGCGTCCGCACACGCGCGAGGCGTCGATGGCCAAGCTCGACGCGTCGCGCACGGCCGACTTCTGCGCGAAGGAAGCCGTGCAGGTGCACGGCGGGGCGGGCTACACGAAGGAGTTCCCCGTCGAACGCTACTTCCGCGACGCGCGCATCACCGAGATCTACGAGGGCACCACCGAGATCCAGAACCTCGTGATCGCGCGCGAGGTGCTGCGAGGGTAAGCAGCGTGGACCGGCGCGGTCGCGCCCGGTAGGCTCGCGGGCCGTCGAGGGGCGCGTCCCGCATGCGGCCGTACCACACCCTGTCGCCCGAGGAGGCCTACGAGGTCGCGCGCGAGCGCATCGCGGAGGCGAAGCGGACCGGGGCGACCGTCCTCGACCTCCACGACCTCGCGCTCGCGGCGCTGCCGCCGGAGCTGGGGGACTTGGAGGCGCTCGAGGTGCTGGCGCTGGGCAACTCGCGTCCATTGAAGGGGGGCGGGTGGGAGTTCGACGTCGCGTCCACGATGAAGACGTTCTCCTCTTTGGAGCCGGTGGCACGACTCGCGCGCCTGCGTGCCCTCGACGCGTCGGGCTGCTCGGGCGTGACGACGCTGTCGCCGCTGTCGGGGCTGACGGGGCTGCAGAGCCTCAACGTGTCGTGGTGCACGGGCGTGACGACGCTGTCGCCGCTGTCGGGGCTGACGGGGCTGCAGAGCCTCGTCATGTCGGTGTGCACGGGCGTGACGACGCTGTCGCCGCTGTCGGGGCTGACGGGGCTGCAGAGCCTCAACGTGTCGTGGTGCACGGGCGTGACGACGCTGTCGCCGCTGTCGGGGCTGACGGGGCTGCAGACCCTCTACG
>JADZCA010000118.1 GCA_020851795.1 Planctomycetota bacterium | reverse complement strand
GGGCCCTGCTCGGTCCGGGCGGCGCGATGCGGCGTCGGGACCACGCACAGATCGCGGCGGCGCCGCCGTCGTCGGTGCCGACGGTGCCGCTCGCGGACATGGTCGGGTGGGTGCTCGGCGAGGTCGGGGGCGGCGAGCGCGACGCGGGGCGCGAGCTCGACAGGACCCCGTTCGGGACCGAGGGCTCCACGCAGCGGCCGGTCGGCGGGTTGGTCGCGCGGACCAAGGACGCGACGACGCCGACGGTGACGCCCGTGGCGCCGCCGCCGGTGCCCGACGCGCCGTCGGGGCCGGTGCGCGCGCCCGCGGGCACGATGCGACCCGTGCCGCCGCCGCGGACGACGGGCGCGCGCGTGGCGACGGCCCCCGCGGCGGGCGTGGCGGCGCCGCCGCAGGGAGCCGTGCGTCCGGCGGGACCGGCACGCGGTGCCTCGTTCGCGCGCCCCGTCGTGGCTCCCGGGGCGGCGGCGTACGGCCCCGCGGCCGGCGCGCCTCCGGTGGGCGAGGGCGACGACGACGTCCGGCCCGCCTCCGCGCGGCCGACGGCGGTGCCGTCGGGGACGGGCGCCCTGCCCGGCCTCGCGTTGCGGTCGGCCGACCTCGACGTGCCCGACGCGACCGAGCGCGGCGCGGGGGGACGGGGTGCGATCGAGGACGCCGTGGACGCCAGGCTCGTCGCCGGGGCGCTGGCGTCGGAGGCGGCGCGCGCGAGCGAGGTCGCGCGGTCGGCGCGGGAGGCGTCGTCGGCGGCGGAGTCGGAGGCGGAGTCGGCGCGGCAGGCCTACGCCGACGCGCTGGACCGCCACCGCGAGGCGGAGGCGTTCTCCAGCTCGCTCTACATGGACGTGGTGAGCTCCGAAGCACGGCTGGAATCGAGCCGGTCCCGAGCGAATCACCTCGACGACGCCGCCGCCGAGGCGGAGGCCCGCGCCGACGCGTTGGGCTCGGCCTCGGCGTCGGCCGCCGCCGCCGCGGACGACCTCGCGTCGCGCGCCACGGCGGGGAGCTCGCGCGCGGGCAAGCTCGTCGACCGTGGCGTCGAACGGCGTCTGAACGCGATCGGGGGCGAGGCCGAGGTCCTGCGCCTCGAGCAGCGCGACGACCGGCGCATCGCGTCGAAGGCAGGCAACCTCCGCGGCGAGATCGGAGCCCTCGAGGCGGCCCGGGCGCGGGAGGCGGCGCTGCACCTCGGGCGCGGGGCGGTGCTGGACCGAGCGGACCGGCGCCAGGCCGAGCTGCGCGACAAGGCCGGTGCGGGGCACCTCCGCGGCGGCGAACGCGGCGAGCTGGCACGCCTCGAGCGCCGCGAGGACCGCCGCGACGCCGAACGCGAGCGGATGCTCGACCGCGAGCTCGCGGTCGCGGGGAGGCTGCTCGCCAAGCTCGGCAAGCTGCGCGGTCAGCTCGAGGACGCGGGCAAGGACACGAGCGAGGTGGACGCGCGGATGAAGGAGGTCTCCGACTCCGCCGAGACGCTGCGCCGCGCGAAGGAGGACGTGAGCGCGCGACGCCGTCGCCGGGCGGTGGCGAAGAGGGCATCGAAGGGGCCCGCCGAGCCGCCGCCCGCGGTGCCGATGGCTGCGGTGACCGAACAGGCGTCGGCGGCGAGCCTCGTCGCCGCCACGGTGCAGGACACGTTCTCGGCGTCGGTGTACGCGACGTTGCGCGCGCCGGAGGGGAGCCTGTTCTCGCCGGCCGCGGTGCTGTCGGCCCACGGCGACGACTTCGACGTCGGCCGCGGGGTCCGGGACGCCTCGGTGGGGTTCTCGGTCGCGACCGCGGGCGGGCCCGCGGTCGTGACGCCGCCGCAGCTCGTCTCGTTCGTGGGCGGACCGTGCCCGCCCGGCTGCTGCAGCTCCGCCTGCAAGCCCGGCGAGGTGTGCCGCTGCGTCGCGCCCAAGGACCCGGTGACGCCGCCGGGGACCGACGACAGGACGGGCGGGCCGACCGTGGGCGGTGGGGGTGGGGGTGGCGGGGGTGGTGGCGGAGGCGGCGGTGGGGCGACCGGCGGCGGGGGAGGGACGACCCAGCTCCCGCCGGGCGCCGTCGCGCCCGACCACACCTACGCCCCGCCGACGAAGCCGCCGCCGCCCGACGACACGACGACCGTCGCGCCGCCCGGGACGTGCCCGCCCGGGACGTACCTGTGCGGCGACTCGGGGACGGTTGCGCCGCCGGCGGCGCCGGTCGACCCTGCCGAGCGAGCCCGACCCTGCAAGCCGATGCCCGAGGCCGTCGCCCGAGCACCGTTTGAGGCGATCGATGGGACTCGACGCCACCTCGAGTTGCTCAGGGTCGAGGAGGCGGCCGTCGCCTCAGGGCTGGCTGCTCAGGCATTCGCCGAGCCGTGCCCCGGGTACATCGTGGCGATGAACACGGTGCGGGTCGTCCTGGACTGGCTCGCGCGAGCGATCGTCGAAGCGGAACTCCCCGAGTGGCACGAGCGGATGCGATCCGCGACGGTGTCAGGGACGGACGCGGACGGCGGAATCTGCGCGCCGGCCGGCTTCGACGCCGCCGTCGCGGTCGCCCGCCGACTCGGGGAAGTGCGCGCCGTCGTCGATGTGATCGTGCGGGCCGTCACCGCACCGTTCCCCCATGTCCCCAAGGACTCTCCGATCCACACAGCACGGGGGCTCTGCGAAAACCTCGTCGCGCTGGTCGGCGACGCGCTCCGCCTCCTCGCCACGAGCCTGCGGGCTGTCGGGAGCAGCCGTCTGTCGAGCCTGTCCCGCGACATCGACCGCATCGTGAAGACCGACATCGACCCGTACTCCAGGCCGAACCGGATCGCCCTCATCTGGCTGACGGTGGAGTCTCTAGAGACGATGGTGAGCCATTACGAGGAGGGGGTCGCTGAGACCGCCGATCTGCTCAGAGAGCTCGACGTTCGAATCCAATGGGGGCAGATGATCGGGGCCCTCGTGGAGCTTGCGCACGCGTACGGCGCGATGAAGGCGATGCAGCCCTCCCGCGGACAGAATCCGCTGGGGTGGACGCTCGAGCCTCCGGTCACGGTGGGGGCCCGCCAATCGGGGCCGCGATCGCCGTCCGGGAGGCCCCCGGCCTCGGCGACGCAGGGTGAGCGCTCAGGTAGGCGTTCACCTGTTCCCGGAGGTGCCCCGAAGATCACTGAGCCGATCAGTGAGCTGCGGGCAAAGGGACTCAAAGACGCGCACCATGTGATTCAAGATGCAGCCGTACGTGACCTGCCTGGGTACAACCCCAACGCTGCGCCCGGCGTCCAGTTGCCCGGACCGTCAACGGCGAAGGGCACGCCGCACTACGAGGCGACGCGGGCCCAGGGGGTTCCCGGCCGCGGTGGAACCTATGGCGCTGAGCGAGACATAGCGTACGATGCGCTTCGCAAGGCCGGGTACTCCGAGGCCGAGGCCAGCCAAGCGATCGCGGAGGCTGATGCGTACTTCAGGAGCATCGGCGTCGACGTCAATACCCCGACCCGTGTCCCTGGCAATCGACGCTGAGGAGCCCATGACGACCGCGCCTACAGTCCACTCAGTGACCTCGACCATCATGGAGCTGCTCGCGACCGGCCGGTACGAGGCGCTCGTCCGACGATGTGCGGCGTCTCGACTATCTGCCGCCGACATTCGTACTGTGATCCAGGGGTACGGGCGGCAGGTCGTTGTGCCACCGCCCTCCGCCTACCGAATGCTCGACGTCGTTCAAATTCGGAAGGCGAACATTCCCACATGGTCCGTCCGGATGCCGCTCTGGACGGCTGAAGAGGGTCGGTCAGACCTAACGATTGAACTTACGATTGCCATCGGCACTGACAGTGCGTCTGTCGAGCTCGATGATCTCCGAGTTCCCTAATCGCACGGCACCCAGCGGACCGAGGTCCAACTACGCCGTCGAAGGGAGTAGTGACGGTCGGACGTCTTTGGCGAGCCGCGAGCGAATCGACGACTCCAGGAGGTCGAGGATCGACCGTCCCTGCGCCCGGAGGCTCTCGCAAACGGTGAGCATCCGCTCGGCGAACCGCGAACCCCATCGACTCGCCGACCCGAACGAGGTCTTCCTCCAGAGGACGGCCTTCCGGACGGCGCGCGCGGCGGCGTTGTTCGTGGGCTCGACGCCCTCGACCCGAGCAAATGTCCACAGCGCCGCGCCGTACTCGCGAAGATCCTTCGCGATCTTACGGGCGGAGGGAACGGGGTTGTTGGCGGGGAGTACCGAGCCAGGAAAGTAGCGCGCGGATCCCGTGACAGAGTCCGTCTGGAGGCGGGGGCCTCGGCGTGAATCGGCGAGACGCCGGAGGAGCGTGGCGGGTCCGATGGCGACGGCCGACCACCGCCGCGTCCGTGCCGCGCACGAGTTCCACGGGCCGCGGGTTCGAGAGGCAAGGTCGCCGGAACAGGTCCGGGCGCCGCGGCGCGCAGATCGACGTGCTCAGCGAGAGGGCGCGCGGCCGCGTCGTCCCCGGGCCCCGCGCGATGCGTGCGCAGAAGGCGCCTCCCCGACCTCGGCGGCTCGTGAGCCTCTCGGGCTACGGGACGTACCGGGGGACGTACCGTGCCGCGTACGATTCCACCGACACGGACGTCAGCCCCGCGGCCTGCCGAACGAGCGCACCGCCGTCGCGTGCGTGGGCGAGGAGATCCCCGAGCCGCGGGCTCCGACGGCGTCGTCGCCGAGATGGGACCGGCTGCGGTGACGCGGGCGGGTGTTCTTCGTGAGGAGGTACGCGGCACGGTACACCCGGTACGCCCCGTCGCCGCCGGCCGAGGTCAGCGCGTGAGCGCCTCCCGGACGGCCCGCACGAGGCCGTCGTGGTCGGACGCCGGCACGAGCACGACGCGCGTCCCGTCGGCGAGCCGCCGCTCCGTCGGCCGGCCGGCCTCGGGGCCGGTCCGCGCGAGCGTGCGCTCCCACCCGAGCGGGAGCCACGCGGCGCGCAGCGCCGCCGGGAGCACCGGCTCGCCCTTCGAGCAGGTCACGAGGAGCTCGTGGCCGCGCGCGGCGGCGAGCCAGCGGTCGAACTCGGCGTTGAACGTCATGCCGACCTGCGCGCCCGCCTCGGTCGCCGCGGCGTGCGCCCACCGCCACTGCGGGCTGTTGCCCGTGACGAAGACGCGGGGCGAGGCCGGCACCGCGTCGGCGGCCGCGGGACCCGCTCCGGCGCCGGACAGGTGCGGCGCCGGGTCGTGGGCGGCGAAGAAGGTCGCCGTCTGCCGCTTCCAGGGCTCCCAGCGCACCGAGAGCACGAGCTCCCACGGCGAACCGCCCTTGTCGTAGGCGTAGCGCTCGCCGGGCAGCCGCCGGCCCTGCACGTCGTACGTGCGGTAGACCTCGCGGGCCTGCGCGTCGAGCAGCCGCCACGCCCCGTCGAGGTGCACCTCGAGGAACACGTGGCCGCTCCACGCGTCGCGGGACGGGTCGAAGCGCCCCGCGCGCAGGCGCTCGACCCACGCGAGGTCCATCGACTTCACCCACAGCGTCGGGATCCCGCACGCGCGGAGCAGCGTGCCGTAGGCGATCGCGTGATCGGCGCAGCCGCCGAACGTCCCGTCCGAGAGCATCGTCTCGACCGTCCGCCAGTCGTCGAACGCCTCCGCGTCCCACACCAGCGAGCGCGCCATGAACCGGTCCACCGCTGCGAGCGTCTCGGTCGGCGAGGCACGGCGCAGCGTCGCCGCGAGCACGCGGATCGCGGCGGGGTCGCCCGCGTGGGGGTCGAGCGCGAGGCACGCCTCGGGGTGGGCGTGGTCGCCGCCGTCGAAACGCGGCGCGGGGACGTCGTCGTCGGCGCGCACCCGCGCCCCCGCCGCGACCGCCCACAACGCCCCAGCGAGCACGAACGCGCCGTGACGCATCGGAGCCCTCCGCGGGACGCGGTCCCACGACGCGCAGCGTACCGCGGAGCCGTTCCCGGGGGCGGCCCCGGGGGGCGTCCGCGGCGCGGGGTGCCGTTGCGGGTCGCGAGCGCCGTCCGTGTTCTCCCGGTCGGCGAGGCGGTCGTGCCTCGCGCCTTCCGCCGCACCCGCGTCCTCCGGGGCGCGGCCCGGCCCCGTCCCTTGGAGCCCCTCCGATGAACCGTCGCAAGGCCCTGCTCGTCTCCTCCCTCGCCCTCGTGGGTGCCGCGGTCGTGGCCGCGGCCGTCCTCGGTCGTCGCGCGACGGCGCAGCCGTCCGACCGCGACCCCGTCGCGCGCGGACGCTACCTCGTCACGACGATGATGTGCAACGACTGCCACACGCCGTGGCACCTCGCCGCGAACGGCCCCGAGCCGGACATGCGCCGCATGCTCTCGGGCCACCCCGCCGCCGCGACGATCGCGCAGGCTCCCGCCGCGCTCAAGGCCCCGTGGGTCGCGATGGCCTCCGAGACCAACACCGCGTGGGCGGGGCCGTGGGGCGTCTCGTTCACCGCGAACCTCACACCCGACAAGGAGACGGGGCTCGGCACCTGGACCGCCGAGATGTTCCGCACCGCGCTGCGCACCGGACGCCACCTCGGCCGCGGCCGCCCGATCCTCCCGCCGATGCCGTGGCCCTTCATCGGCCAGCTCGACGACGCCGACCTCGACGCGATGTTCGCGTACCTGCAGAGCATCCCCGCGATCACCAACCGGGTCCCCGAGCCGCTCCCGCCCTCCGACGCCCCGGCGCCCGAGGTCGGCGCGGCCCCCGCGTCGGCGAAGTGAACGACGTCGCTCGAGGGCGCCGCGGCCGGCTCGTCCGGCCGCGGCGCTCGGCGGGCTACGCCAGCTCGCGCGAGACGAACCAGAGCTCGGGCGCGCCGACGACGCCCGCGCCCTTCATCGCCGCCGCGAGCTCGGCCGACGCCACGAACGCCTGCGCGGCGGCCATCGAGTCGAAGTCGTGCCAGATCGTCACGTCGTTCGGGTCGGTGGCGCCCTTGAACACCGCGGCGCCCTTGACCCCGAGCTTCTTGCGCGCGGCCTCGAAGCCGTCGTAGCCCTTCTTCCAGGACGCGAAGCTCGAGACCTTGTGGCGGACGAAGAGACGGACCATCGCGACCTCCGTCGGTCCCGGCGAGCCGGGTCGGATGCGGGGGCCCGACGCCCACCGCGGGGCCCCCTCATACCATCCCGGGCGTGGCGGCCGATCGCGCGCCCGCGGAGGCGGGACTCGACGTCGGGGACCCCGTGACTCGTGCGGCCCGCGTCCCGCGGTAGCATCCCGCCCCCGCGACCGAGGGAGCTCCCATGGCGACGACCGGCACCGTCCGCTTCCACCGCGTGCTCAAGGCGCCCGCGGAGCGCGTCTACCGCGCGTTCCTCGACCCGAAGGCGATGGTGAAGTGGCTCCCGCCGCACGGCTTCGTGGGCGAGGTCCACGCGATGGACGCGCGCGTCGGCGGCGCGTTCCGCATGTCGTTCACCCACTTCGGCAACGGCCGCTCGCACGGCTTCGGCGGGACCTACCTCGAGCTCGTCCCCGGCCAGCGCCTCCGCTACACCGACCGCTTCGACGACCCGAACCTTCCGGGCGAGATGCGCGTCACCGTGGACCTGCGTCCGGTCGTGTGCGGCACCGAGCTCACGGTCGTCCAAGAGGGGATCCCGGCCGCGATCCCCGTCGAGCTCTGCTACCTCGGTTGGCAGGAGTCCCTCGCGATGCTCGCGGCGCTCGTCGAGCCCGAGATCCCGGCGGAGTAGCCCGCCTCGCGCACGAGCGGCGAGGTCCTGCGCGCGTCCACCGGACGTCGGGCCCCGGACGGGGCGCGCGGACTCGGCTCGCGCGCGCGTCCGTCGTCCGTCCGCCGACCGTGGCCGACGGGAGCCACGGGCCCCGCGCGACGACGGGTTCGCCGGTTGCGTCCGGGCGGCTCTGGCTGCCGCCGGGCCGGGACCCGGCGTCGCTCGGTCTTGCCGCCCGTCGTCGGGCGCGCGGGTGCATGCTCGGGCCATGACGCTGCGACGCCTCGTCGCACGGCACGTCCTGGCGCGCCCCGCGCGCGCGGCGCTCCTCGCCGGCCTCGCGGGCCTGACGGTGTTCTTGCTCGTGTTCCTGCGCACGATCGTGACCGGGCTCACCGCCGGGGCCGAGGCGGCGTCGCCCGACCGGCTGATGGTCCAGAGCGGCATCGGCCCGATGGCCGAGCTCCCGGTCGCCTACCTCGAGCCGCTCCGCCAGGTGCCCGGCGTCGGGTCCGTCGCGCGGTGGTCGTGGTTCGGCGGGCGCCTGGCAGGCGACGACGCGTTCTTCGCCTGCATGGCGGTGGACCTCGACGTCGCGCTCGCGCAGTACCCCGAGTTCACGCTCCCCGACGAGCAGCGCGCGGCCGCGCTCGCCGACCGCCGCGGCATCGTCGTCGGGCGTGAGCTCGCCCGGCGTCACGGCTGGAAGGTGGGCGACACCGTGCCGGTCGAGGGGACGATGTTCCCGCTCGACGACGGTCGCGCGTGGGAGCTGACGGTGCGCGGCGTCTACGCGTCCACCGACCCGTCGCTCCCCGAGGTCGTCGTGTTCATGCACTGGGCCCACCTCGAGGAGACGCGCCGCGGCCTCGTCCTCGGCGCCGCGACCGCGGGGACCGTCTCGCTGTTCTCGGTGCGGGTGGCCCCGGGCGCCGACCCGGCTGCGGTCGCCGCCGCGGTCGACGCCCGCTGGGCCGCGGGGCCCGTGCGCACGCACACCCAGACCGAGCGCATGCACCGGACCGAGGAGGTCGGGATGCTGACGTCGATGATCGGCTGGTTGTCGTTCATCGGTGGCGTCGTCGTGCTCGCGATGCTCGTCATGGTGGCGAACGCGATGGGGATCACGGTGGCGGAGCGTCGCCGCGAGGCCGGCATCCTGCTCGCGCTCGGCTTCCCCGACCACGTCGTCGCACGGCTCGTCGTCGTCGAGGCGGCCTCCGTCGTGGGGACCGGCGGGCTGCTGGGCACCACGCTCGCGGTCGCGATCGCGCCGCTCGTGCGCCGCGCGCTCACCTTCGGCGGCTACCACGTGCGCGTCGAGACCGTCGCCCTCGCCGTGGCCGCGAGCGTCGCCGTCGGGATCGTCGGGGGGCTCGTCCCCGCGCTCCGCCTCGGGCGCGTGCGCCCGGTGGAGGTGTTCCGCGAGGAGGCGTGACGCCTACGCCAGCGGCAGGCTCGACGTCGCCCGTGCGAGCTCGTCGTGGAGGCGGCGCACGGCGTCGATCCCGGCGTCGGCCCGGCCCGTGCCGACGAGCTCGACGAGCCGGCACGACGCGTGCCCGCGCGACGCGACGTCGTAGGCCGCCACCCACGCCGCGCGGGCGGCGAGCTTGCCGGCGTCGCGCACGGGCCACGTCCCGCCCGTCCGGAAGTGGGCCTCGATGCCGACCCGCCACGGCTTGGGGCTCACGCGGGCGCGGAAGCACTTCTGCGTCCGCCCGATGCGCACGTAGAGCGGGTCCGCCCGCACGAAGGCCATGAACGCCGCCGCCTCGGGGTCGTCGGCGTCGAACCCCGCGTGCACCGGCAGCAACCGCGCGCCGTGCGGCGTCTCGTAGACCGCGACCCGCCACACGGGACGGTCGTCGCACCACGTCCGCGTCCGCTCGGTCGCCCACCGCAGGGGGTCGCGAGCCTGTGGGTCGCGCTGCTCGACGGCGCGTCGCGCGGCCGAGCCGAGGAGGCCCGCGCCGACGAGACCGACCGCGACGCCGACCGCGACGTGCCAGCCGAGCCACGCCGGCGCCGCGATCGCGCCGACGGCGGCGCCGGCGAGCGCCGCGGCGCACCCGTAGCCGCCGACCCGCGAGAGCGGGCGGTCCACGTCCACGAACATCGCCCGCGTCGTGTTCAGGCAGAGCGCGCCGTACGCGTTGCGCGTGACCACTGCGTCCACGCCCGGTCGCTCCAGCACGATCTCCTCGCGGATCGGGAGCCCGTCGGGCCCGCCGTAGGCGACCGTGCGTTCGCGTCGCGTGAACGACTCGAACGCTTCGGCCCCGCCCGCGCGCAGCACCGCGAGCGCCTCCTCGAGGCGACGGCGCGCGTGGACGTCGGCGTCGGCCTGGCTCGACGACGACCAGCCGAAACGCCGCACGACCGTCTGCGAGCCGTCGGGGCGCCGTTCGCGCTGGGACGCCTCCGACCAGTAACGGGGGACCAGCATCGACCGCGAGCGTACGGCGAGGGGGACCCACGGTCGGCAGCGCGAGCGCGGGGCCCGGGGCGACGACGGTGCCGACCTGCCGTAGACTGCTCGCTCGTCCGCTCGAAAGGAGGCGTCGGTGCGTCGAGCCACGTTCGCGCTGCTGGGGATCCTTGCGGTCGCGGCCCTGTCGGGGTGCGGCGACTGTGACGACGGCCCGCCGGGCGCGTCCGCGCACGCCCTGGCGGTCACCGTCCGCGACGCCGGCGCCGAGCCGCGTCAGCCGCTGCGCTACGCGCTCACGGCGGGGACGCGGCGGAGCTACCGCCTGTCGCAGGCGATGACGATGTCGATGGCGTCGCTCCCGAAGCCGATGGAGACCCGCACGAAGTCCACGCTCGAGCTCGAGGTCGTCTCGGTCGCCGCGGACGGGTCCGCGGACGTCCGGTCCACCGCGTCGGCCTCGACGCTCGAGGGCCTCGGCGACTCCGGCACGCCGGCCCGCGTCCCGGGCGTCCGCTCGCGCATGCGGATGACGGCGCGCGGCGAGATGCGCGACGTCGAGCTCGAGTACGACACGAAGGACGTGGACCCGGAGACCCGCAAGCGCCTCGAGGGGATGGCGTCGGGGATGAAGGAGTCGCTCCAGCGGGCGGCCGTGTTGCTCCCCGAGGTGCCCGTGGGCGTCGGCGCCCGGTGGACGCTGGCCGGCACGGCGAGCGCGATGGGGCTCACCTTCGACACCTCGGCCGACGTCGTGCTCCTCTCCCGCGACGGCGACGTGGCGACGTTCGAGACCACGATGACGATGCGCGCCGGGGCGCAGTCCTTCACGCCGCCTGGGTCGCCGAGGACGATCGAGGTCACGTCGGCCGAGGCGTCGGGCACCTCGAAGATGACGGTGGACCTCCGTGCGGCCGGCTCGACCGGCACGGCGTCGATGAAGCTCAAGATGGCGATGAAGGCGGGCAAGGTGCCGGCGAAGGACGGCGTGCCGCC
>JADZCA010000117.1 GCA_020851795.1 Planctomycetota bacterium | reverse complement strand
TCGTGGACGCACGACGCGAACGGCAACGTGACGAACAACGGCACGTGGAAGTTCGAGTACGACTACCGCAACCAGATCGTGCGGGTGAAAGACGCGTCGAACAACGCGGCGGTGGCGACGTACCGCTACGACGCGCTGGGGCGCCGGGTCGAGAAGGACGTGTCGGGCGGGGTGTCCGAGCGGTACGTGTACTCGGGCCTCGAGACGGTGGCGGTCTACGGGCCGAGCGACGCGTGGAAGCAGAACTTCGTGTTCGGGCAGGGGATCGACGACGTGCTGATGCTCGAGCAGGCCGACGTGCTCGACCAGGACGGGGACTCGAACACGTCGGAGCTCACGCGCTTGTACTACCACAAGAACGCGCTGGGCTCGGTGATGGAGATCACGACGGCGAGCCAGACGGAGGCGGCGAGCTACCGATACACGCCCTACGGCGAGGTGACGATCACCAAGGGCGGGTCGGTGCAGTCGAGCGACCCGCTTGGCCAGCACTGGGGGTACACGGCGCGGTTCCACGACGCCGAGACGGGGCTGACGTACTTCCGCGCGCGGTACCAGGATCCCGTGACGGGGAGGTTCCTGCAGCGGGACCCGCTGGGGTACGCCGCAGGGGCATCGCTGTACGCTTACTGCGGCGCTTCTCCAACGACATCTGTTGATCCATTGGGCACGTTTCATGCGCCAGATCACCAAAAGCTCACGGAGAAGGCAGCCAAGGATCTTGGGCTCAGCGACGACTGCGTCCGGCGACTTGTGATGTCCAACACAGCGCAGGACATGAATCCAAGAACTGACCTAAACGGCGAGAACGGCGAAGACCACTTCACCAGTCCTCCTGACGACCTCGACGCACTGGTTGATGCGCTTGACGCCAAGGCCCGCGATGTAGAGTTGGGTAATCGCCGCGGAGGGAGCCACTGCTGTCTCTATCGTTCGAGTGGCGTCGCGAACCTGCTCTCTGGTCTCACGGGGGCAAAGAGTCCTTGCCAAGACCTTCTCGACAAGCTCGGCGCCCTCTTGCACAACATCCAAGACTTCTACAGCCACACGAACTACGTGCAGTTCTTTGCTCCGGGAGGGGCCCCGGTCTGGAACGGGAGCAAGGACTCACTGCCACTCGGGAAGAAGTCGCTTCGAGGTGGTCCGTCAAGCTCAGGGGGGCAGTCCTTCAAGGCCGTGACGTGGAAGGGCCTTTTCAGCAGTGAGAGTAAGGACCACAACGAGAACTCGTTCGATGACGAGAAGAATCCAGAACACCAGAGCGCACTTGACGCGGCCGCTGCCGCCACCGCGGCCAAACTCCGAGGACTCCTCGGGCAGCAGGGAAGTCTACTCAAGGACTGCTGCATTCCGGTGTCAAGTGGCAAGTAGCTTGAGCGTCGGACCGAAAGCCACTTGTTCGTGTGCCGATCGAGCAGTCGACTGCCATCGGACTGCCTTGCCGATCTCTCGGCCGGCTAGTCCCTGGCCGGAGCGGGTGGCGAGGCTCCGTAGCATCTTCGTTCAGGGTGTCGGCCTGCGACTCACTGGCTTTGCCTTGTTGGCGCTCACCCTCTCATGCGTCGACTCGCGGGCCGCAGTTGCGGACCCAAAGGGTGCTTCGTTCAACTGGGAGCAGATGGCGCGCCAGATCCGATCACGCGACCTACGGGTTGTCGGTGTGGCTGCACTTGAGTTGGAGGCATCGGGCGCAGCTCTGAGCGATGCCCAGTTTCTTGAACTGTTGGGCGTTGTTGGCGGCCAGGCGGCTGATGCTGCTGGATTGGTTCTTGACGCGGCAGAGTCCCATGGAATCACCGAGGGTCGGCTCGGCAAGGCCCTCCTCGACTCGGATGTGAATGTGCGGCGTGGGGCGCTCTTGGGACTTGCCAGAGTGTGGGTAGAGAGCCCCGGCGTATTGGAGGCTGTCGCAGGGATCGCTAAAGCTCCCGGCGAAGACGCGCTTCGATTTGACGCGCTGGACGTACTCTCGGAACTTCCGGTGCGTTCCGCGAGCCTGGAGTTGGTTGTGCAGGCCGCACTGACGAAGTTGGGAAGATCAACAGACGGGGCCATTCGGGTAAGTGCCATCGAGGCGCTTGGGCGGCGCGGCGTTGCGACGCCGGAGGCCATCGGAATCTACCGTCAGGCTCTCGACGACCCCGATGCTCGAGTGCGGATCAGTGGGGTTCTGGGATCTACCTGCCTAGGACCGATGGGGCGGCCCTTGTCCTCGGTCGTCCTGCGACGCGCCGCGGACGCAAGCGAGTCTCCGATCGGACGACAACTTGCGGTTCACTGTCTTCGAACAATTGGCGTGGCCCCCGAGGACCGCCTCGAAGTGTTGCGCAACTGCTCCAAGTGGCTGTCCGAACGGAGAGGCGATAGCGGTCTCCGGCAGGAAGCCGTCGCGCTTGCTCTCGACGCAACGGACTCCGCAGGCGATCCAGGGTTCGGTCAGTGTCTAGAGCTTGCGCTAACCGATCCGGACCCCGATGTCGTCGCCGTTGCAGTAGATGCGATCTCCCGGCGCGGTGAGATTGCGCTCTCGTGGCTGGCTCGGGCCATCAATCCGAGCGGCGCTGGTCCGTCTGATGGCCACCTGCGAGCAGTGGGTGCCCTCGGAGCGAACGCGCGAGTGCTGACTGGGGCGGTTGAGCACTGGGCCTTCGTCGATGGGTTCAAGGGACGCGTTGAAGCGGCATGCTGTCTGATTCGACTCGACGCTCCGAGCGAGCGACTTCTCGGAGAGTTGCGGCGGCTACTCAAATCGGGTTCTCTCGCCGAGAAGTTCGCCGTCATCACGACGCTTGCCGGCGCGGGCGAATCGTTCGGATCCCTGTTCCCTGATCTTGAGGATGCCGCAGAGAGGCCAGATCCTGAGATTCCGGAGGTCGCATTCGCAATCCGGAGACTCGGACACACCGAGAACGCGACCCGTGTTCTCGGTGGCTTGCTGACGCATGGCGATGCGGCTGTACGTGCCGGTGCTGCGCGAGCACTGGCTGAGATGTCCGTTCACAATCGTTCAGTGCGTGAAGTGCTCTTGGCAGCGTCCTCTTCGTCTACGCTCGCCTACACGGCGATTCAGGGATTGGGCGAGCTAACCACGCTGGATACTCCCGAGATTCTCGCGATTCGGCGCTGCTTGGTCGCGCGAAGCAGTCCCCGACTGCGGGCCCACGCAGCCGCAGTGCTGGCTGCCCATGGGGCGCTTACGTCGATGGCCGAAGGAGCGCTTAGGACTACGCTATCGGATCGCGAGGCTCCAGTCTTCTCGAGACGGCTCGCCTGTTCAGTCTTGGCGAAGCGGCCATCGTTCGGGCCTGCAACGGTCATGAAACTCATTGCGGCGGCGAGGTATGATTCCGACGTCGCCGTCAGAGAGAGTGCCCGCACCGCGCTTTCGAAGCGCGGGACTAAGATCGACGGTTGGCCGGCCAACCGCTGAACTCGACTTCTGCTGTGGCGGGCAAGCGACTCCGCATGGCGATCAGGAGGCGAACAGACGTCACCAACGAGCGGGTCATTGGCCGCGGAACTCGATGGTCGCGAAGTGCATGGGCGCACCGCCGGTCCGGCACTTCCCTCGGCCTCACGGCGATCTCAACGAGCGGTTCGTTCAGGCCGCGCGTCGGAGTCGCAGGACGGGCAGCTCCTCGACGCCGTCCACGGGTCCGCGACGAGTTCCGCGCGCAGCGGGACGGCGCGTACCGCGGTCGTTCGTGCTTGGTGAACCTCGTCCGCTCACTGCCGTCGCCGACTTCTAGCCGCCGCGTGCCGCCCGTCCGGCCGCGACGAGCATCCCGCCCGTGTCCCGGACCGGGGCCCTACCGCGCGCTGTGGCGGCCACGGGTGGCGGCGGTTGCGGGACACCGAAGCCGTCGGCGGTGCCCTCTGCGGCGTCCGATCGTGCAGGGACGTGCAAGGACGTGTCGCTGGGCAGGGCCAGTGACGAGCACAGAGGATGCGCGGATCGTCGTAACCCTTTGCACCGTCGGGGTTGGCGACGGTGGTCCGTCGGCTTCCCAAGCTGAATGTCGAGGGTTCAAGTCCCTTCGCCCGCTCCACGGGGCGCAGGTCGCATCGGGCACGGCTGGGCGACGACGGGGACGTCGGCGCGGGGTGGACGGCGCGAGGCGGACGGATCCTCCTTCCTGCCGAGGGCGACGTGACGGCTCCGCGGGGCAGTGAGCCGCGGGGTCGATGGGCTCGCCGCGGAACTGGACCGCCTACTGCGGGATCAAGCTGACGTCACCGACGAGATCGCGCTGCACCTCGTCGTTGCTGAGCTGAAACCTGACCGGGGACTCGATGCGCAAGTTCGAGCGAAACACCTGCGTGACGTCGACCGAGCCGACTGGAAACCACCCCACGGCGAGGACTCCGGAGTCGTCCGCACGGATCGTCGAGTTACCCCACATGTCGTCGCCCTCTGGGTGGACCGCGACGTGGAACGTCCCCCGCGCAGGCGAGCCGGCGACGAGCGGTCGGATGCGGAGCGGCGCGAAGTCGCCGAAGTCGCCAGCGATCCGCGTCGTCTGGTGTTCGGATATCGTGACCGAGGTCGCGATGCGCTTACCCATGTAGAACACGTCATAGCGCCCAACCGCCATGTCCAGCACCACCCACTTGCCGTCGGACTCGAGGATCGTGCGGCGCACGCCCGCTCTGGAGCCAGGCTGGGCCATGTAGAGCAGGTCCCACGATCCCGCGCGGGCGAAGCCTCGTGGGAGTTCGATTTCGAGATTGCCGACCGCACGGCCGGAGACCTCTCGGCGAAGTGGCACGGCGAGATCGTCGGACTCCGTGAGCTCGAGCGAGCGGTCTTGCGGCGGATGATCGAAGCCGCCCGCGCGGATCGAGAGGATCGACCCAGTGCGGAATCTACTCGCGGGCAGGTGAAGCAGCACGCGGTCCATGGCGTTCTCCACCACGCCTAAGAGGCCCGACGCCTCGCGCCCGGTCATTCGCACGACGTACGGCGGCGCTACCGGCTCGCTGCTGTCCGCGTCCACGAACCGAAGGGAGACAACTCGGACGGGCATGACGCGTACAGACACGTCGGCGCTTGGGAGCTTCACCACGAGGACACCGTTGTTGTCAGCGACGACCCGCTCGCTCGGATCGGTCGCCACGATCGTGACCAGTCCGCTGCTGAATCCGCGGAGTTCGAAGCGGCCGTCGGCACCGGACTTCACCGACGCACGCTCGTATCGGTCTGCGAAGTCGGGTCGCGGAGAGTCGGACGTGTCGTTACCCCGACCGCGGACCAGCAGCGAGATGCCGCCCACCGGCGATCCGTCCAGATCGACGGTCGTGCCGCGCAGGCTCACTGAGTCGTCAAATCGGAGCTCTGCGCGTGCCGCATCCGCGGCGACTTCGCTCGTCGCCCAGATGCCCTCGATCGTCCGCCCGACGATCCGCCCCGCTCGATCCGGGCGTCCGACTCTTGCGACGCCCGCTACGTCCGTCGCGCTGGCGAGATCGTCGGCGCGACCTGTGCCCTCCCACCAGACCGCGACGCCCTCGATGGTCTCGCCGCGCAGCGTGCGTGCGGTGACTTCGAGAGACCGGACGACCGGGGCGTGCGGGGGCTCAGGCGGCGGTTGGGGCACACCTCGCGCGAGAAGCGTCGACGGCTTGCCGGAGTGGACCAGCGCGCTCTGATCGATCTTCCCGTCCCCCGACGGCGGCGGAAGTTCTCGCTCTTGGGGAGGGAGGAGCAGGGCTGCGATCGCCACGAGCAGGGCGGCACCGGGAGCCACGCGAATGAGCCTCGTGTTGCGGGTGGCCTTCTGGCTCGAGTCTCGCGTCACCAGGAACGTCGCCCACGCCAGAAGGCCCCCCGTGAAGACCAAGGTCTGGGAGTGCGTCGCGTCCCAGATTCGAGCGTGGCAGCCGCACGTCTGGGCTCCCCCGCCCTGAACAACTCGAACGAGGTTGTAGACTGCGAAGCTCGACAGCATCGTCACCGCGAGTCCAAGCCCTAGTCGCGCGGTGGCTCGGCGGGCGCAGAGGAGTCCGATCGCGACCTCCGCGGCTGCGGCCGCAGCGTGCACCGCGGTAGTGCCGGTCGGCGGGGGCCACGCGAGGCGCGCGGCTCCCAGCACGAGGAGAACCATTCCGAAGATGCGGGTGGCCACGACCTCTCTCCTGTAGATGGAGCCGACCATCCACTACATTTCGAGGGGCGCACTCCCCTGCGGGCACCTGCAGCCGCGATACTCGCCGCCCTGAAACGTCGTGTTGTCGGGCTCGCACGGGTTCGGGCACGCGTCGCGGTGGCAGAATATGGCCTGCGAGCTCCCCGACACGTGGACGGTGCCGACGCAGCTCGTCTCGCTGTCGTAGTAAGAGGACGGGTTCGTGGAGGTCCCGTCGCACGAGCAGACATAGTCGCCGTCCGTCAGAGTGACGGGCGCGCAGGCGTGGCCGCACGAGACGTTCGTGCACTCCAGCCCGTACGTCTCGGGCGTGGTCGAGTAGACGATCAGGCGCGTGTTGCAGCCCTGCTTGTTCGGCCCCGCGAACACGAGACCAGCGGTTCCGACCAGCAGCGCTGCCGCCGCGATCGACTGAATCAATCGAATGCTACCGAAGTTGAGGCGCATGACGATTCCTCCGCGCGAGAGCGAGACCCCCATTGTCCGGGCGACGGTGCCCCTGCCGAGGAGCGAAACACGGTTGGCAAGGGCCGTCTACGGGAAACTCGATGAAGACGCGATGAGGGACGCGTGATGGTCGGATTGTGGCGCTGGCATCCCCCGCGCTCATGGCGCGTCATACCCGTGGCGTTCGGACCCGGGGGGAGGCCCACTCACCAAGGGATCTCGCGCGGGCAACCCTGCTGCGTGTGACGAAACTCTGCGCGGTCCGTTCGAGTTCCCGACAGCCGGTGCGGCGGTCGTGCAGGGACGTGCAAAGAGAGGACGCAGGTCGGGGGAGCGGGCGGGGGAGCGGATGGATGGTCGGTGACGTAGCCCTTTGTGGGTGCGCCGGATGGCGCCGTGGAGCGTCAGCTTCCCAAGCTGAATGTCGAGGGTTCAAGTCCCTTCGCCCGCTCCAAGATGTGCGGAATGAAGGGCTTGGCGCGGTCCGTGACATCAGAGTGACGCGGGGGTGCTGGACTCCGCCCGTCAGTTTTCCCTCACGCCGCTCAGCGACAGGAAATGGACTCAACATGGCGTTCATCGGCGACAACTACCGGCGCGGCAACGGCAACCCCCGCTACAGCCCCACTTTCCCCCGAGGCGGGCTGGGCGCACAGTTCGCGTGCGAGGTTTTCGACAACGACGTGGGCGTCACGATGACGATCGCCATTCAGCACAAGAACATCGAAGACCTGACGTTTACGACCCTCGGGTCCATCAGCACAATGGCCGTCGGGGTAAACTCGGCAAATCTGACGGGCATCAAGGAAGAAGTCCGTCTTGCGTTCACGGTCAACGGTGCGAACCCTGAAGACACCGTTTACGCGAACATCCTTGCTCCGGCGTGGCGTCCGTACTAGGGCAACCCCCGGAACGCAGGAGCGCCCTTCATGGAATCCCTCCGATCCCGCATGGATGCTCGTCGGCAGACTTTCGGCCTCGGACCCCTGAACATGGAGGGCGCGTCACGCGTCAAGCCGGGCGGTGCTCCCGATGATCCGCACAAGTGTGGATCCTGTAGCGACGATAAGCCCTGCGGAACGTGCGGCGGCAATGTTGATCCGCAGTCGCCCGCGTTCCAGGCGCTGTCGTGGGGTATGACCATCAACGAGCAGGTACTTGGTCCTTTTTGGCGTGCCGCTGCGATTGGCGAGTCCGTCCGACTTGCGACTGCGGGAGACTCGGACCCCTCCGCAACAGCGATCAACTCCATGATTTGGCGGTCGCAACAGGCGTATACCCTGATTTCGCAGGGCGTGAACGGGAGCGGTCTGGCGGCTGCGCTGCCTCACAGAAGCATGCTCGACGGGATGGATCACTTTGCGGTGACAGGCAGTGGCGGTCCTGTGACAACGGGCGAGCCGAAGCCGGAAACACCCGTTCCGACCGCCCCTCCACCCGGTGAGCCCTTGGTTCCTATCACGAAGCTTCCCCCGTATCGGGGGCGAGAGGAGGAATGCTGTCCTATTCTCGTTTATCCTGTCCCGGATCCAATTCCCGGCTTTGAAGTGTACCCCAATGGAAGTGTCAACTTCTTCCACGAATTCACAGCATATGCTGCAGCGGGCGAGCGACTCCGCACTTCGCAGGGAACCCGAAGGAGTTGCGACGATCGGCACGGCGGCGACTCCCGACTTTGCTGAGCGCCGCGCACCCGAACGCGCCGCCGGCCCGGCGCTTGCGGTGGTTCCGCGGCGATCTCAACGAGCGGCTCGTTCCGACAACGCGCCGCAGGCGCAGGACGCGCACGGCGTGGTCGCCGTCCATGGGGGCCGCGACGAGCTCCGCTCGCAGCGGGACGGGGCGCGCGGCGGTGGCTCGAGCGACGTGGCCCCGGTCCGCTCTCGGCTGTCGCTGCCCTCGACGCGCGCCTTGGCGCCCGCCCGGCCGCGACGCGGATCGTCACGCCCAGGTCCCGCCCCGGGCCTCGCCTCGCGCTCTGGCCGCCACGGGTGGCGGCGGTGCGGGGCACCGCAGCCGTCCGCGGGGCCCGCGCCGTCGGCCGATCGTCCAGGGACGTGCAAGGACGGGTCGCGGGGCGGGGCCCGCGGCGAGCACAGCGGATGCACGAGTCGTCGCATCCCCGTTCCCCGTCGGGGTCGGCGACGGTGGCCCGTCCGCGTCCCAACGTGAATGTCGAGGGTTCACGTCCCTTTGCCCGCGCCAGCGCCCTCGGCTCGGGCGTGCCGCCGGGTCCATCGGCGCTTCGATGCGCTTCGCGACGCGTCGTCCGCTGCGCGGCGTGGTGCCGGAACACGCCGTCGTCGCGTCCGACGCACGCCCGGGCCGAATCCGAGAGCCCGACCGGGGCCTGACCGGCGTTCGGCGCACGACGGGCCTCGCCCTTGGTGAGCTCGGCGGGCTCCTCGCCGCCGCCGCGGCGCGCCCGAACGCCGCGCGGCCGGTCGGCTGCCCGGCATCGGGGCCAGCGTCCTCGACGTGAGCCGCGCCCCGGGCGCCCGGCGGGCCCGGGCCGGGCGCGCGCCCGTCGGGGATCGGCTCGGACGGCGGGCGCGGCGCTCCGGGGTGCGGTATGCTCCTCCCCCGTGAGCCCGTCCGTCCCCAACGAAGGCAAGAAGCCCCGCAAGCCGCGCCGCAAGCGCGAGGTGACGGGTCTGCTCGGCGTCGGGCTCGACAACCAGGACGGGCACACGCGGATCACGAAGGGGACCGACTTCGTCCTGGTCGGCGGCTCGGCCGAGACGCACGAGCGGATGCAGGACTTCACGATCCGCCTCACCGAGAAGCTCGCCAAGAAGGGCAAGCGCATCGCCGACGCGCACGTCCAGGAGCTGCGCGACCTCGCCGCGGAGCTGCGCGACCCGTCCTGACCCGCCGTCGGGCCCGGGCGCACGACGCCCCGCCGGGCTTGTGGGGGCGGCCCGCCGAGCGGCCGGAGCGGTTCGTCCGCAGCAGGGCATTGCGGGGACGGCCTCCTAGACTCCGGGCCCCCGGCGTGCTTCGTGCCGGGACGGGAGCGATCCATGGCCATCCAGAAGGTGGGCGTCGTCGGCTGCGGGTTGATGGGCTCGGGCATCGCCCAGATCGCGGCCGAGGCCGGCTACGCGGTCGTCGTGCGCGAGGTCAACGACGCCCTGCTCGCCAAGGGCAAGGGCAAGATCGAGGCGTTCCTCAAGAAGGCCGTCGAGAAGGGCAAGGCGACGCCGGAGCAGGTCGCCGCGACGCTGGCGCGCTTCACCTGGACGACCGACCTCGCCGGGCTCGCCTCGTGCGACCTCGTCATCGAGGCGATCGTCGAGAACATGGCCGCCAAGCAGGAGCTGTTCCGCTTCCTCGACGGCGCGTGCCCGCCCCACACGCTCTTCTCGAGCAACACCTCGTCGCTGTCGATCGGCGACATGGCCGCGTGCACGAAGCGCCCGCAGAACTTCGTCGGCCTGCACTTCTTCAACCCCGTGCCGCTGATGAAGCTCGTCGAGGTGGTCCGCACGATCTCGACCTCGGACGCGACCTACGCGGCCGCGGTCGAGTTCGGCAGGAAGGTCGGCAAGACGGTCGTGACCGCGAAGGACACGCCCGGCTTCGTCGTGAACCTGCTGCTCGTGCCCTACCTGCTCGACGCGATCCGCGCGTTCGAGAAGGGCGTCGCCTCGGCCCCCGACATCGACAACGGGATGATGCTCGGCTGCGGGCACCCCATGGGCCCGCTCACGCTGCTCGACTTCGTGGGCCTCGACACCACGCTCTACATCGCCGACATCATGTTCACCGAGTTCAAGGACATCCGCTACGCGGCCCCGCCGCTCCTGCGCCGCATGGTGCTCGCGGGCCTGCACGGCCGCAAGTCGGGCAAGGGCTTCTACGACTACTCCGTGAACCCGCCCGTCCAGGCGGTCAAGCCGTAAGGGGCGCCCCGTGAACCTCCAGCACGTCCTCTACGCCGTCGCGGACCGCATCGCGACGGTCACCGTCAACCGCCCCGACAAGCTCAACGCGCTCAACGACGCGGTGATGGCCGACATCGGCGCCGCGATGGCGGCCGCCAAGGCCGACCCCGCCGTCGGCGTCGTCGTGCTGACGGGCGCGGGCGAGAAGGCCTTCGTCGCCGGCGCCGACATCGGCGAGCTCGCCAAGCAGACGGTGATCGGCGGCAAGGAGAAGTCGCTGCGCGGCCAGGCCGTGCTCGACCTCATCGAGAACCTCGGCAAGCCCGTGCTCGCCGCGGTCAACGGGTACGCGTTCGGCGGCGGCCTCGAGCTCGCGCTCGCCTGCCACCTGCGCTACGCCGCGGCGACCGCGAAGGTCGGGCTGCCCGAGTGCGGCCTCGCGATCATCCCGGGCTACGGCGGCACGCAGCGCCTCCCGCGCATCGTAGGCCGCGGGCGCGCGCTCGAGATGATCCTCACCGGCGGCTCGGTGGACGCGGCGACGGCGAAGGCCTGGGGCCTCGTCAACGACGTGTTCGAGCCGGCCGAGCTCCAGGCGAAGGTCCGCGCGGTCGCGACGCAGCTCCTCACGCGGGGCCCGCTCGCGATGGCGATGGCGCTCGAGGCCGTGCTGCGCGGGACCTCGACCTCGCAGGAGGAGGGGCTGCGCATCGAGTGCGACCTCTTCGGGATCGTGTCGTCCACCGCGGACATGCGCGAGGGGCTCAACGCCTTCCTCGAGAAGCGCAAGCCGGTCTACCGCGGCGCCTGACGCGACCGTCCCCCCCGACGCCGGGTCCGGGCTCGCCCCCGGGCCCGGCGTCGTGCTTTCCTAGGGGGGCCTCCGCCGCGCGGAGGCGGGAGCCTGCCCATGCGCCGCCCCGTCGTGCTCGCGGCCCTCGCGGCCGCCGCCGCCGTCCTCCTCCCGCTCGTCGCGCCGTCGCGCGCGGCCGCCAAGGACGCGAAGGCGCCGCCGGTCAAGACGGGCACCTTCCAGCTCGAGGGGGTGGACCCGGTCCGCTACATCCTGATGTCGGTCCCGAAGGACTACGACCCGGCGAAGTGGTACCCGCTCCTGTTCGTGCTCCACCCGCAGACGGGCGAGGAGGCCAGCAGCAAGCCCGAGCCGTTCGTCGACGTGTGGGCGCAGGGGCTCGTCAAGCGCGGGTGGATCGTCGCGTCGCCGCGGCTCGCCGAGTACGACAACGAGACGTCGGTCTCGCCGATCCAGCAGGCGCTCCGCAAGGTGGTGACGACGTACCACGTGGACGAGAAGCGCGTCGTGCTCGCCGGGCACAACGCCGGCGCGATGATGGCGTGGCGCATGGCGACGCGCTCGCCCACGCTGTGGGTGTCGGTGATGGCGTTCGGCGCGGAGATCCCGCAGCAGGACCGCGGGCCCGCGCTCAAGCCGCTCGCCGGCAAGCGCGCGTTCCTCTTCCGCGGCGACAAGGACAAGTACTACACGGCGCCGATGCTGCAGATGGACAAGAAGCACCTCGAGGCCATGAAGGTCGAGGTGACCGTCTTCGAGAAGAAGGACTGGCCCGACGTCTTCCCCACGCCCGACCTCGAGACGCTCTGCGCGTGGGTCGAGGCCAGCTATCCCGCCGGCGCGTGGCGCGACAAGGCCGACGCGGCCGAGAAGGCGATCGCGGCCGGCGACCTCGCCGCCGCCTCGAAGGCCCTCGGCGAGCTCGCCGTCGAGCTCAAGAAGACGCCCTACGCGGCCTTCGACGCCAAGGCCGCGGCGCTGGGCAAGGCGCTGCTCGAGGCGGGCCGGGCCCGGCTCGACGAGGCGCAGAAGCTGCTCGACGCCGACCCCTGCGACGCGCTCGCCAAGATGGAGGCGGCCGCCAAGTCGCTCAAGGGGGTCAAGGGCCTCGAGGAGGAGGCGACCAAGGCCCTGGCGGCGCTGCGCAAGCTCCCGGCGGTCGTCGAAGCGCTCAAGAAGAAGGAGGCGGAGACCGCCGGGGCGTCGTACATGGAGAAGGCGGCGGCTCTCGAGGCCAAGGGCGACCTGCCCAAGGCGCTCGAGGCCTACCGCAAGGCCGCCTCCCTCGACTGGTCGAGGAAGGACGAGGCGGCGAAGAAGGTCGACGAACTGCAGGCGAAGGCCGGCGGCTGACGGGCCCCGCGGGGCCCGGGCGCGCGCGGCCCGGAGACCCCCATGGCTTTCTCGAAGGACGGCAACGCGCTGGTGATCGTCTCGGGCGCCCGGACGCCCATGGCCGAGTACTCGGGCACGAAGGGCTACGGCCGCCTCAAGGACGTCTCCGCGATCGACCTCGCCGCGGTCGCCGCGCGCGCGGCGATGGAGCGCGGCCGCGTGGACCCGAAGAAGATCGACCACGCCGTCTTCGGCAACGCGACGCAGTCGAGCACCGACGCCCTCTACGGCGCGCGCCACGTCGCGCTCAAGGCCGGCTGCCCCGACACGACGCCGGCGCTCACCGTCAACCGCATCTGCGGCTCGGGCCTCCAGAGCGTCGTGACCGGCGCCGAGCAGATCCAGCTCGGCCGCGCCCGGACGACCCTGTGCGGCGGCATGGAGAGCATGTCGCAGACGCCGTTCGTGATCTACGGCATGCGCGACGGCTTCCGCCTCGGCCAGGACATGAAGGCGACGGACCTCCTCTTCGCCGCGCTGATGGACCCGTACTGCGGCTTCTTCATGGCGCAGACCGCCGAGAACGTCGCCAAGGACTACGCGATCGCGCGCGCCGACCAGGACGCCTTCGCGCTCCGCAGCCACCAGCTCGGCGCCGCCGCCGTCAAGGCCGGCAAGTTCGCCGAGGAGATCGTGCCGGTGCCGGTCAAGCGCGGCGACAAGGTCGTGGACACCGTCACGACCGACGACCACATCAAGCCGGAGACGACGCTCGAGGCGCTCGCCTCGCTGCGCCCCGCGTTCGGCAAGGACGGGACGGTCACGGCGGGCAACGCGTCGGGCATCGTGGACGGCGCCGCCGCCGTCGTCGTCTCGACGCGCGCGACCGCCGACGCCGAGGGCTGGCCGACGATGGTCGAGGTCCTCGACTGGCACATCGCGGGCGTCCCGCCGCGGGTCATGGGCATCGGCCCGGTCCCCGCGATCGAGGGCGTGTGCGCCCGCGCGGGCCTCAAGGTCGCCGACATCGACCTCTTCGAGATCAACGAGGCCTTCTCGGCGCAGTACCTCGGGTGCGAGAAGCTGCTCAAGCTCGACCGCGACCGCGTCAACGTCAACGGCGGCGCGATCGCGCTCGGCCACCCGCTGGGGGCCACGGGCACGCGCCTGATCCTGACGCTGGCGCGCGAGATGGTCGCGCGCGGCGCGCGCCACGGCATCGCGTCGGCGTGCATCGGCGGCGGCCAGGGCATCGCCGTGCTGCTGCGCAACCCGAAGGCCTGACGACGGACGACCCCGCCGTCGGACGCGGGCCCCGGGGCGTCGCCTCGGGGCCCGCGTCGTGTCCGGGCCCCGGCCGCCCGTAGCATCGTCCCCGATGGACCGCGCCCGTCCGCCGAGCTCCCCGATGACGAGCGTGATCGCGCCGCGTCCCTCGGTCCCGTCCCGACGCGCCCGCCGCGCCGGCGTCGCGGGCCGGACCCTGCGCGGCGCCTTCGGTGGCGCCCTCGGGCTCGCCGTCGCGCTCGGCGGCTGCGCGTACGGCGTGGGCGGGCGCGTCCGCCCCGACCTCCCCGCCGGGCACGCGTCGGCGCCGCAGCGCGACGTCCCCGGGCTCGGCAACCTCGGGCAGGTGGACGCCGGCCTCTGGCGCTCCGCGCAGCCCTCCGCGGACGGGTACCGCCGCGCCCGCGAGCTCGGCGTGCGCACCGTCGTGGACCTCCGTGGCGGCAAGGAGAACGCCGCGCGCGTCCGCGCGGCGGGGCTCGCGTACGTGCCCCTGCGCACGTCGGCGCGGCGGCTCGACGAGGACGACCTCGTCGCCTTCCTGCGCGTCGCCACCGATCCCGCCCGCCGCCCCGTGCTCGTCCACTGCGCCGCGGGCCACGACCGCACGGGCGCCTGCGTCGCCGCGTACCGCCGCGTCGTGGACGGCTGGACCGCCGACCAGGCGCTCGGCGAGATGAACGCGTTCGGCGCGGCGCCCTGGTACGGCAACCTCGTCGCCCTCGTGCGGGGGCTGTCGCCGGACGAGCTGCGCCGTCGGGTCGCCGCGCCCGCGGGGCCGTCGGAGGCGGTGGCGCCCGCCCCCGCGCCCGCCCCCGCCCGTTGAGGGGCGCGGACGTCGTGACGGCGCCCGAGCCGGACGCTCCGGGCCCGCGGCGGGGCTCGTAGGATGCGCCCTCCATGAGACCTTCCGACCCCGTCCGCCTCACCCCCGGCAAGCGCGTCCTCTTCCTGACGAAGGACCCCGAGCAGATCCGCGCGCAGCTCGCGGGCACGCTGCGCCTGACGATGGACGACGTGCGCGTCGAGGACCTGCTCGACGACGTGAACACCGACGCGATGACGCCGGCGTGGGTGTGCTTCCGCCACCGCCCCGAGGACCTCGCGCTGGACGCCTACGCCGGGCTCGTCGTCGCGGGCAAGCGGCTGTTCCCGACGCGGGCGCTCATGGACGGGAACTTCGAGGTGATCGTCTCGGGCCTGCGCAAGGGCACGGGCTCGTCGCGCGAGACCGCGGTGCAGGCCGAGAAGTGGTCGGGCATCCGCATCGCCGTCGCCGCCTCGTTCGCGCCGATCCACGCGCGCAACAACGTCAACCAGGGCGTGCTGATGGCCGACCACGCCGTGCTCGGGCGGCTGCAGCGCGGCGAGGCCGTCCCGCTCGCCGAGTTCACCAAGGGCTGGGACCCCCTCACGCAGCTCATGATCCGCGAGGGCGGCCTCTTCCCCTTCGTCAAGGCGCTGCGCGCGGGCAAGGTCACGCTCCCGCCGCGCGAGACGCCGCCGCGGCCGATGAACATGGCCGAGAAGATCTACGCGGCGCACCTCGAGGGCCCGGGCGCGCGCCACGTCAAGCCCGGCGACTCGATCGTCGTGCGCGTGGACGGCGGCTACTCGCACGAGTTCACGACGGCGCAGGTGGACTACTTCCTCACGCAGGAGTACGGCGAGGGCTACCGCGTCGCCAACCCGTCGAAGTTCGCCGTCTTCGAGGACCACCTGATCTACGCGACGGGCGTGCCGCGCATGGCCCCGTTCGCCGACCAGATCGAGACGCTGCGCCGCCTCCAGCGCGAGTTCCAGCGCAAGACCGGCGTGCGCGACTACTCCGCGCGCGACGGCGTCTCGCCCGGCATCTGCCACCAGGTCGCGCGCGAGCAGTTCATCGAGCCGGGCGACCTGATCCTCGCCACCGACAGCCACACCTGCATGGGCGGCGGCAGCAACGCGCTCGCCTACGGCGTCGGCGCGGCCGAGTACGCCGAGATCGTCCACTCGGGCCTCGCGTTCACCGAGGTGCCCGAGGCCATCCGCTTCGAGCTCTTCGGCCGCCTCGCGCCGGGCGTGATGGCCAAGGACGTGATCCTCCACATCCTCGCGACGTACGCGAAGCGCCAGGACACGCTCGACCGCGTCATGGAGTTCGGCGGGCCCGGGCTCGCCTCGCTCTCGATGGACGAGCGCGCGACGCTCGCGAACATGGCGACGGAGTGCACCGCGAAGGCCGGCGTCGTCGAGGGCGACGAGGTCACCGTCGCGTGGATCGCCGCGCACCGCAAGGACCTGACCCCGGACGCGATCCGCCGCAAGCTCGTGCGGCCCGACCCGGGCGCGCAGTACGCGGGCGGCGTGCACCGCATCGACCTCGGCGCGATCGTGCCGATGGTGGCCACGCCGGGCGACCCCGACCGCGGCATCCCGTCCGACCCCACCAACGGCGCCGACGTCGCCGACCTCGGCGACGTCGCCATCGACATCGCCTACGGCGGGTCGTGCACCGCGGGCAAGGCCGACGACGTGGACGCCTACGCCGCGGTGTTCGCCGAGGCGCTCGCCGCGGGCCGCCGCGTCGCGCCGGGCGTGCGCTTCTTCCTGCAGTTCGGCTCCGAGGAGGTCGAGGCCTACGCGCGCGAGAAGGGCTACCTCGACGTGTTCGAGAAGGTCGGCGCCGAGGTGATCCACCCCGGCTGCGGCGCGTGCATCGGCTGCGGGCCCGGCGTCTCCGAGCGCGAGGACCAGGTGACGGTCTCGGCGATCAACCGCAACTTCAAGGGGCGCTCGGGGCCCGGGAAGCTCTACCTCGCCTCGCCGGCCACCGTGGCCGCCTCCGCCGTCGAGGGCCGCATCCGCGCCTGGCGCCCCGGCGCCTTCCGTCGGGCGTAGGCGCCGCGTCGGAACGGCCGGTCGCGAGGCCGCGCGGCCCGGGCTCCGGGGGGCTCGCGGGGCCCGCGCGCGCGGCGCGGTCCGGGTGCCACGGGCCCGCGGTCCTACCGGGGGAGCGTCCTGCACCGCGCGACCGGGGCTAGGATGCGGCGGGCCCTCGGGGGGTCCTCGGGAGGGTCGCTGTGGACGCCGGGACCGTCACCGGATCGGGGGACGTGCTGGCGGCGTTGGACCGCGTCGGCGGGCGGCCCGCGTCGTCGGACGCGGACGACGCCGCCGCGATGCTGCACTTCGTCGAGTCGCTCGACGCGATCGCCGACCTGCAGGTCCTCCTCGACCGGCTCGCCGAGGGCGTGGCCCGCACCGCGGGGTGGGGCGTGGCGGTGCTGTCGGTCTACCTCCCCGACGGCGCGCTGCTCGGCTCCTACCGCCTGCCCGCCGACGAGCGCGAGCGCTTCCTCGCGTCGATGCGGACCACGCCCGAGGCGGTGCGCGAGCGCCGCCGCCAGCGCATCCGCGGCTACGTCTACCCCGGCACCGGCATCGCCTACGTGCCTCACGACGCCGACCTCGCCCGCGGCGCGGCGTACGCGCCGAGCCGAGGTCGCTGGTCGGGCACGTGGCACCCCGACGACCGCCTCTTCGTCTTCGTGCGCACGGGGACCGGCCGCGAGATCGGCATCCTCTCCCTCGACGAGCCGGTGGACGGGCAGGCCCCGACGGCCGAGCGACTCGGCCCGCTGCGGCTCGTCGAGCGCCTGCTCTCGCTCGGCGCGGCGCTGCTCGTGCAGCGCGTGCTGGCCCGCGACCTCGCGCGCAACGAGGCGGCCCACCGGCTGCTCGTCGAGAACGCGCCGGTGGGCATCTACCGCCGCGACGCCGACGGGCGCCTCGTCTCGGTCAACCCGCGGCTCGCCGCGATCTTCGGCTACCCGAGCCCGGAGGCGCTGCTCGCCGACCCCGGCTTCGCGGCCCTGTGCGACGACGGCGACCGCGCGCGCCTGCGCGCCGACCTCGCGGCGCGCGGCGAGGTCCGCGCGGCCGAGCTCCGCGGCCGGCGCGTGGACGGCACGCCGCTCTCGCTGCGCGTCGCGCTGCGGCGCGACCCCGACGGGAGCGTCCACGGGATCGTCGAGGACGTGACCGAGGCGAAGCGGCTCGAGGAGAACGTGCAGCGGGTCCAACGCCTCGAGGCGGTGGGCACGCTGGCGTCGGGCATCGCGCACGACTTCAACAACCTGCTCGCGGGCATCCTCGGCTACGCGGCGCTGCTCGAGGGCGAGGTCGCCGACGACTCGACGAAGCTCAACATGGTGCGCGGGCTGCGCGGCGCCGCCCTGCGCGCGGCCGAGCTGACGCGCAGCCTGCTCGGCGTGGCGCGGCCGGGCGGCTCCGAGACGACCGCAGCCGACGTCGGCGCCGTGCTCGCCGAGGTGGCGCGCATCGCGCGCGAGACCTTCGACCGCCGCATCGTCACCGTCGTGGACGTCGAGGCCGGCGTCCCGCCGGTGCTCGCCGTGGCCGGCGAGCTGCACCGCGCCGTCCTCAACCTCGCGGTCAACGCGCGCGACGCGATGCCGTCGGGCGGCGAGCTGCGCCTGTCGGCGCGCGCGCAGGCGGCCCCGCCCGCGACCCCGCCGGTCGCGCGCGACGCGAAGGGCCCGTGGGTGCTCATCGAGGTCGCCGACACCGGCGTCGGGATCGCGCCCGAGGTGCGGGCCCGTCTCTTCGAGCCGTTCTTCACCACGAAGCCGCGCGGCAAGGGGACGGGGCTCGGGCTCTACGCCGTCTACCAGCTCGCGCGCGCGTTCGGTGGGGCGGTCGAGGTGGACTCGCGCCCCGGTGGGGGGAGCGCGTTCCGGCTCGTGCTGCCCGCCGCCGAGGTGCCGGTCGCCGCGCCCGCCGCCCCGCCGCCCGACGACGGGGCCCCGGTCGTGCCCGCGCGGGTGCTCCTCGTCGAGGACGAGGAGATGATCCGCCACGCCGTCCGCGAGCTCCTCCGCGCCGACGGGCACACGGTGACCGAGGCGGCCGACGGTCCGTCGGCGGTGGCGACCTTCGCCGCCGACCCCGGGGCGGTGGACGTCGTCGTCCTGGACTTCGTGCTGCCGAGGATGAACGGCGCCGAGGTCCTGCGGCGCCTGCGCGCCCTGCGCCCCGACGTGGCCGTCATCCTGTCGAGCGGCAACGTGCAGGACGGCCTCGAGGACCCCGAGGTGCGTGCGTCGGTCCGGGCCCTGCTCCCCAAGCCCTACCTGCCCGGGGACCTCCGCGCGGCCGTCCGGGCCGCGCTCTGCGGCCGGGCCCCGGCGCAACTTGGGAGCCGACCGAGGTCGTGATTCCTTGGGCCCTCCGCCGCCCGGGAAGCCCCCGGCGCGCGGCTCGGAGGGTCCCATGGCCAAGGCGGCGACGAGCAAGGCTCCGGCGAAGGCGGCGGCGACGGCGAAGCCGTCCAAGGCGACCGGCAAGGGCGGGGGCAAGGCGCCCCGCACGCACCGCATCGCGGTGCTCCCCGGCGACGGCATCGGCGAGGAGGTCGTCCGCGAGGGCCTCAAGGTCCTCGACGCGGTCGCCGAGATCGACGGCTTCCTCGTCGAGCGCAAGGTCTACCCCTACGGGGCCGACCACTACCTCGCGACGAAGGAGGCGATGCCGGCCGCGGCCCTCGAGGAGATGGGCCGCATGGACGCCATCTTCCTCGGCGCCATCGGCGACCCGCGCGTCGAGACGGGCTTCCTCGAGCGCCAGATCATCTGGGGCGTGCGCCAGACCTTCGACCTCTTCGTCAACCTGCGCCCGATCCGCCTCTACCACGAGGCGCTGTGCCCGCTGAAGGACAAGAAGCCGGCCGACGTGGACATGGTCGTGGTCCGCGAGAACACCGAGGACGCGTACGCCGGGCTCGGCGGCATCCACCGCAAGGGCACGCCGCACGAGGTCGCGATCGCCGAGATGATCTACACGCGCCAGGGCGTCGAGCGCGTGATCCGCTACGCCTACGAGGTCTGCAAGAAGCGCAACAAGAAGCGCCGCCTCACGCTCGTGGACAAGGCGAACGCGATCCGCGCGCAGGACATCTGGACCCGCACCTTCGCCGAGGTCGGCAAGGAGTACCCCGAGATCGAGCAGGACCACGCCTACATCGACGCGGCCTGCATGTGGATGGTCAAGAGCCCCGAGTGGTTCGACACGCTCGTCACGCCGAACCTGTTCGGCGACATCATCACGGACATCGGCGCGATGATCCAGGGCGGGCTCGGCATCGCGGCCTCCGGCAACATCCACCCGGGCAAGATCTCGATGTTCGAGCCGATCCACGGCTCGGCGCCGAAGTACCGCGGGCAGAACTCCGCGAACCCGATCGCCGCGATCGAGGCGGCGCGGATGATGCTCGAGCACCTCGGCGAGGCCAAGGCCGCCCGCCGCATCGAGAACGCGGTGCGTCACGTGATCGAGACCGGCCGCATCCGCTCGCTCAAGGCGGGCGCGTACAAGTGCGACGAGGTCGGCGACATCGTCCGCGACGCGGTGAAGGCCGGCGCCGGGGCTTGAGCCCCCTCGCGCGCCGCCGGCGACCCTCCGGGGCCGTCGGCGGCGCACGGCGCCCGTCGCCCGGGTAGGATCCGCCTTCGATGCTGATCCCGATCGGCGACGAGCCCAACGAGCACCGCACGCCGTGGGTCAACTGGGCGTTGATCGCGACGAACGTGCTCGTGTTCGTGCTCGTGCAGAAGTCGGGGCGCGACGAGGGGATCGTCGAGCGCTGGGCGTACGTCCCGTCGGCGCCGAGCCTGCAGACCGCGTTCTCGAGCATGTTCCTGCACGGCGACTGGATGCACCTGCTCGGGAACATGCTGTTCCTGTGGATCTTCGGCGACAACGTCGAGGCGCGGCTCGGGCGGCTCGGCTACCTCGCCGCCTACCTCGCCACGGGGCTCGTCGCGACGGTCGTCCACGGCGTCTCCGACCCGTCCTCGGCGGTGCCCAGCCTCGGCGCGTCGGGGGCGATCAGCGGCGTGCAGGGGCTCTACGTCGTCGCGTTCCCGCGCAACCGCGTCAAGCTCCTCGTCTGGTTCTACGTCGTCACGATCGTCTACGTGAAGGCCGCGTGGGTCATCGGCCTCTGGTTCGTCCTCAACGACCTCGTGCCGTTCCTCTTCGACCGCACGGTGCTCGGCGGCGTCGCGCACGGCGCGCACCTCGGCGGCTTCGCGGCGGGCCTCCTGCTCTGCCTCGTGCTGCGGCCGTTCCTGCGCGCGAGCGCGCCCGCCGCGGCGCTCGTCGGCGCGCGCGCCGCGCCCCCGCGCCCGGCGACGCGGGCGCCGTGGGTGCAGACCGACCCGTACGGCGGCGGTCGCACGCTCTCGGGCGGGACCCGCGCGCCCACCGACGAGGTGGACGTGCTCGGGATGTGGCGCGCGGGCCGCTGGGAGGCCGCGGCCGACGGCCTGTCGGCGATGCTGCGCGAGGGGCGGACGCCCTCGCTGCCCGAGACCGACTTCCTGCGGATGGCGCTCTGGCTCGAGGAGCGGCGCCGGTTCGCCGACGCGCTGCAGGCCTTCGGCGCCTTCCTCGAGGTCTACCCGTCGAGCCGCAGCGCCGGGCTCGCGCACTTCGGCCGCGGCATCCTCCTCTCGCGCTTCTCCCACGACGCCGCGGCCGCGCGCCCGCACCTCGAGGCCGCCGCGCGCTACACCGGCGACGCCACCGTCGCCGCCGCCGCCGCCCGCGAGCTGGAGCGGATCGGCTCGTAGCCCGCGGGGCCGCGTGGCGTAGGCTCTCGACGTGCGTCCCGCGACCGCGACCGCCCGCGCCATCGTCGAGGAGCTCCGCGCCGTCGGGAGCGCCGGGCGCGCGGCGTTCATGGCCGAGGAGTACGCCACGACGAACCTGACGCACCTCGGGTGCACCGTGCCCGACGTGCGGCGGATCGCGCGGTCGCACGCCCGCGCGCTCCGGGCGGAGCCCGCCCGCGCGCTCGACGTCGCCCACGCGCTCGTGGCGCAGCGCAACCACGACGCGCGGCTCGTGGCCTACGAGCTGCTCGGCGCCGTCCCGGCGGCGCGCGACGGTCTTCGTGCGGAGGCGCTCGCGACGCTCGCCGACGGCAACGACAACTGGGCGGCGGTGGACACGTTCTGCTCCACGCTGTCCGGGCCCCTGTACGCAAAGGGGAGCCTCGCCCCCTCCGTGCTCGAGGCGTGGGCGCGCTCGCGGGACCCGTGGCGACGCCGGGCGGCGCTCGCGACCGTCGCGACGGCGTTCCAGCGCGCGGCGCTGCGCGCGACCTCGCCTGTCGAGCCGTCGGTGCGCGTGTGCGCGCGGCTCGTGGACGACCGGCACGATCACGTCGTCAAGGCGCTGTCGTGGGCGCTGCGCAGCCTCGCGTCGCGCGACCGCACGGTCGTCGAGCGGTTCCTGACCGACCACGGCCCGCGGCTCGCCGCCCGCGTCCGGCGCGAGGTGACGACGAAGCTCGCCACCGGGAAGAAGTCGTAGCCCGCCGGATCCGCGAGCCCCGCCCGGGGCCCGACGCGCGTCGGGCGCTCGCCTCGCCTCGCCTCTCGTGAGCTCGGCGGGCTACGTCGCGGGCGGCTTCGTCTTGCGTCGAAGCTCGGCGGCCGCGATCGCCGCGACCGCCTCGGGGCGCGGGCGACCCTGCGCGTCGTAGGGACAGTGGCGGCAGCCCGAGCCGCAGCAGTGGCCCCGCCGCAGCAGGTAGCGCGCCGTGAAGACCACGAAGCCGCGCTCGACGACGTAGTCCACGCCCTCCTCGAGCGCGGGCTCCCCGCCCGGCGCCATCGGCGTCAGGCGAGCCCGCGGAAGAACGCCGCGAGCCGGTCCATGCCCTTGCGGATCGTGTCCTCGCTGCACGCGTAGGAGAGCCGGATCGCGTCGGGCGCCCCGAACGGCTCGCCCGAGATCACCGCCACCTTGGCCTCCTCGAGCACCGCTTCGGCGAGCGCCGAGACGTCGCCGAGCGTGCGGCCGCCCGCGCGCCGGCCCAGGAACGAGGAGACGCCGGCGAGCGCGTAGAACGCGCCGTCGGGCACCGGGCAGTCGACGCCCGGGATCGCGCGCAGCGCGTCCACCATGAGACGACGGCGTGCGTCGAACGCCCGGCGCATGCGCTCGATCTCGTCGGTGGGGCCGGTGAGCGCGGCGAGCGCGGCGCGCTGGCAGATGCCCGGCGGGCCGCTCGTCGCGTGGCCCTGGAGGCACACCATCCGGTCCACGAGGTCCTTCGGGCCCGCCGCGTAGCCGATGCGCCAGCCCGTCATCGAGTACGCCTTCGACGTGCCGTTGACGAGGATCGTGCGCTCGGCGGCGTCGGGGCAGAGGCGGGCGAACGACGTGAACTTCGCCGGGGCGTAGGCGAGGTGCTCGTAGATCTCGTCGGACAGCACCCACACGCCGTGTCGGGCCGCGATCCGCCCGACCTCGCGCTGCACCTCGTCGGGCTGCACCGTCCCCGTCGGGTTGCCGGGGGAGTTGAGGATCACGAGCTTCGTCCGCGGCGTCAGCGCCGCGCGGAACCGGTCCGGGTCGATCACGTAGCGGTCGGCCGGCGTCGTCGGCACGACCACCGTCGCCGCCCCCGTGCTCGCCACCATCTCGGGGTAGGACAGCCAGTACGGCGCGAAGACGACGACCTCGTCACCCTCCTCGCAGAGCACCGTGATCGCGTCGAAGAGCACGCTCTTCGCCCCGATCCCGACGAGCGTGCGGTCGGGGCCCACCGCGAGGCCGTCGGCCGTGAACTTGCGCGCCACCGCCTCGCGCAGCTCCGGGATCCCGGCGGCCGGGGTGTACTTGGTGAACCCCTCTTGGATCGCCCGGATCGCCGCCTCCCGGACGTGCGCCGGGGTGTCGAAGTCGGGCTCCCCGGCGCCGAACGAGACGACGTCCACCCCGGCGGCCTTCATCGCCTTGGCCCGGCCGATGATCCGCATCGTCGCGGACTCGCGCAGGTGACCGGCGTGGCGGGCGAAGGCGGGCATGACGCGGCCGAAGGCTATCACGGCCACTGCCGAACCCGCCCCGCCTCGGCCCGCCGCGGCGGCGCGCTCCGACCGCGGCCTGACGCGCGATCGGCGCTCGTCGCCGCTCGTCGTTCGCGACCGCCGCGGGCCCGCCTCCGTCCGGCGTCCCGACCGACCGACCGGTCGCGCGGACGGAGGACGCCACGGTCGTCGTCGGAGGGACGTGGCCGATCCCGCCTCCCCCGACCGTCACGACCCCGCCCTCCGGGGGTACGGCGTCGCGGTGCGCCGTCCGCCGGGTAGGGTGGGCCCCGTGATCTCGTCCCGCCCCGCGCCGGCGCGCGCCCCCGTCCCCGGTCCCGCCCCGCGCCGTCGCCGGCGCTGGCTGCGGCGCCTCGTCGTGACGCTGCTCGTGCTCGTCGTCGTGGGGCTCGCGGGCTTCACCTGGTTCGCGTACTGGCCGTTCGAGGGCCGCGTGGACCGGGTGGAGGCGCTGGTCCCGGCCGACGTGGACTTCGTCTACCGCACGTCGTGGAAGGAGCTGCGCGCGTCGGGCTGGGTGCAGCGCAACGTGGTGGACCACCCGATCCACCCCGCGCTCGACCCGTCCAAGGTCGTCGTCGGCGAGCGGGGCGAGACGCTGCTCCGCGCCTTCGACCGGATCCCCGAGCAGGAAGCGCAGATCAACGACTCGATCCCCGAGCCGCTGCGCGCGCTCGAGGGGGTCGTCTTCGGCAGCCCCGACTTCCGCGTCGAGCGCGACCTGCTCGCGGGGGACGTCGTCGCCGCCGGGCGGTGGTGCCCGGGCGGCAACCCGCGGCAGGGCCCGCCGCGCTGGCGCGAGATCCTCCTGCTCACGCGCGTGACGCCGGTGGTCAAGTTCGCCTTCGAGGCCGTGCGGCACGACTTCGTGCGCGAACGCGCCGTCGCGCGCCCCGACCTCGAGCTCACCGCGACCTCGGACGGCCTCCTGCGCGTCGAGCTCCTCGACCGTCGCGCGGCGAGGAAGCGCGAGACCTGCGAGGGTGGCTTCGAGGTCGGCCCGATGAACGTGTGGTGGGTCGCGCGCGTCAAGGACGTGATCGCGATCAGCAACGCCGAGGACCTCGCGCTCAAGGCGAAGGCGCTCGGCGGCGGCGAGGGCGAGCGGCTCGTGGACCGCGAGGGCTTCGACGTGGACCGTCCCGACGGCGCGCTCGCCGCCTCGATGGACCTCGCCGGGCTGCACTCCTGGCTCAACCGCCTCTTCTCCGACGAGAGCGCGTCCGCGTGGAGCGCGTTCCTCGGCAAGTTCGTCGCGGTGACGGCGCTCGACCGCGCCTCCGCGACCGTGCAGCCGCTCGACGACGGCGTCCTCGCGCGCGCCGAGGTGCGCTACCGCGGCGAGACGCTGCGCACGTTCAAGGACGTCGCGGCGACCTACGACCTCGACCCCGAGCCCGTGGACCAGGGCAGCGTCCTGCGCCTCATCCCGGCCAAGGACACCGCGCTCGTCGCGCAGGTCCGGACGCCGCCCCGGGCCCTGCTCCGGGCGCTGTACGGCAACCTCTCCAAGGCCGACCAGCGCCTCGTGACCAACCGCGTGCGCGAGATCGGTGCCAGGCGCCGCGCCGACGGCCTGACCGGCTACGACGACGCCGAGGGCTTCCTCGACGACCTCGCCGAGCAGGTCGGCTCGACCACCGCGGTCGCCGTCGCCCGCATCCCGTCGGTGTTCACCGACGCGATGTACAAGACGTGGTACCTCGAGGGCGACCCGGTCCCGGTGCCGGCCTTCGCGTTCATCGTGCGCATCCGCGACGGTTCGCGCCAGGAGGACGCCGACGAGTTCCTCGCCGACCGCGTCGCCGCGCTCGGCTTCCGCGCGCCCGAGCCCGTCACGTCGCCCGACGGCATCCAGTACAGCCGCCTGCGCATGGACGTGGTCCCCGCGGAGTACGCGCTCTACCAGCCGGCCTACAAGGTCTACGACCGCCACCTCGTGCTCGCGACGCGCGAGGAGTACCTCCTCGAGGTCCTGCGCGTGATGCGCGGCGGGCCCGGCGCGCCGCCCAGCGTCGCGGCGTCGGACGACTTCCGCGCGACGATGCGCGCGCTCCCCTCGAAGGCCACCGTGGCGGTGTTCGTGCAGGGCGACGCGATGCGGGCCCTGCTGTGGGACCTGCGCAACCCGATGGTGCGGGCGGCGCACGACGAGGACGACTGGAAGATGCGCTACCAGGCGCGGCGCGTCGCCGAGATCGGGCGCGCCAACGGCGGCCGGGTGGACCTCACGCCCGAGCTGCAGGAGCGCCTGCGCAAAGACGTCGCCGAGGAGATGGAGCGCTTCCGCACCGAGGGCTACGCGCAGTTCGTGGCGGAGTTCCGTCGCGACCTCGACGCCACGCGCCGCGTGGCCGCGGCGGGGCTCGTGCTCGCCGCCGACCGCGCCAACGAGCGCGTGGACGCGGGCGTGCGCCTGCTGCTGCGCCCCCCCGAGGACCGCTGACGCGCCCGGGGCGGCCCGGACGCCCGGCGCGGGCCCCGCGCGATGACCGTCGCCGCCTACGTCTACCCGGGCTGGCACCCGATCCCCGAGCGCGACGCGTCGTTCCACCCCGGCTTCACCGAGTGGGAGCTGGTCGCCGGCTGCACGCCGCGCTTCCCCGGGCACGCGCAGCCGAAGGTGCCGCTGCTCGGCGCCTACGACGACCGCGACCCCGTCGAGGTCGGGCGGCGGGTCGCGCTCGGGCGCGCGCACGGCGTGGACGCGTTCGTCCACGGTCTCTTCTGGTGCCGCGGCAAGCGGGTGTTCGAGGACGCGCTCGACCTCGGCTTCCTCGGCTCCGAGGTCGGGCGCGCGACGCCGTTCGCGGTGATGTGGGCCAACCGCATGCCGCGGCGCGTCCTCCCCGTGCGGCGGGCGGACGCGCCGGTGATCGAGGGCGAGCGGCTCGTGCCGTCCGACGTCGCCGACTTCGTGGCGCTCGTCACGTTCGTCGCGGAGCGCTACTTCGTGCGGCCGAACTACCTGCGCGTCGCGGGGCGGCCCTACTTCTCGATCTTCGACTCCACGTTCTTCGTCAAGGAGCTCGGGCTCGAGCAGGCCGCGCAGGCCGTGCGCGCGGCGCGCCGACGGCTGCGCGACCTCGGGCTGCCCGACGTGCACCTCGCGGCGATCGAGCCGTCGGCGGAGGTGGTCGGGGCGGTGCGCGACGTCGGCTTCGACAGCGTCACGCACTACGTGCTCCTGCCCGAGTGGCGGGGGCCGTTCCTGCAGGACTACGCCACCTGCGCGGCGCGCCGCGCGGGCGAGTGGGCGGGGGTCGCGCGCGCGGCGGGGCTGCCCTACGTCCCGTCGGTGGCGACGGGATGGGACGCCTCGCCGCGCGGGGCCGACTTCGGGCCCCGTCGGCCCGACAAGTACCCGTGGTCGCCCGTCGTCGTGGGGGAGCACCCCGAGCGCTTCTCCGAGGCGCTCGCCCGCGCGCACCGGTTCGCCGCCGACGCGCCGCTGGGCGACCCGCTGGTCTTCGTGGCCTCGTGGAACGAGTGGAGCGAGGGCCACTACCTCGAGCCCGACCAGCGCTTCGGGCACGGGTGGCTCGAAGCCGTCCGCGCCGCGCGGCCGTAGCGCGCCGCCGGACGCGCGGCGCTCGCGGTGCGGGCGCCGTCGTCGCGCCGGCGAACGGCGGCCCGCGTCAGGCCCAGGTCGGGTAGGTCGCCGAGAACATCTGCTCGCGGACGTGGGCGGCGAGGTCTCGCGGGCGCGCCATCTTCGTGAGCCCGCGGTCGAACGCGACGCGCGCCACGGCCGCGGCGATCGCCGCCGAGACCTCGCGGATGCGCTTGAGGTCGGGGTAGAGGCGGCCCATCGCGAGGTCGGCGTCGGTGACGAGCGACGCCAGCGTGCGCGCCGCGACGAAGAACATCTCGTCGGTGACCCGCGTCGCGTCGCTCGCCATCACGCCGAGGCCGACGCCGGGGAAGATGTAGCAGTTGTTCCCCTGGCCGGGGACGTGCGTGCGGCCGTGCATCGTGACGGGGTCGAACGGGCTGCCGCTCGCGAAGAGCGCGCGGCCGTCGGTCCACGTGTAGGCCTGCTCGGCGGTGCACTCGGCCTGCGACGTCGGGTTGGAGAGCGCGAAGATCACGGGCGTCTTGTGCAGGCGGGCCATCGCGCGGACCACCGGCTCGTCGAAGGTCTGCGGCATGCCCGAGACGCCGATGAGCGCGTCGGGCTTGAGGCTCTCGACGGCCTCGAGCAGCGTCTTGGCGGGCGCGTGGTCGTGGGCGTAGGGCTTCTTGTGGTCGGCGAGGTCGGTGCGCGACCGCACGACGAGGCCCTTGGAGTCGAGGAACCAGCACTGGCGGCGTGCGACGTCGGTGGGGACGCCGTCGGCCTCGAGCGCAGTGACGATGAGGTCGCCGATGCCGATGCCGGCCTCGCCCGCGCCGAGGAAGAGGAAGCGCTGGTCGGACAGCTTCTTGCCCGTGACGCGCGTGGCCGACAGCAGCCCGGCGAGCGTGACGCCGGCGGTGCCCTGGATGTCGTCGTTGAACGTGCAGACGCGGTCGCGGTAGTGGTGGAGCAGGCGGAAGGCGTTCGTGTTGCCGAAGTCCTCGAACTGGATGCAGGCCTTGGGGAAGACCTCCTGCACGCCGGTGACGAACTCGTCGACGAGCTCGTCGAAGGCCTTGCCGCGCAGGCGCGGCTGGTCGAGGCCGAGGTAGAGCGGGTCGTCGCGCAGCGTCTGGTTGTTCGTGCCGACGTCGAGCATCACGGGCAGGCAGCGCTCGGGCGGGACGCCGGCGCACGCGGTGTAGAGGGAGAGCTTCCCGATCGGGATGCCCATGCCGTTGGCGCCGAGGTCGCCGAGCCCGAGGATGCGCTCGCCGTCGGTGATGACGATGACGCGCACGTCCTCGTAGGGCCAGTGGCGGAGGATCTCGCGGACGCGGCCCTTGTCGTGGGCGGAGATGTAGAGGCCGCGCGGGCGCCGGTAGATGTAGGCGAAGCGCTGGCACGCGAGGCCGACCGTCGGCGTGTAGATGATCGGCATCGTCTCCTCGAGGTGCTCGAGGACGAGCCGGTAGAACAGGACCTCGTTGCGCTCCTGGAGCGAGACGAGGTAGATGTACTTCTCGAGCGGGTCGGTCTTGCGGCGGAAGTTGTCGTAGACGCGGAGCAGCTGCTGCTCGGGCGTCTTGACGGCGGGCGGGAGCAGCCCTCGCAGCCCGAGCGCGTCGCGCTCGGCGTCGGTGAACGCGGTCCCCTTGTTGGTCAGGGGGTCGTAGATCAGGTCCATGCCCCGCTTGCCGTGGACGTTCTTCGACGCGGTCATGCCGGGCTCCATCGGGTGCCGTCAACCGCCGCACCCGGGGTCTCAGTCTAGTCCTGTCGGGCCGGACCCCCCGTGCCGGGCGCGGGAGCCGACCGGTCGCGACCGGTCCTTGGCGCGCGCCTCTCGGGACCGCTTCCGTCCGAGGGCGCGTCGAGGCCGCTTCCGGTGCGGGACGCGGGACCGCGCCGCAGGGGTCGCCCCAGCGGCGCGTTCTTCAGGCGTCCGCAGAACAGCCGCGCGAGATCTCGGCGACCGCCCCTCGAAGCGACCGGTCCTCCGAGCATTCGGCGTCGCCGCCATCCGTCGCGGCCTGCGGGCGCACCGTCCGCGCGATCCTGACCGGGGGCGTCGGCTGGCTCGCGCGGGGCGCGTCGCCACTGCGGCGCGTCCTTCAGGCGCCCGCAGAACAGCCGCGCGAGATCTCGGTGACCGCCCCTCGAAGCGCGCGGTGCTCCGGCCGACAGGCCGCGCCGCCATCCGTCGCGGCCTGCGGGCGCACCGTCCTCCCGGCCCTGACCGGGGGCGTCGGCTGGCTTTCGCGGGGCGCGTCGCCACCGCGGCGCGTCCTTTAGGCGTCCGCAGAACAGCCGCGCGAGATCTCGGCCACCGGTCCGCGAAGCGCGTGGTGCTCCGGCCGACAGGCCGCGCCGCCATCCGTCGCGGCCTGCGGGCGCACCGTCCGCGCGATCCTGACCGGGGGCGTCGGCTGGCTTTCGCGGGGCGCGTCGCCACCGCGGCGCGTCCTTCAGGCGCCCGCAGAACAGCCGCGAAACAGTGACTGGTGCCGGGACCGGGACTTGAACCCGGAAGACCGTGTTAGGGTCACTAGGCCCTCAACCTAGCGCGTCTGCCAATTCCGCCATCCCGGCGATGGACAGCGAGGGGCGCAACCGTACCGGTGACGGGGCGGGTGTCAAGGCGCGTCGCCCGTCCCGACCCGCCGGGGGGAACCGGTCACGTGCGCCGGGTTTCCGGCCTCGCCCCGCCCCGAGGGCAGGGATCCTCCGGACGATGCGCGCCGCGGCGGTCCTCTCGCTGCTCGTCCTCGTCGCGACGACCGCCCGCGCGGAGGACCCGATGACCGCACCCGCCGCCGGCGCCCGCCCCCCGCCCGAGAACCGTCTCGCGCGCGAGCGCAGCCCCTACCTCCGCCAGCACGCGCACAACCCGGTGGACTGGTGGCCGTGGGGGCCCGCGGCGTTCGCGGAGGCGAAGCGGCTCGACCGGCCGGTGTTCCTCTCGATCGGCTACGCGGCCTGCCACTGGTGCCACGTCATGGCGCACGAGTCGTTCGAGGACGAGGCCGTCGCGGCCGTGCTCGACGACACGTTCGTGTGCGTGAAGGTGGACCGCGAGGAGCGCCCCGACGTAGACGACGTCTACATGGCGGCGGTGCAGCTGACCACCGGGCACGGCGGCTGGCCGATGTCGGTGTTCCTCTTCCCCGACGGCCGCCCGTTCCTCGCGCGCACCTACCTGCGCCCGAACGACCTCGTCGAGGTGTCGCGCCGCATCGGCGAGCTGTGGCGCTCCGGTCGCGAGCGGCTCTCCGCCGCCGCCGACGAGATCGCGCACGCCGTGCGCGCGCACGCCGCGGGCCCCGTGCTCCCGCCCTTCGACGGCTCCGACGCCGACCTCGTCCGCGCCGCGGTCGCCGACGCAGCGTCCTCCTTCGACCGCGAGCGCGGGGGGTTCGACCGCCGGCCCAAGTTCCCCCCGCACGCGCACCTGCTGCTGTTCCTCGACCGCGACGTCGCGCCGCTCGTCGGGCCGGAAGCGCGCGCGATGGCGCTGGCGACGCTCGACGGCATGGCGGCCGGCGGCGTGCACGACCAGGTCGGCGGCGGGTTCCACCGCTACAGCACCGACGCGGAGTGGCTGCTCCCGCACTTCGAGAAGATGCTCTACGACAACGCCCTGCTGGCGCAGGCCTACGCGCTCGCCTACGAGGCGACGCGCGAGGCCCGCCACGCCGAGGTGCTGCGCGGCATCCTCGGGTGGGTCGAGCGCGAGATGCGCGTGGACGGCGGCGGCTACGCGAGCAGCCTCGACGCCGACACCGACGGCCACGAGGGGCTCACCTACACGTGGACGCCCGAGGAGGTGCGCGCCGCGGTCGGGGCCGACGACGCGCGCGTCGTCGAGGCCGTGTGGGGCGTGCGGGCGGGCGGGAACTACCTCGAGGAGTCCACCGGGCGCCCCACGGGCCGCTCGATCCTGCACCGGCCGCGCCCGCTCGCCGAGGCGGCGGCGGCGCTCGGGCGCAGCGAGGCCGACCTCCACCGCGACCTCGCCCGCGTGCGCGCCCGCCTGCTCGAGGTGCGCGCCGGCCGCGCGCAACCGGGCCGCGACGGCAAGGTGATCGTCGCGTGGAACGCGCTCCTCGTCGCGGGCTTCGTCGCGGCGGGCCGCGCGCTCGGCGACCCCTCGTGGACCGAGCGGGCCCGCGCGCTCGCGCGCTCGCTCCTCGACCGCTGCCGCGAGGGCGGCCGCCTGCTGCGCTTCCCCAAGGACGCGGGGCCGTCCGTCCCGGGCTTCCTCGACGACCACGTCCACCTCGCCGACGCGCTGCTCGACCTCGCCGACGCCACCGGCGACCCGGCGTGGGAGCGCGAGGCCCGCGCGCTCGCCGACGTCGTGGTCGCGCGCCACACCGACCCCGCGGGCGGCTTCTACTCCACGGCCGACGACCACGAGGCGCTGCTCGCCCGACCCAAGGACGCGTTCGACTCGCCGATCCCGTCGCCCAACGCGACGGCGGCGCGCGTGCTGCTCCGCCTCGCGCGGCGCACGGGCCACGCGCCGTACGGCGACGCCGCGGGCCGCACGCTCGCGGCGTTCCGCCCGCTCGTGGCACGCGCGCCCGCGGGGACGGCCGCGCTCGTGCGCGCGGTCGCGGAGCGCCTCGCCGGCGAGGCCGCGGGCGCCGGCACGGCCGCGCCCGACGCGACGGCGCGGACGGGCCCCGTGCGCGTGGACGCGTTCGTCGCGCGCCGCGAGGTCGCGCCGGGCGCGGAGGCGACGGTGCGGCTGCGCGTCGTCGTGGACGCGGGCTGGCACGTGAACGGCCCCGGCGCGCTCCCTCCCGACGCGGTGGCCACCACGCTGGCGCTCGAGGGCAAGGGGCCGTTCACGCTGGCGCAGGTGCGCTTCCCGCCCGCGACGACGTCGGCGGCGGGCGCGGGCGGGATCCCGCTCGGCCGCTACGAGGGGACCTTCGAGGTGGAGGTCGTGCTCGCCGTCGCGCCCGGCGCCGCGCTCGGGCCCCGTCGGCCGACGCTCGCGCTCTCGTTCCAGCCGTGCGACGCGACGTCGTGCCTCGCGCCGGCGGTCGTGCGGGTCGAGGTGCCGATCCGCGTCGAGTGATCGCGGGCCGCGGACGGCGCCCCGGATTCCCGCGGCGGGCGGGGCGACCGCGGTATGTTCCGGGGACCTCCCGTCGCGAGGTGCCCCCCGTGTCCGCCGACGTCACCCTCCGCATCCGCATGCCCCACAAGGCCGGGACGCTCGCCAAGATCTCGGCGGAGATCGGCCGCGCCGGGGCGGTGATCGGGGACCTCGACACGGTCCACACCGACAGCATCTACAGCATCCGCGACGTCACGGTCGAGACGCAGGGCCTCGACGTCGACAAGCTCAAGGCCTCCATCGAGGGCGCGGTGCCCGGCACGCGCGTCACGGTGCTCCCCGACCGCTCGGTGGACTTCCACGTCGGCGGCAAGCTCAAGCTCGTCCCGTCGCGCCCGGTCAAGACGCTCGCCGACATGCGGCTGGCCTACACGCCGGGCGTCGCCACCGTCTGCACGAAGGTGGCCCACGACGACGCCGCGCTGCGCCGCTACACCTCGGTCGGCCGCAACGTGCTCGTGCTCTCCGACGGGAGCCGCGTGCTGGGGCTGGGCGACCTCGGGCCCAAGGGCGTGATCCCGGTCCTCGAGGGCAAGTCGATCTTCTACGCCGAGTTCGTGGACCTCAACGGCCTCTCGTTCGGCATCGACTCGCGCGACGTGGACCGCGTCGTCGAGATGTGCCGCATCCTCCGGCCCAACTACAGCGCGATCCACCTCGAGGACATCGCGGCCCCGCGCTGCTTCGAGCTCGAGGCGCGCCTGCAGGACGAGCTCCACGTGCCGGTGCTCCACGACGACCGCCACGGGACCGCGGTCGTCGCGGCGGCCGCGGTGCTCTCGGCGCTGCACGTGCTCGGGCGACGCCTCGAGGACACCGTCGTCGGCCAGGTGGGGCTGGGCGCGGCCGGCTACACGATCCTCGAGCTGCTCATCGAGCTCGGGCCCAAGGGCGCGGTCGCGTACGACCCGGGCGCCGAGGCGGTCGCGCGCGCCAAGCCCCTGGGCGCCAAGATCTGCCCGACGGTACACGACGTGATGAACGAGGCCGACCTCGTCGTCGCGGCGACGGGGCGCGCGGGCCTGATCAAGAAGGAGTGGGTGCGGCCCGGGCAGGTCGTGTTCGCGCTGACGAACCCGCGCCCGGAGATCCGCCCCCACGACGCGCTCGCCGCGGGGGCCGCGCTCGCCTCCGAGGGCGCGGCGATCAACAACGTGCTCGCCTACCCCGGCCTGATGCGCGGGGCGATCGACGCGGGCGCGGTCCGCTTCACGCCCGCGATGAAGATCGCGGCCGCGAAGGCGCTCGCCGTGCACGCCAACGCGGACGACCTGCTGCCGTCGCCGTTCATGCCCGGCCTGCACCTCGACGTCGCCAAGGCGGTGGCCGCGGCGGTGCTCCCGTCCGAGCGCGCCGCGAAGGCGGCCGTGCCCGTGGCGACCGCCTGACGGGAGCGGCCGATCGACGCGCCGGCCCCCGCTCCGCACGACGACGCCGGGCGGGCGGGCTTCCGCACGCTCGCGCGCGACCTCGTCGCGTTCGACCGGGTCCCGCTGCTCGTCCTCGCGTGGGTCCCGGTCGCGCTGACGACGCTCGAGTACGCGTTCATCCAGGTCATGCATCGCACGGGGCGTCCGCCGGCGTGGGCGCTCGGGGCGGTGGCGTGGCTGCGCACGACGTTCCCCACGCTGCCGCGCGACCTCGTGCCGTGGCTGTGGTGGGTGTCGGGATGCGTCGTGCTGCTGCTCGTCGTGCCGATGCTGCTGATGCGCACGGTCGGCGGCGTCGGGCCGCGGGAGACGGGGCTGCGCGTCAAGGGCACGGGGCGCGACGCGAGGCTGTACGCGCTGCTCTTCGTCGTGTTCCTCCCGGTCGTGTGGCTCGCGTCGCGGCGCGACGACTTCCAGTGGACCTACCCCTTCTACCCGCGGCCGCCCGCGAAGGCGGGGGGCGACTGGGTCGCGTTCGAGGCGGCCTACTTCGTGCAGTTCCTCTGCGTGGAGTGGTTCTTCCGCGGCTTCATGGTGCTCGGGCTCAAGCCGCGGCTGGGCCGGGCGGCGGTGCTCGTGATGCTCGCGCCCTACTGCATGATCCACTTCCACAAGCCGATGCCCGAGGCGTTCGGCGCGATCGGCGCGGGCCTCGTGCTCGGCTCGCTCTCCTACCGCACGGGCACGATCGTGTGGGGTTGGTTCCTCCACTACGGCGTCGCGCTGACGATGGACCTCCTCTCGCTGTCCCAGAGCGGGAGACTGTGAGCGCGCGACCTCGCGGACGCCCGCGCTCGCGCAGGCCTTCCTGCCCGTCGCGCTGCGCCGATCCGTGCCGTGCGTGACGCCCGCCGGTTCGCGTCCCCTCGCCCCTCGGGGCACGCGGGGCGTGCGGGCCGGCGCGGCGCGCGGTCGCCGGCCGTCCCGCGCGCCGTCGTCGTCCTCGTGAGGGGAGCGGTCGGGGGCCCCGGCGGGGCCTCGCCGTCGCGCGCGGCGGTGTCGCGCGTCCGGCCGCCGCGCGCGAGGCAAACGGCCCGGTTCGCGCGGCCTCCCCGTAGGGTGGACGGGCTCCCGCCGGTCGTCGGCGGGAGGGGAGCCGTGCCATGGCCGACCGCGTCACCTGCCGCACCCTCGGGGGCCACGTCGTCGAGGCGACCAACGGCACGTCCACGGTCCGGCTCGACCTCCCCGTCGCCGAAGGCGGGCCCGGGACCGCGATGGGGCCCCACGAGACGCTGCTCGCCGCGCTCGGCGGCTGCACCGCGATGACGCTGCAGGTCTACGCCGCGCGCAAGCAGTGGCCGCTGCAGGGCGTCGAGCTCGTGCTCACGCGCGAGAAGGCCGCGGTCGGCGTTCCCGAGGCGAAGGAGCGGCTCGTCGTCGAGGTCAAGCCGCTGGGCCCCCTCGACGACGCGCAGCGGCAGAAGCTGCTCGAGATCGCCCAGAAGTGCCCCGTGTACCGCACGCTGACGAGCGACCTCGACGTCGTGGAGCGCCTCGCATGAGCCCCGCGCGCGCCCCCCGCCGCGCGAAGGAACCGCGCGCGCTCCTCGAGACGTTCCCCAACCCCGCGCCCGGCCGGGACTACGAGATCGTCCACACCGCGCCCGAGTTCACCAGCCTCTGCCCGGTCACGGGCCAGCCCGACTTCGCGACGATCGTCGTCCGCTACGTCCCCGACGGCCGCTGCGTCGAGCTCAAGAGCCTCAAGCTGTACTTCTTCGCGTTCCGCGACCGCGGCATCTTCTACGAGGCCGTGGTGAACCGCATCCTCGACGACCTCGTCGCCGCCACCGCGCCCCGACGGATGGAGGTGCGCGGCGAGTTCCGGGTGCGCGGCGGCATCTCCTCGGTCGTCACGGCGACGTTCCCGTTCGGCGGGCCGCGCCGGCGCGGGGAGGCGTGAGATGGCCGACGCCCGGCGCGAGGAGGAGTTCGCCCGGCTCGAGCGCGAGCTCGCACGGCAGAAGAGCCTCGTCGAGGCGAGCCAGGTCCTGCACAGCACGCTCGACCAGGACGAGCTGCTCGGCATCATCCTGCGCCTCGCGTCGGAGGCCGTCGGCTCCGAGCGCGGCACCGTGTACCTGATGTCGGCCGACGGGACCGAGATCTGGTCCCGCGTCGTCAGCGCGTCGCAGCCGCTCGTCATCCGCCTCCCGCTCGGGCGCGGCATCGCCGGCACCGTCGCGAAGACGGGCGAGACGGTCCGCATCGACGACGCGTACCAGGACCCGCGCTTCGACCCGTCCACCGACAAGCGCAGCGGGTTCCGCACGCGCTCGATCCTCTGCTCGCCCATCCGCAGCCGCAAGGGCGCCATCGTCGGCGTGTTCCAGCTCCTCAACAAGCGCACGGGCCCGTTCGAGACGTCCGACGTCGAGTACCTCGATGCGCTCGCGGTCCACGCCGCGCTCGCCATCGAGAACGCGGTGCTCCACCGCCAGGCGCTCGAGAAGGAGCGCCAGGACCGCGAGATCGCCGCCGCGCAGAGCATCCAGCGCGCGCTGCTGCCCGCCGACGCGACGCTCGAGGTGGCGCCGTTCCTGCTCGCCGGCGTCAACGAGCTCTGCGAGGACGCGAGCGGCGACTACTACGACTTCTTCCCGCTCGACGACGGCCGCGTGCTGGTCGCGATCGGCGACGTCAGCGGCCACGGGCTCGGCTCGGCGCTCGTGATGGCCGAGGCGCGAGCGCTGCTGCGCGCGTTCAGCAAGACCGTCACCGACCTCGCCTCCGCGGTCACGATGCTCAACGACTTCCTCTGCAAGGACATGACGCAGGGGAAGTTCATGACGATGTTCGTCGGGCTGCTCGACGGCGCGAGCGGGCGCTTCGAGTGGTGCTCGGCGGGCCACAACCCGCCCGTGGTCCGCCGCTCGTCGGGCGAGGTCCTCGGGCTCGACCCGACGGGGCCCGTGCTCGGCGTCCTCGCGGGGCTGCCGTTCGGGCGCGGCGACGACGTGACGCTCTCGGCGGGGGACTCGGTCCTGCTCTACACCGACGGCGCCACCGAGGCGCCGTCGCCCACCGGCGAGCTGTTCGGCGACGACCGCCTCAAGGAGCTCGTCGCCCGCGAGGGCGGGCGGGGCCCGCTGCCCCTGCTCGACGCCGTTCGTGGCGCGATCCACGGGTGGACGGGCGGCGCGAAGAACCGGGACGACCTGACCCTCGTCGCGTTCACGGTGGGCAAGACGTAAGTCGATTGTAAGGTGTCCGGGGGCCGCCCGGTCCCCCGACGGGACCCCCGTCCCGCCCGGAGGGCGCCGCGGGTACGATCCGCGGCGGACGTTTGCAACGAAGCCGTCGCAGCCGCGCGAAACCCGCCGGCCCCGCGACGGGTTCAGAGCGACGTCCCGTCCTGCGGAGGCTCCCCATGTCCCACCGTCGCCGGTTCTCGTGGACGGCGCTCGCCGCCCTCGCCCTCGTCGCGGCCGCGGTCTCCGCCCCGCGCGCGTCCGCCGACGGCCCCAAGGACTGGCGCGCGGCCGCGGCGAAGGTGGACGGGCTGGTCGCCTCGAAGTTCCGCGCGCAGAAGGACCTCGTCGTCGCGCCGCTCGCCGACGACGCCGAGTACCTCCGCCGCGTCACGATGGACCTCACCGGGACGATCCCGACCTACGACGAGACGGTCTCGTTCCTGCAGGACACCGCGCCGGACAAGCGCAGCGCGCTGGTGGACCGCCTCCTCGCGTCGCGTCGCCACGCCGACTGGTTCGCGATGTGGTACAGCAACCTCCTCGTCGGGACCGCCACGCGCAACCGGAACCTCGACCGCCGTACGTTCAACGACTGGCTGCGCGACCAGTTCCGCAAGAACCGTCCCTACGACGAGCTCGTCTACGACCTCGTCACGGCCACGGGCAACTCCGAGACCAACGGCGCCACCGGCCTCCTCGCGTCGTTCGAGACGTCGGCCGCCGACGCGGCGGGCAAGACGAGCCGCTTCTTCCTCGGCGTGCAGATCCAGTGCGCGCAGTGCCACGACCACCCCTACGACAAGCGCATCAAGCAGCAGGACTTCGCCGACTACGCGGCGTTCTTCTTCACGACGACGTACCGGCGCAACATGACGCCGGGCAACCCCGAGATCTCGTTCGACGTGTCGTCGCTCACGCCCGAGCCCGAGCGGTCCGGGCGCCCCGGCGACATGACGATGATGCCCGGCCGCCGCACCGGCATCCCGCTGACGCTCGAGGGCGGGCGGCCGCAGCTGCGCGGGCGCACGTCGTTCCCCGAGGCGAAGTTCCTCCTCGGCAAGCAGGTCAAGGACGTCGCCGGCATCGACCGCCGCACGGTGCTCGCGAAGTGGATGACCTCGAAGACCAACCCGTGGTTCGCCCAGGCCTTCGCCAACCGCATGTGGGCGTTCCTGATGGGCCGCGGGATCGTGCACCCGGTGGACGACTTCTCGTCCGCGAACAAGCCGACGAACCCCGAGCTGCTCGACTTCCTCGCCGACGAGCTCGTGCGCTCGGGCTTCGACGTGAGCCACCTCGTCCGCGTGATCACGGGCACCGAGGCGTACCAGCGCACCTCGAAGATGCCGCGCGGCGTCGAGCGCCCCGACCCGTCGCTGTTCGCCGTGGCCGCGGTCAAGCCGCTCACGGTCGAGCAGTCCTTCGACGCGCTGTTCCGCGCGACCGGCGCGGAGAAGCAGGTCGAGCGGCTGCTCGAGGCCCGCGAGCGCGCCGGGGCCGAGGGGCGGCGCACGCTCCAGGACCCGCGCATGGCGATCTACCAGCTCTTCCGCCGCTCGTTCGACGACGACGAGCAGTCCGAGGAGGAGACGTTCACCGGCACGATCCCGCGCGGCCTGCTGATGATGAACGGCGAGCAGGTCAACCGGATCATGGGCGCGGCCAACCCCGACTCGCCGCTGGCCCGGGTGCTGTCCGAGGAGCGCAGCGACCGCGAGCGCGTCCGCCGCGTCTACCTGACCGTGCTCTCGCGCGACCCGTCGCCGGGCGAGCTGAGCAACGCGCTGCAGCACGTGCACACGAGCCGCACCGAGAAGGAGGGCTACGAAGACCTCCTGTGGGCCCTGTGCAACACCACCGAGTTCATGTCGAACCACTGACCGGCCCCGCGCCCTCCCACCGCCCGTCCGGAGCCAAGACCATGACGCAGCCCCGCCGCCCCTCCCGTCGCGACGTCCTCGGCTGGACGCTCGCCGCCGGCGCCGCCTCGCTGATCTCGCCGCGCGTGCCGTTCGCCGTCGCCAAGGACAAGCCCAAGGGCGACGACGACCCGATCCCGGGCAAGGGCCAGGCCAAGCGCCTCGTCCTGCTCTACATGGCGGGCGGCGCGACGCAGTTCGAGACGTGGTCGCCCAAGAAGAAGGGCTCGCCCAACATGGGCGAGGCCGAGCCGATCAACACCTCGGTGCCCGGCGTCGAGGTCGGCTCGTACTTCCAGAACGTGGCGAAGGTCATGGACGACGTCTGCGTCGTCCGCTCCGTCACGACCAAGGAAGGCAACCACGACCGCGGCCGCTACCTGATGCACACGGGCTACGTGCCCAACCCGACGGTGCAGCACCCCGGGATCGGCTCCTACGTCGCGCACGAGATCGGCGACCGTGACAGCACGCTGCCCAACTTCGTCAGCATCGGCGGCAGCCAGGGCGCGGGCTACATGGGCGTCGAGTGGGACCCCTTCGTGGTCAGCAACCCCGCGGCGCCGGTGGACAACCTCACGCCGCCGCCCGGGATCGACAAGCGCCGCCGCGACTCGCGCCTGTCGCTGCTCGACCGGCTCAACCGCGAGTTCGAGGGCGACCGCGGCGACGACGCCGTCGCGCCGCACCGCAACATGTTCGAGCGCGCCAAGCGCCTCATGGACACCCCGAAGAACCGCGCCTTCGACGTGTCCGAGGAGCCGGACTCGATCCAGAAGCTCTACGGCCAGACGACCTTCGGCAAGGGCTGCATCGTCGCGCGGCGCCTGCTCGAGGCGGGCGTCAAGGTCGTCGAGGTGGTGCAGGGCGGCTGGGACACGCACAACAACGAGCACGCGGCGGTGAAGGCGCTCGCCGAGGCCGTGGACCCGGGCCTCTCCGGCCTGCTGCGCGACCTGCGCGACCGCGGCCTGCTCGACGAGACGCTCGTCTACTGGTTCAGCGAGTTCGGCCGCACGCCGGCGCTCGGCGGCGGCGGCAACGGCGACGGCGGCCGCGGGCACTACCCGCAGGCGTTCTCGGTGGCGTTCGCCGGCGGCGGCATCAAGGGCGGCCGCGTGGTCGGCGCCACCGACCCCGACGGGGTCGCGTGCACCGAGCGTCCGGTCGCGGTGCAGGAGCTGCACGCCTCGATCTGCCACTCGATGGGCGTGGACCAGGACAAGGTCTACTTCGCCGGGCGCCGTCCCGTGCGCCTCGTGGACCAGTTCGGCGGCGTGCGCTTCCCCCCGATCCGCGAGATGTTCGTCTGACGCGCCGGTGGGCTGTCGGCGGGGAGCGCCGTGCTCCCCGCCGCGGTCACTCGAGCGGCCGGTTCGTGACCACGGTGTAGAGGTCGTCGCGGGTCACGACGACGACGGGGCCGTCGCCGAGCCGTCGCCACGGGTCGCGGCGCGGGTCCTTGACGACCGTGCGCAGCATCAGCCAGCGGCGCTGCGGCGCGCGGAACCACGGGCCCAGCGCGTCGAGCTCGACGAAGTTCCCGGGCGCGTCCTCGGAGGGCGGCCGGAGCGCGAGCCGCTCGCCGTAGCCGAAGAACCGCGCCTCGCTGGCGGCGTAGAACGGGAGCAGCGCCCAGTCGCCGTCCTTGTGCACCGCGACGCCGAGCTCCTCGCCGGCGCTCCGCAGCGAGAGGGCCCGCTCGACGAGCCGTCGGTGGCCGCCCACGGCCTCGGGCACGACCGCGAGGGCGACCGCCCCCGCGGCCACGACCGCGAGCGCCGCCGCCGCCGCGAGCCGCGCGCCCTCGGGGGCCGCGCGGCGACGGGCCGCCACCGCGAGCGCGGCGCCCACGAGCGCGACCGCGACGAGCGCCGCCGTCGCGACCGCCGCGGGCCAGCGGCCCTCCGTGGCGCGCACGACGAGGAGGACGACCGCGCCGAGCGCCGCCACGGCCGCGGTCGCCTCGGTCGCGCGGCGCAGGTGCGTGCGCCACGCGCGGTCGCCGCGCTCGCCGTCCGCGTCGTCGCGGGGCGCCCCCAGCGTCACCATCAGCGCGACCCACGGCAGGCTCGGCAGGCCGTAGGTCGGCAGGCGCGACGGCACGAGCGTGAAGAAGACGGGCGCGGCGAGCGCCATGGCCGCGAGCGGCGCGAGGCCGCCGCGTCGGCGCAGCGTCGGGACCGCGCCGAACAGCGCACCGACCCACGGGGCCGACCCGAGCAGCACCGGGCCCCACACGACCCACCACGGGTTGTCGTGGTGCTCGCCCGAGAGCACGCCGCCCGTGACGCGCCGCGTGAGGTAGAGGTCGAGCAGGCCGGGCAGCCGCGCGTCGCCGGCGACGTACCACGACGCCGCGGTGGCGAGCGAGACGAGGAGTCCCACGGGGTGGACCAGCGGGCGCAGCACGCGCACCCGACGCGCCGCCACCGCCGCGGCCACCGCGCCCACGATCGGGGTGAGCAGCACCGCGGGGCCCTTGACGAGCATGCCCACGCCGAGCGCGGCGTGCATCGCGAGCGTCCAGCGCAGGCCCGGGCGTCCGTCGGTCGCCGCCGACACCGCGACGCCCGCGCCGGCCACGGTCGTGCACGCCACCAGCCACACGTCGGTGGAGACGGTGCGCGCGAGGAAGACGTACGCCGGCATCGTCGCGAGCACGACCGCCGCGCCGCGCCCCGTGGCCCGCGCGTCGGCGCCGGCGGGCGCGAGGCGCCGCGCCGCCGCCGCGACCGCGGCGAGCGTCGCCGCGGCGGCGAGGAGCCCCGGGACCCGCGCCGCCACGTCGCCGACGCCCAGCACGGCGTACGACGCCATGAGCGCCCAGTAGGCGAACGGGGGCTTCTCGAGGTGGGGCGCGCCGTTGAGCGTCGGCACCACGAAGTCCCCGCGGGCGAGCATCTCCCGCGCGATCTCGGCGTAGCGGGTCTCGGTGCTGCCCGCGAGCCCGCTCGCCCAGCCCGAGAGCAGCACCGTCGCGGCGAGGCCGACGAGCGAGGCGAGGAGCAGCCCGCGCGACGTCGGGAGCGGCGGTCGCAATGCGGGCGCGGGCGCGTCCATCGCGGCCACCCTACGCGCCCGTCGCAGGGCGCGCACGCTTGGCGGCGCCCGCCCGTCGGTCGCCCCGCGCGCGTGCGCGGGCCGCCCTGCCCCCGCGTAGGATCGCCACCCATGGTGGACGCCGCGACCCTCCCCGCCGCCGCCGTCGCGCCGCGCTCACGGTGGGTGCTGTGGGTCGCCGTCGCCGTCCCGCTGCTCGCCGCGTGCGCGCCGCGCGACCTCTGGGCGCCCGACGAGCCGCGCTACGGGCTCGTCGCGCAGGGGATGCTCGACACGGGCGACCTGCTCGTGCCCCGCATCAACGGCCAGCCCTACGCCGAGAAGCCCCCGCTGGCGTTCGCGGCGATGGCGGCCACCGGCCTCGTCGCGGGCGAGGTCACGGCCGTGGGGGCGCGGCTGGCCTGCGCGGCGTTCGCCGCGCTCGCGGTCTTCCTCGTCGCGCGGCTCGCGCGCCGGTGGTTCCGCGACGCCGCGACGGCCGAGACCGCCGCGCTGCTCTTCTCGACCACGGGGCTCGTCCTGTGGAGCGGCTCGCGCGCCGCGCTCGACCTCCCGATGACGGCCTGCGGGCTGCTCGCGCTCGACGCGGGCACCACGCTGCTCGAGCGGCGGTCGTGGCCGGCGGCGCTCGGCTTCGGCGCGGCGCTCGGCGCGGGGCTGCTGGTGAAGGGACCGCACGTCTTCTACGTGCCCCTCGCCGCGCTCGTCGGCGGCGCGCTCGCGTCGGGGCGCGGCCGCCGGCTGCTCGACCCGCGCTGGCTCGTCGGCCTCGCGCTCGCGCTCGGGCTCGCGGCCGCGTGGCTGGTCCCCGCGGTCGCCCGCGCCGGCGACGCGCTCGCCTACAACGACGACGTGTCCTTCGGCCGTCGCGTGCTCGGGCAGCTCTCGGACCGCGTCGCGGGCGACGACGTCCCGCACGAGCACGGGCCGCTCTACCTGTTCCCGCTGCTGCTCGCGTTCGGCCTGCCGTGGACGCCCGCGTGGCTGCTCGCGCTGCCCGCGGCGCTGCGCCCGCGCCGCGCGCCCGAGGGCGACCGCCTCGGGCTCGGGGCCGCCGCGTGGGGCCTGCTCGTGCCGCTGCTCGCGCTCTCGCTGCCGCGCAGCAAGCGCGAGCTCTACCTCGTGCCGCTCCTCGCCGCGACCGCGTGGCTCGGCGCGTACGGGCTCCATCGCGGGATCGGGCCGCGCGGGCGGGCGCACCTCGCGCGCGGCCTCGGCGTCGCCGGGCTCGTCGCGGCCGTGCTCGCGGTGGCGGTGCCGCTGCTCGTCGCGGCAGACGCGCTCCCCCTCGGCGCCGACGAGCGCGCCGCCGCGCGCGCCGTCCTCGGAGGGCCGGCGACCTCGGCGCTGGGCGCGGTCGCGCTGCTCGCCGCGGTCGGCGGCGTGGTCGCGTTGCGCCTGCGCGACCGGGCCGTCGCCTCCGCCCGCGCCGTGGGCGTCGCCGTCGCGGCGGCGTGGGTCGTGGTCGCGACCGCGGTGATGCCGGCCTTCGACCCGTGGAAGTCGTTCGCCTCCGCGGCGCGGGCGGGCGAGCGCGCGGCGCCGCAGGCCCCGCTCGCGATCTGGGGCTTCTCCGACGCCTCGGTGCTGTGGTCGTTCCCGCACCGCGGCCTCTCGCCGCTGGGCACCGTCGCGTACCGCGAGGCCGCCCGCGTCCTCGCGCCCACGGCGTCGCCCGTGCTCGTGCTCGCCAAGGAGAAGACGTGGCGCGAGCGCGACCGGCGGGCCGCGCCGGAGGACCGCGCGGTCCTCGACCGGGCGCGCATCCTCTGGGCGCAACCGGTCGGCGGCATCCGCTACCTGCTCCTGACCAACGCCGCGCCGTAGGTCGGGCGTCGGACCGGCGACGGGGCCCGCGGTCGGGGCGGGGATCGCGCGGGGGCCCGCGGTCGCGCACCGCGTCGCGCGCGTCCCCCGGGACGGCGCGCCGCGAGCGTGGGGCGCGCGGGGCCGGCATGGCACACTCCCGCCCCGCCCGGCCGCACCGGCCCGGGCGCGCGGAGCCGACGCTGCACCCCCTCCCGCCCCGCTGGACGCTCGCCCTGCTCCCGGTGGTCGCGGCGGGCCTGCTCCTCGTCGGCGCCGCGGTCGGGCCGTCGTCGAGCACCGAGACCCGCTACTGCGCGATGGCGCGCGAGATGGTCGAGAGCGGCGACCTCGTCGTGCCGCGCTTCAACGGCGCGCCGCTGCTCGAGAAGCCGCCCTTCGAGTACTGGGCGACCTCGACGGCGTTCCGCCTCTTCGGCGTCTCCGACGTCGTCGCGAGGCTGCCGCACCTCCTCGCGGGCGCGCTCGTCGTGCTGCTCGTCGGGCTCGTCGTGCGCCGCCTCTCGCCGTCGGGCGGGCCGTGGCGCGGCCGCCTCGCGGCGCTCGCGCTCGCGACGATGCCGTCGTTCCTCGTGCAGACGTACGCGATCGCGCCCGACGCGTTCCTCCTCGTCACGACCACCTTGGCGGGATGGGCCCTGCTCGAGGCGGACCGGTGCACGGAGCGGGTCCCGCGGCGCTGGCCGCTGCTGCTGTGGGGCGCGTGCGGGCTGTCGATGCTCGTCAAGGGGCCGCTCGCGCTCGTGCTCGTCGGCGGCGCCGCCGCGGCGACCGCGCTCGTCCGCCGCTCGGCGCGGATCCTGCGCCCGTTCGCGAGCCCGCTCGGCGTCGTCCTCTTCGCCGCGATCGCGGTCCCGTGGTACCTCGTGCTCGACGCGCGGCTCCCGGGCGCGCTCGACGCGCTCGTGCGCCGCCGCCTGTTCGGGGGCATGGGCTCCGCGGCCGACTTCCACGCGCACGGCCCGTGGACCGTGTGGGCGCCGTTCGTCGGCGCGTTCCCCTGGCTCGCGATGGTCCCGGCCGCGATCCTCGCGCTGCGCCGCGACCGGCGTTTCCGCGACGGCCCGGGGCTGCCGCTCGTCTGCCTCGCGCTCGCCGCGCCGGTGCTGTTCTCGTTCGCCGCCGCGCGCCTGGCGTCCTACACCTCGCCCGCCTACCCCTTCGTCGCGGTGCTCGTCGGGCTCGGCGTCCCCGCGCCCGAGGAGGACCCGGCGTCGCGCGCGGTCCGCTGGTCCCGCGGCGAGCTCGCGCGCGCCACGATCGGCTACGCGGTCGTCGCCCTCGCGCTCGCGGTCGTCGTGACCGTGGTCGGCGTCGTCGCGACGCCGGCGGTGGTCGCGGCGTGGGCGGCGGCCGCCGCGTGCGCGGCCGTGGTCCTCGTGCCCGGGCCGCGGGCGCTCTTCGCCCGGCCCGTGCCGCGCGCGGCGCTGGCGGTCGTGCTCCTGCTCGGCGGCGCGGGCGCGGTCGCGGCGGCGCGGCCCGAGCGGGTCGGCTCGGCACGCGGGATCCACGAGGCCTACGTCGCGGCGCGGCGGCCCGGCGAGCCGGTCGCGGCGTGGATGAACTACAACGGCGACTGGGGCCTGCTCCCCTGGTACGAGCGCGGCGAGGTCGTCTTCTTCGGCTACCCGTCGCCGCCGATGATCGTCGCGCCCGAGGCCCACCGCCCCGACCTCTTCCGCCCCGAGGAGGCGCTCGAGCCCTGGCTGCGCTCGCCGGGCCGCAAGTTCCTGATGGTGCGCCGCCGCGACCGCGAGCGGCTCGTGCGCGACGGCGTGCCGGTCGAGATCGTGGCGGCCGTGCACGAGTACGAGCTGCTCGCGACCCCCGCGTCGGCGGAGCGGCGCTGACGTGTGCGGCATCGCGGGCATCGTCGGGCCGGGGGTGGGCGGCGCGCAGGACCGCGCGGTCCTCGCCACGATGCTCGAGCACCTCGCCCACCGCGGGCCCGACGACGGCCACGTCGTCGCGGGCGACGGCTTCGCGCTCGGCGCGCGCCGGCTCGCGATCGTGGACGTGGAGCGCGGGCGCCAGCCGATGGAGGACCCGCGCGGGCCCGTCGTCGTCGCGATGAACGGCGAGCTCTACGACCACGCCGCGCTGCGCGCCGACCTCGAGGCCCGCGGCGAGCGCTTCGCCACCCACGCCGACACGGAGACGCTGCTGCGCGGCTTCGTGCGCGACGGCGCGGCGTGCCTCGACCGGCTCGACGGCATGTGGGCGATGGCCGCGTGGGACGGGCGCGACCGCACGCTGACGCTCGCGCGGGACCGGCTCGGCGAGAAGCCGCTCGTGTGGTTCGAGTCGCGCGGACGCATCGTGTTCGCGTCGGAGTGGCGCGCGCTGGCGGCCCATCCCGACGCGCCGCGCCTGCTCGACCCCGAAGCCGTGGCGCTCTACCTCCTCCACCGGTTCGTGCCCGCGCCGCGCACGGCGGTCCGCGGCGTGCACCGGCTGCCGCCCGCGCACCGGCTCGTCTGGAAGGACGGGCGCGTCGCCGTCGAGCCCTACTGGTCGCTCCCCGTCCCCGGCGGGCCGCTGCCCGACGGGTGCGCCACGCCCGCGGACGCGGCGCGCACGGTGCGCGACCTGCTCGATCGCTCGGTGACGGCGCGGCTCGCGGTCGAGGTGCCGACGGGCGTGTTCCTCTCCGGCGGCGTGGACTCGGCGGCGGTCGCCGCGTTCGCGGTGCGTCGCGAGCGCGTGCCGACGTTCACGCTGCGGCCCGCCGACCGCGAGTTCGACGAGGGCGACGCGGCGCGCGAGACCGCGCTCGCGCTCGGGACGGACCACCACGAGGTCCCCGTGGACGCCGCGGCGCTGCTCGCCGGCTTCGACGAGGTGCTCACGCGGGTGGACGAGCCCATCGGCGACCCGTCGCTGGTCCCGACGCTCTTGCTCTCGCGCGCGGCGCGCCGCGACGTGAAGGTCGTGCTCGGCGGCGAGGGTGCCGACGAGCTGTTCGGCGGCTACCCCACCTACCTCGGGGCGCGGTGGTCGCGGGCCGCCCGCGCGATTCCCCGGCCGCTGCGGCGCCTGCTGCGCGCGATGACGCCGGCGGGCGGCCACGGCAACGTGCGCACGAGCTGGCTGGTGCGCCGCCTGCTCGACGGCGCCGACCTCGCGCCGCTCGAGCGCCACCTCGCGTGGTTCGGCGCGTTCGCGACGGCCGAGGTCGCCGCCCTGTTCCGCCCGGACGCGCGTCCCGCCGGCGTCCCCGATGCGCTGCTCGCGCCGACGCGGTCGGCCGCGGGCCCCGCGACCGCGACGGGCGACGACGTGGACGCGCTGCTGCGGGCCGACCTGACGACGCACCTGCCCGAGGCGCTGCTCGCCAAGGTGGACCGCGCGAGCATGCTCGCGGGGCTCGAGGCGCGGGCCCCGTTTCTCTCCCGCGCGCTCGTCGAAACGGCGGCGCGCCTGCCCGCGCGGTGGAAGGTCGGGCGCAAGGCGACCAAGCGCGTGCTCCGTCGCGCGCTCGACGGGGTGGTCCCGCCCGCGGTGCTCGCGCGGCGCAAGCGTGGCTTCGCCGTGCCGACGGCACGTCTGCTCGAGGGGCCGCTGGGCGACCGTCTCACCGAGCGGCTCGCGTCCTCGCGGGCCGTGCGCGAGCTGCTCGACCCGGCGCCGGCGCGCGCGCTGCTCGCGGAGCACCGCGCGGGGCGCGCGGACCACGCGCGGCGGCTCTACCCCCTCCTCGTCCTCTTGGAGTGGTCCGACCGCTGGCTCTAGGAGCCCGTCCTTCGGACGGGCTCCTGAAGGGCGGAGCCGGAGGGGGCTACCCCCGCGCGCTGGGCGGGCCGTCGCCGCGGGGCGCCACCGGGGGATCGGTACAGTGGTGCCAGGCACCGGTGTACCCGTCGCTTGCTGCTTGCAGGCGATCGATACAACGGTGCCAGGCACGGGTGTATCAACGCCGGGGGGGACCCCGTATCTCGGAGGGGCGCGGCGGCCTCGCTCCCGGGTGCGGATCGGCAAGTCCGGGGCGGCGGACCGCTCCGGCTGTCGGGCGCCCCGGTAGAGGGGCTAGGCTCCCCCCCGGTGCGCGGCTGGAGGTGCCCATGCGATCGACCCGGTGCTCCGTCGGCCTCGCCCTCGCGGCGGCCGTCCTCGTCGGCTGCGGCGGCGGTGGGGGCGGCGGCGGAGGAGGAGGCGGGGGCGGCGGCGGGGGAGGGACCGGCAGCCTCGCGCAGAAGGCGTCGTTCTCCTCCGACGACGTCCGCCACCTGCTCTCGCGCACCCACTTCGGCGGCACCCCCGACGAGGAGGCGGACGCGCTGTCGATGGGCCTGCCCGCCTTCGTGGACGCGATGCTCTCGCCCCCCGCCGAGCCCACGCTCGCCGCGGAGGCGCGCAAGCAGCTCTACAACAAGTCCGACGAGGCGGCGACGAAGGGGATGTTCCCCTCGCAGGACGCCGTCTCGCGCTGGTGGCTGCACCGCATGGTCGGGACGCAGCACCCGTTCCTCGAGGAGCTCACGCTGTTCTGGCACGACCACTTCGCCAGCAGCACGGCCGCCCTCGACTCGTCGCAGACCCGCTGGATGGTGGACCAGATCGACATGCTGCGCGCGCAGGGGCGCGGCAACCTGCGCACGCTGTTGCTCTCGCTCGCCCGCGACCCGATGATGCTGCGCTTCCTCGACGGGGTGCTCAACACCTCCGAGGAGCCCAACGAGAACTTCGCGCGCGAGTTCTGGGAGCTGTTCACGCTCGGCGTGGACAACGGCTACACGCAGGCCGACATCGTCGAGGCCGCGCGCGCCTTCACCGGCTACCGCTCGCGCTACGACGTCAGCGGCCTCCAGTTCGTCGAGTTCGACCCCGACCGCCACGACACCGGCTCGAAGAGCTTCCTCGGCGTGACGGTCCCCGGCCAGAGCGCCGGCGACGACTACGCCGCGGTCGTGGACGCCACGGTGGACCACCGCCCCGTCGCGGAGTTCGTCTGCAAGCGTCTCTTCGAGCACTTCGTCCACCGCGACCCGAGCCCGTCGCTCGTCGCCGAGCTGGCCGCTGCGCTGCGCGCCGACGGCTACGAGCTCAAGCCGTGGCTGCGCCGCCTCTTCCTCTCCGAGGTGTTCTACGGCGCCGAGGCCAAGGCGGGGCTCGTGCGCACGCCGCTCCAGCAGACGGTCGGGTTCGCGCGGCTCACGGGCCTCGTGCCGTGGGACGACCTCCAGGACTGGGAGGCCCCCGACGCCGCGCCGAACACGCTGCGCTCGCTCGACTACTGGACCTACCAGACGGGCCAGCGCGCGACGCAGCCGCCCTCGGTCAACGGCTGGCCGCAGGACCGCCAGTGGCTCTCCGCGCAGAACCTCCTCGACCGCGCCAACACGGTCGTCGAGTTCACCGCCGACAGCGACGACCAGGTCGCGCACGGGATGGACGTGCTCCCGCTCGCCGGCGGCGCGGCGACGGCCACGGCGGCGGCCGACGCGCTCGTCGCCCGCCTGCGCGTGCGCGCGACCAGCGCGCAGCGCGACCTCTACGTGCACTTCCTCGACACGGCGTGGGAGTGGCCCGGCGTCGAGGTGGACGCGCCGTGGGCGAGCGCCGACGCGGAGGAGCGTCGTTCCCGCATCCGCGGGCTGCTCTGGATCCTCGTGCAGAACCCGACCTGGCAGGTCCGCTGACCCCGCGCGCCCGGAGCCCCCATGAGCCCCCGCCCCACTCCGTCCCGTCGTGACGTCCTCCGTCTCGCGCTCGCCGGCACCGGCGTCGCCGCGCTCGGCCCGGTCGGCCGCGGCGTCTCGCTCGCGCGCGCCGGCGCGGTCGTGCAGCCCAAGCGCCTCGTCGTCGTCCACCTGGACGGCGGCGTGGACTCGCTCAACCTCCTGATCCCCCGCACGCTGCCGTCGTACTTCTCGCGGCGTCCGACGCTCGCGGTCCCCGACGCGTCGTCGCTCTCGCTGGCCGGCGGGCCCGGCACGACGGCGTACCGCCTGCACCCGCGGCTGCCGAAGCTCGCGGCGCGCTGGGCCGCGGGCGACGTCGCGTTCGTGCACCGCACGGGCTACCCGACGGAGAACCTCTCGCACTTCGAGAGCCAGGACATCTACGGGTCCGCGGTCCGCGGCGGCACGGCGGCGTTCGGCCAGCTCGGCATCGCGCCCAGCGGCTGGATGGCGCGGCTCGCCGACCACTACGCGCCGACGCCGCTCGGCGCCGTCTCGCTCGGCATGGGGCGCCCGCCCCACCTCGTCGGCGGGACCACCCCGACGCTGCAGATCGGCGGGCTGTGGGCGTTCCAGTTCTGGCCCGACTGGCACGACGGGTACGGCCACGACCGCCGCAAGCAGTACGCGCGCGACGCGCTCGAGCTCGCGACGGCGAGCGGCGTCGAGGGCGAGGTGCGCACCGCGCTGCTGCAGGCCCACGATCTCTCGGGCCAGATCCAGACCGCCTCCGCCGACCACGACACGTTCCTGACCAACCAGGGGATCGCCTACCCCGACAGCGGCATCGCCGGGCGGCTGCGCGACGCGGCGTCGCTCGTCCACGCCAACTTCGAGTCGCGCGTGATCCTGACCTCGTTCGGCGGCTTCGACACGCACGGCAACCAGGGCGGGACGTCGGGCTGGCTCCCCGACCTGTTCGGCGAGCTCGACGACGCGCTCGACGCGTTCGCCGCGGACCTCGTCGCGCAAGGCCGCTGGGACGACGTGGTCGTCGTGCTCTACTCCGAGTTCGGGCGCCGGTCCTACGAGAACGCCTCCGGCGGCACCGACCACGGCGCCGCCTACGAGACCGTGCTGCTCGGCGGTGCCGTGCAGGGCGGGCTCTACGGCCCCGACCTCGTGGACGCCGACCTCCAGGACGAGTACCCGCTCTACGCGGTGGACTTCCGCGACGTGCTCAAGGAGCTCGTCTCCGACCACCTCGGCTTCGACCCGGCGCCGGTGTTCCCCGAGTCCTGGCCCAACGCCACCACCCTCGGCCTCGTGTAGGCGCCCGTCGCGGTCACGGGCTGCCGGGAGGTCCACGCCCCGGACGGACTCCTGTCGGGCGGAAACGGACGACGTCCCGTACGTGGCCCGCCGAGCTCACGAGCCGACGAGGTCGGCGCGGCGACTTCGGCCCGCGCGTGACGCGGGGCCCGGTGGCGATTCGAGGCGTGCCGCCACGCGTCGTCCGCGCCTCGGCGCCGCGCCGAGGGCGGTGGGAGCGGGGAAGGCGGGCGCCCCGAGCGGGGCGCGGGGAGATCCGCGGCGGGCCGTGGGGGGGCCGGTATCCTCGGCCACGGACCCCGCGGCGGAGCCACCCGACCGATGCCCTTCCAGCACCCCGGCGAACCCGCCCAGCCGGGCCTCTCCCTGTCGGTCGTGCTCCCGGTCCACAACGAGGAAGGCAACCTCGAGGCCCTCTGGGCCGAGCTCGTCGCCGCGCTCGCCGCCATCGGCGGCAACGCCGAGGTGGTGTTCGTCAACGACGGCTCGACCGACGGCAGCAGCGCGCTGCTCGACCGCTTCCGCGCCGCCGACGCTCGGGTGCGGGTCCTCGACCACGACCGCAACCACGGGCTCACCGCCGCGCTCGACACCGGCTTCCGCGCCGCCCGCGGGGCCGTGATCGCCATGCTCGACGCCGACCTCCAGAACCCGCCGGGCGAGCTGGTCAAGCTCCTCGCCGAGCTCCCCAAGGCCGACATGGTCATCGGGTGGCGCAAGGACCGGCGCGACCCGTGGGTCAAGCGCGTCACCAGCCGCATCGCCAACGCCTACCGCAACCGCCGCACCCACGAGCAGGTGCACGACACCGGCTGCGCGCTCAAGGTGTTCCGCCGCGAGGTCATCGCGCGCATCAAGATGTGGAAGGGCATGCACCGCTTCCTCCCGACGCTCGCCCGCATGGAGGGCTTCCGCGTCGTCGAGGTGCCGGTCGCGCACCGCCCGCGCGTCGCGGGCAAGAGCCACTTCGGCACGTGGAACCGCCTCTGGAAGGGCATCGCCGACGTGCGCGCCGTGCGCTGGATGTGGACGCGGCGCATCGCCGCCGCCTCCACCGAGCGCGCACGGTCCACGGAGCGGTCCGCGTGAGCGGAGCCCCCGCCGCGCCGCTCGTCCTCGCGTTCCAGCTCTGGGACGCCGCCGGCTGGGCCGCGCAGGCCGTGTTCACGTGGCGGATGGTGCACCAGTGGGTGCGCTCGGAGCAGGCGGGGCGCAGCGTCCTGCCGCCCGCGTTCTGGGCGTGGTCGCTGCTCGGCTCCGCGCTCGACCTCGTCTACCTCTTCCACCGCCGTGACCCGGTCTTCGCCTCGGGCGCGCTCGTCAGCGCGTGCATCTTCGGCCGGAACTGGTGGATGGCCCGACGCCCCGCGCCCGCGCCCCGTCCGGGCGGGCGTCCCGTCGTGTGGCCGATCCTTTCGGGCCTCGTGCTCTTCGCGGCGGTCACCGTCGAGGCGGTCGGGCCCGACCACGGCCTCGTGCGCTTCGACCGCGGCCTCGTGTGGCTCGTGATCGGCTTCGTCGGCACCGTCGGGTGGACCGCGCGCTTCGTCGTGCAGTGGTGGGCCAGCGAGCGCTCGGGCGTCTCCCACCTGCCCGCCGCGTTCTTCCACGTCGGCCTCGTCTCGGCCGTCCTGCTCACCGTCTACGCCGTGAGCCAGGTGGACTGGGTCAAGATGTTCGCGTTCGGGACGACCGTCGTCCCGTACGCGCGCAACCTCGTGCTGATGCGCCGCGCGGCCGCCCGCGACGCCGCCGCGGCTGCGGCCGCGGCCGGCGCCGGGGCCGCGGCCGGGGCCGACGTCGCGGGGCCCGCGGCGACCCCCGCCGTGGGGCGCGGCGCGTGAGCCCGCCGCGCGGGACGCCGGCGTGGCCGCCCGACCTCATCGCCGAGCCGGCGCCGTCGCGCGCGGGCGCCGTGTGGTTCGGGCTCGCGGTGGCGGCGCTCGCGCTGTGGGACCTCGGCGGGCGGTCGCTGTTCCACCGCGACCTGCCCCGCTTCGCGGTGATCGCGCGCGAGATGCTCCAGTCGGGCGACTGGCTCGTGCCCCACCAGCACGGCGAGACCTACGCGAACAAGCCGATCCTCTACGTCTGGCTCGTCGCGCTGCCGAGCGCGCTCGTCGGCGACCCCACGGCGTTCCTCCTGCGGCTGCCCAGTGCGCTCGGGCTGGTCCTGCTCGCGCTCGCGACGTCGGCGTGGGGGCGAGCGCGCACCGGTTCGGCGGCGGTGGGGCGCCTCGCGGGCCTGCTCGCGGTCACGACGATGCTCACCAACGAGCTCGGCCGCGTGGGCCGCCCCGACCTGCTCGCGACGGCGTTCGGTACCGCTGCCGCGATGCTGCTGGACCGCGCCTCGCTCGGCCGCGGGGCCCGCTCCGACCCGTGGGTGGCCGGCCTCCTGCTCGGCGCGTCGCACCTGACCAAGGGCCCCGTCGGCCTCGTCGTCGCCGCCGCGGTGCTCGCGCTGCCCGACCCGGCGGTCCCGTGGCGGGAGCGCCTGCGTCGGGCGCGGCCGCTGCTCGCGCTCGGCGTGTCCCTCCTCGTCGCGGCCGCGTGGATCGTGCCGGCGTGGCTGCGCGAGGGCGGCGACTTCGTGCGCCGCCTCGCGTTCGACCAGGTCGCCGAGCGCGTCGCGGGCCGCGGCAACCACCGCGAGGCGTGGTTCTACTACCTCGTCGAGCTGCCGCAGGTGTGGCTGCCGTGGTCGCCGGTCCTCGTCGGCGCGCTGCTCGCGTGCGCGAGCCGTCGCGTCCGCGAGCGGCTCGTGGTCGGGCCGCTGCCCGCCGTCGTCGCGGTGACGCTGCTCGTGTTCTCGTGCGTGCCGACCAAGGAGGTGCGCTACGCCAGCGTCGTCGTGCCGCCGCTCGCCGTCGTCGCCGCGGCCGCGGTGCGTGCGCTCCTCCTGCGCGCCGCCGACCCGCGCCGCGCCGCACGCCACCTGCTCGCCGGCGGCGTGGCCGCGGTCGTCGCGGGGTGCGCGATGGGGGCGGCGGGTGCATGGTGGCCGTCGAGCCTGCCGTGGGTGCTCCCGCCCGCGCTGCTCGCCGCCGCGACGGGCGTCGCGGCGGGGGTGCGGGCGCGGCGGGGCGGCGAGGCGGCGCCCGCGCTCGCGGGCCGCGCCGTCGGCGTGGCGGTCGTCGTCGTCGCCTGCGGCTTCGCCGCGTACTGGGGCGTGCTGGCGCGTTACCTCGTGGTGAACGGCGTGCGCGAGAACGCGGCGGTCGCGGCCGTGCTGCCGGCGGGGGTGCCCACGGTGCTCGTGGTCGCGCGCGGCCTCGAGCCCGACGACCTCTACGACGCCGTGCGGCGGCCGGTGCCGGTGCGTCGCGGGGACGCCGTGCCGTCGCGGGACGCGTTGCGCGACGCGGTCGTGCTCTGCGAGGCGGGCGAGCGCGAGGCCGTCGAGCGCGCCCGCGGCGGCGCCCTCTCCGTCCTCCTCGCGCGCCCGCGCGCCCGCGGCGGCACGCTCCTCGTCCTCCGGTAGGAGCCCGTCGTGGACGCGGGCGGCCGGGAGGCCTGCGCCGGTGGACGGGCTCCTAAAGGGCGGAGGCGGAGGCGGAGGAGTAGGCGGAGAGGGAGCGGAAGTTGCCAGGAACCTCCGAGGCCGACGGATTCACGAAGAACCAGGCCCGACGAGCGTTGAATCCACGTCAGGCGCCGGTTTCGTCGGCGCGTCGGCCGATGCGACGGCGATCGCTACGTGGAGGCGGGGTCGCCGATGACGGCGAGACGCTTGGTCATGACCGCGTCGAGGAACACCGGCGCTTCCGGATAGGTGAACTGGCGCACGGCGCGCCGTGCGTAGCCACGGCTCTCGTAGAAGGGCACCAGCCCGATCTCGACCGTCGTGCGCAGCAGCGCCCAGTCGTAGCCGCCCGAGGCGACGTCCCACTCGGCGGACGCGAGCAGGAGCGAGCCGACGCCGACGCGGCGGTGCGCGGGGTCCACCGCGAGGCCCGACAGCTCGGCGTAGGGGCGGTCGTCGCAGAGGTCGGCGAACTCGCGGCGCACCGACCAGCGGATCGCGCCGACCACGTGGCGGCCGACGCGCGCGAGCAGGAACCGGTCGCCGCGGCGCATCGCGATCGCGACGCCCTCGGCCGACTCGAGGTCGCACGGGAAGGGCGACACGTCGGGCAGCGGCGTGTTGTTGCGCAGCGCGTCCAGCGTCACGGCGGCGACGAGCGCGGCGTCGCGCTCCTCCGCGCGGGTGATGTCCACCGGCGGGTGCAGCGCGCGGCGCAGCGGGGCCCCGCGCAGGTCGCGCCCGTAGGCCTCGCCGTCGCGCGGCGGGACCTCGTCCACGAGCGGGAGGCCCCGCAGGTGGCGCGTCCAGTCCTCGCCGGCCAGCAACGACGCCGCGATGCGCTGGAGCCGGGCCTCCTGGCCCTTCCAGCGCTCCTCGAGGGCGACCAGCTTCTCGGCGGAGGGGTGGATCACCGGCCTCCCTATCGGCGGACGCCCTCCTCCTCGTTGAGCCCCCTCCGGGGGGGCGGTACGCTGCCCGCCCCATGACCCACGATGTGAACGTCGCGTTGTTGCCCCGGATCGCGCGGCAGACGGATTCGAAGGTCCTCGTCGTCGTGATGGACGGCCTCGGCGGGGTCATCGACCCCGCGTCCCCGACCGCGCTCGAGCGGGCGAAGAAGCCGAACTTCGACGCGTGGGCGAAGGAGGGGGCGCTCGGGCGCTACGTCCCCATCGCCCCCGGGATCACGCCCGGCAGCGGGCCCGGCCACTTCTCGATCTTCGGCTACGACCCGCTCGGGCTCGAGGTGGGCCGCGGCGTCCTCGAGACCTTGGGGCTCGGCATCGACGTCTCGCCCGGCGACGTGACCGCCCGTGCCAACTTCGCCACCGCCGCCGCCGACGGGCGCCTGCTCGACCGGCGGGCGGGGCGCATCGCCACCGAGGAGGCGACGCCGCTCGCTCGCGCGCTCGCCGCCGCGGTCCCGGCGGTGGACGGCGTGCGCATCGAGATCCACCCCGGGCTGCAGCACCGCTTCGCGCTCGTGCTGCGCGGCGCGGGCCTCTGCGACGCGGTCGGCGACACCGACCCGCAGGCCGAGGGCGTGCCGTCGCTCGCGCCCGCCCCGCTGACCCCGGCCGCCGAGCGCACGGCCCGCGTCGTCGCCGAGTTCCTCCGCCGGGCCCACGCCTTCCTCGCGGGCCAGACGAAGGCGAACCACGTGCTCCTGCGCGGCTTCTCCGGCCGCCCGGCGATGCCGACGCTCGCCGAGCGCGCGCACCTGCGCCCCGTCGCGATCGCGGCGTACCCCGCCTACCTCGGCGTCGCGCGGCTCCTCGGCATGGACGTCGAGCCCGGCGTGTCGCCCAAGAGCACCGTCGCCGACGAGGTGACCGCGCTCGAGAAGGCGTGGAAGAAGCCGTACGACTTCTACTTCCTCCACGTCAAGGGCACCGACTCGGCAGGCGAGGACGGCGACGAGGACCGCAAGGCCCGCGTGATCGAGGAGCTCGACCGCGAGCTGCCGCGGATCCGCGCCCTCGCCCCCGACGTCGTGCTCGTCACCGGCGACCACAGCACGCCGGGCCCGCTCAAGGCGCACTCGTGGCACCCCGTGCCCTTCCTGCTCCACGGCCGCTGGGTCGAGCCCGACGAGCAGACGCGCTTCGACGAGCGCGCGTGCGCCGCCGGCCGCTACGGCTCGTGGTTCCCCGCGCTGTCGCTCATGCCGGTGGTGCTCGCCTGCGCCGGCAAGCTCGCGAAGTTCGGCGCGTAGGGCGCCGCTCCCGTGACCTCCGCGCCCGTGCCCGCCGCCCCCGAGGACCGTCCGCGCGGCGGGTTCGCCGTGGGCGCGCTCCTCGCGCTCGTCTCGTCGACGTGGGTGCTCGCGTTCGCGCCCCATGCCGAGGTGATGGCGACCGCGCCCGGCTTCGTCGCGCTGCTGGTGCTGCTCGAGCGCTGTCGCAAGACGCGCCACGCGGTCGGCTACGTCTTCCTGTTCGGCACCGTGGCGATCGGCTTCGGCTACCGCTGGCTCGCTGACACGGTCCGCGTGTTCGGCGAGCTCGACGCGCGCTTGGGTGCGGGGCGGCCGTTGGACGAGTCCGCCGCCAAGGCCTCGCTCGTGGCGACTGCGTGCGTCTTCGGACTGTTCGCGTCGGTACTGCTCGTGCGACGTGCGATGGGCCACGGCGCGTCACGAACAGCACTGAAGATCCTGGCAACGATCGCCCTCAACGTGGCCATCGGTGCATCGATCGGGGCGAGTACTCCCAGCCGTGCGGCGGTGGGCGTCGTCGGCCTTCTGCTGTCCACGCTGACTCTGCTCGCGGCAGCGGTGTCGAGACGTGACCAGGATCGATGGATCGCCGTCGCAGCCGCACTCCTCTGCGCCGCGCCTATGCCGTGGTTGCTTCGTGGGAGCACCGTCCCGGTGCTCGTGTCGTGGCTCGTGCTCGCCGCCTACGGCGCGTGGTCCACGGTGCACGTCGTCGTGTTCGCCGTGGCGTACCGCGCGATGCTGCGCTCGGGGCGGCGGCCCCACCCGATCGCCGTGGCGACGCTGTTCGTCGGGTGCGAGGTGCTCCCGCTGCGCTTCCTCGCCTGGAGCGCGGGCTACGGCGCGGTCGAGGTGGCCCCGCTGCGCCAGCTCGCCGAGTGGGGCGGCGTGCCGCTGGTGTCGTTCGCGGTGCTCGCGATGGCGGCGGCGCTCCACGAGGGGCTGCGCTGGGCCTTCGCGCGCGACGTGGGCCCCGCGCCGCGCCCGCGTGCCGCGCTCGTCGCCCTCGGGGTCGGGCTCGCGATGTACGGCGCGGGCTGGGTGCGGCTGCGCGACGTCGCGGCCGAGGACGCGGCGGCGACGTCGCACGTCCGCGTGGGCCTCGTGCAGGCCGACGTCGGCAGCGTCGCGAAGCGCTCGGCCGAGCGTGAGGGCGGCGCCCCGGGCGCGCAGAACCGGGCGGCGTACCGGCGCGGCACGATGAAGGCCGTCGAGGCAGGCGCCGAGCTCGTCGTGTGGCCCGAGACCGCGCTCGTCGAGGGCGCGCGCGTGTGGGACGCGGCGGCCCGACGCCAGCGCCCGCGCGCGGCGGTGGACGCGCACCTCGCCGGGCTCGGCTACGGCTTCGTCGCCGAGGCGGGCGCGCGGGCCACGCTCCTGCTCGGCGGCTACGAGGACGAGGACGTGCCGGGCCGCGGGCGCGTGCGCTTCAACGTCGCGATGCTGCGCGAGGCCGGCGGCGAGCGCTGGTCGATCTACCGCAAGGTGAAGCTGATGCCGTTCGGCGAGCGGATCCCGGGGCAGGACGCGCTCCCGTCGCTCAAGGGCCTCCTGCCGCAGTCCACGCCGATGTCGGCGGGCGCGCCCGACCAGCCGCCGCTGCGGTGGGAGGGGCGAGGGCTCTCGCTCGTGGCCTTCGTGTGCTACGAGGCGATCGTGCCGACGCTGGTCGCGTCGCTGGCCGGCGACACGCGCCCCGACCTGCTCGTCAACCTCACCAACGACTCCTGGTACGGCGACACGTGGGAGCCGCACCAGCACCTCGCCTTCTCGCGCTTCCGCGCCGTCGAGCACCGCACCCCGATGCTGCGCGCGACCAACACCGGCATCTCGGCCGTGGTCTCCGCGACCGGCGAGGTGACCGACCGGCTCGGCGTCGGCGTCGAGGGCGTGCTCGTGAGCGACGTCGTGCTGGTCGCGCGGCCGCGCACGCTCTACGCGCGCACCGCGTCGCTGCAGCCGTGGGTGTGGGGCCTGCTGGCGGTCGCGGCGGTCGTCGCGGGCGCGCGCCGCGTGCGCGACGACTGAGCCCGGATCTCCCACGGAGGACGAGGGACTTCGTCCGCCGACCTCGTCGGCCCGTGGGAGATGCGGGCTGAGCCGCGGCGCCCCGCGTCGGTCAGCCCGCGCGTCCCGGCGGGCTCGCCCGGCGGCCGGAGGCGCGACGCAGGAACGAAGCGGGCCGGCGACCTCGCGGTCGCCGGCCCGCCCGGAGCTGCGTCGGAGCGACGTGGCTAGAAGTTGAACGTCACGCCGAAGAAGAACGAGTGAGCGACCAGCTGGTCGGGCGCCTGCTGGGCCTGCACCGCGCCGCTGTTGCTCAGGCCGAAGTTGAACCCGTCCTCGGCGCGCTGGACGCCGTCGAGGAAGAACATGTTGTACGAGGCGCCGAGCAGCAGACAGGGCGAGAGGCGCCACTTGAGCCCGAGCTCGAAGTCGAGGCCGAAGACGAACTCGTCGTCGTCGGCGTCGGCGGAGTGCGAGCCGCCCGCGAAGATGTCGAGGTCGGTGACGTGCACCGTACGGTCCACGCTGCCGAACATCGCCTTGAGCGAGCCGTACACCTCGACGCAGTCGCTCACGTCGGCGTGCGCGGCCAGCATGAGCTGCGCGCCGAGCCAATCGTTCTCGACCTCGGAGCGGACGTAGCCGTTGTCCACCGGGAAGGCGCCGGGGCCCGTGGTCACGAAGTCCACGCGCGCGTCCTCGTCGAACGAGACGTAGCGGATGCCGACGCCGGCGTCCACGCGCCAGCGGCCCGAGCAGGAGAGCTCGGTCCACCAGTTGAACTCGACGCCCCACATCTCCGCCTCGCTCTGCAGCGACGCGTTGACGGGGCGCGAGACGTCGCCGAGCCCGTCGTCGCCGGGAGACGCGGCGAAGAACCCGGAGTCGGTGTCGCTCGCGTCGGGGTTGCCCCAGTACGTCCCGCGCAGCTCGATGCGGCTCTCGCACTCGAACGCGTAGGAGATCGTCAGACGGCCGGCGAACTGCCCGTCGTAGTCCACGTTCTCCCAGCCGAGCTGGTTGCCGGGGACGAACAGCGTCTCGCCGAGGATGCCGTCGGGGCTGCTGATCGAGGAGATCGCGCCCTCGAGGGTGATCATCCACGGGCCGAAGCGGTTGCCGCAGGAGTCCACCGGGCAGCCGCACTCGTCGCGCTTCTGGAAGCAGCCCTGCGGCCCGCACGGCGTGCAGTCGCGGTCCATCGGCATCGGGCGGCCCGTCGCGGGCGACGGCGCGTAGTACGGCGCCGGCGCGTACGACGGCGCGGTCGGCGCGGACGACGGCGCCGACTCGATCACGATGCGGCGCTCGACGGTGGTCGGCGGCGGAGCCGGCGCGACGACGGCGGGCGGCGGCGGGGGCGGCGGCGCGGCCGGAGCCGCGTCGTCGGCCCACACGGGGCTCGAGACTGCGAGGACGCCGATCGCGGCGAGGAGAGACCTACGACCCATGGAAACCTCCCACCGGCCGTGCGGGCGACAGGCGCCCCGCGGCCACACCCAACCGAGATCGGGAGCGTACCGGGGTGTCCGTAGCCGGTCAACCTCGCACGCCGGGGCCGCTGCCGTCGATTCCACGGCCGACGGGGCCGGACCGCGTCGAGCGCCGGTCCCTCGGCCGCGCGCGGAGGCCTAGCGCAGGCGTGCCTTGAGCTCGACCGACTCCGTGCGCCCGGGCGCGAGGTCCGCCGTGGCGGGCGAGGCGACCAGATCGGGGCTGACGACCTCGACGGTCGCTCTCCCCGGGGGCAGGGCCCCGAGCGTGACGCCCTCGCCGCCCACGAGGAACACCCACGACATCACCCCCGACACCGAGACCTGCGTGGGGCGGGCGCGGCCGGCCGGATCGTCCACGACCGAGACCCAGACCGGGAACCCGTCCACCGTCACGCGCACGTTCGCCTTCCGTTGGGGGGGCTCCGCCAGCCGGACGCGCAGTCGTGCCTCCTCGACGAACCGCGCCTCGACGCGCGTCTCGGGTCCCGCGGCGACCTCGACGTCGGCGACCGCCGGCCCGCGGTCGCGAGCCGCCACCGTCACCCGATAGCGCCCGGGCGCGAGACCGTCGAAGACGAGCGCGCCCGACTCGACGGCGGCCTCCGTCGGGACGAGCACCCCGCCGTCGGTGCGGCGCAGCTGCGCGGCGAACGCCTCGTCGGCGACGACGCGGATGCCGGAGGCGTCGACGAGCGCGACGGCCAAGCTGCCGGCGCCGGGGTCGCGGTCGAGCACCACCGCCACGCGGGCCGCGCCGCCTTCTCGGGGCACTTCGAAGCGCTCGGTGGCGCGCAGGGCGTACCCCCGCGCCGCCACGTTCAGCGCGGCGGCGCCGCCGTGCGCCTCGAAACGCAGCAGGGCGGTCGCACCCCGCGAGAGCGCCCGATCCTCGACGGGACCGGCGCGCGCGGGCTCGAGCGGGCGCGGTGCGTCGCCTCGGCCGGGCCCCGTGCCCTCGGCGCCGTAGAGCGTCGCCCAGCCGGTCAGGCCCCGCGGCGTCCGCCCGTCGCTCGTCGTGACGTCCACGTACGCCCGGAAGGCAGCGCGGAGCGCCACGCGCAGCGGCTCGCCGTCGGCGGCCGGCACCGCGACCGTGAGCGGGAAGCTCGACGGATGGGTGACGACCAGCTGTGCCCGCCGGTCGCGGGAGACCACCACGCGCACCCGCCCCGCGTCGTCGGTCCGCCGTGCGAGGATGTCCACCGAGAACTCGAGCCCGTCGCGTGGCCGCTCCGCGACGCTCGCCCCGGCGACGGGCGCGCCGGTGCCCTCGCGCACGACCTCCACCTCGAGGGGCCGCCCCGCTCGGAGCGCCAGCTTCAGCCCCTCGGTCGGCGCGACCGCCTCCGCGGCGTCGGCGACGTACCCGTCCGACCCTGCGACGACGCGCACACGCCCGGAGGTCGGGGCCACGAGCGTGAAGGAGCCCGCCGCGTCGGTCGTCGCAGACCGACCGGTCGGTATCCACGGTGAAGCCTCGGTGGAATCGGGCTTTTCAGCGTCTTCGACCGCGGGGACCTCGAGCGCCACGGCCACGTCCACGAGCGCCGCGCCGGTCGCGGCGTCCACGATCGTGCCGCGCACCGACGTGTCGGCTCGGGGCGTCAGCGGGTCGTCGGCCGGACGGCGGTCCTCGCCCCCGATCGGCCGTCGGCCACCGCGGTCGCTCGGTCCGTCGCGTCCGACGGTTCGACGCGAGGGAGAAGAAGAAGACGCGGGATCGGGGTCGGTCCCGCCGTCCGACCCTGCGATCGGGCCTCCGTCGCCATCTCGTCCGACCCCGAGGACGAGGGCGCTCGCGCCCGCCACCGCGAGCAGGAGGAGGACGAGCAGGAAAGGTCGTCGCACCGGGTCGCTCCGCGGTCGGGCGCTGATTGTGCCGCACCCCCGCACCGCCCGCGATCGTCGACTCGCCCCCCGGACGGTCTTGATTCGGGCCGTCGGCCCCGTAGACTCCCGCCCCGGGTTGCCGGGCGTCCAGTCCGTGGTGGAGGTCTCCATGAAGTTCCCGATTCGTGCCCTGTCCGCGTTCGTCGTCGCGCTGGGCGCGTTGGCGCTGCCTGCGTGCGGCGGCAGCGGCGGCGGTGACGGCTTCTCCCAGGGCAACGGCAACGGCCAGATCGTCCTGACGTCGATCGCGCCCAACCCGATGCAGGGTTGCGGCCCGCACGCGTTCACGATCAGCGGCCAGAACTTCGAGACGGTCTCCGGCACGACCGCGCAGGTGACCTTCCGCGCGATCGCGCCGGCCGGCGTCTATCCCTTCGGCGGTGGGTCGTCCGACCGCGCGACGGTGACGGCGGACGTCACGAGCGACACGACGATCCAGGGCTTCACGCCGCCGATCGTGATCTGCGGCGTCGCCGCGATCACGTGCGAGATCGACGTGATGCTCGAGAGCGGCGTCTTCGCGACGTCCACCGGGTCGTTCACGGTCGTCATCAACGCGCCGACGATCGCCAGCATCACGCCGAACCCGATCCCGGCGGCCCTGCCGACGCCCTTCACCGTGACCGGCACGGGCTTCGGCCCGGTCGGCGGCCCGGCGACCGTCCGCTTCACGGGCGACAACGGCGCGCTGCTCTGGAAGGACGGCACGAAGAACTTCGCCGACGTCGTCGGCACCGTCGTGGACGCCAACACGATCACCGGCATCACGCCGATCGCGACCGTCTGCGGCGTCGCGCAGATCGGCGCGAGCGTGCAGGTCTTCTTCCCGGACGGCTGCTGCACGCTGCCGACGCCCGCGGGCTTCGTGAACTTCGTCGCCCCGACCGTCACGAGCCTCTCGCTCAACCCGGTCCCGGCGGCCGTCCAGCAGAACGGCTGGCAGATCACCGGCACCAACTTCGGCCCCGCGGGCACCCAGGCCACGGTCCGCTTCATCGCCGACAACAGCTTCGCGCTGTTCGACGACGGCACGACCCAGTCGATCGACGTCCCCGCCCTCGTCGGCGGCGCCGGCCCGGTCCAGACGCTGACCCTGACGACGCCGCTGGCCGCGGTGTGCGGCGTCGCGGCCCGCAGCGCCGCGATCCGCGTGATCTCGCCGTACGGCTCGTCGTGCGTCCAGACCGCGACGGGCTTCGTCACGTTCAACGCCCCGACGATCACGGGCGCGCAGGCCCCGATCCCGGGCGCGATCGCGACGCCGATCGTGATCAACGGCACGAACTTCGGCCCGGCGAGCTCGGCGGTCGTCGTCCGCTTCGTCGCGGCCGCGGGCACGCCGTTCAACGACGGCACGACCGCCACGGTGGACGTCCCCGGCGTCGTCGGCGTCACCCCGAACACGGTCAACGTCACGACGCCGCTCGTGACCTGCTGCACGGGCGCGGTCAACGCCACGGTGCGCGTCTTCGCGCCGACGGGCGGCGCCTGCGTGGACAGCGCGGCCAACTACCTCACCTTCAACGCCCCGCTCATCACGACGTTCGCCCCCGCCGCGTCGAACGCCTACCCGGTGGCGCCGAACACCACGTTCACGATCACGGCCGGCGCCGCCTCGTACGGCCCGGTCGGTTCGCCGGTCGAGGTGCGCTTCTCGTCGGCCAACGGCGAGAACATCTTCGGCAACGGCAGCAAGTCCGAGACGTCGGTGCTCGGGACGATCACCAACAGCACGACGATCACGGGCACGCTGCCCACGGCGTCGATCTGCGGCGTCGCCTCGGTGCAGGTCAACGTCCGCATCACGCTGCAGAACGGCTCGTGCCAGCAGACCGTGGCGCCGCCGCTGACCTACAACGCGCCGGTGATCACCGGCTACAACGGCAACAACCCGACGGTCGCGGTCAACGCGAGCAACCCGACGGCGATCGTGATCGACGGCACGGGCTTCGCCCCGCTCGGCGGCGTCGTGCAGGTGACATTCGCGAGCGACATCGCCGGGCCGCCGCTCTTCGGGGACGGCACGCAGCGCGTCTTCACGACGTTCGGCGCGGTCAATGGCGCCGGGACGACGATCACCGTGGTGCCCCCGCACGCGACGGTGTCGCCCGGCGTCGCCAGCCGCAGCGGCTCGCTCCAGGTCACCCTCGCCAATGGCGCCTGCGCGATCGGCGCCACGGGCGCGATCACGTTCAACGCCCCGACGCTGACCGCGTTCTCCCCGACGGGTGGCACGCTGTTCTCCGCGTTCTCGACGGGCTTCACGATCAGCGGCTCGGGCTTCGGCCCGACCGGTTCCGAGGTCTCCGTCCGCTTCACCGCGCCGGCGGGCACGACGCCCTTCGGCAACGGCACGCAGAACACCTTCGAGGTGCCCGCCGTCGTCACGAACTCGACGACGGTGACGGGTGCCGCCGCGCCGCTCGCCGCGCTGTGCGGCAGCCCGGCGGTCACGACGCTGGCCGCGACGGCCCGCGTGATCTTCCAGGACGGCAGCCAGTCGTCGAACACCGCCGCGGTCACCTACACCGCGCCGGCGATCACGACGGTCACGGCGACCAACTTCGGCCCCGCGCCGGTCGCGTTCACGATCACCGGGACGGGCTTCGCCCCGGTCGGCACCTTCGCCGACGTCACCTTCAGCTCCACCGAGCCGATCTTCGGCAACGCGACGCAGCTCGAGACGACCGTCACGGGCCTCGTGTCCGCGGCCAACACGGTCACCGGCACGACGCCGGTCGCGACGATCTGCGGCATCACGCCGCCGACGGTCACCGTGCGCGTGACGTTCTACGGCGGCTCGTGCGCGACGTCGCCGACGACGCTGACGCCGATCATCCCGACGATCACGACGATCGCCCCCTCGACGGTCCCGGCGACGATCCCGACGTCGGTGACGATCACCGGCACCGGCTTCGGCCCGAACGGGTCGCTCGCCCAGGTGCGCCTGACGATCGCGGGCTCGCCCCCGACCTCGACGCCCTTCGGCAACGGCTCGCAGTACGAGACGACCGTGACGGGCACGGTCGGCGGCGGCGGCACGACGATCACGTTCTTCTCGCCGCTCGCTTCGACCTGCACGGCCAACGTGGCCGCCGACGTCCGCGTCGTGCTGCCCAACGGCTCGTGCTCGGCCGTGTCCGCCGGCGGCCTGACCTTCCAGGCGCCGACCGTCACGACGAACAACCTCGCCGCGACCAACTTCACGCTCACGCCGGGGACGCCGAACCCGTACACGATCACGGGCACGAACTTCGCGCCCAACGGCGGGCAGGTCCTCGTCCGCTACACGGCGACGAACCCGGTGTTCGCGGACGGCACCAGCACGCAGATCGACGTGTCCGGCACGATCACCGCGGCGACGACGATCACGACCGTGCTGCCGCTCGCGCGCGTGTGCGTGGGCACGACGGCGCAGGTCCGGGTGTACATGCCCAACGGCGCGTGCGCCGACTCGCCGGTCGCGTTCGTGACGTGGGCCGCGCCGACCGTCACCACGCTCACGGTGACCAACGGCCCTGCGTTCAACCCGACCGCCACCAACATCACCGGCACGAACTTCCCGCCGGCCGGGACTCCCGTGGTCCTGCACTGGTCGGCGGCGTCGCCCATCTTCGCGGGCGGCACGTCGAGCACCTTCGAGCAGTTCACGACGGTGACGACCGGCGGCGCCGCCGGCGCGATCAACAACGTGACGCCGCCGGTCGCGACGACCTGCGCGACGAGCGCCGGCAACCTGTCGGTCGAGTTCGGCAACCCGAACGCGGCCGGCTGCGTCGTCGCGGCGCCGTCGTACACGTACAACGCGCCGACCGTGACGCTGACCGCCGCGACGACGCGGGACGCGATCGCGCCCGGGATCATCACGAGCGCGACGCTGACGGGCACGAACCTCCCGCCGAACGCGAACGTCACGGTCCGCTTCCTGGCGCAGAGCGGTGGGACCTCGCCCTATGAGGGCGGTTCCTCCACGCAGGCTGAGGCGTCGGGGCTCGTCAACGGCACCGGCACGGGGATCGACGTCTTCTCGGTGCCCGGCATGCTCCTGTGCGGTGACAACGTCACGGGCACGGCGGCGCTCTCCGTCGTCCTCGCCAACGGGTGCGTCGTCGCGGTGACGAACTCGCTCGCCTACACCGGCCCGACGATCACGCAGGTGAACGCCGCGGCGCCTCCGGCGTCGCTGTCGGCGTCGAGCGCCGTCGGGACGACGGCGACGCTGACCGGCACGAACTTCTCGGGCCTCGCGACGGGCTCGGTCGTCACGGTCCGTCTGACCTCGACGACGGCGATGTTCGCGGACGGCACGTCGAACACGATCGACCTGGCCGGCACGGTGAACGCCGCGAACAGCGTCCAGTTCCTGCTGCCCGCCGCCACGCTGTGCGGCGTCGCGAGCGCGAACGCCGACGCGCGCGTCCTCTTCCCGGACGGGTCGTGCGACGTGCTCGCCAACGCGATCACGTTCAACGCGCCGCAGCTCGCGGCGGCGCCCGGCGGCTTCGCGCCGCAGAACATCGCCTACGCCGGCGGCGCGTTCACGATCACGTCGCTCAACGCCAGCCCGAACCAGTTCGGGCCCGTCGGCGCGACGGTGAACGTGCGCTTCTCGGTCGCGGCGGGCACGCCCTTCCAGGGCGGCACGTCGGCCTTCGTGACCGTGCCCGGCACGATCGCGAGCGCCACGACGGTCACGGGCGTCGCGCCCGCGGTGAACGCCGCCGCGGACACCGTCGCGTCGGTCAACGTGCGCGTGGAGTTCGAGGACGGCTCGTGCACCAACAACGTGACGACCTCCTACCTCCGCACGACCAACCGCGCCGCGATCGCCGGCGGAGGCAACGTCTACCTGCTCGACGAGAACGCCGTGACGCTGGCGACGACGGTCGCGGTGGCCGGCGCCAACTCGGCCGACTTCGCGCCGGAGCTGGGCCGCGTGTACGTGACGACGGGCGCGACGGGCACCGTGCGCATCATCGACATGAACGCGGGCACCACGGCCGGCACGGGGGTCCCCGCGCTGCTGACGACGCCCTCGATCGCGATCGCGGGCACGCTGGCGGGCGTCGCGGTGGACGAGAAGTACAACCGCGCGTGGGTGGTCAACACGGGCAACAACACGGTGGCGGTGATCGACCTCGCGACGAACGCGGTCGTGCGGACGTTCGCGCTGGGCTTCCCGGCGGGCACGGTGCCGACGGGCCGGATCCTGTGGGACCCGACCAACGACCGCATGCTCGTGCCCGGGATCAACGCCGCGGCGAACAGCGCGGACCAGATCTCGGTGTTCGACACGACGCTCTCCGGGCTCATCGGGACCGCGATCACCGTCGTCCCCTCCAGCGCGCCGAACCCGGTGAACACGCTGGACTGGACGGGCGGCCTCGCGCTCGACGCGGCGGCGGGGTTCCTCTTCCTCTCGTTCAACGACGCGGATGCCGCTGACGCCGACCTGATCCAGGTGCGCGAGCTGTCCGACCTGTCGGTCGTGGCCGCCGCGGTCCTGCTCGGGGCGGGCACGAACCCGTCGGCCGTGATGGCGGCCAGCCCGAACACCGCACGGGTGTTCTTCCACGCCGCGGGGGTCGCGCAGATCCAGGCGATCCAGAACGGCGGCGCGTTCGCCGCGGCGGGCGCGGCGCTCGGCGTCGTCGCCGTCCCGACGGACATCGCGGTGGACGCTTCGCTGGTCCGCGCCTTCATGCCGCTGGTCAACGGCACGACCCAGGCCTTCGACACCTCGACGAACGCCAACGTCGGCGGTGCGGTCGCGACGGCGGGTGGCACGTTCGCGGCGGCGACCTCGCCGTAACGCGGGCCTTCCGAGGGCTTCTCGCTCTCTTCCGACGCGCGCCGCGGCTCCCGCGGCGCGCGTCGCTCTTTCCCACCCGCAACTCGGTGCCAGGCACCGCAACGCGGTGCCTGGCACCGTGCTGCGGCTCGTGAATCCGGCGGGCTAGCGGATCTCGAGGTCGGCGCGCTGGATGACGACGCGCTGGGCGGGGACGCCCTTCTCGGTGCCGAGCGCCTCGAGCGCGCTGAGCACCGTGTCGCTCTCGACGACCTCGCCGAACACCGTCGAGAGCGGCTTCTCAGCGGCGTCGGGCCCGAGCAGGATCCGGAACTTGGAGTCGTCGGTGGCCCCGCCGATGCCGGTGGAGGCGACGAGGCCGCGGCGGTCGTGGGCGTTGGCCTTCTCGTCGCCGTACTCGGGCTCGAAGCCGTACCCCGGCGTGCCGAGGCCGTCGCCCACCGGACAGCCCCCGGCGATCTCCTTGCCCTTCATCACCCGGTGGAGCGTCAGGCCGTCGTAGAACCCGATGAGGGACAGGTACGCGACGTTGGCCGCGTGCTTGGGCGCCTTCTCGGTCCAGAGCCGCACGCGCAGCGTCCCGTGGTCGGTCTGGAGCACCCACAGGTAGGTCTTCTTCGGGTCGAAGGTGGCCGTCGGACGCATCGGCACCGAGAGGCGCCAGTTCTCCTTGGCGGTGTCGAGGCGGCCGGTCTGGCGCCAGGCCGAGAGCTTCTGCTGGAGGTCGGCGATCCCGGGGTCCGACGACGGCCGGTCCCGCGCGACGAGCGCGCCGACGGGCGCCACGGGCCCCGCGTCGGGCGCCGTGGGCTTGCCCCCCGCGGGTCCGGTGGGCTTGTCGTCGCCGCACCCGGCCGCCCCGACCGCGAGCACCGCGCACGCCACGCAGACCCACCTCGACGGGCGATCCATCCGACGACCTCCTCGTGCCCGACCGGGCCCCGGGCCGCCGCGGAGCGTACCACCCGCCGTCGTCGGATCGGGCGCGGTCGAGCAGCGCCGACCGAAGCGGCGCCGTCCCTAGGAACCGCCTTGATCGGACCTCCCCCCGGACGCTAAAGTCCCGCCCCCTGCGTGCGTCCGAGGGAGGGATTGCCATGCGGCCCGTGCTCCGTCTGCTCACCGCGGCTCTCGCCGCGGTGTCGATGCTCGCCTCCGTCGCCTGCGGGGGCTCCGGCGGCGGAGGTGGCCTCGGCAACGGCTCCGGCGGCAACGGGGGGTCGGGCACGATCACGATCTCGTCGGTCGCGCCGACCGTGCTCAACGGCTGCGCGCCCACGGCGATGACGATCACCGGGACCGGCTTCCAGTCGGTCAGCGGCACGACGTTCACGGTCGTCTTCCACGCGCAGGGTGGGCTGACGCCCTTCGCCGGCGGCGCCTCCGACACCGCGACCGCGACGGGCATCGTCACGAGCGACACCACGCTGTCGGCGACGGTGCCGCCGATGGTCCTGTGCGGCGTCGGCACGGTCACCGTGGCCATCGAGGTCGTCCTCGAGAGCGGCGTCTCCGTCGCCGGCTCGGGCGCCGTCACCTTCGCCGTCAACCCCCCGACGATCGGGTCGATCTCGGCGCCCAGCGTCCCGGCCGCGATCCCGACGCCGTTCACGATCACCGGAACCGGCTTCGCCCCGGTGGGCGGCGCGGTGACGATCCGCCTGACCGCCGACGGTGGCGTCAACCTGTTCAAGGACGGCACGAAGCCGTTCGCCGACGTGCAGGGCATCGTGACGGGCGCGACGACGGTGACGGGGACGACCCCGATCGCCACCGTCTGCGGGTCCGCGTCGGTGGGGGCGAGCGCGCAGCTCCTCTTCCCCGACGGCTGCTGCACCCCGGTGAGCGCCGCGTCGTTCCTCACCTTCGTCGCGCCCACGATCACCGGGGTCTCGACCCCGGTGCTGCAGGCGGCCGTGGCCGACCCCGCGTTCACGGTCACCGGGACGGGCTTCGGCCAGGACGGCGCGACCGCGCTCGTCCGCTTCGTGGCCGACGGCGGCATCGACCTCTTCTCCGACGGCACGGCGGAGACGATCGACGTCCCCGCGATCGTCTCGGCCGGCGGCACCACGCTCCAGCTGCGCAGCCCGCTCGCGGCGGTGTGCGGCGTGCTGAGCCGCACGGCCTCGCTGCGCGTGGTCGCGCCGTACGGCTCGTCGTGCGTGACCACCGCGCCGGCGTTCCTCACCTTCCTCGCGCCCACGATCACCGGCGCGCCGACGCCGGCCGCGGTGCCGGGCTCGGTCGCCACGACCTTCGACGTCCCCGGCACCAACTTCGGGCCCGTCGGCGCCCCGGCGATCGTGCGCTTCGTCGCCGACGGCGGCGCGCTGCTGTTCGACGACGGCACGACCGCGACGGTGGACGTGCCGGCCGTCGTGCTCAACGCGACGACCGTGCGCACGACGACCCCGCTCGTGACCGTGTGCGGCGCCGCCAACCGCACCGCCGGCGTGCGGGTGTTCTCGCCCTACGGCGGGGCCTGTGTGGACTCCGGGGCGGCCTACGTGCAGTTCGACGGCCCCACGCTCACCTCCTTCTCGCCGGTGCCGATCGCCTCGACGGCCGCGGCGAGCTTCACCGTGACGGGCACCAACTTCGGGCCCGCCGGCTCGGCGGTGACGGTCCGTTTCGTGGCGGACTCGGGCACGCCGTTCGGCAACGGCAGCCTCGCGGCGATCGACGTCGCGGGCACCGTCGCGACCGGCACGACCGTCGTCGGCACCGCGCCGACGGTCTCGGCCTGCGGCGGCGGCGTCACCGCGTCGGTCGTCGTCACGCTCTCCGACGGCTCCTGCGTCGCGTCGCCCGCCGCGTTCGTCACGTGGACCGGGCCGTCGATCACGGCGCCGACCGCGGGCGCGCCCGAGATCGTCCCCGCGTCGAACCCGCCCACCTCGATCACGATCACGGGCACCGGCTTCGCCCCCGTCGGCGGCGTGGCGCGCGTCGTGTTCCTGAGCGACCCCGCCGGCCCGCCGATCTTCGGCGACGGCACGCAGTTCCAGAGCCCGGGCATGGTCGGCACGATCACGTCGTCCTCGACGATCACCGTGCGCCCGCCGCACGCCACGGTGTGCGGCGCCGCGTCGCGCCTCGCCTCGATCCGCGTCGAGCTCGCCAACGGCTCCTGCGCGGCCTCGGCGGCCAACGTCATCCGCTACGACGCGCCGACGATCACGGCGATCGCCGCGGTGCCGCCGGGCCCGATCCTCGGCGGCGTGCCGACGCCGTTCCAGATCACGGGCAGCAACTTCGGCCCGGTCGGCTCGGAGGCCATCGTCCGCTTCCGCGCGAGCGCGGGCGCGCCCTTCGCCAACGGCACCGCGCAGGAGTTCGACGTCGCCGGCACCGTGACCGGCAACACGACGATCACCGGCACGACGCCGCTCGTCGCGCTGTGCGGCGTCGCGAGCGTCACCGCCAGCTTCCGCGTCACCTTCCAGGACGGCTCGTGCGCCGACTCCGGCGCGACGACCATCTCCTGGACCGCGCCGACGGTCACCAACGTCAACGGGCTCACGCCCGCGGTCGTGCCGTCGTCGGTCCCGACGCTGGTCACCGTCAACGGCACGGGCTTCGGCCCGGTCGGCGGCACGGTCGAGGTCGTCTTCGTCAGCGACCCGGCGGGCCCCGCGATCTTCGGGGACGGCACGCTGCTCGAGAGCGCCGCGGTGCAGGGGACCATCGCGTCCTCGACGACGATCTCCGTGCGCACGCCCCACGCGACGGTCTGCGACGCGGCGTCGCGCTTCGCCTCGCTGCGCATCCGCCTGCCCGGCGGCGCGTGCGCGAGCTCGCCCGCGCAGGCGATCCGCTTCGACGCCCCGAGCATCACTTCGGTCGGCGGCACGCCGTTCGTGGGCTCGGTGTCGTCGGCGTTCCAGGTCAACGGCACGAACTTCGGTCCCGGCGGCTCGTCGGTGACCGTCCGCTTCGTCGCGTCGAGCGGGACGCCGTTCGCCAACGGAACCTCCGCGACCTTCGACGTGCCCGGCGTGGTCAACGCCGGCGGGACGCAGGTCGCCGGCACGACGCCGCTCGTCGCGATCTGCGGCACGGGCGACGTCACGGCCTCGGTGCGCGTGCTGCTCCAGGACGGCTCTTGCGCCGACTCCGCGGCCGGCGCCGCCACCTTCACCGGCCCGACGGTGACCAACGTCAACGGCGCGTCGCCCGCGGTGGTCTCCGCGACGAACCCGGCGGCGATCACGATCAACGGCACGGGCTTCGGCCCGGTCGGCGGCTTCGCCTCCGTCGTCTTCGTCTCCGACCCCGCGCCCCAGCCGCCCCTCTTCGCCGACGGCACGCAGCGCGAGAGCGCGCCCGTGCAGGGGCAGATCACCAGCGCGACCACGATCACCGTGCTGCCGCCCAACGTGACCGTGAGCAACGCGAGCAACCGGCTCGCGTCGGTGCGCGTCACGCTCCCCGGCGGGTCCTGCGCAGCCTCCGCCGCGCAGGCGATCCGCTTCGACGCGCCGACGATCACGTCGATCGCCGCGACGCCCGGCCCGCAGTTCCTGGCCGCGGTCCCGACGCCCTTCACGATCACGGGGACGAACTTCGCCCCGCCCGGCTCCGAGGTGCTCGTCCGCTTCGTCGCCGACGGCGGCGCGACCCCGTTCGGCAACGCGACACTGTCCACGTTCGACGTGCCCGGCACGGTCAACGCCGGTGGCACGCAGATCACCGGCTTCACGCCGCTCGCCGCGCTCTGCCCGGGCGCCTCGGTGGGCGCCGCGGTGCGGCTGACCTTCCAGGACGGCACGCAGGTCCAGACGGCCGCGACCTTCCTGACCTTCAGCGCGCCGACGGTGTCGAGCTTCGTGCCCGCGACCTTCGACGGCGGCAACCCCTCGCCGTCCACCTTCACGGTCAACGGCGCGGGCTTCGGGCCCGTCGGCTCGCTGGTCAACGTGCGCTTCGCCGCCTCCGGCGGCGCCCGCCCGTTCGGCGGCGGGACGCTGTCGGACGTGATCGTGCTCGGCACCGTCACGTCGGCGACCACCGTGACCGGCACGCTGCCGCTCGCCACCGTGTGCGGCGCCGGCTCGGTCGCCGCCACCGCGACGGTCCACTTCACGGGCGGCGCGTGCACGTCGACCGCGGTCGGCGCGATCACGATGAACGCGCCGTCGTTCGCCGTCTCGGGCGCGCTCGTCCCCTCGAGCGTCCCGAGCACCTCGTCGCAGGCGTTCACGGTCACCGGCGCGGGCTTCGGCCCCGTCGGCCAGCCGGCCTTCGTCACGTTCACCGCGACCTCGGGCTCGCCGTTCGGCAACGGGACCCTGGTCGAGACCACGGTCACCGGCACGATCACGTCGGCGACCACCATCACGGGCTTCTCGCCGCTCGCCGCGGTCTGCACGGGCAGCGCGACCGCGACGGTCTCGGTCCGTCTCCCCAACGGCTCGTGCACGCCGACGGCCGGCGCGCCGACGATGACCTTCGTCGGGCCGACGATCGCCTCGACGACGCCCGTGACGGTGGCGACCGCGGGCCTGACGCCCACGACGTTCACGCTGGTCGGCACCGGCTTCGCCCCGCTCGGCCCGGTCACGGTGCGCTTCGTCTCGGCGGACCCCGTCTTCGGCGACGGCAGCCAGACGAGCTACGACGCCGTCGGAACCGTCACGTCGTCCACCACGATCTCGGTGACGACGCCGCTGGCGCGCATCTGCACCCCGTCGAACACCGCGACGGCCTCCGTCCGCGTGCTCTTCGCCAACGGTTCGTGCGCCGACTCCTCGGGCGCGATCGTGACGTTCAACGGCCCGGTCGCGGGCAGCGTCGACGGCCTCCCGCCGATCACGGCGCTCAACCCGACGCCCATCCTGATCACCGGCACGAACTTCCCGCCGGTCGGGACGCCCGTGGAGGTCGTGTTCACCGCCGTCTCGGGCACGCCCTTCGGCGCCGGCACCAACCGTGAGGGGCACGCGTCGGGCTTCGTCAACCCCAGCGGCTTCATCCAGGTCACGCCGCCGCTCGGCGACGTCTGCCCGCCGCTGACCGACCTGTCGGCCTCGATCGCCCTCAACTTCGGCAGCAACCGGTGCCTGACGCAGGTGCCGGGCACGGTGACCTACCGCGCGCCCACCTTCGACGCGCTCGCGGTCTCGACGCCGGCGAACCTGCCCGGCTCGATCAGCATCACCGGCCAGTACTTCGCCGCGCCGGGCAGCGTCGTCACCGTCGGCTTCTCCGACACGGCCGTGAACGGCTTCGCCTTCGACAACGCCTCGCACCGCCGCACGACGGTGGTCGGGACCGTGTCGGCCTTCAACACGATCACGGTCGCCAGCCCGCCCCGTCCCGCCTCGTGCACCGCCAACACGGTCTCGGCGGTGGACGTCGTGTTCTCCAACTTCTCGTGCGACTACCCGGTGGGCGGCACGGTCACGTTCCTCGCGCCGACGATCACGTCGATCTCGGACAACGTCATCGAGACGCTGACGCCGGCCGCGCTGACGATCACCGGCACCAACTTCGGGCCGACCGGCGTGCAGGTCCTCGTGCGCTGGACGTCGGCGGACCTGATCTTCGCCGACGGCAACGAGGCCTCGATCGACCTCCCCGGCACGGTGACGTCGAACACGACGATCACGACCGTGGCGCCGCTCGCGCGCATCTGCCCGAACACCACGAGCACGGCCGACATCCGCGTGGTCTTCCCGCAGGGTTCGTGCGCCGACTCGCCCAGCCCCTTCGTGACCTTCCCCGGCCCGACCTTCGCCCCGAACACGCCCAGCGTCGCCGCGCTCAACCCGGGCTCGCTGACGATCACCGGCGCGAGCTTCCCGCCGGTGGGGACGCCGACGACGGTGCGCCTCGTGACCATCGGGACGCCGAACAACCCGCGCATCTTCGGCTCGGGCACCGACCGCGAGACGCTCGCCTACGGCGTGGTGAGCCCGGCCAACACCGTCACGGTGTCGCTGCCGACGGGCTCGGTGTGCCCGCCGGACACGGCGGTCAACGTGGACGCGCGCGTCACGTTCGGCAACGGCTCGTGCGCGGAGGCCACTGCGGCGACCGTCACGTACAACGCGCCGACGATCACCACGATCGGGGCGGTGACGCGGGACGCCACCGAGCCCGCCAACCTCACGGTCAACGGCACGAACTTCCCGCCGGTCGGCACGCAGGTCGTCGTGCGGTTCACCGCCGGCGCCGCCTACCCGCAGCTGTTCGGCAACGCGGGCCTCGTGCAGGCCGTGGTCGGGACGGTGACGGCGGCGACGTCGATCACGGTGCGGCCGCCCGCCGCCGCGGTGTGCGAGCTGACCACCGCGACCGCCTCGCTCGACGTCAACTTCGGCAACGACCCCTGCTACTACGCGGTCCCCGGCACCTTCACCTACGAGGGCCCGGCGATCACGACGGTCGCGCCGAACACGATCACGTCGCTGACGGCGGCGGCGGTGACGATCACCGGCCTGCGCTTCGGGCCGACGGTGCCGGCGAACACCCAGGTCACCGTCCACTGGACCTCGGCCGACCCCATCTTCGGCGACGGCACGCTCACGTCGGTGGACCTGCCCGGGACGATCGTCTCGAGCACGTCGATCACGACGCTCTCCCCGATCGCGCGCGTGTGCGCCGGCGCGTCGAGCGCGGCGTCGCTGCGCGTGATCTTCCCGATGGGAGCCTGCGCGACGACGGGCTCCGGCGCCGCCAACGGCGGCGTGACGTTCCAGGGCCCGTCGATCACCGCGCTCGCCGCGACGGTGGACGCGCTCAACCCCGGCTCCGTGACGATCACCGGGAGCAGCTTCCCGCCGGTGGGCACCCCGATCTCGGTGACGCTGGTCGCCCCGGCCGGGCAGCGGCCCTTCGCTTCGGGCACGCAGAACCAGGCGACGGTGGTCACGCAGGTCGCCCCCGCCAACAGCATCTCCGTGGTGCTCCCCATCGGGGACGTCCCGCTCGCGTCCTCGCCCATGACGATGACCGTGGGCCTCGACATCGGCAACAGCACCTGCCCGAGCGCCGCCGCCGGCACGATCGACTACGTCGCGCCCGCGATCGCGACGGTCGGCGCGCCCGTGCTGCGGGACGCGACGGCCCCCGCGTCGCTCGCGGTCACCGGCACGCGCTTCCCCGCGGTCGGTGCGACGGCCGAGGTGCGCTTCACCTCCGCGCTGCCGATCTTCGGGAACACCTCGCAGACCCAGACGGTGGTCGGCACGGTCACCGGCGCCGGCACGCTGACGGTCACGCCGCCGGCCGCGGCCGTGTGCGAGCTCGCCACCGCCGACGCCACGCTCGAGGTGCGCTTCCTGGGCAACTCGCTCTTCTACGCGGTGCCCGGCACGCTGCGCTACCAGGCCCCGGCGGTCTCGTCGGTCGTCCCGGCCGCGGTCAACGCGATGACGCCGCAGGCGCTGACGGTCAACGGCCTGCGCTTCGGCCCGACGGCCTCGCCGACCACGCAGGTGACGGTGCGCTGGACCTCGGCCGACCCGATCTTCGGGGACGGCACGCTGACGTCGGTGGACCTGCCCGGCACGATCACGTCGGCGACCACGCTCACGACGACCGCGCCGCTCGCGCGCGTCTGCGCGGGCGCGACCTCGACGGCGACGTTCCGCCTGATCTTCGCGATGGGCGCCTGCGCCGACTCCGGCGCCACCGCCGTCACGTTCACCGGCCCGAGCGTGGCCGCCGCGCTCTCGGGCAACATCAACGCGCAGAACCCCGGCAGCGTGTCCGTGACGCTGAACAACCCGCCGCCGGTCGGGACGCCCATCGGCGTCACGCTGACAGCCGCCGGCAACGCGCTCGTCTTCGCCGCGGGCACGCAGGCGCAGGCGCAGGTCGTGGGCTCGGCGGGCGCCGGCGGCGTCGTCTCGATCCCGCTGCCCATCGCCGACCTCTGCACGCCGGGCTCGAGCAACGCCGTCTCGGTGACGCTCGACATCGGCAACTCGACCTGCCCCGCGACCTCGGCGGGCACGCTCACCTACCAGGCGCCCACGTTCACCTCGATCGGTGCCGTGACCGCGTCGGCGGGTGCGCCGCCGGCGGTCCTCGCGGTCGCGGGCACGAACCTGCCCGCCGACGGGTCGCCGGTGACGGTGCGCTTCACCGCGGCGGCGGGGACGCCTTTCGCGGGCGGCACCCAGGCGCAGGCGACCGTCGCCGGCGTCGTCAGCGGCGGCGGCACGACGATCAGCGTCACGCCGCCGGCGGCGACGCTGTGCGAGACGGCTTCGGTGGCCACGAGCCTCGAGATCGTGCTCCGCGCCGGCCCGTGCTCGTACGCGGTGGGCGGGACACTGACGTACTCGCGTCCGTCCATCGCGGCGGGCACCTTCACCACGAACCCCGTGGCGGCCGCGAGCCCGCCCGCGGAGACGCTGTCGGGCGTGACGAACGGACCGGCGTACGCCGCGGCGACCGCGGTGACCGTCCGCTTGACCGCGGCCGCGCCGCTGTTCGGCGACGGCACGCAGTCCACGGCCGACGTCGCGGGCGTCGCCGCCGCCGGCGGCGGCTCGGTGTCCTTCACGCCGGCCGCGGGCCGCGTGTGCACGGGCACGGTGGCCGTCACCGTCCGGGTGCTCTACCCCGACGGGACCTGCTCCGACACGACGACGCTGACCTACACGGCGCCGACGCTCGCGTCGCTCTCGCCCACGACGGTGGACGCACTCGCGCCGGTGGGGATCACGCTCTCCGGGGCCAACCTGCCGCCGAATGCGACCGTCACCGTCCGCTTCGTCGCGGCCACGGGCACGCCCTTCGAGTCCGGCACGAGCGCCCAGGCCGAGACCACGGGCGTCGTGGACGCGGGTGGGACGACGATCACGGTCGCGAACGTGCCCGGCGCGAGCTCGTGCCAGGTCGCCGCGACGCTGAGCGCGTCGGTGTCCGTGGTCCTCGTCAACGGGTGCGTGGTCACGCCGACCACGAACACGCTGACGTACACGATGCCGACGGTGACGTCGATGACGCCGAACACGTTGCGCGCCCGCTTCACCACGGGCGTCTCGACGATCAACGGCGCGAACTTCGGCAACGTCGCGGTCAACACCGCGGTCCGCGTGCGGTTCGCGTCGAATGCGAACGTGTTCGCGGACGGGACCTCGAACGTCTTCGAGACGACGGGTTTCGTGGGCGCGGGGAGCACGATCACGACGGAGGTGCCCGACGCGACGATCTGCGGCGCGGCCTCGGCGCAGGCGTCGGTGACGGTGTTCTTCCCCGACGGCACCTGCGCGGGCGCGACGAACGTGCTGACCTATCAGGCGCCGCAGGTGGCCGGAGCCGGCGCGACCGGCTTCGTGCCGCAGAACCTCGCCTACGACGGCAGCACGCCGTTCACCGTGATCGCGACCGCGGGCAACAACGACTTCACCAACCTGGTGGGCCAGGCCGTGCAGGTCGAGTTCTCGGTCGCCGCCGGGACGCCGTTCCGCGGCGGGACGTCGGCCTTCGACGTCGTGCCCGGCACGGTGGCGTCCGCGACGACGGTGACGGGGTCCGCCCCCAACGTCGTCGCCGCGGCGAGCACGATCGCCAACGTGAGCGTCCGCGTCCGCTTCGAGGACGGGACCTGCACGGACCTCGCGACGACGTCCTACTTCCGCGCGGACAACCTCCTCGCGGTCGCCGGGACGGGCGGCCTCACGCTCATCGCGACGTCGGCCGCGAACCCGTACGGCGCCGCCGCGAACACGATCGTGCCCGGCACCCCGATCGCGGGGGCCTCGGTCGGCGCCGGCGGGGTGGCGATCGACCCGACGCTGAACAAGGCGTTCGCCGTCAACGGCGCGACCGTGCAGGTGGTGGATCTCGCCGGGCCGGCCGCGACGTCGGGGGCCGGTGCGCCGACGCTGGGCGCCGCGGCCCTCAGGCCGGCGATCACGCTGCCCGCGGCGGGTGCCGGGATGGCGCTCGACGAGACGGCGCACCGGCTCTACGTTATCTCCAACAACAGCTTCGTCGTGATCGACACCCGCACCGACACCGTGATCGCCACGGCGCCGATCCTGGCGTTCGGCGCGACGACGGGCGGGATCGTGCTCGACCTCCCCAACCGGCAGGCGCTGGCTCCGACGAACGCGCCCGGGATCGTCCGACTGGACCTCGACACGCAGCTGACCGGCGGCGTGGTCGTGGTCGCGAACGTGGGTGCGGCCGTCTGGACCCAGACCCTCGCGCTCAACCCGTCGTCGAACCAGGTGTTCCTGACCTACGACGACCCGGGCATCGGGGCGGACGCGGTGGCGGCGTTCGACTCCGCCGACCTCACGACGAACCTGTGGACGACGCCGCTCGCCCCCGGGACGAACCCGACCGGCGTGATCGGCGTGGACGCGACGTTCTCCCGCGTGTGGATCGGGCAGGCCGGCCCGAACAACGTGCAGTCGTTCGTCATCATCACGGGCGTGCCTGCGGTGGCCGCCGGCGTGGCGAACGCGACGTTCATCGTCGGGCCGGGCTCGGTCGCCGACCGCGCCTACGTCAGCGACGGCGCGAACGTGAACGTCATCGTCTCGTCCACCGGGGCGGGACTCGGGGCGATCGTCGTCGCCGGCGCGGCATCCGAGTTCACCACCTCGCCGTGACGACGGCTCACGGGCTCGGGCGGACACCCGCCCGAGCCTGCGGACGCGCGTAGCATCCGTCCCGTGGCCGCGTCGAGACCTCCCGTTCCCACGTCGCTGCGTCGCCGTGTCCGCGCTGGGCGGGTCGCGGGGGCCGTCGTCGTCGCCGCGCTCGGCGCGGGCGCGTACGTCGCGTGGCGCGAGCTCGCCCACGACGCTCCGTCGAGCCCTCGGGACAGCGAGGCCGTCGCGCCCGCGGCCGACACGTCGCTGGGCGGGGCTTCGAAGGGAGCGCTGGTCCACGGGGACCCGTTCGCCGATCCGGGCCCGCTGACGACCGGAGCCGTGCGGGCCGGGCTCGGCTCGCGCCTCGTGGTGCGTAGGCTGACGACGCTGCGCGCGGTGGCCGAGCGGGGCGTCGTGGACCGCGCGGCGCTCGACGCCATCGAGGCGCTGCGCGAGGCGGACGACCCGGTCGAGCGCGTCTGGGCGCGCGCGGCGGCGATGCGCGTCCGCGGCGACCGTCGCGACCTGCTCGAGCTCGCCCGGCTCGCGGCGGACGCGCCGGCGTTCGACGACCCGGCGCGCGCGGTCCGCGTGCTGGATCCCGCGGCGGGGGAGGCCCTGTTGCGGGCCGTCGCCGAGGCTCGGCGTCGGGCGTCGTCCAACGCCCGGGTGCTCGACGGCCTCGAGGGGGCCATCGAGCGGCTCGCGGAGGACCCGAAGGCGGGCGGGGCCGCCGTCGCGGCGGCGCTGGCGGGGGCGGACCCGCAGGACCTGCCGGCGTGGGGAGGCGTGCTCGTGGGGCTGCGTCCCGCGCCGGCGGCGGCGCTCGCCACGCTGGTGGAGCGCTGGCGGCGGGGCGGGCCGGACGAACGCCGCGCGATCCAGCGCGTGCTCGGCGGGTCGGAGGGAGACTGGTCCGCGGCCGGCCCCGAGCTCGGCGCGTTCCTCGCCGAGCGGCTCGAAGCCGGAGGCCCGGGCGACCCGGCGACCTGGTGCGCCGTCGTGCGGAAGCTCCCGCGGGTCGATGCGGAGCTGCGCACGCGCCTCGTCGAGGTGGCGCGGCGGGACGCCGTGGCGGCGCAGAACGTCTTGGCGGTGGTGTCGTCGTTGGGCGCGCGCGGAGCCGACGTCGCGAGGGACCTGCTGTCGGTCGTCGCGGCGCTGCCCGACGCCACGCGGGTCGCGGTGGTCCCGGCGCTCGCGGCGGTCGGGACCGACGACGTGCTCGCCTACGCGGCGGAGCGCATCGCCCGCGGCGAAGCGGCCGAGGTCGGCGCGTGGCTCGACGCGCTGCGGCCGGCGGAGCGGCCGGACGCGATCGTCGAGGGGCTCGCCGAGGTCGCGGGGCGCGCGGACGAGGAGGTGGCGGCGCGCGGCGCCGCGGCGGTCGCGCGGGTGTCGGGGCGCGCCCCGACGTCGGCCACGTCGGCGGCGCTGGGGCGCGTGCTCGACGACGGGCGTGCTGCGGTGCGCGGCGCCGCGCTGGCGGGGCTCGACGCCTCGTCTCGCGTCGACGACGCGACGTTGCGTCGTCTCGTCCGCGCGGTGGACGACGCCGATCCGGCGGCTCGCGCGGCGGCGGTGCGCACGGTCTCGGGCGTCTGGCGGCTGGGCGCGGACGCGAAGCCGCTCGTGCCGACGCTGCTTCGGCTCGCTTCCGACGTGGCGGCTGCGGAGCGGGTCCCCGACGTTCGGGCTCGCGCGGCGCGGTCGCTCGCGGCGATCGCGCCCGACGACCCCGACGTGCGCACGGCGCTGCTCGGGTTCGCGCGCGACACCGCCGCGGACGTGCGCATGGCGGGCGTGTGGGGGCTCTCGCGTCTGCCGTCGCCGACGCCGGACGAGAAGGCGGCCCTCGTCGCGATGAAGGACGACCCTCAGCTCGGCGCGCTCGTCCTCTCGACGCTCTCGCGCCCGGGCTGGGCCTCCGTCAAGTAGCAGCGCGGTGCCAGGCACAGTCGTGCCAGGCACCGATGTACCAATCGCTTGTACAACGCAGGCGATCGATACACCGGTGCCAGGCACCGGTGTATCGATCGCGCTGGTGACCGCGGGCGGACGTCGCGCGAGTTCATCGATGCGCCGATGCCTCGCCCTCCCCGCAACGACTCGCCTGGAGCGCTCCACCACGTCATGAACCGGGCGGTGGGTCGCCGCCCGCTCTTCGACTCGGACGCCGACATGCGACGGTTCGAGTCGCTGCTGGCCCGCGCCGTCGACGACGGTCTGATCCGCATCCACGCCTACTGCCTGATGACCACGCACTTCCACCTCGTCACAGAGAGCCCCGAGGGACGCCTCGACGAGGCGATGCACGGCGCGCAAGGGAACTTCTCTCGGTGGTTCAACCAGCTGTCCGACCGGCCCGGCCCCCTGTTCCGCAACCGCTACCACGCGAAGCGCATCGAAGACACCGACTACCGCGACGCGGTGCTCTGGTACATCGACCGCAACCCCGTCGTCGCAGGCATCGTCGCCCGACCCGCCGACTACCCGTACGGCAGCGCGTTCCACTACCATCGGCCACCGGGACCGAGGTGGCTCACGCGGACGCTCGTCGAGTCGATCGCCGCCCCGAGACACGGCGGCACGTTCGACCCCGCGCGCTACGGCGTCGCGCCGGCGGGCGCGTCCGATGCGCGATGCTGGCGAGCGCTCGACGCGTTCGCGAACAGCAGCACCACCTCGGCGCGCCCGATTGTGACGGTGCTCGCACCACGTCCCGAGCACATCGAACGCTGGCTCGACGCCAACGCACAGAAGGCGGACGGCGTCGCGCGGCGCATCCAGATGCTCGACGCAGAGGCGATCGACCGCGCGATCCCCGAGGCGATCGCTCGTCACTCCGACGCGTACAACGTCACGTCTGCCGCGCAGTGCCTCCGTGTCGGACTGCACGCCCGGTGCGCCGGGTCATCGCTTCGCGAAATCGCGGCGCTCACCGGGCTCTCGCTGGGCACCGTCCTCCGTCGCGCGCGCGACCACCTGACCGCGATGGCCGCGGTGCCGTCCTACCGTGCCGCCGCGGTCGAGGTCGTCCAGATCGGCTCGGCCGAACTGTACGCGCCGATCTTCCGCTGAGTCGCCGTGGGCGATCGATACACCGGTGCCCGGCACCGGTGTATCGATCGCTTGCGCAATGCACGCAATGGGTACAACGGTGCCGGGCACCACTGTATCTACGGCATCACCGTCCCGCTGATCTCGAGGGCGATCGACTCCTCGCCCTTCACGGCGGTCGTCAGGTCGACGACGTCGTCGATCGGACCCGGCGCCGCGTCCTTGGGCAGCTCGAGCTCGACGACCCACTCGCCCTTCATGTGCTCGTCGGCCACCGCCTTCGCGAGCACGGTGCCCTTGCGCGCCTTGGCCGCGACCGTGCCGAGGTCGATCGTGGCGTCGAACGGCCGCAGCCGCACGAACAGCTTGCCGCCCTTGCCCTTCGGCACGATCCCGAACGACGGCTTGAGCAGCGACACCACCACCCGCCCCGAGATCGCCCCGCCGATCAACGTCTGCACCTTCGGGTTGTCAGGGTCGTCCGTGCGGATCAGCGCGTGCCCCGACACCGCGCCCACCGGCGGCGGCTCGGGGAACGTCATCGTGATCTTCCAGCCGTGCCACGGCGGCGCGTCGAACGCCTCGGTGGCGAACTCCACCTTCACGCCCGCCGGCACCAGGTTCGCCGACTCGACCGACGTGATCTTGAACGGCTTGCCCACGCCCTCCTTCCACTTCGCGTCCACCGTCGCCGTCGGCTTCGCACCGACCAGCGCCATGTTGAAGAAGAAGTTGGGCGGTCCGAGCACGATCCCCGCCGACACGTCCACCTTGAGGGTCACGACCGTCTCGGGGTGCTCGGGGTCGTCCGACATGATCCGCAGGGCCTTCGTCATCGGCCCGACGAACCGGTTCGTCTCGAACGTCACCGACACCGTCGCGGTCCCGCCCGCCTCGATCTCCTTGCGCGAGATCGTCGCGTTCGCGCACCCGCAGTCGCCCCGCACGCTCGCGACGTGCAGCGTCGCGCTGCCCGCGTTCGTCACCGTGAAGTCGGCCTTCACGCGGTCGTTCTGCTTGCACGGACCGAAGTCGTGCAGCGTGCGGTCGAGCACGAGCTTAGGCGCGGCGCTCGACGCAGGAGCCGCGGGCGTCGGCGCCGGAGGCGCGGCCGGCGCGGGTGCCGGCGGCGCGGGTGCCGGCGGCGCGGGCGGCGTGGCCGGCACCGCCGGAGCCGGCGGCGGCGGGACGTCGTCGGCGGTCGCGTGCGACGTCGCGGGGCCCGAGGCGACGGTCAGGGCGACGAACGCGAATCCGAGGGCGGAGCGGCGCATGGGGGAGAATCGTACGCCGTCGCCGGGGGACGTCACCTCTGCGCGCCGCCGCCGCGCCGCAGTTCGGTGCCAGGCACCGCAGCGCGGTGCCTGGCACCGATCTGGGGGTGGCACCGATCTGGGGGGTGTCAGCGCTTGGTGAGGGAGACTTCGATCTCGCGCGTCTCGCCCTCGACGAGGTCCACCGCGGTCGGGGGCGCGCTCAGCTCGGGGGAGAGCAGCTCGACCGTGTAGCGCCCCGCCGCGAGGCCCGAGAGCAGCGCGCCCTCGGCCCCCGCCGTCTGCACCTGCTCCTCGCCGCCCGTCTCGTCGGCCGGAGCCCCGTCGCTCGCGACCGCGTTCTCGACGAACGGCCACGCCGGCTCGCGCCCGAGCATCAAGCGGAACTTCACCACCGTCGCCTCGGGCGCCGTGAACCGCACGCGCAGCTTCGCCGGCGGGCCCAGCGCCACGCGCCCCTCGGCGAGCGCGCCCGGCACCACGTCGAGGTCGAGGGTCGCGGGCGCGTGCCGCGGGCTGCGCACGACGAAACGCCACGGCCCCGCGAGCAGCGCCGGCAGCTCGAGCCGCTCGCCCGGCCGGTACACGATGCCCGCGTCCACCGCCTTCCCGTCGCGCCGCCCCACCGCGATCGTGCAGCGCTCCCCGACGAACGACAGCGGCGCCCCGTCGCGGCTCTCGACCGCGACCACCGCCCGCCCGAGGTCGGGGTCGCGCCGCAGGGCGACGTCGAGCGTCGTCCCGCCGCCCCCCTCGGGCACGTCCACCGCGTCCGACGTCCACGGCTCCATGCCGATCGCCTTCAGCGTGAAGCGCGCCGTCGGACGCCCCGCCGGCACGACGACGGGCCCGAGCACGAACACGCCCGCGGCGCGCGCCCACTCGACCTCGGCGGGCAGGTCGTTGTCGTGGTTCTCCGCGACGAGCTCGACGCCGCGCCACGGCGGCGCCCCGGGCACCGTCCACTCGACGGTCGGCGTGTCGGGCGCGATCCCGTTGTCCGTGGTGACGCGGAACGCCACGCGGAACGCCGGCCGCACCACGATGCGCAGCCCCTTGCTCCCCGCCTCGACCGGCCCGAGCGGGTCCGCGACGTAGCGGTCGTGCGTCGCCTCGAGGAACAGCGGCCCCGCGACGAGCCCCGACACGACGAAGCGCCCCTCCGCGTCGCTCGTCGCCGCCTCGCGCCGCCCCGGCGCCGGCGGCTCGCCGCGCGGCGGCTTCGCGTCCACGACGACGTCGGCGACCGGCGCGCCCTTGAGGTCCACGACGACGCCCTCGAGCGTCAGCCCGCGCCGCAGGCGCACCGTCACCGGCACGCCCGGCGCGACGTCGCACGCGGTCGCGACGAGGTAGCCGGGCTTGCGCACGAGCACGTCGGCGTGCGGTGCGCGCGGGTCGGGCGGCGGCGACGCGAACCGGCCCTCGGCGAGCGTGACGGTGCTCGAGGCCGCGTAGTCCGGGCGCGCCCCGTGGAACCACCGGGACGCGGACGCGGTGGGCGACCCGGCCGGCGGCGCGAGGACCCGGTCGTCCACGAGCAGGGCGCACGGCGTCCGCGCGCTCGCGATCAGGACGGTCGCACCCGCGATCGGCGCGCCGCTCTCGGCGTCCACCACGGTTCCCGTGATCGCGGCCGCGTCGGCGCCGTCGCCCTCGCGCTCCGTCGTCGCCCCGGGCCCCGCGCCGTCGGCCGGCCGCTGCTCCGGGCGCGGGTCGCGCGGCGCTCCCGCCGACGCGAGCCCCGGCGCCTTCGGCGCGTCGGCCGCGCGCTCGTCGGCGCCGTCGCCGACGAGCGGGCCCGCGTCCCTGCCGCTGCGCAGCACGAAGAACGCGACGACCGCCGCGGCGACGAGCACCCCCGCGAGCACGACCTGACGCAAGGCGACCTCCGTCCGCGGCCCCGCGGCACGACGCGGGGCCCGCGGCGATTCTGCCCCGGACTGCGGCGTGCCGTCGCCGGGCTCGGGAGGCCCCGGGCCGCCGGTAGAATCGACGCCCGCGTCGCCACGGAGCGGGAGGCCGCGCCTCCGCCGTCGCCGCGCGCCCCATGGCCGACGCCGACCCCCCGTCGCCGACCCCCGAGGTCTCCCGGCTCTTGCGGGCGGGGGAGGCGGCCGGGCGCACGGCCTACGGTTCGCTCGCGCTGACCGCCGAACGATTTGATCGCGCGGTCCTCGCGGCGGTGGCCCGCCGACCCGTCGAGGGCGAGTCCGTCGCCGACGCGGTGGCCCGCCGGGCGGTCGGCGACCTGTGGCTCGCGGTCGCCGCGGATCTCGGCGTGCCCGGCGCCTTCGACGCCTTCTACGCACACTTCGCGCCGCGGCTGCGCGCCATGGCGCTGCGCATGCTCGGCTCCGCCGTGGACGCGGACGCGCTGGCGACCGAGGTGCTCGGCGACCTCGCGCTGGCCCCCCGGTCGGGGGCCGCGCGCACCGTCCTCGGCACCTTCGACGGGTCGGGCAGCCTCTTCGGGTGGCTCGCGGCGATCCTCGCCCGGCGCGTGTACGCGCGGGGGAAGAAGACGCCCGGCGCCACCGAGGTGGCGCTGGACCCGGGGGACGGATCGGGCGCCTCGGATCCCCCGGTGCCGCCCGCCCGGGGGGAGGGTCGGGACCCGCTCGAGGGCGCGGTCGGGCGCGAACGGGCGTCCGCGCTGCGCGCGGCGCTCGAGGCGGCGTGGGCGCGCGCTACGCCCAACGAGCGGTTCGTGCTCGTCGGGAAGTTCCGCGACGGGCTCGAGCAGCGTGCCTTGGCCCGGACGCTCGGCGTGGGCCCCCCGCGCGTGACCCGGCTCGTCCAGCAGGTCGTCGAGAAGGTGCGGGCGGTGGTCGCGAGCACCCTCGGTGCGGGCGGGGACGCGGGTCCCGAGGCCGACCGCGACGCGCTCGACGTCGTCCAACGTTGGTTGGCAACCCGGGACGGGACGGTCGCTCCCACCGGTGGAGGGCCCTCCCGTGGAGGGATGCACGGATGACCCAGCCCGCCCGCTGCCCTGACGACATCGAGCTCGCCGCCTTGGCCGAGGGGAGGCTCCCCGTCGCGCGGCGGGACGCCCTGCTCGGCCACGTCGCCGACTGCCGCGCGTGCGGCGCGGTGGTCGCGGCCGTCCACGCCGCGCTCGACGCGGAGCCCGCCGCCGCCGGCTCGCCCGTCGCGCCGCCGCTGCCGTCGCTCGAGGCGGCGAGGGCCCGCCGCGGACCGTCGCGGCGGGTGCTCGCGGTCGCGGCGGCGGCGCTCGTCGCCGTCGGGGTCGGCCTCTTCGCCGCGTCGCGCCGCGGCGCCGACGCGCCGCCGGTGGCGCAGCAGGTCGCCTCCGCCTTCGACGCGCTCGGGGCGGCGCGCGCCGACCTGTTCGGCGGGCTGACCCCGCTGGGCGCCGACGAGCTCTCGCGCGGCGGCGAGAGCGCGACGCGGGGCGGGCTCGTCGCCTTCGCCCCCGTGGGCGCGGTGCTCGAGACGCGACCCGCGTTCTCGTGGCAGCCGGTGCCGGGCGTGTCCGGCTACACGGTCGTCGTGCGCGACGGCGCCGGCGCGGTCGTGTGGACGAAGCGCACGCCGGGCGCGTTCCTGCCGTACCCGCCCGACGTCGCGCCGCTCGCGCCCGGCGCGGCGTACACGTGGTCGGTCGAGGCGACGGCGGCGCTCGGTCGCGTCGAGGGGCGCCGCGCCTTCTCGACCGCCGACGCGGACGCGGTCGCGCGGTGGAAGGAGACGCTGCGCGAGATCAAGGCGCGGGTCCCCGAGACGCTGCGCGCGCTCGTGGGCGCGCAGGTCGCGCTGCGCCGCGGGTACGTCGTCGAGGCGGAGCGGCTCGCCGCCGAGCAGCGCGCCGTGGCCGACGGCCCGCTCGCCCGCGACGTCGAGCGCCACGTCCGTCGCCGCCTCGGGCACGAGCCGCCCCCGTCGCCGCCGGTCCGATGACGGGGACCCGCTCGCGCCGGACCGCGTGGGGGCTCGCGCTCGTCGCGGGGCTCGCGCTCGCGCTGACGCCGCCCGCGCCTTCGTCCGCCGCCGACGCGCCCGCGCCGGCCGCGCCGCGCCGGCGGGCCTCGCTCGACGAGGAGGCCGCCGTCGTGACGCGCGTCGAGGAGGGCCTCCTCGCCGCGGTGTCGGGCGGCGGGGAGGGCGACCCGGCCGCGGTCGCGCGGCTCGCCGCGCTCGACGTGGACCCCGTGTGGGTCGCGGCGCGGTTGCTCTCACGCCACGTCGCGCTCGCGCTCGCCGCGCCCGCGGACGCCCCGCAGGCCCCGGCGAGCGTGCCGCTGCGTGCGGCGCGCGCCTGGGCCGACGCGCTGCGCGGGTCGCCGCGCGGGATGGCCGCCGACGCGTGGGTGGCGTCGTTCGCCACGCTCGCCCGTCCCGACCTCGAGCGCCTCGACCGCCTCGACCGCGCGAGCGACCTCGCCCGCGCGCTGCGGGAGCGGGGCGACCTCGCCTCGCTCGAGGCGCTGGCCGTCCGCTCGACCGCCGACGTCGAGGCCGCCCGCAGCAAGGACGGCGCCGACCTCTGCTTCGACCTCGCCGTCGCGCTGGCTGCGCAGGCGCGGCTCGCGGACGCATTCGCGTGGGCCGCTCGGTCCTGCGAGACGGCGCGCCGCGTGCCGTGGCCGATGGGAGAGCTGCGGGCGGCGTCCTTCGTGTCGAGCGTGGCCTTCGAGGCCGGGCGCGCGGAGGAAGGGCTCGCGCTCGCGACGCGCGCGGTCGAGGCGGTGGACGCCGCCGGGATGTCGTCGAGGGCGGCCGAGCTGCGCGTGGGCCGCGCCGAGCTGCTCGTCTCCTTCGGGCGCTACGCCGAGGCGTACGACGAGGCGACGTCGGCCCGCGCGCTCGCCGCCGAGGACGGCGCGCTCCTGCTCTCGGTGCTCGCCACGCTCGCGGTCGGCACGGCGGCCGACGGACTGGGGCGTCGCGACGAGGCCCGCCGGCTCTTCGCGGACGCGGAGCGCCTCGCGCGCTCGGTCGCGCGCCCCGAAGAGTCGGCGCGCGCGCTGCTGCGCATCGGCCGCGAGCACATGACCGCCGACCGTCTTGCCGCCGCGGCCTCCGCCTACGACGCGGCGCTCTCCGTCGCCGCGCCGCGCTCGGCCGTCCGCGCGTTCGCGCTCACGCTGCGCGGGTCGGTGGAGCGCCGCTTCGGCCACGACGAGCGCGCGGCCGAGCTGCACCGCGAGGCCGTCGCGATCGCCGAGGCGCTGGGCGAGCGGCGCCTCGCGACGCTGGCGCGCGGCAACCTCGCCAACGTCCTGCCCGCGCTCGGGCGCAGCGACGAGGCGATCGAGCTGATGCGCGCGGTGCTCGCCGCGAAGGAGGCGTCGCGCGAGGCGCCGGAGTCGGTCGCCGACACCCGGGCCGCGCTCGCGCGCACGATGCGCGTGGCCGGACGGGCGCAGGAGGGCGTCCCGCTGCTCGAACGGGCCCGCGAGGAGTACCGCGCCGGCGGCAACCTCGTGCGGGCGGCGGCGGCCCGCTCGCAGCTCGGGCTCGCGCAGGAGGCGCTCGGGCGCCTCGACCTCGCGGAGGCCGAGCAGCGAGGCGCGGCGGCCGAGCTCGCCGTGCTCGGCGACACCTCGCAGACGGCCGGCGACGTCGAGGGGGCGCTCGGCCGCGTGCTGCTGCGCCAAGGACGCCCCGCCGAGGCGATCGAAGCGGGCCGCCGGTGCGTGGAGACCTACGCGCGGCTCGCCTCGGGGCTGGGCGAGCTCGACGCGGAGGGCCTGCTCCCCTCGGTTCGAAGCGTCGCCGACGGCGGGGTCGAGGCGGCGTGGGCCGTCGCCCGCAGAGACCCCCGCGCCGCCGCCGAGGCCGCGTGGACCTTCGTCGAGACCTCGCGCGCGGTGCTGCTCGCGGCGGGGCTCTCGAATGCGCAGGCGCTCCTCGCCGCCGAGGTGGCGCCGGCGACGCTCTCGGCGGAGGCCGCGCGGCGCTCCGCGCTCGGGGCCGCGCGCACGGCGCTCGTCCGGGCCTCCGCCCGTGGCGACGAGCGTGCGGTGGCGGAGGCGCGCGCGGCCTACGACGCCGCCGCGCTCGCGCACCGCGAGGCGGTCGGCCGCGTCGAGCGCGAGGCCCGCCGCCTCGCCGGCGTCGCGTTCCCGCGCCCGCCCGCCTCGGAGGCCGTGCGCGCGCGTCTCGCTCCCGGCGACGCGCTCGTCGTCTACCACGCGACGCCCACGGCGCTCTACGCGGTCGTGTGGACGCGCGACGGCGGTTCGCTGCTGCGCCTCTCCGACGCCGCGCCGACCCTCGCCGACGCCGAGGCGTGGCTCGCGCTCGTCGCGACGCCGGGCGCGGACGACACGGCGCTCGCGCGCCGGCTCTTCGACGTGCTCGTGGCGCCGGTGGACGCCGCGGCCGGGCGGCCGTCGAGGCTGCTCGTCTCCCCCGACGGCCCGCTCGCGTTCCTCCCGTTCGCCGCGCTGCTCGAGTCCCGCGACGGGCGCGCCGAGCGCCTCGTCGCGTCGCGCGACGTCGTGCTCGTCCCGTCCGCGACGGTGCTGGAGGCCCTGGCGCGCGAGGCCGCGGTGCCGCGCGGACGCACACTCGTCGCGGTGGGCGACCCCGACTACGGGCCCGCGGGCGGGCCCGCGCTGCCGCCCCTGCCGGAGAGCGCGGCCGAGGTCCGCGAGATCGCCGCGCTGTTCCCCGCGGACGCGAGGACGCTGCTGCTCGGCGCGGGCGCGACGGCGACCGCGTTCGTGGACGCGATCTCGCGCCCGAAGGCGCGCCTGCGCGCGGTGCACGTCGCGGCGCACGCGTTCGTGGACCCCGACCAGCCGCGTCGCTCCGCGCTCGTGCTCGCCGGCGGCGCGCCCGTGGACCTCGACGACCTCTACCGGTTGCGGACGTCGGCCGACCTCGTCGTGCTCTCCGCCTGCTCGACGGGCCGCGGGGCGTCGATGAAGGGCGAGGGCGTCGTCGGCTTCGCGCGCGCCTTCTTCCTCGCGGGCGCGCCGCGCGTCGTCACGACGTCGTGGGTGGTGTCCGACGAGAGCAGCCGCGCGCTGATGCGCCGGTTCTACGAGGGGTTCGAGAAGGGCGCGCTGGGGCCCGCCGCGGCGCTGCGCGAGGCGCAGCGCTCGCTGCTCGCCGCCGGCGGCGCGTGGGCGCACCCCGCGCACTGGGCGGCGTTCGTGCTGTGGGGCGTGCCCGACGACGGCGAGCGAGTCGCCGCCGTGCCGCCCCGCGGTCGCGACGGCGCCGCGGGTGACGGAGCCCGCTGACGCGCGGCGCGCCCGGGGCCGTTGACGACGTGCGCCGTCGGGCTACGCTCGAAAGGGGCGTGGCCGCGCGGCGCCCGGCGCGGCGCTCGAGCGCCACGCGGGCGGGGTCGCGTCCGGAGTTGTCGGCGCGCGCTCGGCGGTGGGTCCTGCGGGGGAGGTGAAGATCGTGCGCACACGCTCGCGTTGGGTCGGCGTAGCGGTCGTGGCCGCGCTCCTCTCCGGGTGCGTCTCGCGCCGTGCGTGCGCACCGGACGCGGCTCGTCGCACGACGTCGCTGGCGATCGTCCCCGACGCCGCCGGCGACGGGCGACCGCAGATCGTGGCCCGGATGACGAGCACGGACGGGACCGACGGCTCCGTCCGCGTGGACCTCCAGTGGTTCGACGACGGCCAGCCGCCGAAGTCGGCGTGCGAGACCACCACGCCGCGGGCGGCCCCGTCCCAGCCCCTCTTCGCCGAGGCGGTCATCGACGCGGCGGAGTTCCCCTCCACCCACATCGTCGCGGTCTTCGAGGCACGGGCCGGCGACGGGACGGTCACCTTCCGCGCGACCCGCACCGTCACGGTCCCGTAGCCCGCCGGGTCCACGAAGGACGCCGGTCCCGACCTCGTCCGCTCCTTCGGCGGGCTCGCCCGCCGCGCGTCAGCGCGCCGTCGAGGGGGCCGCGTCGCCCGCGTCGGGCTCGGCCGACGCGCCCTCGTCGGGGGTGCCGACGCGGCGCTCCTCCTCCTCGAGGCGACGGTCGAGCGCGTCGAGCACCGGCGCGAGCTCCCGCTCGAGCGCGCGCTCCGCCTCGGGGTCGCGCCGCATGCGGTCGTCGCCGCAGCCGACGAGCGCCGACGCGAGCAGCGCGGCGGCGGCGGAGCGCGTGGTGGTCGTCCAGCGAGCGGCGTGCATCGGAGCCTCGGGGCGGGACGGGGCGCGTCGCGGCGGCGCGCGACGGCCGCGGGGGTCGATGGAGGGAGTGCGGGCCCCGCCGGCGTGCCGTGCCGGGATGGGGGTGGGAGCCGGTGGCACCGGACCCCGCCGACGGGGACCCGCGATGGTCACTGTGCGTTGCCGAGGAAGACGTCGAGGTCGGCGCCCGAGGACACCACGAGGTCGAGGATCCCGTCACCGTCGAGGTCGCCGGTCGCGACCGCCGTCGGGAGCCCGGTGACCGCGAAGGTCTGGGTGAGCGTGAACGAGGCGCCCGTCCCGTCGCTGGTCATCACCTTCACGACCGCCGTGTCGTCGTCGCCGACGGCGAAGTCGGCGCGCCCGTCGCCGTCGAAGTCGCCCACGGCGAGGCCCGACGTGTCGCCGGCCGCGCCGGGGACGTCGATCGGGAGCGGGTCGGCGAAGTCGATGGTCCCCGGCGTGCTCGTGTTGCGCAGCACGCAGACGCGCAGGGCCACGCCCATCTGCCCCTTCAGGCCGAGGATGACGTCCGGGCGGCCGTCGCCGTCCACGTCGCCGATCGCGACGTCGCCGTCGGGCGTGCCGATCGGGATGAACGTCGTCGTGGCGAGGAACGAGCCGTCCCCGACGCCGCGGCGCACCGTGAACCCGCCGAAGAGGTCGACCCCGCCGAGGTCGAGCTCGCCGTCGCCGTCGAGGTCGGCGGTCACCATCGGCGAGACCCAGCCGCTCGGCCCGATGTCGCTGGGCGCGAAGAAGAACGCCCCCGGCATCGCGGTGGCGCGGTGCAGGCCGCCGAGCACGCCGAACAGGAGGTCGGCGTCCGCGTCGCCGTTGAACAGGCCCGCGACGAGGCAGTTGGTCCCCGCGCCGCCGACGCCGAGGACAGGCGTCCCGACGTCGAGCACCGGCGGGAGGCCCACGCCGGGCGCGGGCGACTGCGTGAACACGTCCACGCGTGCCTGCGTCCACACCGCGACGTCGAGGTCGCCGTCCTCGTCGAAGTCCGCGACCGCGAGCGAGGACGGGGCGTCGGTGGTCGCCTCGTTCTGCGCGAGCGTGAGGCCCGCCTCGGTGCCGAACGCGTAGGAGATCGTGTCGAGCGACGTGTCGCACTGCACGACGTCGTCGCGCCCGTCCCCGTCGAGGTCGGCGACCCGGAGCACCTTCGTGGCGGGCATGCCCGAGATGACGGGCGTGCCGGCGGGCGCGAACGTGCCGTCGCCCTTGGGGTCGTCGCCGCCGCTGCCGCCGCACGCGGCGAGCGCGAGGGACGCGAGACCGAGCGTGAGCTGGAGAGGACGATGCATGGAGTGGCTCCTGGGTTCGTTCGTCGGAGCGTGCCGGGCGAGCGGAGTTGCCGTCGCGTCCCTCGCGTGCGCGCGGCCGCGTCGTGCGGCGGCGCGCCGGCACGCCCCGCGGCACGCGCACGCACGGAGGCCCCTGCGCGTCGGCGCGTGCACCGACGCGAGGTGGAGGGTCGTCGCGACGCGTCGCGCGTCGCGCGCGGGGCACGACGCGCGACGTCCTCGCTGCGCGCCGAGGGTCAGGGCCCCGTGACCTTGCCCTTCGACTTGAGGTGCGCGAGCAGCTTCTGGAGGGCCTTCGGCGCGTTCGTGGGCGGGGGCGAGCCCGCCTGGTCCTTCTGGTTGGCGCCGTGGCACGAGGCGCAGACCCGCACCTCGCCCGGTTGGAACGTCACCCAGTACCGCTCCTGCACGACGGCCTCGCCCGCCTCGTCGACGAGCTGCCACGACATCGCGCGCCGCGCGGGGACGAGGGCGGCGACCGAACCGTCGTCCTCGATCTCGACGCTGCCCGGCGGCGCGGAGCCGTCGCTGGGCGGCGGGTGGTCGGCCTTGGCTTCGTGCAGGAAGCGGCCGAGCACGCGACGTCCGGGCGGCGGCGGCATGTTCTGCTTGCCCAGGCCCCGCAGCAGGTCGCCCTGCACGAGCTGGAGGTAGGCGACGTCGTAGACCTTCCCCGACGCGCCCACCGTCTGGTGCGCGGTCCCGGCGACCTTGAGGTTGAACGGCTGCTGACGGTCGCTGCGGTCGCGCGTCGTCACGTCGCGCGAGACCACGAGCGCGAGGTCGTTCTGCACGAGGAAGCTCGAGAGCGACGCCGCCGACACGCCCGCGGCAGTGAGCATCGAGGCCTCGGGCGCGGGGATCGTCGGCGCCGTCGTCGAGGGCGGGACCGGCCGCGCGACGACCTCGACGGGGTCGAGCTCCCACAGCGTGCCCTGCCACGAGGTGAGCACGTCGGGGCTCCACCACGACACCGACGCCTGCAGGCCCGGCGTCAGCACGGCATCGGCCTTCCAGTAGGTCCCGTCGAAGGCCATCGTCTTCAGGCGGAACGGGTAGCGCGACGTCGGGGCCGCGCTCGTGCCGTCGTTCTGGTCCTGGCCGACCTCGGTGCTGTGCACGCAGACGAACGTCCCGTCGGTGAGGACGAGCGGGCTGCGGTAGCGGCCGGTGTGCTCGGGCGTGGGCGTCGCGCCCGACGTGTCGGGGTGCGTGAGGTTGACGATCGTCACCTGGTCGGCGTCGAGGCCCTTGGGCGCGTGGAGGCGCATGACGCGTCCCGACGCGTGGAAGCCGAACTCGGGCGAGTCCACGCCGAGGAACTCGCCGGGCTGGGTCGGGTCCTCGCGGAGCTGGAAGAAGCCCTGGTAGTAGCGGACCTGGTTCTGCGAGTTGGGGTTGACCGAGACGAAGTCGACGAGGTTGGGGTCGTCGTCGAACGCCCGGTCCACGTAGCCCGCCACCTCGTGGCGCCCGACGTGGTTGATCGTCTCCTCGTCGGTGCCGTCCTGGTTCATCGCCCACGGCTGGAAGAGGTTGAACGCGATGCCGACGAGGTGCGGCTTCCAGCCGGCGAGGTCGCCGGCGTAGCCCGGGTGGGTGTTCACGTAGTCCACCCACGACTTGCGCGGCGCCGGGAACACCTCGGTGGCCGTCGCCAGCGGCACCGACGCGGCGCTCTCGTCGCTCCAGTCGAAGGTGCCGTACGCGTAGCCGCCCTGGCGCTCGGCGTCGGCCTGCTGGTCGCGCAGCAGGTGGTCCCACCGCGTGAAGACCACGCGCCCTGCGGTGTCCACGCCGACCGAGAACGCGCCCGACGGCGCGTGGTTCATCAGGAACAGCGCGCCCGAGCCCGGGTCGAGGCTCCAGATGCCGGTGACGACCGGCGCGGACTCGTACTCGTCGAGCTGCGGGTGGAGGTGGGCCTGCCCGTCGCGCGGGCGGTCCGAGGTGAACAGGATGCGCCCGTCGGAGGCGTAGCAGGGGCTCACGTTGTTGTAGGCCGGCTGGAACGGGACCTTCGTGATCGTCGGCGTGTCGTCCTTGCCCAGCCCGCCCACCTCGTAGAGCTGCCAGAGGAACTCCTTCGTCTGGTACTGCTGCGTGGGCGCGCCGACCACCATCGAGAACACGGCCTTCGTGCCGCTCCAGTGCACGCAGGGCTCGCGGCACGCGATCGCGCCCGCCCCCTGCATCCCCTCCTCGCCGAAGCCCGCGGCCTGGGTGAGGTTCTTGAGCGCGCCGTCCGGGTAGCGGACCCAGAGCCCGCCGCCGCGCGGGCACGACGTCATCGAGGGGCGGTGGTTGTTGAAGGTCTCGACGACCGACCCGAAGCCCTGCGCCGTCGGCACCTGCGTCACGAACAGGATCGGGTTCGCCTGGGGCGGCGCGGGAGGGGGCGGGGGCGGTGCCGGCGGCTCCGGGGGAGCCGGCGGGACGACGGGAGCGCCGCCGGACCCACCGGGCCCGCCGCCGCCCCCGCACCCGAGGACGAGCGCCGCACAGACCGCTGCCACCGCCGACCGAATCGTCGTGCGCACGGAGAGACCTCCGGGACCACGGCCCTCACCAGCGGGTGGGAGCGGGGCCCGGGGCGCCAGTTGCCGGTGATTCCGGGCCGGCTACTTCGGCACGCTCTCGGGGGACGGGAAGAACGCCGTCCACGCGTCGCCCACCAGGAGCCAGAGCACGAGGCCGACGACGGCGACGATCGCCGCGAGCCAGAGCAGCTCGCGACCCGTTCGCGCGCCGTTCGGCGGGGCGGAGTCGGTCACGCGCGCATCCTACCGGCCACCGGGCGAGCGCGGCGTCCGGGCGCGGGCGGGCGTGGGCCCCCGATGCGACGATGGGTCCGTGTCGCGCCGACCCCGTCCCGAGAGCGAGCTGCCGGCCCCCGGAGCCCCCCCGACCCGACCGACCGGCGGCGCCGTCGGCGATCCCGGCGTCGCCGACCCCACCGCAGCGACGACGCGCGTCGCGATCGAGGACCGCGAGGCGCGCGACCTCGCGCCGTGGGCGATGCGCGTCGCGTGCAGCCGCGGGCGCGTGCACGAGGAGCCCGGCCACCCCTTCCGCACCGCCTACATGCGCGACCGCGACCGGGTCATCCACGCGGCCGCGTTCCGGCGCCTCGAGTACAAGACGCAGGTCTTCGTCAACCACGAGGGCGACTACTACCGCACGCGCCTGACCCACACGATGGAGGTCGCGCAGGTCGCGCGCACGCTCGCGCGCGCGCTGCGCCTCAACGAGGACCTCACGGAGGCCGTCGCGCTCTCGCACGACGTCGGCCACGGGCCCTTCGGCCACGCGGGCGAGGAGGCGCTCAAGGCCGCGATGGAGGGCCACGGCGGCTTCGAGCACAACGCGCACGGGCTCCGCGTCGTGGACGTGCTCGAGCGGCGCTACCCGGGCTTCCGCGGCATCAACCTCTCCTTCGAGGTGCGCGAGTCGTTCGCGATGCACGCGCCCGGCGACAAGGAGGCGCTCGGCTTCCAGCGGCGCCGGCCGCTGCTCGAGGCGCAGCTCGTCGACGTCTGCGACAACCTCACCTACACGTGCCACGACCTCGACGACGGGATCGCGTCGGGCTGCGTCGCGCCCGAGGAGATGCGCGAGGCCGACCTCTGGCGCGAGACCTGGGACCGCACCGTCGCCGAGCACGCCGACCTGCCGCGTCCGCTGCAGGTCTCGACCACCGTCAAGCGCGTGCTCGACGCGTGCGTCACCGACCTGCTGAGCGCGACCGCCCGCCGGGTCGCCGACGCGGGCGTGGGCTCGCCCGCCGACGTGCAGGCGCACGCGCACCTGCTCGTCGGCTACTCCGAGGGCTTCGGCCGGCGCCAGCGCGCGCTCGCGCGGCTGCTCCACGAGCGCTTCTACCGCCACCCGCGCCTGCTGCGGATGGCGCGCAAGGCGCGCGGCTTCCTCGCCGCGCTGTTCGACGCCTACGTGCGCGACCCGGCGCTGCTCGACCGTCCCTGGCAGGCGTGGGCCGACGAGGTCGGCGCGCACCGCGCCGTCTGCGACTACCTCGCCTCGATGACCGACCGCCAGGCCCTCGAGGAGTACCGCCGCCTCCACCTCCCCTACGAGCGAGACTAGCCGCCGAGTTCATGAACGACGAGGCCCTTCGAGCGTCGATCGCACGTCAGGCCCCGATCGGGGCTCGCGGATCCGGCCCGGGCGCGCGTCGGCCGCCCTCCGACGTGCTCGGCGTGGTCGCTGGAGGGCGCGCGACGGCACTCCGCCCTCGGCTGCAGGTCCCCCAACGAGCTCGAATCGGCCGTCGCCCTGGCGACGCGGGCCCTCTCCCCCTGACTCTCCCCTAGGCCGGGGGAACTTCATGCGTTGCTCCGGGAGGTTCATCCACGTGTCCAATCGGAAGCCGAGCGGGGATCGGAGCCCGACGCGGTCGGCGGACCGTCAGGTGAGGACGTCGGCGCTCGTAGCCGCGTCGCTCCTGTTGATCGCGTCTACATCCGTCCGGCCAGGCACCCCGATCGCGGTCGCCGCGCCGGCCGCAGGCGATCGTCCCATTCGCACCTGGACTCCGGGAATGTCGGTGCGAAGGACTGACGTCGAGCACAGGGAAACTCGAGTCGCCCCGGTCGTCGGGGTCCGTCCGACCGCGGATCGACGCGAGATGACTCTTCGAACCTCCTACGACGAGAGATGCACAAGTGTCACACCGACCGGACGCAGCAGTTCGGTGAACGTCCTCGAGTGGCGCTTGGACGTGACCGGACAGCCGCCCGTTCTGCACCAAGACCTGCCGGGCCTTCTCGCGGTGGACGGCACGATCGCGAGCGTGACCGTGGATACTAGCTCCTCGTCCGTAGACGTGGCGGCGTGGATGACGCATCGCCTGTCGGGCGGAAATCGCGGAGATGACGTGATCCCTGGGTTCCTACGTCCCTCGCTGGTCGCGCCACTCTCCCGATCCACCCCGCTCCCGCCAGACGCTCTCTCGGAGGTCGTGGCCGACATCGGGCGTTTTGATTCTACGACATTCGGAGGTTCTCAAGTCGTCGTCCACCGGGACGACAGCAGAGTGGTGGTCCAATTCACGTTCTCGGTCGCCACGGCTCATCCAGCGGACGTTGCGCTCGTCGGTCGTCGTTGGATCACCGGGGGGATCCTGGACGTGGAGGGATGCGCCACGATCGATCTTGCGGGATCGGTGCCCCGATCGTCCATCGCGTGGATCGCCCGCACGGAGGGAGTGTCTGAGCACAGAGACGGTCTGGTGCGCGTCTGGGAGGTGGCGTGGGCGTCCCGTTCGGTCGCGCCCGTTGAGCTCCCAGTCGCGGTCGCTCCGAGCCGAGAGTTCCCCGGACCCGTCGAGGTTGTCGTCGACGGTGCTCGTGGGTCGCAAGAGGCTGTCGGCAACGCGTTCGAGGTAGCCCCGCGAGCGTACATCACGGCTGCGCATGTGCTCGGTGGCGCGCGGAACCCGTCCATCCGTAGGTTGGACGGGACTCTCCGACCCGTGACCCGTGTCGGCCTGGTCATCCCGGCCTCCGACATCGCAGTCCTTGCAGAGGGACCCACCGAGTCGCTTCCGGAGTCCATCGCGTGGGAGTCGGCCGCGAGGCACGTCTCGCAAGGCGCTCAGTGCCAGATTCTCATGAAGCCATCGGGATCCGTGCCCATCCGCGTGCCGGCCGTGGTCTCGGAGGTTCTCAACTCTGCGACCCATCGACTGCTCGTCCTGAACGCGAACGTAGGCGCGGGATCCAGCGGCGCGCCTGTCGTCGACGCGGCTGGGAATCTGCTCGGCGTCGTCAGCGCGGCAAGCGCGGGTGGTCTCACGTTCGTGGCCGCGCCGCGCGCGGATGGTGGCCCGTTGCCGCGGCTTGGAGTCCAGTGGTTGCCCGCGGGCCCAGAAGCGACCGATGACACGCGGCAGGCTGAGCTGATGGCGCTGAGCCCACGCCACCTGACCGCGGACTTGACTCCGGCGACGCTCGAGGCGGCACTGGCGCTCATCAGGTTCCCGTCCCTCCGGGTCGATCTACTGGAAGGGATGGCGGATCGGGAGGCACGTGACTCGAGATTCGAGAAGGCGGAGGAGCTGCTTCGTCGTGCTGGAGCGGACGACCCCCTGCTTCGCGCGCGGAGGCAGCATCAAGGTTGGACCTGCGCGTGGTCGCGGGCGCTCTCGACTGTCCGACGCGACGCGGCAGCCGAGGTTGAGGCGGCGCGCGAGCTGGTCGTCTCGAGGGGCGGGGACAACGAGAGTCTGCTTGCACTGGCTCAGTCGCTGCAGCGAGCGGGCGACCCGGAGTGGCGGGAGCGCGCGTCCCAGCTCGTCAGGAGGGAGCGTCCGTCACGCGAGGTGCAGCGCGAGCTTGCTCTCCTGGTTGCGCGCTTCGGACCAGCAGAACTCGTGGACGCGACTGCGGCCGCTCTTCAGCGATGGACCGATCTGCCTTGGGCGGCCGGTTGGGTTCGCGCGCGCGCGGACGCCCGGGCGTCGCGCGACATCGGTCCGTCCGGCGTCCTTGGCTTGAAGGCCCTCGGAGTCGACGCCGACCTGCTAGCGGAACTCCGGCTGGCGTCGGTCTCCGCTCTGCACGAAGATGCAGCGAGCAGACCTCTCATTCCGCCGATCATCATGCGCGCTGTGGGCGAATTCTCGGTTGCCAGACTCGCGTATGAAGCAAGCGGACGCGGCGACGTTCCGTGGGCACGTGCCTGTGTCGCGCGAGGGCTACAGTGCTTCCCGTGGGACGCACAGCTACTCGACTACGCAGTTCGACTGGAGGACGACCTCACGGATCGGGACCTTCTACGTCAGATCCTCGAGCACGTCCGGCCGGGCGACGACGGGCGGTAGGATGCAGCGGGTAAGAGTCTCCGCACGGCGAAGAAAACCCGCGCCGGGCGGGGCCTCCCGGCGGAAGTTCCATGGCCACCACTCATGACGTCGCCCGTTCCTCGATGGCCGTGAGCGGCGCGAAGAGGCGCCGGATGCCGGAGCGGCCTCCCGTACGTTGGCTGTTGTGGATCGGACTCGCCGGGTTTGCTGCGGCCATCGCGATGGCGCTCGCGAACCGCTGGGCCGGGTTCTCGTCGAGCCGCGAGGTCCATGGACTCGCCGCAGAACTCGACCGTCTCGCGATTGCTGATCGCTCGGAGTTCCCCTTGCTGCAGGCGCGCTTCGTCTCGCTGGCGCGTGGTTCTACGGACGAACTTGTCGCCTTCGCCACACGCGCTGGCGGCCGACCCGAGGCTCGGGAACTCGTGCTTTTCACTCTGGTCGATGTGATCGGACCAAGGAACGTGACCGCTAGCGAGAGGCGGGCACTGGAACTGTGGAGAGACCCGACGGAGGATCGGCTCGTCCGCGCAGCATCGCTGCGAGCTGCTCTGGCACTCGGTCGTGACTGTGGTCCGTGTGAAGGACCGGAAGCGGTTCAGTGCATGATCCACCTGCTGGATCTGTGCGGACTTGACTGTCGAGATGAGATTCGGGCGAGGCTTGAATCGCTCGGATCCCTGCTTTGCGCTCGCCTACGCCCGTCCACGACTGTTCACGACGCGCTCGTCTCGGGGCTGGAGACGGATGCGGCGGTCGAGTTCTCCGCTCGCTGCCTCTCGGTTCTTCCCGGCGCCCGAGTCCCGGACTCCGTTCGTCTCGGTGTGATCGAGCGGTTGCGCGCATCGCTGGCTCGGCTTCCACCATCGGAGCAGATCTACGTGCGCCGCGCGATGGAGGCGGTAGATCGGATCCCCTGACGACTCCAGCGACAGCCAACTCCGCAGGGCGACGAGGGGGTGTGACGGGCAAGCGACTCCGCACGGCGCAAGGAACCGGCACGAGCGTCAACGATCGCCACGGCGGCGACTCCCGACCTCGCTGAGCGCCGCCCACCCGGACGCACCGCCGGCGCGGCGCTTCCCGTGGTTCCGCGGCGACTTCACCGAGCGGTTCGTTCCGGCAACGCGCCGTAGGCGCAGGAGGGGCAAGTCGCGGTCGCCGTCGAAGAGGCCCGCGACGAGGTCCGCTCGCAGCGGGACGGTGCGCGCCGCGGTCGTTCGAGGGCTCGCGCGGGGCCAGGTCGGCCGACGACCGAGGCGCGGGCGCGTCCCTCGGCCCGACCTGCCGCGCATCGCCCCTTGCGAAGCTGGCGGAAAGGGCTAGGGTGGCCTCGTACGCGAACATGGGAACCACGTTCAACACAGCCGGCACGCTGCGACGCGCTCGCGCGCTCCCCGTTCTTGCCCGAAGCGGAAGGCCTTTCTGGCACCCCACCGCGGCCGCTCTCCGCGACGTCGCGAGGAGTCTTCGCGCTCGATGAGCAAGTCCAAGCCCCTGGTACAGTCAGTCTCGCGCGTGTACGTCGCCTACGCGGCCGACGGCTTTGAACTGTGTCAGCCGGTAAGTGGCGATGGATGGGCCAGACTTGCAGCTATGGACCGTGGCGAGATAGACCCAATGACTGTAGCATTCCCGAAGATGCGCATGATCCGACACAACATGGGGCGGAACCTGAAGAAGTCCGACGCGCCTCTGGTCACGTCGGGATTCCTGTTCCTTCGCATGCATGCGTTCGAGGTCGTCGAGGGTGTCGTAAGCAAGGACTGCGATTGTATTCGAACCATGGTCGACTCCAGTGAATTCGTCTGTGTACATCCGCGCGCCCACTACGACGCGTTGGACGAGAGCCGGTCGGAGATCGTACGGGGCCAGGAAAGTCGTCTGATTCTGTCTGTCGAGCGTCATGTCTTTCTTTCGGGGCGGATCGGGCCGGCCGCGCTCTTCAAGCTGTCTTGTCTTCGGTTTGGCCCGGTCTACGCACAGCAGACGTTTGTTGATCACTGGACCAGAGCCAAGCTGTCGGGCCTGAGGTTCCTTCCGGCGTAGTGTCCTGCGCCCGAGGTTCGCTGGCAGTGCAGTGGGCAGGTGGCTCCGCACGCGGAAGGGGGGCGAACAATGTTCGCGATGGGAAAGCGACCCCAGGGGCGGGCATGCGACTCCGCATGCGGGCGGGAGGTCGAACAGGCGACGCAGGTCGGCATGCCGACGACTCCCGACCTCGCTGAGCGCCGCCCACCCGGACGCGCCGCCGGCTCTGCGCTTCCCGTGGTTCCGCGGCGACTTCAACGAGCGGTTCGTTCCGGCGACGCGCCGTAGGCGTAGGATGGGCAAGTCGCGGTCGCCGTCGAAGAGGTCCGCGACGAGGTCCGCTCGCAGCGGGACGGTGCGCGCCGCGGTCGTTCGAGGGCTCGCGCGGGGCCAGGTCGGCCGACGACCGAGGCGCGGGCGCGTCCCTCGGCCCGACCTTCCGCGCATCGCCCCTTGCGAAGCCGGCGGGAGGGGCTAGGGTGGCCTCGTACTCGAACATGGGAACCACGTTCAACACAGCCGGCACGCTGCGACGCGCTCGCGCGCTCCCCGCTCTTGCCCGAAGCGGAAGGCCTTTCTGGCACCCCACAATCCCCGCTTCGCGGGGACAGGGGAGGATGTCAGATGGGTATAGAATGTCAAATGGGTAACGACAAGCTGCACATCTTCGGATATCGAACATGGGTCCTCCGACGTCTTGTGCGCGAGTTGGCGAGTCCAGAGATCCAGCGTGACGTGTGGATTGGCGGTCTTGGGGAGCACCCGAGTTCCCTAGTCGAGGTTGTTTGCGGTCTGCTTGACGACATCAACGCCCCGGAGATGTTGACCGCTGCGGCGGAGATCGGGATCTGGCCGCCGAGCCTCCTCGCCTCGCTAGGGCGATTGTTGGAGTTGCTCAAGGCGCTCCCAGAGGACCTCGTGACGGACGACGCGCGAGCCATCAGGCATGCGGCCTGGCCCGACGTCGTTCGTGTTGCGTCGGATGTCGCTCGGCAACTCGACTCTTTCGTTGGCAGGACAATCGAGGCGGGTCCTGTGGACGATCCATGCGATCCTGCCAGTGGGTGTGGCGAGCAGACGAGGTAGATGAGATTCCATCCAACAGGAGTGGGTGACGGCGCTGCTGCGCGTCATGCATCGGGCAAGCGACTCCGCGTGGCGACCAGGAGCCGAACGGGCGATGCGGATGAGCGAGCCGGCCGCCTCGGATCTTGCTGATCGCGGGGTGCGCGGACGCAGCGCCGGCACGGCACGTCCCTCGGCAGCACATCGGTTTCAGCGAGCGATTCGATCAGGCGGCGCGACGCAGGCGCGGGACGAGTGGCCCGCGGTCACCCTCGAGGCTCATCACGACGAGCTTGATGCGGCGGGGCTCGTCACGAAGGGGTACGATGTCCGGGGGTCTGCTGACCTCCGAAGCCTACCCCTCGGGAGCGAGCCTGACGTTGACGCGGGCGTACAATGACCTCGGCGCGCAGTCGGCCGTGACGGACGGGACGAACCCGATCGCGAGCTGGACCTGCGCGGGGTTCCGGCCCAAGGTCGCGACGTTCCGGAATGCGACGACGCAGACGAACGCGTGGACGGAATTCCGCGACGAGGTCTCGACGGTGGACCACAAGAATCCGGGCGGGACGACGCTGCTGCGGCTCGACCACGGCTACGACAAGGTCCACACGCGCAGGTACGGGCGCTACGGGGCCCCGGGGTACGGCGACCGTCGGCTTCGAGAGTCGGCAAGTCAATGCAAGTCGTGAAGGTCGCATTGGCCATGGCGGCTGGCGGACTCCTCGGATGCGGGATGAGACCGGATCCTGCGAGCACGGAAGGCGATCTGCAGGCAGCGTTCGAGCGCCGCGAGTTCGGCAGCGCCGTGCGATCCACGGACGGCGTCGACTTGGCCCGTGTCACGGCACTACACGAATGGGCCGATACGGACCCTGCACGGCTGGCTGACGTGATTCGCTGGCTCGCCGCGGACGCACCGACCCCGGTCGTCGAGTCGTCGATCGCATGGCTCCTCCTATCGCAAAGCGATCCGAGCCACGAGGCCGACGTACGCGCAGCGCTGTCGCGTCCGACGACGGAGGCCGTGGCGGTCGCGACGAGGGAGACGGTCGCCGCGCTCCGGACGGGGGCGGCGGACCGCATCGCGCACTTCGCTCGGTGCCTGACGCGGCTGCCGATCCGTTCGCTCCCGATGGCGGTTGTGGAGGCGATGACGCTCGCCGAACTCGGACACCACACCCAGGTCATCTTGGATCTGGAACTTCGCGACGGACTCCGATTGCTCGCCAGCAATGACGCGTTGATGTCCGAGCTCGTGGGTTTGGCGTCGCGCAAACTCGACTCCGCCGACTGCAGTGCGTTGGGGAGGACCTTGGCACTGGCAGTAGGTGCCAGCCGGCCCGTCATGAAACTGATGGAACAGCTGAGCCTGGGTGACGAGCGCAGTCGATCGATCGTGGCCGGATGGGTTGGACCAAGGGCGCTGGACTCGCACGAGGCGCTCGCAATTGCAGAGCGACTCGCAGCCGATCCGGCCGCAGCGCTTCGTCGGACGCTCGCGGGAGCACTGTACTCGGCAGGGCGCTGCAGCCCGTCGATCGAGGCGGTTCTGCTCGGGCTATGTGGAGACGCGGACGAGCGGGTGCGCGCCACGGCGGCTTCGTCACTGGGCGTGGCACGATGCGCGACCGATCGCGTGGAGACTACACTCCGGCGGCTCGTCGGCGACGATCCCTCGCCGCGGGTCCGCATCGCGGCCCTCGCATCAGCCGTCTCGTCGCTCGGGGACCGCGATCGGGCTGGAGTCAGAGCGACCCTGCGCAAGGCTCTAGCGGATCCGGCGACGCATGTCCGTGCTGCTGCGGTGGAGCTGTGCGTCGATGAGGGGATGCACGACCGAGCGATCCTCGCGGCTTGGGTGGGAGTGGCGGCCCAGTCACCCATCGACGACACCCCGTCACGAGTGGCCGTCGCTCTTCGAGGTCGAGCAGTCGACGTGACCGACGAGGTCGTGGGCCTCCTCAATGCAGAGCCCGGCGTCTCGCGCTCGGGGGTCCTGCGAGTGCTGGACGCGCTCAAGACGCGGCGCCCCGACCTGCGCACCGAGTTCGCGGCCGAGCTGGCGAGCGCGGACGAGGAGGTTTCCCGACTCGCACGAAGCGTGACCTCGCCGCCCTGAAGGCGGCTTGGCCTCCCCCTCGCGGCGTGGCCGCCACGGGTGGTGGCGGTGGCGGGACGCCGAAGCCGTCGGCGGGACCCGTGCCGTCGGCCGATCGTGCAGCGATGTGCAACGTGAGGGCGCAGGTCGGGAGATCGGGCGGGGGAGCAGATGGACGGTGGGTGACGCAACCCTTTGTGGGTGCGCGGGATGGCGCCGCGGAGCGTCCGCTTCCCAAGCGGAATGTCGAGGGTTCAAGTCCCTTCGCCCGCTCCAGGCCGTCGGGGGCTCGCTCCCCGGACGGGCCCGTCGAGAGGGGGAGCGGAGGTGCCGCTCCCGCGGGCCGCTACGGGACGCCCCAGAGGACCCAGGCGGCCCAGTAGTAGGGGTGGCGCCACTTGGGCTGCGCGCGCACGTGCTCCTGCGCGGCGCGCAGCGCCTGCGCGACGGGGAGGCCCGGCGAGCCGTCCTTCGGGTTCCAGATCTCGTAGAAGCGCGTCATCAGCGCGCGCGTCGCCTCGTCGTCCACCTTCCACAGCGAGCAGACGACCCGCGGCGAGCCCGCGAAGAGGAACGCGCGGACGAGCCCGATGAGCCCCTCGCCGCGGCGCACCGTCCCGACGCCGGTCTCGCACGCCGAGAGCACCACGAGGTCGGCGTTGACGGGCGTGGCCACCACCTCGCGGGCCGTGAGGAAGCCGTCGTCCTCGCCGTGGGGCGTCAGCGCGAGCGCGGAGAGCTCGGGACGCTCGCGGTCCACGATGCCGTGGCAGGCGAGGTGGAGCGCGCGCCACTCGGGGCGGCCCGAGAGCGACTTGCGCAGCCCCTCCTCGGTCGCCTCGGACCCCACGAGCACCACGTCGCCGACGGCCTTCGCCTCGACGCGGGTCATCGGCAGCGGCACGAGGCGGGAGGCGCGCTCGCCGCCGCCCCCGCGCAGGTTGGGCACGAACACCGCGGCCGCGCCCGAGCCCGCCACCGCCGCGTAGTCGGGGTCGCCCAGCGCGAGCACCGAGCTCCCCGCGCCGCGCGCCTCCTCGAGCAGGTGGACGAGGGTCGTCCCCGACGGGACCACGGCGACGTCGGTGCCCCGCAGGAGCGCCGCGAACGGGACGTAGCAGAGCGAGCCCTCGGGCGACACGAGGACCGTGGTCGTGCTCGGGTCGAGCGCGAGCGGCTCGACGAGCAGCCGGCGCAGCCGCTCGAGCGCCTCGGTCGGGTCCTCGTCGCGGTCGGCGGCGTGGAGCGCCTCGCACGCCTCGACGACGTCCTTGCTCTCCGCGAGCACCGCGACGCGCGACGTCGCCGGCGTGGCGACGAGCGCGACCGCCAGCGGCTCGGTCAGCGAGAGCGCGACGAACACCTGCCCGGGCGCGAGGTGGCCCTGGATCTCCTCGAGCGTCGCGCCGCGGTGGTCCCACGACTCGTCGCGCTTGCTCTCGCGCTCGATGCGCTCGGCGACGTCGGTCGAGCGCGCGCGCGCCTCGTCGAGCGTCGCGAGCGCCTTGCGCGTCGCGGGCAGGTCGTCCTTGCGCAGCGCCTCCGCATACGCCGCGGCGGCCGTCGCCTCGGCCCGCGTCGCGGCCTCGCGCTCGGCGCGCAGCTCGTCGGGCACGGTCGCACGCTGGAGGCGCTCGCGGACGCCCAGCGTCTCGACGAGCGCGCCGGCGCGGCCGTTCTCCATGAAGTAGGCGAGCGCCGCGGGGTCGTCGCTCTGTGCGGCGGCGTGCGCGCCGATCTCGAAGAGCCGCGCCACCGTCTCGCGGGCCGCCGCCGCCTGCCCCGCGCCGAGGCCGGTGAACAGCCGCTCGACGACCGAGACGCCCTGGCGCGCCACCTCGACCGCGGCCGCCGCGTTGCCGGAGGCGAGGCGGATGCCGGCGCGCACCGTCAGCGCGCTGGCGAGCAGCGCGTCCGCGCGCATCCGCTCGGCCTCGCGCGACGCGCGGTCGGCGAGCTTCTGCGCGGCGGGCAGGTCGTTGCGGCGCAGGTGGAGCTCGGCCAGCTCGACGCACACCGCCGCGACGCCATGGCGGTACTTGGCGGCTTCGTAGCCGGCGATGGCGCGCTCGTACTCGGCCACCGCGTCCTCGGTCTTGCCCGCGGCGGCGAGCGCGGCGGCGCGGCGGCGGTGGCCGCCCGCGAGCAGCATCGGGTCGCCGAGGCGCTCGGCCTCGGCCACCACCTCGTCGAAGACCTTGAGCGCCTCCGCCTCGTCGCCCGACTCGAGGTGGACGAGGCCGAGGTCGCTGAGCGCGCCCAGCGCCGCCGCGCGCTCGCCCGTCTTGCGGTAGAGCTCGAGGGCCTCGCGCTGGAACGCCGCGGCGCGGTCGTAGCGGCCGAGCTTGCCGTGGAACCCGCCGAGCAACGTCAGCGCCGCGGCCGTCGAGGACGCGTCGCCGACGGCCTTGGACTCCTCGAGCGAGCGCTCGGCGAGCTCGAACGCCTTCGCCCACGCGCCGAGGTTGGCGTGCACCGCCGCGAGCCGCGCGAGCGAGGAGGCGGCGCCCACGCGGTCGCCGGCGGCGCGCCGCTCCTGCAGCGCCTCGCGGTGCAGGCGCACGGCGCGCGGGTAGTCGCCGAGGCGGAAGTGGACGTCGGCGAGCGGCCCCAGCGCGCGGGCGCGCGCCGCCCGGTCGCCGGACTCCTCGCTCACCGCGACGGCGCGCTCGAGGCTCGTGCGGGCCTTGCCCACGTCGCCGAGCGCGATCGCCGCCTCGCCGACGGCGACGAGGGCGTCGGCGACCCCGCCCTTGCGCCCCTTGGTCTCCTCGAGCGTCAGCCACCGCTCGGCGTGCGCGAGCGCCCCCGCGCCGTCGCCGGCGCGCAGGGCCGCGGCCGTGCCGCGCCGCAGCGCCGCCGCCTCGCCGCGCACCCACCCGATGCGGGCCGCGGTCGCGGCCATGCGGTCGAGCAGCGTGATCGCGTCGGTCGGCCGACCCGCGGCGACGAGCGCGTCCGCCTTGCGCTCGCCCACGCGCAGCCGCAGCACCGTGTCGGTCGGCGGGTCGAGCGGCTCGAGCGCGTGCAGGACGTCGCCGGGCGGCGCGCCCTTCCCGACGAGCGCCTCGGCCGCGGCGAGCGCCGTGCGGACCGCGCCGTCGTCGGCCGGTGCCTCCTTGCGGCGGGCGACGTAGGCGCGCAACGCGGCGGCGTCGGCGCCGGCGGTCGCGGCGGCGAACGCGGTGGCCACGTCCACGGCGCGGTCGCCGACGAGCAAGTCCACGACGAGCCACGGGTCGGGCGACGGACGGGCCGCGAGCGCGGCGACGCCCTCGGTCTCGCGGGCGTCGAAGGCGGCCCGCACGGCCTTCGCCGCTTCGCGTGCGTCGGGCGGGGCGACGGCGCCGGTCCCGGCGGGGGCGCCGTCCGCGGCGTGGGCGACGCCGGCGACCGCGACCAGCAGGAGTCCGGCGAGACGTCGGCGCATGGACCGCCGACGGTACCCCGGTCGGCGGGGCGCGCGCAAGTCGCGGGGCGGATCCCTCCGACAGAGGGAGAGGGGGGCCGGCCCCGCGCGGGCCGTCGGGCGGCCGCCGACCGCACCGACCCATGGCCTCGACGCCGTCGGCGGGAGTAGCATGCGCCCGATGGACGTCCCCGACCGCCCTCGCCGGCGCGCGGTGTGGGGGGCGATGCTGGCCGTGCTCGGGGGGGTCGCGGTGGCCGCCCCCGGCCGCGCGGCCGAGACCCCCTCCCCGGCCGCCCGGATCCGTCGTTGGACGGCCGCGGCCTCCGAGCCCGACGCGAGGGCGTTCGACGCGGTGCTCGCCGAGTACCGGGGCCGGGGTCTCGACGACACGCTGCGGGGGGCGTTGGTCTCGGCGGTGTGCGACGCGCCGCTCTCCACGACGCTCGTCGGCCGGCTGCGCGCGTGGCGCGAGAAGGACGCCACGCCGCGCGACGCGTGGCTCTGGTACCGGTCGCTGCTGCGCGAGTACGAGGAGGACCCCGACGCCGTGCGCGCCGCGGCGAGCGCGCCGCGCAACGCGTTCGTGCGCGCGGCCGCGATCCGGGCGCGCGCCGCCTGGGCCGACCCCGACGCCCTCGCGGAGGTGCCCGGGGCGCTCGCGTCGGTCGAGGGCGACGCCACCGAGCGCGCGCTGCTCGTCGAGGCGTGGGCGCAGGTCGTCGCCCACCAGCCCGGTCGCGTCGGGACGCCGCCCTTCGACGCCGCGGTGAACGCGCTGCTCGCGACCTTCGACGACGCGCGCCTGCCGTCGCGGACGCGGCTCGCCGTCGCGCGCGCCCTCGGCCGCGCGTTCCGCACCGACCGCCTCTCCTTCGACCCTCGGACCTGGCGGTCGCTGCTCGCGCGCGTGGACCTCACCGCGGACGACGGCGTGCGCTACGCGACGCCGTCCGCGACGTTCTTCGACGTCGAGGCCAGCGGCGACCGGGTCGTCTACGTGCTCGACCTGTCGTCGTCGATGACCGCCGAGCTCGACCCGCGCGCGGTGGACGAGCTGCGCCGTCTCGTGCCGCCGGCGCCCCGGGGCTCGCCCTCGGCGGGGATCGCGTGGGAGGACGTCCACACCGCGCTCGAGGCGGCCGTCGAGTTCACGCTGCTCTCGATCCGCCAGCTGCCCAAGGACGCGTGGTTCGCGGTCTCCGTCTTCGGCAACGAGGCGAGGATGCTCCCGTCCACCCCGGGCCTCGTCCGCGTGACGAAGGACACGGTGGCCGCCGCGACGCGCGACCTGCGCGCGCTCCAGCGCGGCAAGGGGCTCGGCGCGACGAACCTCCACGGGGCGCTGCGCCGCTCGTTCTTCGCGGTGCCCGGGACCCGCGAGGCGGACCCCAGCAAGCCCGCCGACCCCGCGGCGCTGCTCACCGGCGGGCCGACCACGATGTTCCTGCTCTCCGACGGCGCTCCGACGCACGACGACTGGGACCGCACCGTGATCGTCGTCGAGGACCGCCCGTGGTTCGCGAGCCGCGAGGGGCTGTGCGACGACCTCGAGCGCATGAACCTCCTGCAGGGCTGCGAGGTGCACGCGGTCGCGTTCGGGATGGCCGCCGACCCGCTGCTGCAGCGCATCGTGCGGCTGGGCGGAGGCAAGTGCCGCTCGATCGCGGCGGGCTTCGCGGCGGCGCCCCCGCCGCCGGCGCCCTCGCGCGCCGCCGAAGAACGCGCGCGCCGGGCGCGCGAGGTGGACGACCGGGTGCGCAACGCCCTCGCCGCGCTCGCCGCCGAGGGCGCCGACCGCGAGACGACGCTCGGCTACCTGCGCGAGAAGCTGCGCGAGGAGAAGGCGCCCGACGTGCGGGTCCGCCTCGCGGCGGAGGTGCTCGCGCGCGGCGACCGCTCCACGCTGCCGGTGCTCTTCGAGGCGCTCACGCGCGGCGACGACGCGATCGCGGCCGTCGCCGACGCCGCGCTGGCCGACGCCGCGCGGATCTCGTTCGGCTGGGCCGACGGGCTCGCCACGCACGAGCGCGCGGCGCTCCGCCGCAACTGGGAGTGGTGGTGGGCGCGGCCCGCCGCCCCCGAGGGCGACGGCGGGCGCTGAGGCCCTCAGCGACGCGGCGGGAGCGTGCCGCCGCCGACGCCCGGGCCGGTCGCGGGGCCGCCGCCGAGCCGCTCGAGGAGGCGCCGCTCGTACTCGCTCAGGCGCCCGATGTCGCCGCGGCGGACGAGCTCGGCCACGCCCTCGCGGTCCTCGTCGTCGCCCGGCGGCAGCGGCTCGAGGGGCTTCGAGTAGAGCCCGTACTCGAACGGGTCGTCGGGGAACACGACGAGGTGCGCGAGCCGGCCGCCCACCGTGACCGCGCGGCCCTTCTCGCCGTCGGGCGTGCGCACGGCGAACGCCTCGGTCGTGTCGCCCGCGCCCGCCTTCTCGCCCTCGTAGGTGGACTTCTTCACCGCGGCGAGCAGCGCGGTCGCCGCCGCGGTCGCGGCCGCCATCGTCTTCTCCGGGTCGTCCTTGCCCGGGATCGGGATGCCCGCCTTCTTCGCGCGCAGCTCGATGGCCGCCGCGGGGAAGGCGAGGCTCTGCAGCACCGGCTCGAAGTAGTCGCGCACGAGCCCGTTGCTGCCGAACACCTCGAAGGACTGCACGCGCCCGCGCACGACCGTGACGCCGCCCACGACGACCCCGTCCACGCCCGCCTTGGGCCACGCGTCCATCGAGCGCTGGCACGACAGGCAGTACTCCGCGAGCGTCGGCGACTCGGCGACCGCCACGAGCGACGGCCGCGCGTCGTCGGCGCCGCGGAACTCGAGGAAGTGCGACACGAAGCGCGAGACGAAGCTCGTGGACGACGTCTTGAGCGCGACGGCGCGCAGGTAGGTCGGCGCGAGCGCGGAGGCGACGCGGAACGGCGACGGGACGCGACGCACGCCCGCCGTGGTCGAGGCGGGGACCGCGGGCAGCTCGACCGTCGCGCCGGGCGCGAGCACGTGGTCGCGCAGGACCATCCGGTCGCGCTTGCCGCCCTCGAGCACCGTGCCGCCGGTGACGAGCACGGCCTTGTCGCGCGCGTTGAAGACGGTGACGCCGTCCTTGCGCACCGGCTTCTCCGGCTCGGCCCACGTCAGGACCGACCCCGTCCCCGCGACGAGCTCGGGCGCCTCGGGCGCCTTGCGCACGAAGAGCGGGAACAGGATCACCTGCTCCGACGCGATGCCGGGCCCGAGCTCGAGCTCGGTGACGATCGCCGCGACGGGGTTCGCCGGCGGGGCGGGCGGCGCGTCGGCCGCGCGCGCCGGCGCGGCCACCGCGGGGAGGAAGAAGGCGGCGACGAGGGCCGCGCGGGCGAGGGCGATGTGCATGGGGGTCTCCGCTCTCCGGATTGTCCCCCGGTCGGCGGGGCCGGCCAATCCCACCCCGGGGCGCGGGGCCCGGGGCGACGGCCGGGGGGTGCTCACGCGCCGCCCGGGCGGCCCCGCGGGCGCGTGGCCGAGCCCGTACGGAGCCGGCGCGGCACGTCGAGGTGCCGCGACACCTCCGGCCCCGCGTCGGGCCCCGCCCCCGCCCGTCAGCCCGAGGTCTTCGACATCGACTCGCGCCACGCCGCCTCGAGCTCGGCGAAGTCCACCCCTTGGAACGCGGCCTTGAGCGCCGCCTCGAGCGCGCGGTCGCTGCCGAAGCCTCGACGAGGGCCCATCGGGATGCCGAGCGCGCTCGGGTCGGGCTCGTCGCCCCCGTTCGCCGGGGGACCGTCGCCCATGCCCGGCGTCGGGCCGTCGCCCATGCCCGGCGAGGGCCCGTCGCCCATGCCGGGACCGCCCGGCGTCGGCTCGCCCATCGGAGGCGCATCGCCCATGCCGGGTGTGCCGCCCTCGGGTCCACCCTCGGGCTTGCCGGGGCCGTCGTCGCCGCCGTCGTCCTTCTTCGGGACCACGGGCGTCAGCGGGGCGTCGCGGTTCACCTCGGCCTTGAGCGTGTCGAAGTAGGTCGGGAGGATCTTGCCCCACTTCGCCGCCCACTTCGGGTTCTTCGGCACGATCTCGCGCAGGAAGTACACGAGCCCCCAGCCCTGCGCGTACGAGACGCTCGGGTAGGCGTAGTACTCGCCCTGGTCCATCGTCACGAGCGCCTCGAGCGGCGAGTAGCCGTTCTTGCTGCGGTCCCACTTGCGCACGCGGACCGTCTCGGGCCCGATCTTGCGCTCGTCCCACTCGTAGGGCGAGGGCCCCGCGACGAGCGCGTTGCGGAGCACGCCGGTGCGCCACGAGAACGGCCCGATCTGGAACTTGCCGGCCTTCCAGCGCGCGCCCGCGTAGTAGTCGCCGTGGCCCTCGTTGAACCACGAGTGCGGCGCCACGTTGCCGACGGAGTAGTAGATGTACTGGTGGAAGGCCTCGTGGTAGAGCACCGCGAGCGTGTTGTCGTCGATCTCCTTCGACGGGCTCGCGTCGTAGAGCACCAGCTCCTCGGCGTCGCTGTTCCAGTAGCCGGCGCTGCTCGGGCTCCCGCCGTACTGGACGTACTCGCGCCGGTCGCCGCACACGCGCGCCACCGACACCGCCTCGATGGGCTTGGCGGGCGGGAACTGCACCTCGTAGATCTGCTCGCGGATCGCCTCGATGCGCTCGGCGACGGTCCTGGCGAGCTGGTCGTTGCGCCGGCCCTTCGTGTTGTAGACCACGACGTAGTTGCGCTTCTTCGACACGACGACGTCCCAGCCCTCGACCAGCGTGCGCTCGATCTCGCGCCGCTTGCGGGCGGAGATCGCGAGCCCCTCGAGCTGCGGCAGCGCCTCGACGTCCTCCGCGCGCGGGTCGAACCACGTGAACGACGACGCGATCGTGCGGAAGTGCGCCTCCATCTTCTTGCGCTGGCCCAGCTCGCAGACCATCCACAGGCCCGTCTCGTGGCCGTCCTTCGCCCAGATCGCGAACGCGTGGAAGTACTTGCGCGCCCCGGGGCCCGTGGCCCCGGCCTGCCGCTCGTCGCTGCTCGTCTCGAGCAGCCACAGCCGGCCCGGGACCTTGTCCTTCGACGCGATCTCCTTCGGCTTGCTCTTGCCCAGCGTCTGGTTCGAGCCGACGCGGTCGAGCACGCGGTCGAAGAGCTCGTGCATCGACTTGGGCTTCTGGTTCATGCGCCGCAACGCCTCGGCGTACTCCGGCGGGACGCCCGGCGGGAGCGGCGGCCCGTCCCCCATGCCGGGCCCGTCGCCCATCCCGGGCTCGCCGTCCATGCCCGGCGTCGTCTCGCCGGTCGTCACGCCCGTCGAGACGCGGGCGCCGGCGGGCGCGCCGCCGGGGCCCATGCGCAGCGCGCGGACCTCGGCGCTCTCGCGTCCGCGCTCCTTGGACTCGGCGAACTTCGCGACGGTGCAGTCCTCCATGACGTCGGAGAAGCCCGACGCGCTCGACGACTCGATGGGGACCTGCGTCCACGACGGGAAGATCAGGAACGAGAACTTCGTGTTGCGGTCGCGGTAGCGGCGCGTGGGGGACTCCGCGGCCCCGGCGTGCGGCGCGGGCAGCGCGACGAGGGCGAGGGCGAGCGCGACGGCCGACGCCACGACGGTGCGGGAGGGCAGGCGGCGGCGGACGCTCGGAGCCATCGACGAACCTCCCGCCGGCGGCGGCGCACCGGCCTGCGACGTCGGTACAGACGTCGGGGACCCCACGGGCGTTCCCGCGGCGAGTGTACGCGCGTCCCCGCGCCGAGCCGGGGGGCGTCTCACGCCCAGGTCGCCGCCATCGCGGCGACGAACAGCGCGGATGCCACCGCTTGGCGGACGCCGACCCGCGCCGGCCTCGTCCCCGGTGGCACTCGGAGCGCTGCGTGGACGACGTCGGCGACGACGAGCGCCATCGGGAGCGCGGCCCCGCGCGGTGCGTGCCGGACGGCCGAGAGCGCCGCCGCGACCGCGACGCCGACGACCGCGAGGGCGATCGCGAGCGCGCTCCCGCGCAGGCGCCGTGCCGCGGTCGTCGGGCCGTCCGCCGGCCGGCGGGACAGGACCGCGTGGACGCTGGCGATCGTCGCCGCCGCCTGCAGCGAGCACAGCAGCCAGAGCACCCACGGTTCGGGGTACGCGCGGCCGCCGCACACCCAGTAGGCCGCCGGCGCGGCGAGCGCGAGCCCCGACGCGCCGACGGCCTGCAGGAGCCGTTGGCGACGCTCCGCCCGTCGCGCGACGAGCACGAGGTGGGCGCCGAAGACGAGCGCGGCGGGCCCCAGCAGCAGCAGCACCCGCGCGTGGCCGTGCACGAGCAGGCACGGCACCGCGAGCACCGCGACGGCCGCGTACCCCGCCGCCCAGACGAGCGCGGGCCGCAGGTCGCGCGGGGGGCGGCGACCCGTCGCCGCCTTGACGGCCACCGTCAGCGGCCCGTGCGCGAGGAACCCCGCCGTCGCGGCGACGAGCAGCGCGACGAGGTCGCCGCGCGGGTGCCCGCCCGCGACCGCGCCGATCACGAAGGGCCCCAGCCACCACACCCACGAGCCGTGCTCGGCCGGCAGCGCGTACGTCTTGCGGAGGAGTCCCGGACCGGGCATCGCCCCCGAGCGTAGCCCGCCGGGCCCCGGGGCCCCGTCGGCCGATCGGCGGCGAGGCGACGCGCGCCGCACGGCGCCAGGGAGGGCGTCGGGTCTGCCGGCGCCGGCGGGGTGCGGGGCACCCAAATCGGACGGGATCGATCCCATCGGAACCCCGCGCAACCCCCGGTGGGGGAGAGTCCGCACACGTTGCATCGCAACGCTCGCGTCGCGCCCGCTGACGCACGGTCCGGCGCGCGCAATCCCCCGCCGACGCGCGCGCGGGCCCGAGCGCCTGCCTTCCGGCGACCGAACGAGCCGCCGCGGACCATGTGGCACGCACCGTGCGACCGCCGCGCGACGGTGCCCCGGCGGGCCCGCTCGGCGGGCTCACGGGACGCGCGATCGGCCGCGGCGAGGAGCTCGCCGGCCCGCCCCGCGGGCCTCGGGTCTCGCCCCGGAGGAGGCCCCATGGACACGGCAAAGGCGCCCGTCGGCGACGTCCCCGCCCCGGCCGCGACGTCGCGGCGCGCCCCGCGGGTGCTGCGGGTGCGCGAGCACACGGTGGAGATCGTCTCCGACTCCGGCGAGGGCGCGCAGAAGTGCGGGCAGATCTTCGGCGCGGTCAGCGCCAAGATGGGCAACGGGGTCTGGACGGTCGAGATCATCCCGGCCGAGATCCAGCCGCCGGCGCGCACGCCCCCGGGGGGCAGCGGCAACCGCGTCCGCATCGGGGTCGGGCCCGTCACCAACGGCGGCGACGAGGCCAACCTCGTCGTGGCGTTCAACGAGCAGGTGCTGCTCGGCCGCCACCGCCTCCACGCGATCGCCGACGACGCGGTGATCCTCCTCGACGACGTCTGGTCGCGCCACGACGACGCCGAGGTGCGCCGGCAGTGGGAGGCCGGGCTGCTCGAGCTCGGCTCGAAGGCCTACCGCATCGTGCCGGTGCCGCTCGAGGAGGAGTCGCAGAAGCTGGTCGAGAACCCCCGCAAGGGGAAGAACATGTTCGCCCTCGGGGTGCTGTGCTGGATCTACGGGCGCGACCTCGACCGCGCGCGCGAGCAGATCGCCCACCAGTTCCGCGGCAAGAAGGACGCGACCGCCCAGAACGTCGCCCTGCTCGACGCCGGCCACGCGTGGGCCGACGCCCACCTCGACCTGCGCGTGGACGTCCCCGCGACGCCCACCGACGCCGCGATGGTGGTCACCAACGGCAACGAGGCGATCGGGATGGGCGCGATGGCGGCGGGGATGTCGCTGTGCGCGATGTACCCGATCACGCCGGCGACCTCGGTGTCGCACTACCTCGGCGAGGCCTTCGACCGCGCGGGCGGCCTGCTCCACCAGGCCGAGGACGAGATCGCGGCCGCGGGCGTCGCGATCGGCGCGTCGTACGCGGGGCGGACGGCGTTCACGATCACCTCGGGCCCCGGGCTCGCGCTCAAGACCGAGTTCCTCGGGCTCGCGGTGATGACCGAGACGCCCCTCGTGCTCGTGGACGTGCAGCGCGGCGGCCCGAGCACCGGCCTGCCGACGAAGGTCGAGCAGAGCGACCTCCTCGCGGCGATGTTCGGCCAGCCCGGCGACGCACCCAAGGTGGTGCTCGCGCCCGCGACGATCGAGGAGTGCTTCCACGTGATGGTGACGGCGCGGCGCATCGCCGAGTCGTTCCGCGTCCCGGTGCTCGTGCTCTCCGACGCCAACCTCGCCACCGGCGTGCAGCCGTGGCCGCGCCCGACGCCGGACGCGGCCTGGCAGGCCGAGCCGCCCGAGCTCACCGCGGTCGCCGAGGGCACCAAGCCCTACGACTGGGACGGGCGGCTGGGGCTCTCCCGCCGCGTCGCGCCCGGGACGCCGGGCGGCATGCACACCGTGACGGGCCTGTCGCACGACGAGCGCAGCAAGGTCGCCTACGACGCCGAGACGCACGCGCGGGGCTGCACGATGCGCAGCCGCAAGCTCGCCGTGCTCCAGCAGACGCTGGTGCCCCCGACCGTCGTCGGGCCCGCGTCGGGCGACCTGCTCGTGGTCGGGTGGGGGAGCACGAAGGGCGCCATCGAGGAGGCCGCCGACCGGGCGCGCGCCGAGGGGCTCTCGGTCGCGACGCTGCACCTGCGCTTCCTCTCGCCGCTCGAGCCCGGCCTCACCGAGGTGTTCCGTCGCTACCGGCGCGTGATGACGGTCGAGATCAACTACAGCGACGCGCCCGACGACCCCTTCGTGACCGAGGAGAACCGCCGCCGCGGGCAGCTCTCGATGCTGCTGCGCTCGGCGACGCTGGTGGACGTGGACTGCTGGACGTTGGTGCGCGGCGAGCCGCTGCGGCCGGGCCAGGTGCTCGCCGCGATGCGCCGCCGGGCGCAGACGGGAGGTGGCGCATGAGCGGGGACGGCTGCTCGCTGCTCGGGTGCGGCGTCGAGGACGAGGACCGCCCCCACGACATGTCGGAGTACGCCGGCGCCGCCGCGCGGTGGTGCCCGGGCTGCGGCGACCACGCGGTCCTGACCTCGGTCCAGCGCCTGCTCGCCGAGGAGCGCCTCGCGCCCGAGAGCACGGTGTTCGTGTCGGGGATCGGCTGCAGCAGCCGCTTCCCGCACTACCTGCGCACCTACGGCTTCCACGGGCTGCACGGCCGCGCGCTCCCCGTCGCGACCGGCGTCAAGCTCGAGCGCCCCGACTTCGACGTCTTCGTCGTGATGGGCGACGGCGACTGCTGCTCGATCGGCGCGGGGCACTGGCTGCACGCCACCCGCTACAACATGGACCTCACGGTCCTGCTGCTCGACAACGCGATCTACGGGCTCACGAAGGACCAGACCTCGCCCACGACGCCGCAGGGCTTCGCGACGAAGACCCAGCCGAAGGGCTCGTGGCTGCCGCCGCTCAACCCGCTGACGACCGCGCTCGGCGTGACCAACGCCTCGTTCGTCGCGCAGACCGCCGAGTGGGTGCCCGCCCACCTCTACGAGACGCTCAAGGCGGCCTACCACCACGACGGGTTCTCGTTCGTGCGCATCCTCCAGCGCTGCCCGGTGTGGACGCCCACGATCTTCCAGAAGGCCGTGAAGGACTCGACCTCGGTCGAGGTGCTCGTCCACGACGAGGGCGTGCCGGCCGCCGACCTCGGCCGCGCGTTCCCCAACCGGATCGTGCACGACCCGCGCGACCTGCACGCCGCGCGGCGCCTGGCGGAGGACACGAGCCGCATCCGGCTCGGCCTGCTCTACCGCGACCCGAGCGCGCCGCGCTACGAGGAGACGCGCGCGCTCCCCAAGCACACCGCCGAGGAGCGGATGCGGGTCCTCGAGGCGGAGCTCGACCGCTATGCCGTCTGACCCCGCCGCCGTCGCCGCCGCCCTCGCCGCGGTGGCCCCCGCGTTCTCCGCTTGGCGCTCCGCGGTCGCCGCGACGGCCGAGGAGGTGCGCGGGCTGCTCGCGCGCCAGGCCGCCGGCGACGGCGCCGCCGCCGCGCTCGGGAGCTTCGCCGCGGGCCGCATCGACGTGGGGCGCTTCGTGGGCCTCGCGGTGCGGCGCGCGCCCGCCGACCCCGCCGCCGCCGAGGCGATGCGCCGGGCCGCGGCGGTGCTCAGCGCGCTCGCCGGCGCCCCCGCGGGCGAGCAGTGCGTCGTCCGCGTCGCCGCGGGCACGTCCATGCGCGACGCCGTGCACGACGCCTGGCGCCGCCTCGGGCGCGCGTTCGGCGCCGCGCACGCGGTGGGCCTCGTGCAGCAGGGGCGTGCGGCGACGGAGGCCGAGGAAGGGCTCGTGCGCGGCCTCGCGCCCGGCCTGTGGACGCGGCGTGAGCGCCGGGTCGCGCCGCCGCTCGTCGTGGACGTCGCGGGCGCCGACCTCGACGTCGGGGCCCTGCTCGCCGGGCTCGACGGCGGCGCGAAGGTCGTGCTGCTCGTGTCCGGCCCGTGCGCGCCGGCGCCGCTGGTGCGGCTCGTGACGCCGGGCACGTTCGTGCTGCAGACCTCCGACCCGGCCGAGCTCGCGGTCCTGTCCAAGGTCGCGGGCCCCGCGGTCGCGGCCCTCGTCCCCGAGGACGCCGCGGCCTTCGTGCACGAGCCCGCGCGCGGGCCGACGCTCTCGACGCGCCTCGTCCTGCGGCGCGTCCCCAAGGGCGCGGGGCGCGGGCCGGTCGGGCCGTGGTCGGCGGCGCAGCAGGCCGAGGAGCTCGCGCAGCTCGTCGCGCTCGGCGCGACGGACGTGCCCGCGCTGGCGTCCGTGCCCGGCGTGCCGGCGGTGGACGACCCCGCGGGCCGCGTCGCGACGTGGCTGCTCGGCGCGGTGGACTGGAAGGACCTCGGCTGACCATGGACCCCGCCACGCTCCTCTCCGCGACGGCGGTGCTCGGCGGCGTCGGGCTGACGTTCGGCGTGCTCATCGCGGCCGCGAACAAGAAGCTCAAGGTCCACGAGGACCCGCGCATCGACGACGTGGCGGGGATGCTCCCGGGCGCGAACTGCGGCGCGTGCGGCGCGGCGGGGTGCCGGGCCTTCGCCGAGCGGCTCGTGCAGCGCAAGGCGGAGCCGGTCGGCTGCACCGTGTCGAGCCCCGACGGGCACAAGGCGATCGCCGCCTACCTCGGCGTGGACGCGGGCACCGCGGTCAAGCGCGTCGCGCGCCTGCTCTGCGCGGGCGGCGCCGACGTCGCGGTGCAGCGCGCCGCCTACGTCGGCCACGCCTCCTGCGCGGCCGCGGCCGCGGTCGCCGGCGGCGGCAAGGGCTGCACGTGGGGGTGCCTCGGGCTGGCCGACTGCGCGCGCGCGTGCTCGTTCGGCGCGATCACGATGGACCGCAACGGGCTGCCGCGCGTGGACCCCGCGAAGTGCACCGCGTGCGGCGACTGCGTCGAGGCGTGCCCGAAGGACCTCTTCGTGGTGCTGCCCGAGACCCGCCGGCTGCTCGTGCAGTGCAAGAGCCGCATGGTGGGGGACCCCGTGACCGCTCTGTGCCGCGTGGGCTGCACGGGCTGCGGGCTGTGCGCCGTGGACGCCGACCCCGGGCTCGTCTCGATCGTGGACGGGCTGGCGGTCGTGGACGCGGGCAAGGACGACACCGGCAACGTGAAGGCGACGAAGCGGTGCCCCACCGGGGCCATCGCGTGGGTCGAGGGCGCGCAGGCGTTCGCGGGTCCGCCCGCCGCCGCGCGCGAGGGAGCGACGCTCCGATGAAGACGACGAACCCGGCTCCGGCCCCGAAGTACCCGGGGACCCCGAAGGCGCTCGACGGCAGCGCGGCGGTGGTCGAGGTCGAGACGGCGGGCGGCGAGGGCGCCGGCGCCTACCCGATCACGCCCTCGACCCAGATGGGCGAGGGATGGGCCGCGGCGGTGGCCGCGGGCAAGACCAACGTCTTCGGCGGGAAGCTCGTGTTCTTCGAGCCCGAGGGCGAGCACGCCGCCGCCGCCGTGACCGCCGGGCTCTCGATGACGGGCCTGCGCGCCACCAACTTCTCGAGCGGCCAGGGCGTCGCGTACATGCACGAGTCGCTGTACGCGGCGGCCGGCAAGCGCCTGACCTACGTCCTCAACGTGGCCGCGCGCGCGATGACCAAGCAGGCGCTCAACGTGCACTGCGGGCACGACGACTACCACGCGGTGGACGACACCGGCTTCTTCCAGCTCATGGCGAAGGACGTCCAGGGCTCGGCCGACCTCAACCTCGTCTCGCACCGCCTCGCCGAGCTGGCGCTCAACCCCGGCATCTGCGCCCAGGACGGCTTCCTGACGAGCCACGTGATCGAGTCGGTGCGGATGCCCGAGCCCGAGCTCGTGCGCGAGTACCTCGGCGACCCCGCCGACACGATCGAGTCGCCCACGCCCGCGCAGCGCCTCGTCTTCGGGGAGCGGCGCCGCCGCGTCCCCGAGATGTTCGACGTGGACTACCCCGCGATGCTCGGCGTCGTCCAGAACCAGGACTCGTACGCCCAGGGCGTCGCCGCGCAGCGGCCCTTCTACTTCGACCACGTCGCCGCGCTGGCCGACCGGGCGTTCGAGGAGCTGCGCGCGCTGACCGGCCGCGCCTACGCGCGCGCCACGGGCTACCGCACCGACGACGCCGACTGGGTGATCGCCGGCCAGGGCTCGGTCGTCGCCAACGCCGAGGCGGTCGCCGACCACCTCCGCGCGACGCGCCGCCTCAAGGTCGGCGTGCTCGACGTCACGATGTTCCGCCCGTTCCCCGCCGACCTCGTCACGCGGCTGCTCAAGGGCAAGAAGGGCGTCGTCGTCCTCGAGCGCGTGGACCAGCCGCTCGCCGTGGACCCGCCGCTGCTGCGCGAGCTGCGCGCCGCGGCGTCGCAGGCGCTCGAGAACGGCCGTGCGAAGGGGCCCGTGCCCCACGCCGGGCTGCCCGCGTGGTCCGCCGCGGACGTCCCCGACTTCTACTCGGGCTGCTTCGGGCTGGGCAGCCGCGACCTGCAGCCGGCCGACCTCGTCGCGGCCGTCGAGAACATGCTCGAGGGCGGCGCGCACCGCCGGCGCTTCTACCTCGGCGTGGACTTCGTGCGGAAGGGGACGCGGCTCCCGAAGCTCCAGATCTGGCAGGAGCAGCTCCTCGACGCCTACCCGCACGTCGCCGAGCTCTCGCTCGCGCCGGCCGCCGAGGTGAACCTGCTGCCGAAGGGCTCGCTCGCGCTGCGGATGCACTCCGTGGGCGGGTGGGGCGCCATCACCACCGGCAAGAACCTCACGCTCGCCGTCTACGAGATGCTCGGGCTGCACGTCAAGGCGAACCCGAAGTACGGCAGCGAGAAGAAGGGCCAGCCCACGACCTTCTACGCGGTCTTCGCCCCCGAGCCGATCCGGCTCAACGGCGAGCTGCGGCACGTCGACGTGGTGCTCTCGCCCGACCCGCGCGTCTTCCACCGCGCCGACCCGCTCGCCGGCCTCGCCGAGGGCGGCGTCTTCGTCTGCCAGGCCGACGGGACGCCGGCCGAGTTCTGGGCGGCGATCCCGGCCGCGCAGCGCCGCATCCTGCGCGAGCGCAAGGTGCGGGTGTTCCTCGTGGACGGCTTCAAGATCGCGCGCGACGAGGCGTCGGAGCCCGAGCTGGTCTACCGCCTGCAGGGCGCGGCGTTCATGGGCGCGTTCTGGAAGACGACGCCGCTCGCCGGCCGGCACGGCCTCGACGAGAAGCGCCTCTGGGAGGGGCTGCGGGCCCAGATCCAGAAGAAGTTCGGCAAGCTCGGCGAGAAGGTCGTCGAGGACAACCTGCGCGTCGTGCGGCGCGGCTACGACGAGGTCGCCGAGCTCGACGTCGCGTCGATGCCCGACGCCGCCGACCGCGGCCGCGCGGCCGCCGCCGTCCCCGCGCTCGCCGCGGGCGGGTGCCCCGTCGCGCCCGGCATCGCCGACCCCGGCCGCTTCTGGGAGCAGGTGGGCTCGGTGCAGGCGGCCGGCCAGGACGTGCTCGCCGACCCGTTCACCGGCATCAGCGCGATCCCGGCCGCGACCGGCGTGTTCCGCGACATGACCGGCATCCGCCAGGAGGTGCCGTCGTTCGTCGCCGAGCGCTGCACCGGCTGCGGCCAGTGCTGGGTGCAGTGCCCCGACGCCGCGATCCCCGGCCTCGTCAGCGAGGTCGAGGACGTGCTGCGCGCGGGCATGGCCAAGCCCGTCGGCCCGGTCGCGTTCGAGCGGCTCGCGCCGCTGACGAAGGCGCTGGGCGCGGAGGTGCGCAAGGTCCTCAAGGCCGGCCCGTACAACGACTTCGCGACCACGCTCGACGCGGCGTGGGCGGCGCTCGCCCCCAAGGCCGCGCCCGACGCCGAGAAGCGCGCGGCCCTCGACCGCGAGGTGGCGGCGCTCCGCGAGGTGCTCGCGACCTTCCCCCTGGCGCGCACGAAGCCGTTCTTCGACGTGCCCGAGTCCAAGGAGAAGGGCGCCGGCGGCCTCCTCTCGGTGACCGTGAACCCGCTCGCCTGCAAGGGCTGCAACGTCTGCGTGGCCGTGTGCCCCGAGAAGGCGCTCGTGGCCGTCAAGCAGACCGACGCGGCGCAGGCCGAGCTGCGGCGCAACTGGGAGGTGTGGGAGCGGCTGCCCGACACGCGCGAGCGCTTCGTCAACGTCAGCGACCGCGAGGAGGGGATCGGCGTCCTCTCGACGCTCCTGCTGCGCAAGGAGGTCTACCGCTCGATGGTCGGCGGCGACGGCGCGTGCATGGGCTGCGGCGAGAAGACGAGCGTGCACCTCGTCGTCTCGGCGGTCCGCGCGCTGCTCGAGCCGCGCGTCGCCCGCCACCTCGAGCACCTCGACGACCTCGTGGCCCGCCTCGACGCGAAGGCGCGGGCCCTCCTCGCCTCGGAGGCCGACCTCTCGGCCGCCGGCGGCGCGGGCGCCACGGTCCCCGTCCCGCTCTCGGCGGAGAAGCAGGCCGCGGTGGCGCGCCTCGCCGACACCGTGAAGGCGCTCAAGGACCTCGCGTGGCGCTACCGCGCGGGGCCGGGCGGCCACGGTCGCGCGCAGCTGGGCATCGCCAACAGCACCGGCTGCTCGTCGGTGTGGGGCGGGACGTACCCGTACAACCCCTACCCGTTCCCGTGGACGAACCACCTCTTCCAGGACTCGCCGTCGATCGCGATCGGCCTCTTCGAGGGCACGATGCGGAAGATGGCGCGCGGGTTCGCGGCCGTGCGCCGCGCCGAGCTGCTGCTCGCCGACGCGTACGACCCCAAGGCCCACGACAAGGCGCTCGCGACGCTCGACTGGGCGCAGTTCACCGACGAGGAGATGGCGCTGTGCCCGCCGATCTTCGCGGTGGGCGGCGACGGCGCGATGCTCGACATCGGCTTCCAGAACCTCTCGCGCCTGCTCGCCTCGGGCAAGCCGCTGCGCGTCGTCGTGCTCGACACGCAGGTCTACTCCAACACCGGCGGTCAGGCGTGCACGAGCGGGTTCACGGGCCAGGTCTCCGACATGGCCGCGTACGGGGCCGCCCAGCACGGCAAGACCGAGGTGCGCAAGGAGCTGTCGTTCATCGCGCTCGCCCACCGCGGCGCGTACGTGCTCCAGACGTCGCAGGCCTCGCCCTCGCACCTCGTCGCGGGCGTGCTGCGCGGGCTGACGCAGAAGCGGCCGGCCGTGTTCAACATCTACACGCCGTGCCCGGTCGAGCACGGGCTGGGCGACGACGCGTCGCCGACCTCGGCGCGGCTGGCGCTCGAGAGCCGCGCCTTCCCCTTCCTCGTCTACGACCCCTCGAAGGGCCCCGCCTTCGCCGACGCGCTCTCGCTCGAGGGCAACCCGGCGCTCGACGACGCGTGGCCCACCTACGACCTCGAGCACGTCGACGACGCGGGCCGGCCCGCCAAGGTCACGCTGCCGCTCACGATCGCCGACTGGGCGCTGACCGAGGGCCGCTTCGCCCCGCACTTCAAGCGGCTCAAGGACCCCACGGCCGACGGGCTCGTGCCGTTCGCCGACTACCTGCGCCTCCCCGCGGAGGACCGCGAGGGCAAGACGCCCTTCGTCGTGGCGCTCGACGACCAGCGCCGCCTGATGCGCCTCTCGGTGTCGCCCGAGATCGTGCGGCTCGCCGAGGAGCGGCAGGCGTACTGGTCGCAGCTGCGCCAGCTGGCGGGCCTCGAGGTCGCGCCCTCGGCGCGCGAGTCCGCGCTCGCCGAGGCGAAGGCGGAGTTCGAGCGGCGGCTCGCGGCGCTCGAGGCCGAGCACCGCGCCAAGGTCGAGGAGATCAAGCGCCGCGTGCCCGAGGTCGTGATGCGTCGCGTCGCCGAGGGCCTCGTGCGCCTCGGGGCGCAGGACCCGGCGTTCGCCGCCGCCGTCGCGCGGCTGCCCGCACCGACGGCGCCGCCCGGCAACGGGCACGCGGCACTGAAGGTCGCGGCCCCCGCGCCGGCCGCGGTGGCGACCGTCGCGCCCGCCGCCGTCGCCACGGGACCCGCGCCGGCGCCCGTGTCGGCGACCCCGCCCGCGCCGACGGCGGCCGCCGAGGACGACGCGCTCGCCCAGGAGGCGTACGTCGAGAGCGCGCGGTGCACGTCGTGCAACGAGTGCATCAACGTCAACAAGAAGCTGTTCGCCTACAACGAGAAGAAGCAGGCGACGGTGAAGGACCCCAAGGCGGGCACGTACCAGCAGCTGGTGCTCGCCGCCGAGCGGTGCCCCGTCTCGATCATCCACCCCGGCTCGCCGACCAACCCCGCGGAGAAGGACCTCGCGAAGTGGGTCGCCCGCGCCAGGAAGTTCCTGTGAGCCGCCCATGTTCCGCGCCGCCCGCGCCACGTTCCGCCACGGGGTCCACCCGCCCGAGCACAAGGAGCTCACGGGGGCCGCGCCGATCCGGCGCATGCCGTTCCCCTCCGAGGTCGTGCTCCCGGTGCGCCAGCACGCCGGCAAGCCGGCCCAGGTCGTCGTCAAGCCCGGCGACCACGTCGAGCGCGGCGACGTGGTCGCGCAGGCCGACGGCTTCGTGTCGTCGCCGGTGCACGCGTCCGCGACCGGCACGGTGACCGACGTCGGCTGGTGGCCGCACCCCGACGGGAGCTCGTGCCCCGCGGTGCGCGTGGCGGTCGAGGCGCACTCGTCGCAGATCGCGCGCGAGCGCCGCGTCCCCGACTGGAAGGGGCTGTCGCCCGAGCAGATCGTCCGGGCGGTGCAGGACGCGGGCGTGGTCGGGCTGGGCGGCGCGGCGTTCCCGACGCACGTCAAGCTCGTCCCGCCCAAGGACGCGACGATCACCACGGTGCTCCTCAACGGCTGCGAGTGCGAGCCGTTCCTGACCACCGACCACCGCCTGATGGCGGAGCAGCCCGAGCGCGTGATGCACGGCGTGCGCATCATGATGCGCGCGCTGGGCGTCCCGAAGGCGGTCGTCGGCATCGAGCGCAACAAGCCCGACGCGATCGACGCGATGACGGCGGCGCGGCCGACCGACCTCGACGTGACGGTGCTTCCGCTCACCGTCAAGTACCCGCAGGGCGCGGAGAAGATGCTGATCGAGGCGGTCCTGGGCGTCGAGGTGCCCTCGGGGCGCCTCCCGATGCACGTGGGCGTCGTCGTGCAGAACGTCGCGTCGGCCGCGACCATCGCGGAGGTCTTCGAGACCGGCCAGCCGCTCGTCGAGCGGGTGGTCACCGTGACCGGGCGCGGCGTGCGCCGGCCCGGCAACTACGTGGTGCCCGTGGGCACCAAGCTCGCCGACGTGCTCGAGTTCTGCGGCGGCCTCACCGAGGACGCGCGCGAGATCGTGTTCGGCGGGCCGATGATGGGCGTCGCGCAGGGGCGCCTCGACGTGCCGCTGACCAAGGGCACGACCGGCGTCGTCGTCCTCACCGACGCCGACGTCCGCGCCGACGACGCGTTGCCGTGCATCCGCTGCGCGCGCTGCCTCGACGCGTGCCCCGTCTACCTCAACCCGTCGACGCTCGGCCAGCTGGCGCGCGTCGAGCGGTGGGAGGACATGGAGCGGGCCCACCTCGCCGACTGCATGCTCTGCGGCTGCTGCTCGTACGTGTGCCCGTCCCGCATCCCGCTCTCGCAGCTCTTCGCGGTGGGGCGCGGGATGCTCAAGCGCCGGAGGGCGACGCCGTGACCGCGCCCCGCCTGCTCGTCGCGGCCAGCCCGCACCTCAAGGCCCCGCTCTCGACGGCCCGGATCATGTGGACCGTGACGGCGAGCCTGCTGCCGGTGCTCGCCGCGGCCGCGTGGTGGTTCGGCGTCTCGGCGCTCGTCCTCGTCGCGGCCACGGTGCTCGGCGCCGCGGCGGCCGAGCGCACCTTCGTCGGGCCCGGGCGCCTGCGCGACGGCTCGGCCGTGCTGACGGGCGTGCTGCTCGCGCTGTCGCTGCCGCCCGGCCTGCCCGCGTGGATGGCCTTCGTCGGCGGCGCGGTCGCGATCGCGCTCGGCAAGGCGGTGTTCGGCGGGCTCGGGCAGAACGTCTTCAACCCCGCGCTCATCGGCCGCGCCTTCCTCCAGGCCGCGTTCCCCGTCGCGATCACGACGTGGGCCCGCCACCGCCAGGGCTTCTTCTCGCTCGCGGGCGACACGTTCGCGCTGCCCTTCACCGTGCCGCACCCGCTCGACGGGACCACCGCCGCGACGCCGCTGGGCGCGTTCAAGTTCGAGGGCCACGCGACGGGCTTCCTCGACCTGCTCGTCGGCGACACCGGCGGCTCGCTCGGCGAGACCTGCGACCTCGCGGTGCTGCTGGGCGGCGCGCTGCTCGTCGCGCTGCGCATCCTCTCGTGGCGCGTGCCCGTCGCGGTCTGGGCCGCGGTGGCGGCGCTCTCCGCGCTGCTCCACGCGGTGCTGCCGGCCGACGCCGCGTGGCACTGCCCCGACGCCGCCTCGATGCTCGTCTCGGGCGGGCTCTCGCTCGGCGCGGTCTACATGGCGACCGACCCCGTCACCTCCCCGATCACGCGCACGGGGTCGTGGGTGTTCGGCGCCGGCGTCGGGGTCCTCGTGGTCCTCATCCGCGTCTTCGGCGGCCTCGCCGAGGGCGTGATGTACGCGATCCTGATCATGAACGCCCTCGTGCCCTTCATCGACCGTGCGACCCAGCCGCGCGTGTTCGGCACGCGGGCGGCGCCGCAGGAGGCGAAGCCGTGAGCGACGCCGCCGCCGTCCCCGTGCCCAAGCCGCCGGTGCCCGCGTGGAAGCTGCTCGCCGTCCTCGGCGGCGGCGGCGCCGTCGCGGGCCTGCTGCTCGTCGTCGCCTACCTCGCGACGATCGAGCCGATCCGCGCCCACAAGGCGCAGGTGCTCGCCGACGGCGTGCGCGAGGTGCTCGCGCTGCCCGCCGACGCGCCCTACGAGGAGCGGTGGTGGTCCGGCGGGCGGCTCGTGGCCGAGCGGCCGGCCGGCGCCGACGACCTCGACCGCATCTGGTTCGCGCGCCGCCCCGACGGCAGCGTCGGCTGGGCGGTCGTCGCCGAGGGCAACGGCTTCGCCGACCGCATCCGCCTGATCTTCGGGTGGGACCCGGTCGCGGGGCGCCTGCTCGCGCTCAAGGTGCTCGAGAGCAAGGAGACGCCGGGGCTGGGCGACGCGGTCGCCGCCGACGGGCCGGCGTCGTTCCGCGCGCGGTTCACCGGCGTCGCGGTCTCCGAGACCACGCCCGTCAGGGGCGTCAAGGCCGACGCGACGCCCAACGCGCCCAACGAGGTGGACACGGTCACCGGCGCGACGGTGTCGAGCCGCGCGGTGGTCAAGATCGTCAACGGGGCCGTGCGGCGCTGGGCGCCCGCGGTCGCCGCGTCGCGGGAGGGCGGACGATGAGCGCCACCACGCCGCGCCAGGACTTCCTCCGGGGCGTCTGGCGCGAGAACCCCGTGCTCGTGCAGACGCTCGGGATGTGCCCGACGCTCGCCGTCACCAACACGGTCGCCAACTGCGTCGCGATGGGGCTGGCGACGACGCTGGTGCTCGTCTTCTCCTGCGTGCTCGTGGCGTGGTGGAAGAAGCGGATCCCGAACGAGGTCCGCATCACGGCCTTCGTCCTCATCATCGCGACCTTCGTCACCGTCGCCGACATGCTCATCGAGGGCCTGTCGCCGACCGTGCACCGCGCGCTCGGGCCGTTCATCGCGCTCATCGTCGTCAACTGCATCATCCTCGCGCGCCAGGAGGCGTTCGCGGCCAAGAACCCTGTCGGCCGCGCCGCGCTCGACGCGCTCGGCAGCGGGTTCGGCTTCACGATCGCCCTGTTCCTCATGGGCGTCGTCCGCGAGGGGCTGGGCGCGGGGACGCTGCTCGGCGTCCGCGTGATGCCGGCCGCGTTCCAGCCGTGGGGCGTGATGATGATGCCGCCCGGCGGGTTCCTCACCCTCGCGATGGTGCTGCTCGTCGTGCGCACCCTCGAGCGCCGCAAGGCCGAACGTCGCCGCGCCGCCGCGGGCGCGCCCGGCTCGGCGAAGGAGGCCGCGTGAACGACCACCCGCTCATGATCCTCCTGCTCGCGGCGGTGGTGAACAACTTCACCCTGACGCTGTTCCTCGGCATCTGCGCGTTCATCGGGGTGTCGAGCAAGGTGGACACGGCGCTGCGCATGGGCGCGGCCGACACCTTCGTCCTCGTGCTCACGGCGGTGGCGGTCTGGTTCCTGAACCGCTTCGTCCTCGCCGAGACCCCGTACCTGCGCATCATCGCGTTCATCGTCGTGATCGCCGGGCTCGTGCAGATCGTCGAGATGATCATCAAGAAGGCGAGCCCGACGCTGTTCCGCGAGCTGGGGATCTACCTCCCGCTCATCACGACCAACTGCGCGATCCTCGCGCTCGCCGTGATGCAGACGGCCCGCGGCTACACCCTGCTGCAGGGCGTCGCCTTCGGCGTCGGCGCGGGCCTCGGGCTCACGCTCGCGCTGCTCCTCATGGCGTCGATCCGCGAGCGGCTCGACCTCGCCGCCGTCCCGCGGACCGCGAAGGGCACGGCCATCGTGCTCGTCGTCGCGGGCTGCCTGTCCCTCGCGTTCATGGGCTTCGCCGGGCTCTTCACCGCGTCATGAGCGTCGTCCTCCCCGTCCTCGGCTGCGCGCTGCTCTTCGCGCTCTTCGGCGTCCTGCGCCGCGGGCGCGAGCGCGAGCAGGGCTGCAGCACCTGCACGACCGAGTGCCCCGCCAAGGAGCTCCGTCATGGGCACCCCTGACCGCCGCACCTTCCGTCCGTCGCGCCGCACGCTGCTCGCCGTGGGGGCCGGGGCGTTCGTCGTGGCCGCGATGCCGCGGGCGCGCCGCGACGCGCGGCGCCGCGTCCTGCGCACGGTGCCGACGATGGGGACGCTCGCCGAGCTCACCGTGCTGTCCGACGACCCGCGCCGCGCGCACGCGGCGCTCGACGCCGCGGTCGCCGAGCTGCTGCGCCTCGAGGCGCTGCTGACGCGCTACGACGACGCGTCCGACGTCGGGCGGGCCAACCTCGGCGCCGGCCTCACGCCGGTGGCGGTCTCGCGCGACACGGCCCTCGTCGTCGAGGAGGCGCTCCGCTGGGCCGAGGCGAGCGACGGCGTCTTCGACCCCTGCCTGCGGCGGGCGATCGACCTGTGGGACGTCAACCACCGCCGCACGCCGCCCGACGAGGCGCTCGTGCGCCGGCTCGCGGGCCGCCACCTGCACCGCGCCGTGGACGTGGACCGCACGCGCGACGGCGGCACGCTGCGCTTCCGCGACCCCGACGTCGGCCTCGACCTCGGCGGGATCGCGGTGGGGTACGCGATCGACCGCGCGGCCGCGGTGCTGCGCGCCGCGGGCGTGCGCGACGCGCTGGTCAACGTCGGCGGCGACATCGTGGCGCTCGGTCACGCCGAGACCGGCGACCCGTGGCGGATCGGCGTCCGGGACCCGCTCGACCCCTCGGCGCTGCTCGGCACCGTCGAGGTCTCCGACGCGGCGGTGGCGACGTCGGGCGACACGGAGCAGTGCTTCGTCGCGGACGGGCACCGCTACCACCACATCCTCGACCCCGAGGTCGCCGCGCCGCGCGCGAGCGCCGTGCGCTCGGTCACGGTCGTCGCGCCGACGGGGCTCGCCGCCGACGCGGCGTCCACCGCCTGCTTCGGCCGCGACGCGGCGTTCTGCGAGCGCCTCTTCTCGACGAAGGCCCCCGGCGGGCGCGTGGTTCGCGCCGTGTAAGCGTCGGGGCGCCTGCGGGCCTCTGAGCAGCGACGTGCGGAGCGGTCCGCAACACCGACGTCGCCACGTCGCACCGCGACGCTCCCGTCGCGGGCCCCGCGCAGCGCCCGCGCAAGCCTTTGCGGCGACGCCCCTTCCGCCGAGGCCCGCGCAGGGGCCCCCGCGGCGCGCGCCCGTCGCCGAGGGCACGCCGATTGCGCCGGACCACCGGCCCCCGGGGCTCGCCGGCCCGGGGCCGGGAGGCGCCTCGCATGATCGAGGTCCGGATGCACGGTCGCGGCGGGCAGGGGGCCGTCCTCGCGTCCCTGCTGCTCGCCCACGCGGCGCACCGCTGCGGCTACCACGTCCAGGTGTTCCCCGAGTTCGGCGTCGAGCGCCGCGGCGTCCCGGTCACCGCGTTCGCGCGGCTCGACCGCCGCCCCATCCGCCTCCGCACGCGGGTGCTGCGCCCCGACCACGTGCTGATCCTCGACCCGGCGCTCGCCCACTACCTGCCGCTGACCGACGGCCTCCAGCCCGGCGGCTCGGTCGTCATGAACGCGGCGGGCCCCGAGGCCCTCGAGCCGTTCGCCCGCACGTTCCGCCTCGCGTGGGTGGACGGCAGCGCGATCGCCGCCCGCCACAAGATCGGCACGGCGACCGCCCCGATCGTGAACACGACGATGGTGGGGGCCTTCGCGCGGGTGACGGGCCTCGTCGGCAAGGACGACGTCGCGGCCGCGATGGAGGAGCTGTTCGGCGCGAAGGCCGCCGTCAACCGGGCCGCCGCGTTCGACGCCTACGACGCCGTGCAGGTGGTCCACGAGCCGGCGACGGCCGCGGCGGGGGTCTGACGCCCATGAAGAAGACCGACGGACGCGTCCAGTTCGAGACCCGCGGCGACCTCCCCGCGACCGCCCAGTCGCTCGGCGGCACGTCGTGGAACCGCACCGGGTCGTGGAAGTTCCTCGAGCCCCTCTACAAGGACCTGACGCCGCCCTGCAGCCACGTGTGCCTCACCGGGCTCGACGTCGTCGCGATGATGCACAAGGTCGAGCAGGGCGACTGGGACGGCGCGGCCCGCGTCGCGCTCGACGTGAACCCGTTCCCCGCGGTCACGGGCCGCGTGTGCCCGCACCCGTGCGAGCAGCCGTGCAACCGCAAGGCGTACGGCGGCGGCGTCGTGGTGCACGCGGTCGAGGCCGCGGTCGGCGACCACAAGCTCGCGAAGGCGGTGCGCCCCGAGCTCCCCGAGGCCGTGCACCCGCGCGTCCACGTCGTCGGCTCGGGGCCCGCCGGCCTCTCGGCGGCGGTCGCGCTGCGCCGGCTCGGCCACCCGGTCACGGTCCACGAGGCCGCGCCGGAGGCCGGCGGGCTGCTGCGCTACGGCATCCCCGCGTACCGGCTCCCGACCGAGGTCGTGCGCGCCGAGGTCGCGTGGGTGCGCTCGCTCGGCGTGGAGATCGAGACCGGCCGCCGCCTCGCGCGCGAGGAGATCGAGGCGCTCGGCCCGACGATCTTCGCGGTGGGCTTCGGTCGCTCGCGGCCGCTGGGCATCCCGGGCGAGGACCTGCCCAACGTGCTCGACGGGATGTCGTTCCTCGCGGGCGTGCGGCGCGGCGAGGAGACCGGGCTCGGCGCCGAGGTGGCCGTCGTGGGGGGCGGCAACACCGCGATGGACGTCGCGCGGACGCTGCGCCGGCTCGGGACGCGCACGACCGTCTGGTACCGGCGCACCGAGCGCGAGATGCCGGCGTTCCGGCTCGAGGTGGACGAGGCGAAGGAGGAGGGCGTCGGGTTCCGCTTCCTCGCCGCGCCGGTGCGCGTCGAGGCGTCGCCGACCGGGCGCCTCCTCGTCACCTTCGTCCGCATGGAGCTCTCGGGCAAGGACGCCTCGGGCCGGTCGAAGCCCGTCCCCGTGGCGGGCGACGAGGTCACCGTCGAGGTGGACGCGCTGGTCAAGGCGCTCGGCGAGGTCCTCGACGACGAGGTGGTCCCGCGCGGCGCGGCGACGCGCGACGGGCGCGTGGGCGTCGCCCCCGACGGGCACGCGGGCGAGGCCGAGGCCTTCCCCGCCGGCGACTGCGCCGACGGCACCGGCGCGACCGTGAGCGAGGCGATCCGCGGCGGGCGGCTCGCCGCGCACGCGCTGCACGCCGAGCTCACCGGACAGGCGGTGCCGGCCGCGGCGCCGCTCGCCGACCGCGGCGTGGACCCCGCGGTGGCGAAGTTCAAGCAGCTCAACGTCGCGCGCTTCCGCAAGGAGGCGCCGCACGCGCCCGACGTCGTCGCGCCGGGCGAGCGCGTCGCGTCGTTCGCGCCGGTCGAGGGGCGCCTGCCGGCGGCCGACGCCGTGGCCGAGGCGGCCCGCTGCTTCAAGTGCGGGACCTGCGTCGAGTGCGACGTCTGCTACCACCTCTGCCCCGACATGGCGATCTCGAAGAAGCCGGGCGGCGGCTACGTGATCGACCTCGCGCACTGCAAGGGCTGCGGCGTGTGCGCGCAGGAGTGCCCGCGGGCGGCCATCGAGCTGAGGAAGAGCACGTGACCACCACCGTCCCCGCGCCGGCGGCGAGCCGGACCTCCATCCTCACGGGCAACCAGGCCGCGGCGTGGGGGGCCTTCCTCGCGCGCACGCAGGTCGTCTCGGCGTACCCGATCACGCCGCAGACCACGATCATCGAGACGCTCGCCGACCTCTACCAGCGCGCCACGTGGCCTTCGCGCTTCGTCAACGTGGAGTCCGAGCACTCCGCGATGGCGGTCTGCATCGGCGCGTCGATCACCGGCACCCGCGTCTTCACCGCGACCAGCGCCCAGGGGCTCGCGCTGATGCACGAGCTGCTGCACTGGGCCGCGGGGAGCCGCCTCCCGATCGTCATGGTGGACGTCAACCGCGCGATGGCGCCCGGCTGGAGCATCTGGACCGACCAGAACGACAGCCTCTCGCAGCGCGACACCGGCTGGGCGCAGGTGTACTGCTCGACCGCGCAGGACGTGCTCGACCACGTGGTCATGGCGTTCCGCCTCGCCGAGACGACCAACGTGCCCGTGATGGTCGTCGAGGACGCGTTCGTGCTCTCGCACACCGCGGAGGCCGTCGAGGTGCCGGCGCAGGAGGTCGTGGACAACTTCCTCCCGCCGCGCACGCCGTCGTTCAAGCTCGACGTCGAGAAGCCGGCGGCGTTCGGCGGCCTGCTCGGGCCCGACTGGTACCAGGAGGTGCGCCAGGACCTCCACGACTCGATGCTGCGCATCGGCGGGCTGCTGCCGAAGGCGTACGCCGACTGGGCGCGCCTGACGGGGCGGGCCTACGACGTGGTCGAGACGTGGCACATGGACGACGCGCGCGTCGCGCTCGTGACCAGCGGCACCGTCAGCCAGACGGCGCAGGAGGTCGTCGAGTCCGACTGGGCGCGCCGCGAGAAGGTGGGCCTCGTGCAGATCCGCCTGTTCCGCCCCTTCCCGGCGGCGCGGCTTCGCGAGGTGCTCGGCGGCGTCGAGAAGGTGGCGGTGATCGACCGCAACTGCTCGTACGGCCACCACGGGATCTTCTTCCAGGAGCTCAAGAGCGCGCTCTACGGCCTCCCCGACGCGCGGCGGCCGAAGGCGTACGGCTACGTGATGGGGCTGGGCGGGCGCGACGTGTCGGTCGAGTCGATCGAGGACGTGCTGCGCCGCACGGTCTCGAGGCCCGCCCCCGAGCCGGAGACGACCTGGCTCGGCGCGGTGCTGCCGCCCGGCGCCCCGGTGAAGGCGTGCGCGTGCGGCGAGGAGGTGACGCGATGAGCGGCCCGATGGACGCGCTGAGCCACGAGGAGATCCTCCGGGCGGGCCACCTCGCGTGCCCGGGCTGCGGCGTCACGCCCGCGTACCGCTGGGCGCTCAAGGTGCTCGGCCGCCGCACGATCGTGACGGCGCCGGCCTGCTGCTTCGCGGTGATCGACGGCGCGTTCCCCTACAGCGCGTCGAGCGTCCCGTTCCTCCACGCGGCCTTCGAGGCCGCCCCCGCGTACGCGAGCGGCGTGCGCGCCGCGCTCGACGTCACCGGCCAGCACGACGTCAACGTGCTCGTGTGGGCGGGCGACGGCGGGACCTTCGACATCGGCCTCCAGTCGCTCTCGGCCGCCGCGGAGCGCAACGAGGACATGATCTACGTCTGCTACGACAACGAGGCGTACATGAACACGGGGATCCAGCGCTCGTCGGCGACGCCGCGAGGGGCCTGGACCATGACGACGCCCGCGAAGGACGGCAAGCGCGAGCCGAAGAAGCACCTCGGCGAGATCATGGCCGCGCACCGCATCCCGTACTTCGCCACCGTGTCGATCAGCCACCCCGAGGACTTCGTCCGCAAGCTCGAGACGGCGAAGTCGATGCGCGGGTTCCGGCTGCTCCACTACTTCTGCCCGTGCCCGACCGGCTGGAAGGCCGACTCGCGCCACATGGCCGAGCTCGGCCGCCTCGCGGTCGAGACCGGCGTGTTCCCGCTCTACGAGGTGTTCGACGGCGTGCGGACGGTGGTCAACGTCGCCCCCGCGTGGACGCCGATGAAGGAGTACCTCAAGCTGCAGGGCCGCTTCGCGCAGGTGACCCCGCCCGAGGTGGAGGCGATGGAGCGCGAGGCGCGCGCCGAGTGGGCGCGCCTCGAGCGCCGGGCCCGCGCCGAGGCGGAGGCCGAGCCCGCGGCGGCCCCGCGCTGAGCCCGCCCTACGAACGAGGAGGACGACCATGACGCACGCGCACGACCCCTCCGAGCCGACGATCCGCTGCCGTCGCGTGGACGCGCGCTACTCGGTCGCGGAGCACAAGGACTGCCCGTACTGCTACGGGAAGGCCTCCGACGTCGCCACCGGCGACCACACGAAGTTCTGCGACTTCAAGCCGGGGCAGGACCCGGTCTGCTTCGGCTTCCCCGACCGCGAGGTGGACGCGGCGCCGCCGGCCCAGCCGGCGGTGGAGCCCGCGGCGGTCCGCTGCCGCCGCGTGGACGCCGTCTACACCGTCGCCGAGCACAAGGACTGCCCGTACTGCTGGGGGAAGGCCTCGGACGTCGCGACCGGCGACCACACGAAGTTCTGCGACTTCAAGCCGGGGCAGGACCCGATCTGCTTCGGCTTCCCCGACGACACCGACCGCACCTCGCACGGGTGAGCCCCGTGCCGGCGCGCCGGGCGAGGTAGAACGGGCCCCTACGACCGGGGTCCTCCTCCATGCGCGTGCGGACGTTCCTCTGGGCGCTGCTCGTCGTCGGCGTCGCGTCGGCGGCGTGGACGGTCGTCCGACGGACGGGTTCGGCGCCCGGACCCGGCGCGCCGGCGCGACGCGAGGTGGTGGGGACGGGTGGCCGCTCGGCGGTGCTCGGCGTCGTGCGGCGCGGCGGGCGGCCGACGTCGGCGTGGGTCGAGGTCCGCTTCGCGCTGTTCCCGGGCGCCGACGCGATCCACCGCTCGGGGCGCGGCGGCTTCTTCGCGCGCGCCCTCGGGGCGCCTCTCGCGCTCGAGGCGGCCGGCGCGGTCGCCCGCGCCGGGCCCGACGGCGCGTTCGTCGCCTCGGGCCTCGCGCCGGGCGTCTACGACGTGCGCGCCGTCGCCGACGACGGCGCCGAGGGCCACGCCGTCGCGACGATCGCCCTCGACGGCGCGCGCGCCGCCGTCGAGGTGACCCTCCCCGCGCCCGCCGAGCGCGCGACGTTGGCGGGTCGGGTTCTCGCGGCGGACGGGTCCCCGTGGCGCGGGCTCGTGGCCGCCGAGCCCGTGGGCGGGCCGGACGCGGACCGGGCGGTGACGGCGTCCCTCTTCGCCACGGCCCATCTCGAGACCGACGCGCAGGGACGGTTTCGCATCGAGGGCCTCCTCCCCGGCGTGTACCGCGCGACGGTGCTCGAGGTCGGGGCCCTCCGCGCGGCGTCCCGGCCCCTCGAGGTCGCCTCGACGACGGAGGTCGTGCTGCGCCTCGGCCCGACCGGCGTCGTGACCGACGGGAGGACGATCTCCGACGACGACGCCCGCGCCGTCGCGGGGGTCGAGGTCGTGGCCGCGGGCCGCGGCGGGTCCTTCGAGATGACGGTGCGGCGCACGGTCTCGGACGCGCTGGGCCGCTGGCGCCTCGAGCTGCCTCCGGGCAACGAGCGCACGCTCTTCGCCGCGGCGAACGGCTGGGCGTGGTGGATCGGGACCGTCTCCGAGGCGGGGACGGGCGGGGCGACCGACGTGCGCCTGCTCCGCCACGGGCGGCTGGACGGACGGGTCGTGGCGGCCGAGAGCGGCGCGCCCGTGGCCGGCGTGCGCGTCACGGCGCGTCCCACGCGGGGGGCGGTCCGAGCGGCCCTCCCCACCGCGACGACGGACCCTGACGGGCGCTTCGCGCTCGACGGCGTGCCCTCGGGTGACGTGGTGGCCGCGGTCGAGGGCGGCGGCTGGGTGACCGAGCGGCTCGTCGAGACGCTGACCTCGGCGCTCGGTCCGGCCACCGCGACGGTGCCGCCCGGTGGCGTCGCGACGGTCGAGGTGCGCGTCCGCCGCGCCGCGCGGCTGTCGGGCACCGTCCGCGACGGGGACGGCCGCGCGGTGGAGGGGGCGATCGCCCGAGTGGACCTCGCGCCGCCGGACGCGCCGCCGACGCCCGTCGCCTCGTGCGCGACCGACGCGTCGGGCGCCTTCGCGTTCGACGGGCTCGCCGACGGGGCGTCGTACGTGCTCGTCGTCACCGCCCCCGACCGTCGGACGACGCGCGCCGACGTCCCGGCGGTCTCGTCGTCGGAGCCGGCGACGGTCGACGTCGCGCTCCCGCCGGCGCGGCGCGCGTCGGTCGAAGTCGTCGAGGACGGCGGCGCCGCGCCCGTGCCGTTCGCTCGGGTGTCGTGGGTCGAGACGCCGCCGCGCGCGCCGCCGGTGGTGCGCACGTTCACCGCGGGCGCCGGCGGCGTGGCGACGGTCGGGCCGTTGCCCGCCGGCGAAGTCCGGCTGCGGGCCGAGCACGAGGACGCGGTCGAGAGCGGGACGGCCTCGCTCGCGCCCGAGGCGACTCGGGTGCGCGTCGCCCTCCGGCGCGGCCTCGCGCTGCACGGCACCGTCGTCGAGGACGGGGGCCGGCCGGTCCCGCTCGTGCGCGTCTCGCTCGTGCCGGCCGACCCCGCCGGGACACGGCGACCCGCGGAGGCCACCGACGGCGAGGGGCGCTTCGTCTTCCGCGGCCTCGCGCCGGGCCGCTACGTGCTCACCGTGCTGCGCCGCGTGCCCGGCGAGCCGGAGCGCTCCGCCGAGGTCGCGGCGGACGCCGGAGGCGAGGCGACGCTGACGCTCGCCCGCTCGGCCGCGCTGGCCGACGCGCTCGTCGTGCACGTGCGCGGGCCCGACGGCGCGCCCGTGCCGCGGGCCCGCGTGCGCGTCCGCGAGGAGGGTCGGGTCGCGTGGGAGGGCGAGGCGAAGGACGGCGTCGCGACCGTCGCCGGAGCGCCCCTCGCGCCCCGCCTCGTGGACGTCTTCGACCCCACCGACGCCGCAGGCGCGCCGCTCGCCGCGGGGCCCGCCACCGTCGGCCCCGTCGTGCGCGGAACCGACCGCGTCGAGGTCTCGCTGCCGCCGCCGCGCGCGATCGCCGGCGTCGTGGTCGGGCCCGACCGCGCTCCCGTGCCGGGCGCCGCGGTGTTCGCGGTGCGGCCCGGCGACGACCCGGTGCTCGGGCTCGACCGTGCTGCACGCGCCGTCTCCGACGCGGACGGGCGGTTCCGGCTCGACGGCCAGGGCGACGTGGACGTCACCCTCGTCGTCCACCCGCCCGACGCGTTCCTCGCCCCGACGCCCGTCGCCGCGCGCGGCGGCCGCACGGGCCTCGTGCTGACGCTCCGCGCCAGCCCCGTCGTCGTCGTCACCGTCCTCGGGCCCGACGACCGGCCCGTCGCCGACGCGGTGGTCGAGGCCGCGTCGCTCGCGACGCCCGACGGCGGGTCGCCCGAGGCGACGCGCCGCGTCGCGCGCACCGGTGCGGACGGCCGGGCGTCGCTCCGTGGCGTGGAGCCGGGCCGTCCCGGCGCGCTGGTCGTGACGCCGCCGCCCGAGCCGCCGCGGTTCGCGGCCGAGGTGCGGCCCTGGACGCCGCGCGACACCCGCGTGCGGCTGGTCGCGGCCCGCCGGGCGGTGGGGGTCGTGCGCGACCCGTCGGGCGTCCCGTTGCAGGCCTCCGTCGCGTTCCGCGCACGCGACGGCCGCAGCGGCGGCGCGGTCACCGGCGCCGACGGGCGGTTCGAGCTGCTGCTGCCCGACGAAGACGGGGTCGTGCTCGACGCGTGGCTCTCGGGCGCGGCGCCGCCGCGCGCCGCCGCGCGTGTCGGCTCGGCGCGCCGGACCCTCGCGGCCGGCGAGACCGACGCGTCGGTCGTGATCGACCCGGGCGCGGACCTCGTCGTGCGCGTCACCGACCCCGACGGGGGCGCGGTGCCGACGTTCCTGCTCGCACGGGTGCGCCGCGCCGACGGCTCGACCGAGCTGCGCGCCGCGACGCTGGAGCGCGAGACCGCGACCCTGCGCGGGCTCGCGCGCGACGACCTCGTCTCGCTCTTCGTCGCGCCCGACGCGCGCGGGCGGTCGGCGCTCGCGCGCGACGCCGCGCCGGGGCGCGAGGCCCGGCTCCGGCTCGACGGCGGGCTGTCGGTGACGGGGACCGCCGAGGCCCCGGCGTGGGCGACCGAGGTGCGCGTGAGCGCGTGGTGCGAGGAGTTCGACGCGACCGTGGAGGGGACGCGCGACGCGGACGGCCGCTTCGAGGTGCGAGGCCTCCCCGAGGGCACGACGTGGCGCGTGCTCGTCCAGGCCACCGGCGGGGGCCGGACGTCGGTCGCGCGCGGCGCGCCCGTCGCCGCCGGCGCACGCGACGTCCGCGTCGCCGCGGACTGAGCGCGGATCCCCCACGGAAGACGAGGGGCCTCGCGGCGCGCCGGCCGACGGCGAGCGCCGGCACGGTGGCATTCGCTGCGCGCAGGTGCGCGCGGACCTACACTCGACGCATGCCCCCGGAGCTCCCGACCCCGGACGTCGAGTGGGACGCGGGCCCGCTCGGTTGCGGCGACCTCGTGCTGGCGCTCAAGCTGCGCATGAAGACGTTGCGACCGGGCGCGGTGCTGCGGCTCCTCGCGCGGGATCCCGGTGCCCCCGAGGACGTGCCCAGTTGGTGCCGCATGACGGGACACCCGCTCCTCCTCGCGGAGCCGCCCGTCTACCTCATCGAGAAGCCGAGGGAGGTCTGACATGCCCGGGAGATTCTGCGTCTCGCTCTCGTTCGCGAAGGACAACCCCGACAAGGCGACGGTCGCGTTCGTCGTCGCCAACGCCGCCGTCGCGTCGGGGCAGGAGGTCGTCGTCTTCCTGACGATCGAGGGCGTCCGCCTGTCGCAGGTCGGCTACGCCGACGACGTCCACGAAGAGGGCTTCGCGCCGCTCAAGGACCTGATGGCGGGCTTCGCCGCCGCCGGCGGCTCGATCTTCGTGTGCTCGCCCTGCTTCAAGAAGCGCAAGCTCGACGAGACCAGGCTCGTCGCCGGCGCCAAGATCGTCGGCGGCGCGAAGCTCGTCGAGTTCATGGCGCCCGGCTGCGCGTCGATCTCCTTCTGACCGCCCCGCCGGCGCGCGACGCCCCCCGTCGCGCGTCGCCGCGGGCCCCGCGCCGTCGCGGCGCCCGCGGTCGCTCCCGTCCCCGCGCCCGGCCGCGGACGGACCTCCGCCCGCGCGCCGAGCGCGTCGCCCGTCCCTCGGAGGCGACCCGCCGTGCCCACGTTCCGCCATCCCCACCCGCCGCGCGCCTCGTTCGACGGCGGCGACCTCGACTGCGGCAGCGGGCTGCTGCTGCTGATCCGCAAGCACATCGACCCGCTCGCGCCGGGCGAGCTGCTCGAGGTCGTCTCGCGCGAGCTCTCCGTCGGCGACGACCTCCCCGCGTGGTGCCGCCTCACGGGCAACGAGCTCGTCAGCCACCTCGTCGAGGGCGGCGTCCACTCGTTCCTCGTCGCCAAGGGCGCCTTCGACGTCGCGCGCACGGCCGGCGCGCCGCCCGCGACGCCCGTCGCCCCCGTCGTGACGGCGGGCGCGCGGGCCGCGTCGGCGCCCGTCGCCCCCGACGACGAGACGCTGCCCGCGCCGGCGCCCGCGCCCGCGGTGCGGCCGTTCTCGGTGATGGGGATCGGCTCGTGGCCGCGTCCGGCGTGGCTGCTGCGGGCGCTGCACGAGCGGCTCGAGGGCCGCCTCCCCGAGGCGGAGTTCGAGGCCGCCGCCGACGACGCCGTGCGGCTCGTCGTCGAGGCGCAGCGACGCGCCGGCGTGGACCTCGTCACCGACGGCGAGCAGCGCCGCGACAACTACGCGTCGTTCGTGGGCGCCCGCCTCGACGGCTGCCAGCTCGTGCCGGTCACCGACCTGCTCCCCTACGTCCACGACCCCGCGGCGTTCGAGCGCCAGCTGCGCTCGCTCGACGTGCCGGCCGAGAAGGTCCGCCACCCCGCGGTCGTGGGGCGCATCGTGCGGCGGCGGCCGGTGGCCGCGCACGAGCTCGCGTTCCTGCGCCGCGTGACCGCCCTCCCCGCGAAGGTCGCGCTCCCCGGGCCGTACCTGCTCACGCGCACGATGTGGATGGAGTGCGTCTCCGACAACGCCTACACGGACCGCGAGGCCCTGGCCGCCGACGTCGTCCGCGCGCTGCGCGCCGAGGTCGCCGCGCTGCTGGCGGGGGGGGCGGCGCTCGTGCAGGTGGACGAACCGGTGCTCTCCGAGGTCGTCTTCGGGCGGCCGTCGAAGGAGCGCACGTTCATGTGCGGGGCGCTCGGCGAGAAGCGCGCGCCGGCGGAGGAGCTCGCGTTCGCGGAGACGCTGCTCGCCGCGACGCTCGCGGGCTTCCCGCGCGAGCGGCTCGCGCTCCACATGTGCCGCGGGAACTGGACGCCGGACGAGGCGGCCGCGCTCTCGGGCGACTACCGCCCGCTGCTCGGCGTGCTCTCGAGGGTCCCCGTCGGCACGCTGATGCTCGAGCTGTGCACCAAGCGTGCGGGCGACGTGGAGGTCCTCGCCGACCTGCCGCGCGACCGGCGCGTCGGCGTCGGCGTGCTCGACCAGAAGAGCCCGCGCGTCGAGACCCGCGACGAGGTCGTCGAGCGGGCCGAGCGCGCCGTGCGCGTGCTCGGCGCCGACCGCGTGCTCCTGGTCCCCGACTGCGGCTTCGCGACCTTCGCCGACAACCCGATCGCCTCCGCGGCGGTGGCGGAGGGCAAGCTCGCCGCCGCGTCCGCCGCCGCGGCCGTGCTGCGCGCACGGCACGGCGTCTGACCGGCGGCGCCCGGTCCCGTCACAGGTAGCCCCACGACTGCAGCAGGTCGCCGTCGCGCACCCAGCGGGCGCCGATGTCGCTGCGGTAGAACATGTTCGGGATGATGATCGACTTGACGCGGTTGTAGGCTTCCTTGCGCGCGTCCACCATCGTGCTCGCGCAGCCCGTCACGACGAGCGCGTACCCCGACGAGCCGGTCAGCAGCCAGTCGCCCTCGGGGCTGCGGCGCACGTCGCAGGGGTGGACGCCCTCGGGGAGCGGGCGGCGCCAGAGCACCACCGAGTCCTCGGCGTACTTCTGGAAGGCCTTGCGGTCGTCGAACGGGTACGGCGGCGTCGCGACGACGACGCCCACCTGGAAGCCTCGCTTGGTGCGGAGGTGGTGCGGCTCGCCGCGCGCCAGCGCCGCGAGGAGCTCGCCCCAGGGCGAGAGGACGCCGTCCTGCTGGATGCTGATCGTCGGGTAGCCGAACCGCGCCGTCGCCTCGAGCGGCACGATCCCGCGCGCGCTGGCGATGCAGTTGAGGTCGAAGTAGCCGACGTAGCCCACCGCCGCGAGGCGCTCGCGGAACCGCAGGACGGTCTCGCGCACGAGCGGGTTCTCGTTCGCCCAGAACATGCTCGTGCCCATCTCGCCGGTGGACGGGCCGATCTCGCCGTCGAAGAGCCGCTTGTGCTCGAAGTTGACGCACGCGGGCAGCAGGAAGTCCTTCCCGTCGAAGAACGCGCCCACCGCGACCTCGACGCCGGTGGCGTGCTTCTGCACCTGGAAGCCGTGGATCTTCCCGCTCCACCCGCGGCGGAAGAACTCGAGCATGTGGACGACGTCCTCGCCGTCCTCGTCCTGCCCGACGTAGGAGAGCACCTTCTCGTTCTGCGCCTCGCCGTCGGGCTTGACCACGTAGCGGTCGGGGTGCGCCTTGACGAAGGCGATGGCCGCGTCGAAGGAGTCGAAGTCCCACGACGGGAGCACCGTCATGCCGGCCGCCTTCATCTCCGCCTGGCCGAAGTCGCGGTCGAGCTCGAGCCGGTCGGTGTAGCGCGTGCCGCCCACGACCGCCTTGCCCGCACGGCGCAGCGCCTCGGCCTCGGTCCCACGCTCGACGTCGTCGAACACGATCACGTCGGCCCAGTCCGTGCTCGGGCGCCAGTCGTCCACCTTCGGGACGAACCCGTCGCCGATGCGCTTCTCGGGCCCGCTCTCGACCCAGAGCCGGACCTCGTGGCCCTCCTCGGCGACCTTGCGCGCGAGGTCCATCGTGCCGCCGTAGGTCGAGACGAAGAGGAAGGTCGTGGGCCTCGCCATGCGCAGAGGGTACCGCGCGCGTCAGCGACGGCGCCCGAGCGCGCGGCGACCGAAGGCGAACAGCGACGCGGGCAGCAGCACCAGCGCGAGGCGCCGTGCCACCGCCACCGGGTCCCCCGCGTCGGACGCGACCGCCGCCGCGGCGCCGACGAGCACCGCCCCGCCCGCGCGGAGGCGCGCGTCCAGGTCGGCGCGCACGCGCAGCAGCACGCCCGCGGCGAGCCCGACGAGCAGCAGCGGGAAGGCCTCGAGGCGCGCGGTCGCGGCGCCCATGCCGACGTCCTCGGCCACCGCGCGCGCGAAGCGCGTGGCGCCGCCGACGCCCGCCCACGTCGCCGCGGCCGCGACGAGCAGCCGCGCCGCCTCGCCCGCGGCGGCGCCGCGCCGCGGCGGGCGAGGGTCGAGCGGGGCGCCCGGCTCGTCGTCGGGCGGCGTCGGGACGAGCGTGCCCATCGGCCGCCGGCGCCTACGCCTTGGCGAGGCGCAGCAGCAGCTCGGCGGGGAGCTTGCCCATCGCCTCGAGCCGCATGTAGGGCACGCCGCCCGTCCCCTCGCGCAGCTCGACGAGGCGCAGCGGCCCTCGCCACGCGAGGCCGTCGGCCGAGGTCATGCGCGCGTCGAGCGGGCCGCGGTCGAGCAGCTCGCGGGCCTCGGCGGCGCTCACGACGCGCCCGGCCGCGAAGACGACCTCGACGCCGTCCTCGGCGGCGCGCACGACGCGCAGCGTCGCCACCGGGCCCTGCGCGGCGCCGCGCAGCGCGTCGTAGGCCGTGATCTCGACGGCGCGCCCGCGCACGAGGTCGCGCATCGGCGCGCGAGGCGGCGGCGGCGGCAGCCCCAGCACCGCGGCCCACTCGACGGGCGACAGCGCCCGCGCGAAGCGGATCCCGATCGCGACCTCCTCGGTCGCGCCGCCCGGGGCCGTGAACACGCGCACGATCTGCCCGTTCACGCGGACGTCGCCCGGCGACGGGAAGCGCACCTCGACGCCGCGGGCGAGGTGGCGGTCGAGCAGCCGCATGACCCCGAGCATGTCGTGGACCTCGCGGAAGCCCTCGAACGCGCGCGCGCCGAGACGCACGCCCACGCCCCGTTCGGAGAGGTCGATCGCGCGGCCGTGCAGCAGGATCCCGCCGCCGCGCAGCTCGAGGCGGAGATCGACCGCCCGCCGCTCGGCGGCGCGCTTCCCAGCGAGGCGGTGCTCCGGCCGGGTGCCCACGCCGTAGGGTGTAGCCCCCGGCGCGTCCTGAGGCAACGGTCTCGCTCGGCACCCGCGCGGGCCGCGTCGGGGACGGTGCCCCCGCCGCTCAGCGCGGGAGCCGGGCGACGACCTCGAACCGCGACGGCGTGGCCGGGTCCTCGAGGAGCAGGGCCCCGTCGCACTCGAGCCACGCGTGGGACTCCACGGCGTCGCCCGCCTTGCGGACCCCGAGCACGAGCCGCGGCTCGTGCCCGAGGGCGCGCGCCTCCCCGAACAGCGCCACGGCGCGCGGCAGGCAGCGGCGCGGTTCCTCCTCCTCGGTCAGGAGCGCGTCCAGAGCCCGTGCGACCCCGCGCAGGACGAGCGGGCGACGCCGCCCCCGCGCGACGGCGGCGCGGCGCACCACCGCCGCCTCCGTCCCCGCCGAGGCGAGATCGGCGCGGGCCGCGGTCAGCGCCCGGCGCGCGCGACGTCCGAAGAGCAGGCGGGCGACCAGCGCCTTCACGGGGGGGCGGGCTCCTAGCGCCCGCGGGCGCGGGCCTCGCGCACGGCGTCGCGGAAGGCGGCCGGCCACCCGTCCACCGTGGACGCGGGCAGCGGACGCTCCTCGCGCGGGTCTGCGTCGAGGTCGAACGCCTCCTCGGTCGCCGCGCCCGACCGGTGGTCCACGGTGCGGATCCACTTGCGCCGTTCGTCGCGCACCGAGACGAGCGTCTCGTCGCCGGGCAGCCCGGTCTCGGCCTCGGTGCGGCGTTCCTCCGCGACCACCGGTCGGCCCGGGCCGCCGCGCACGAGCGGAGCGAGGGACCGACCCGCCACGTCGGCCATCGGCGGCAGCCCGACGAGGTCCACGAGCGTCGGCAGCACGTCGAGGAGGCTGCACGAGCCCCGCACGACCTTGCCGCGGGGCCAGCCCGGCGCGCGCACGAAGAGCGGCACCCGCAGCAGCTCGTCGTAGAGGCGGCGGCCGTGGTGCATCGTCCCGTGCTCCCCGAAGCCCTCGCCGTGGTCGGCGGTCACGACGAGCACGGCGTCGTCGAGCAGGCCCTCCGTCAGGCAGGCGGAGAGCCACGCGGCGAGCGCTCGGTCCAGCCGCGCGAGCCCCGCCTCGTAGGCGGCCTTGGCCTCGGCGACGAGCGCGGGCGCCGCGGGGTCGGAGCGCACCCCGCGCTCGAACCACCGCGTGACCGTCGCGAGCCGGCGTCGCCCGTGCACGCCGCCGAAGACCACCGCGCGGGAGCCCGCGTCGAGGAGGAACCGCCTCGCGAGCGCGCGCCCGCCGTCTTGCTCGGCCTCGCGGTCGATCGCCGCGAGGTCGAACGTCGGCCCGGGCGGCGGGGCCGTGCCCGGGCTCGCCGGCGGGCCGAGGTAGGGGTCGTGCGCCTCGAAGGTGTGGAGGAACAGGAGCCGCGGGCGGACCGCGCGCGTGAGCCGCTGCGAGCGGAGCAGCATCGTCGCGGCGCCGGCGAACGAGAACGGCGCGTGCGCCTCGTCGGGCTCGATGCCCTGGAGCACGCCGTTCTCCGTCGAGACCCAGCCGCCGCCCGTGAACGCGCCGCTGCGCCACCCCTGCGCGCCGAGCACCTCGAAGACGGTCGGCACCGCCGGCACGACGCGGAACGCGTCGGAGAGCTCTCGGCCGCCGTGCTCCGACGGCAGCAGGCCGGTGAGCATCGACGCCACGGCGGGCCCGGTCCACGGCGCGGGGGAGGTCGCGTCGGCGAACGCGACGGCCTCGCGGCCGAGCAGCTCCGACGTGAGCGGCATCTTCGGCGCGCCCGTCGCCCACGGGAGCAAGGCGTCGGCGCGCACCGTGTCGAGGCACACCCACATCACGTTCCAGCGGGCGAGCGTCCCGACCGTTCCCTCGGGGCGTCCGTCGGCGGCGTAGCGCACCGGCTCGGGCGCCGGCGGCGCGGGCGACCCGCGCCCGCACGCCATCGGCAGCAGCGCGAGCGCGGCGAGCGCCGCCACGCGCGCGGGCGCGCGCAGCGGGCGGGGCTCCGCGGGGGCGACGGTGCGCACGCGGCCTCCGGCGGCGTCAGGCGCGCGTGCGGAACGACGCGAGGTGGGCCTCCGCCGCGCGCAGCGCCGCGGTGAGCGGCGCGGTCGAGCGGTGCACCTTGGCGAGGAGGATGCCGCCCTCGATGGCGGCCACGAGGAAGTCGCCGATCGCGCGCGGGTCGGCGTCGGGGCGGAGCTCGCCCGCGTCGCGCGCGCGCGCGACGAGGTCGCCGAAGCCGTCGGAGAAGCGGCGGAACGCGTCGCTCAGCCGGAGCCGGAAACGCTCGTCCACGTCGGCGAGCTCGGCGGCGAGCGTGCCGAACGGGCACCCGCCGCGGCACCCCGACGCCTCGGCCTGCGCGAGGAACCCGTCGAGCGCGGCGGCGATCCGCTCGAGCGGCGGCGGGCCGTCGGGCGCCGTCAGGAAGTCGAGCAGGCGGGACCGAAGGTCCTCGGTCCAGCGGTCGAGCACCGCGTGCCCGAGGTGGTCCTTGCTCGGGAAATAGTGGTAGAGCGACCCCTTCTGGAGGCCGGTGCGCTCGAGCACGTCGCCGATCGACGTGGACCGAAAGCCCTGCTCGCGGATCAGCGCGGACGCGTGGGCGATGACCTGCTCGCGCGTCGAGGTGCCGCGCGGTGTCTCGGCGACGGACATCGAGGCCCTCCCGGTGGACCGACCGGTCAACAGGTACCGGAAACCCCGCCCGGGGACCAGGGAGAAATCGTCGGCGCCCCGCGCCGCGCGCGAAATCCGGTAGCGTGGGCGCCATGCGCACGACGACGGCACGGTGGAGGTCGGGGATCGCGGCCTTGGGACTCGCGCTGCTCGGCGCGTGCGGCGAAGACGCCCCCTCGGCGGCGAAGTCCCCCCCGGTGGCGCCCGCCATCGCGCCCGCGGCGCCCACCGCGCCCACGCCGCCGGCCGCGCCCGCCGCTCCGGTCCCCGACGCCGCCCCGACGGCCCCGCCCACGTCCCTCGCGCCCGCGACCCCGGCGCCCGACGCGGGGCCCGGGGCGACGGCCGAGCTCCCGGCGGGGGCGGTCTCGCGCTGGTACGAGCGCCGCAACGAGGGCCAGAAGCTCGGCTGGATCCACGTGGTCTGGGTGCCTTCGACGTGGGAGGGCAAGGCGACCGTCCGGGACACGACGACGTCGGTCTCGCGCGAGGCGCGCCAGATGATGGAGACCGAGGACGTCTTCGAGAGCGAGGCCGTCTCGGAGATCGAGCGGGGCGAGGACGGCGCGCTCTACTGGCAGCGGACGACGGAGCACGAAGGGTCGGCACGCACCTCGACGAGCGAGCTGACGTGGACCGGCGACGGCTACACGTGGACCTCCAAGGTCGGCGAGTCGGGCGAGACGCGGCGCGTCGCCGCGGACGCGCCCGTGCACGCCGACGTGGAGGCGATGCTGTCGGCGCGCGCGGTCGCGGGGACGCTCCGGGCGGGCGACCGGTTCGTGCTGCGCGAGCTCGACCTGCGCGGGCGCCGCGTGCGACAGCTCCCGGTCGAGGTCGTCGGCCCCGAGACGCTGACCGGTGCCGGCGGCGAGGTCGCGTGCACGAAGGTCCACGTCACCGACGCGGAGACCGGCGCCGACTCGACGTGGTGGCTCGCGCGCGACGGCGCGGTCGAGCGGTTCAAGGTGCTCGCGATGGAGACGCGGCGCGTGCCCGAGGACGTCGCGCGCAAGACGGTCAAGCCCGCGTCGTTCTCGATCACGACCCCGTCGGTGCCCCCGCTGCAGCGCGTGTTCTCGGCCGAGCGGATGCTCGTGGACGTCCACGTCCGCCCCGACGCGGACCGGCCGCTGCCGGAGCTCCCGACGTCCCCGTGGAGCCGCGTCGTCTCGGTGGACGGCGACGAGCGGCGCGGGCACGTCGTGCACGTCGAGCTCACGGCCTACGACGCACCCGACGCGAAGGCGACGTTCCCCGTCGCCGACGCGGCGTTCGCCCCCGACCTCGAGCCGACGGCGCTGCTCTGCGCGGACCACCCCGAGGTGCGCGCCGCCGCGCGCGAGGTGGTCGGCGACACGAAGGACGCGCGCACGGCCGTCGAGCGCATCTCGGCCTTCGTCCACACGTCGCTGCGCAAGCAGAGCCCGGCGGTCGCCGAGGCCACGGCCCTCGAGATCCTGCGCGAGCGGCAGGGCGACTGCTCCGAGCACGCGCTCCTGTTCGTGGCGCTGTGCCGCGCGGTGGGGATCCCGGCGCGCCGCTGCAGCGGCTTCGTCTGCGTCGGCTCCGACTGGGGCGCGCACGCGTGGGCGGAGGCGTGGGTCGGCGCGTGGATCGGCGTGGACCCGACCACCGACGACGTGGGCACGCACGCACGCTACCTGCTCTTCGGGCAGCCCGACCGGGCGGGCGACCGCGGCGGCGTCGTGTCGGCGCGCGCCCGCGGGCGGCTGCGCTTCGTGACGCGCCGGCTCGACGAAGGCGACGACCACGTCGAGCTCGGCGGCCCCGAGACGTGGACGTCGGTGGACGCGGCCTCCGGCCGGGCCCGCCACCACCTCGCGGGCATCGAGGTCCGTGGCGCGCCGAAGGGGTGGACCGTGTCCTTCGTCGGCGACGGACGGTGCACCGTGCGCGTCCCCGGCGGCGGGCTCGTCTCGGTGAACGCGTTCGCCGACCAGGGCACGAGGACCCTCGACCGCCTCGGCCGCTTCGTCGGCGGCGCCGACGAGACGACGTTCTCGGGCGCACCCGCGCTTCGCACCGACGGCCGCGGGCGCCGCGAGTGGTGGGTGCTCTCGCGGCGGCGCATCGTGCACGTGCAGGTCGTCGCCACGCGGGACGAGCTCGACGCGGTGTGCGCCGCGGCCGAGGCCGCGCTCGCGCCGACCTTCGCGCCGCGCCCGAAGGATCCGTAGCGGCCGGGCGTGCGGGCGCGGGTACGCTCGCGCGTCCATGCACCGGCCCCCTCCGTCCGACGTGCGCCGCGGGCTCGTCGCCTCCACGTGGGAGGGCGCGTTCGCCCAGGCGTTCATGGTCCTGACGGGCGGCGTGTTCCTCGTGGACTTCGCGCGGCGCCTCGGCGCCGACGACGCGGCGCTGGGGCTCCTCGCGGCGCTGCCGTTCCTCGCGCAGTCGGCGCAGGTCGGCACCGCGTGGGTGTACGAGCGCGTCCACGCCGGCCGGGCGACGATCACGGCCGTCACGCTCGTCGCCGCGCGCCTCCTCTGGCTGCTCCCCGCCGCGCTGGCGCTGGCGTCGTTCGCGGACGGGTCGCGGCTCGTGCTCTACCTCGTCGTCGTCGCGCTGTCGGCACTGCTCACGACGGCCGGCGCGCACGGCTGGACGTCGTGGATGACCGACCTCGTCCCGCCGCGCGTGCGCGGGCGCTACTTCGGCTTCCGCGCGGCCGTGTGCGCCTTCGTGGCGATCGCCGCGGGGTACGGCGGCGGGCTGCTCCTCGAGGCGGGCGAGGCGGCGGGGGCGGGCCGCGGCTTCGCGGCGGTGTACGTGCTCGGCGCCCTCGCGGGGGTCGGCGCGTGGTTCGCGATGAAGCGCCAGCACCACCCGCTCCCGCACCGTGAGGGGCCGCGGCCGCCGTTCCGCGCGCTGTGGCACGAGACGTGGCGCAAGCCGGAGAACCGGCGGATCTTCCTCTTCTTCGGCGTCTGGAACGTCGCGGTGGGCATGGGCGCGCCGTTCTGGCAGGACTACATGCGCCGCGAGCTCTCGATGGCGGCGTGGGAGATCGGCCTGCAGAACAACGTCGGCGCGATCGTCGGCGTCGCGTTCGCGCCGTGGTGGGGGCGGATGGTGGACCGCGCGGGCGTCCGCCCGGTGCTGTTCGCCAACGCCGCCTGCATCGCGCTGATCCCGTTCCTCTGGCTGCTCTGCGGGCCCGGGACCGTGTGGCCCGTGTGGCTGGACGCGTTCGTCGTCGGGATCTTCTGGACGGGCTTCAACCTCACGGCGCTCAACGTGCCGATCTCCGCCGCGCCGCGGCGCGGCGCGGCCGTCTTCCTCGGCGTGTTCTCCGCGGTCACGGGCCTCGCGTTCGGGCTCTCCTGCATCGCGAGCGGGCTCGTGGCGAAGGCCCTGGGCCCCGGCCCGCACGTCGTGCTCGGCGGCGCGTTCGCGGTGCACCAGGTGATGTTCCTCGCGAGCGGCGTGCTCCGGCTCGCCGCGATCCCGTTCGCGCTGCAGCTCCCCGACCCGAAGGCCAAGCGCATCGTCTTCCTCTTCAACCTCATGGGCTACGCGGTGCGCCACCGCCTCAACCTGGGGCGCCAGATCCTCACCGCGCCCTGGCGCAAGCGGACGTAGCCCGCCGAATCCACGAAAGGCGAGGCCCGTCGAGCCCCGAACGGACGTCGGGCTCCGGTCGGGGCGTGCGGATGGCGCCCGGGCGCGCGTCGGACGCGACGACCGCGTGTTCTGGAACCACGCCGAGGAGCGGACGACGCGTGGCGACGCGCATCGAAGCGCCAGCGGGCCCCACGTCACGCCCGGGCGCTAGACGCCGCTCCGACCTCGCCGGCTCGTGGATTCGGCGGGCGGGCCCGCCGAATCCACGAAAGGCGAGGCCCGTCGAGCGCCGAGCGGACGTCGGGCTCCGGGCGGGGCGCGCGGATGGCGCCCGGGCGCGCGTCGGACGCGACGCGGCCGACGCCCCCGTGGGTTCGCGGTACCGTCGGGGCATGGAGTACCGCCGTCTCGGTCGCAGCGGCCTGCGCGTCAGCGAGGTCGTGCTCGGCTCGTGGCTCACCTACGGCTCGAGCGTGGACGAACCCGGCACGGCCGCGTGCGTGCGGGCCGCGCTCGACGTCGGCATCCAGACCTTCGACACGGCCGACGTCTACGCGTTGGGCCGCGCCGAGGAGGTGCTCGGCCACGCGATCGCCGGGCTCCCGCGCACGGACCTCGTGCTCGCGACGAAGGTGTTCTGGCCGACGGGCAAGGGGCCCAACGACCGCGGGCTGTCGCGCAAGCACGTCGTCGAGTCGTGCCACGCGAGCCTGCGGCGCCTCGGGACCGACTACGTGGACGTGTACCAGTGCCACCGCTTCGACCCCGAGGTCCCGCTCGAGGAGACCGTGCGCGCGATGGAGGACCTCGTGCGCCAGGGCAAGGCGCTCTACTGGGGCGTGTCGATGTGGACGGGCGCGCAGATCGCCGACGGCCTGCGGCTGGCGCGCGCGGCCGGCGGCTACGGGTGCGTGTGCAACCAGCCCGAGCTCAGCCTGCTCGAGCGCAGCATCGAGGCGGAGGTGCTCCCCGTCTCCCGTCGCGAGGGCGTGGGCCAGTGGGTGTTCAGCCCGCTCGCGCAGGGCGTGCTGACCGGCAAGTACTCCGGCGGCGTGCGCCCGCCGGGCACGCGCGCGGCCGACACGCAGCGCAACCGCTTCCTCGAGCCCTACCTCGACCGCAAGACGCTGGAGCGCGTGGACCGCTTCGCCGCGCTCGCGGCCGAGCTCGGGATGCCGCCGGCCCGCCTGGCGCTCGCGTGGTGCCTCGCCCAGCCCGGCGTGGACGCGGTCGTCGTCGGGGCGACGCGGCCGGAGCAGGTGCGGGAGAACGCCGCCGCGTCCGGGACCCGGCTCGACGGCGCCACGCTGCGGCGCCTGGACGCGCTGTTCCCGCCGGCCCACTGAGCGCGGCGGCGAGGCCCGGGTGCTCGCCGCGGCGATCCCCGTTCCGGGGGCGCGCGGCTCGCGCGACCGACGCCGGGGAGGCACGATCCCCCGGAGGACCCCGGACTTCGTGGGGCCGGCCGCGGCGCGCGGTTCGACTCGCCTCGGGTACGTCCCCCCTGTCCCGTATGAGAACGCTCGCGGAGGTCCCCGATGCGCTCCCTGCGCGACGTGTTCGGCAGTCTGCCCCTCCCGCCCGCGGCGCCCGCGACGGGCGGTGGCTACGCGATGCCCGCGGCGCACCTGCTCGGCGGGGACCTCCCGCAGGGGCATCTCCACGTCTGGAGCGGGCCGCCCGGCGCGGGGAAGACGGCGTTCCTCCTCGGGCTCCTGCTCGACGCGGCGCGCCGCGGACGCGGCACCTGCCTCGCGTCCTACGATCTCTCGGCGGGTGCCGTCGCGCTGCGCATGCTCGCGATGGAGTCCGACGTCCCGCTGGCGCTGCTCGACGGCGGCGTGCTCTCGCCCGCGGAGACCGAGGCCGTCGCGCGGGCGCGCGCGCGGCTCGCAGGGCTGCCGCTCTTCCTGCAGGAGAGCCGCGGGCTCACCGTGGGCTCGCTCGCCGACCGCTGCGTGCGCTCGGCGCGCCGGATCGACGTCCTCGGCGTGGACTACGTCGAGGCCGTCGTCCGCCCGACGGAGACGCCGCTGTCCTCGGTGTTCCGCGACCTCTCCACGCTCGCGCACCAGCGCTGGATGGCGGTGGTCGCGGTCGCGCGCAGCTCGCCGGTGGACCTCGGGCTCGCCGGTCGCGGCGGGCCCGTGGACCGCGTCGGCTGGATCGCGACGGGCACCGAGCCCGCGCAGGGCGAGGCCACCGTCGTCGCCAACCGCCACGGCGCGACGCCCTCGTGCCGGCTGCGCCTCGACCCCGACCGCGCGCGCTGGCTCGCCCCCGAAGGCTCCCCGCCGCCGAAGGGGTAGCCCGCCGGGCCCACGAGCCGACGAGGTCGGGGCGGCGTCTTGCGCCCGGGCACGATCCGCGCGCCCCGACGCGGGCCCGACGTGCGCGGGGCGCCCGATCGGCCTCGTCCTACGTGACTCCGGCGGGCTAGCCCTGTCGGAAGACGACGGTGAGGCGGGCGCGGCGGACGCCGCCGGGGTCCACGCCCATCCGACGGAAGTCGGGCCCGAGCAGTCGCCGGGCCCCCTCGAGCGCCTCGAGCGTCGTGCCGCGCGTGAAGACGTGGAAGACGTCGGCGTCGCCCTCCGGCTCGTACACCTCGACGCCCACGGCCGACAGCAGACGGCAGAGGCGGTGCAGCCGCAGGGCGAGCGGCGCGGTCGGGAGGCGTCCCTCCGGGACCGAGAGCACGCGGTCCCGGTCGATCCAGAAGGCCCGGTCGATCTCGGGGAACAGCACCTTGACCACGTTGCGGCGGTCCTCGAGCACCACCCCGACGCGCTCCCCGCACCCCACCTGCTCCCGGACCCGCGGGACCGGGAGGACGACCAGGTCGCCGACGGAGACCCCTCCCTCTTCGTCCGAGAGCGGGCTATCCTCGACGTCGGGTCCCGGGAGTGCAGGTGTGTCGCCCACGGCAGTCGCCTCCGTCACGTCGGCCCGAGGAAGCCTACCGTCCGCCGGTCCGGCGGGGGGGAGCAGTCCCGGTGCGCCCCCGCGTCCCTCGGCGTCGAGCCCGCCTCCGGGCGACCGGCCGGGCGAGGTCCGTCCGGCGCGCGTCGGGGGCACGACCACCGAGGACGGGCGGGCGCTCCACGTCGTGGTCGTGGACGACGAGGAGTCGATCCTCGAGGTCACGTCCGCGTTGCTGGTGGCCGCGGGCTACCGGGTCACGGGCTACCGGTCCGCCGAGGAGGCGATCGCCGCGCTGCACCGCGAGCCGGCGGACGTCCTCGTCATGGACGTGCTCCTCGAGGGGATGTCCGGGGTGGACGCGTGCCGCGCGATCCGCCACGACGTGGCGATCTCGCGCACGCCCATCGTGCTGGTGACGGGCGTGCGCGTCAGCGACGCCGACCAGGTGCTCGGGTTCGACGTCGGGGCGGACGACTACGTGCTCAAGCCGTGGAGCCCCGACGTCCTCGTCGCGCGGGTCGCGGCGGTGCTGCGGCGCACCGGGCGCCGCGGCGACGAGCGGCGCATCGTGCACGGTCCGCTCGTCGTGGACGCGGCGCGCTGCGAGGTCTCGCTCGACGGCCGGCCCGTGATGCTCACGCCGACCGAGTTCGCGATCCTCCTGCGGCTCGCCTCGGCGCCCGACCGCGCGTTGACGCGCACCGAGCTGCTCGACCACGACGACCACGACCACGAGTCCACCGACCGCAACGTGGACGTCCACGTGCTCTCGATCCGTCGCAAGCTCGGCGTGCACCGCGGGTTGATCGAGACCGTGTTCCGCGTGGGCTACCGCCTGGGGCCGCCCGACGCTTGACGACCCCTTCGGGGCGTCGTGGGCGGCGGACTCCGGCGACCCGCGTCGCGCCCCGCGTCGCGTCCCTCTCGGCGGCACGCCTCCTCCGTGGCAGGTTGCGGCTCGACCTCGGTGCGGCGTCGCTCGCGTTCACGTTTTGTTGCCCCGGTGCTTCCTCGAGGGCTGCTCCGACCGGCCGCCCACCGTCCCCGTGGCGCCCCGCCTCCGGCCCTTGGGACGGGGCACCGCGCTGCGCGGAGCCCCGTCCCGAGCCGATCGAGACGACGGGAGGCCCGTCGCCGCCGTCTTGCCCTTGTCAGGGCGGCGTCGTACAAGGCCGTCGGTTGGGTCTCGCCGCCCCCCGGGTCGGCGCTAGGAGGGTTCATGCTTCGTACGACGATCTCGGCGGGGGTGTTGGCCCTCGCGTTCGCGGCGCCCGCGTGGGCGTCGGAGTGTGTCGGCGGGACGTGCTCGATCGACGCGGCGCCGTCGTCGCGCGAGGTGCAGACGGCGGTGGACGCCTACCTCGCCTCGGCGAAGGCGG
>JADZCA010000116.1 GCA_020851795.1 Planctomycetota bacterium | reverse complement strand
CGCGCCAGGGCGGTCCGGACGATCTCCTCGTGCTTCGCTTCGACGTACGCGAACAGGACCCAGCTCACCGAGGACTCGACGGCGTCGGTCGGCGCGTCGCTGGCGAGCCACCGCAGGACCTGGAGCTCGCGCGCCGGCGAGGCGGCCGCCCGCTTGAGCAGCGTCTCGAGGCGTGCGGCCTCGACGCCGGCCGGGCCGCGGACGGCCGCGGTGAACTCTCCGCGCTCGAAGGCCGCTTCGACGGCGCGTTCGGCGGACGAGAGCTCGGACCGCTCGCCGCAGGCGGCGAGCCCCAGGACCGCGGCGACGAGCGTGATCGTGGCGACGCGGCCGCGGTGGGTGCGATCCTCGCTCATGGGGCGAGCCCCTTCCGGCGCGTCCCGGGGCGGCCGACGGCTCGCCGCCGCCCCGATCGGCACCGTGGCCATTCTATCGCCCGACGCGCGGGCGGGCGGCGCAACGCCGCGGCGGGGCCGCGCCGACGCGCCTCCACGAGCGCGGCTCGGGCGCCGCGCGCATCGGTATCCGGCGGCATCGAACGACGCGATCACCGACGCGGGCGCTCTCGGGGGCCGACGTGCGGGCCCGCGTCCTCCGCGCCGATCTCCCTCGCGCTCTCCGTGGACCTCGTCCTCTCCTGCGCCCCGTCGCGCTCTCCCTCTCCGGCGCCTCACCCGCTCCGCCGATCCCTCCGCCTCGTCTCTCTCCATCCCTCTGCCTCGCTCCTTCTTCTCCACTCTCCGCCTGGTCGCTCTCCGTCCCATCCCTCTCCGCCCTTACGCTCCCGCCCCGTCCGCCTCCGCCCCTTAGAACGCGCCGCTGCGGCGCGTTCAACGGTCCCGCTCGACCACGAACCGCGCCAGCGCCGCGAGGTCCTGCGAGCGCGGGAGCGGCGCGAGCGCGGCGAGCGAGCGCGCGAGGAGGTCGGCGGCGCGTGCGCGCGCCCGCTCGACGCCCTCGAGCGCGACGTAGGTCATCTTGCCCGCGTCGCGGTCCTTGCCCGGCGTCTTGCCGAGCGACGCCGCCGTGCCCGTCGCGTCGAGCACGTCGTCCACCACCTGGAACGCGAGGCCGAGGTCGAGGCCGAAGCGGTGCAGCGCCTCGACCTGCTCGGGCCGCGCACCGCCGGCGATCGCGCCGCCCTCGCACGACGCCGCGAGCAGCGCCGCGGTCTTGCCGCGGTGGAGGCGCTCGAGCCGCTCCTCGGTGGGGGCCACGCCCGTCGAGTCGAGGTCGTCCACCTGCCCGCCGACCATGCCGCGCACGCCGGCCGCGCGCGCGAGCGCGAGCCCGAGGCGGCGCGCGACCGAGGCGTCGGGCGTCCGCTCGAGCAGCGACTCGAAGGCGAGCGAGTGCAGCGCGTCGCCGACGAGGATGCCAATCGCCTCGCCGAAGACCTTGTGCGTCGTCGGGCGGCCGCGGCGCAGGTCGTCGTCGTCCATCGCCGGCAGGTCGTCGTGCACGAGGCTGTAGGTGTGGACGAGCTCGACCGCGCCCGCGAAGGCGACCGCCGCGTCGGGCTCGCCGCCGACCGCCTCGCACGACGCCAGCGCGAGCGCCGGCCGCAGCCGCTTGCCGCCCGCGAAGACCGCGTAGCGCAGCGCCTCGGTCAGCCGACCGGCCCCGGTCCCGGCCGGGGGGAGGACGCGGTCGAGGTGCGCCTCCACCCACGCGCTCGCACGGCGGAGGAGGGCCGGGGCGTCGGGCGCGGCGTGCATCGCGCCCATGAAACGCCCCCGGGCCGCGAACGCGAGCCTGCGGCGCGGCGCGGCCCCCGGGCGGAGGTCCCGCGGGGTCGCCGGAACCCGGGGGGCGCCCGTGACGCTGGTACCCTGTGCCCGCCGTGCGCCTGCTCGACCGCGTCCAGAGCCCGAAGGACCTCAAGGCCCTCTCCCCCGAGGAGACCGTCGCCTACTGCGAGGAGCTGCGCCGCTTCCTCATCGAGAGCGTCGAGGCCACGGGGGGCCACCTCGGCAGCAACCTCGGCGTCGTCGAGCTGACCGTCGCCCTGCACCGGGTGTTCGACTTCGCGCTCGACCGCCTCGTGCTCGACACGAGCCATCAGGTCTACCCGCACAAGGTGATCACCGGGCGCAAGGAGCTGTTCCCGACCCTGCGCCGCACCGACGGGCTGTCGGGCTTCATGGCGCGCGGCGAGAGCCCCTACGACGTCTTCACGTCCGGGCACGCGGGGACGGCGGTCTCGTCGGCGTACGGGATCGCGGTCGCCGACGCGCTCGTCGGGCGCACCGACCGCCGCGTCGTGGCGGTGGTGGGCGACGCCGCGGCCGCGGCGGGAGCCACCTTCGAGGCCCTCAACCACGCCGGCCACGAGGGCCACCGCATCCTCGTCGTGCTCAACGACAACCGGTGGTCGATCGCCCGCACCGTCGGCGGGCTGTCGAAGTACCTCAACCGGATCCGCACGCTCCCGGCCTACCGCGAGTTCAAGAAGGACTTCCACGACACCGTCGCCATGCTCCCGCTCGTCGGCGCGCCGCTCGCGCGGTGGACCGAGAGCGTCAAGGAGGCGGTGGCCAACTACCTCAACCCCGGCCACCTCTTCCGCGAGCTCGGCTGGACGTACTTCGGCCCCGAGAACGGCCACGACGAGCCGCGCCTCGAGACGCTGCTGCGCGACCTGCAGCGCGTCGAGGGCCCGGTGCTCCTCCACGTCGTCACCGAGAAGGGCCGCGGCTACGGCAAGGAGACCAAGGACGCCTGCCACGCGGTGTCGCCGCCCGCGGCCGCGCCCGCCGCCAAGCCCGCCGTGCCGACGGTCTCGTACACGAAGGCCTTCGCCCGCGCCGTGCGCCGCGCGATGGACGAGGACCCGCGCGTCGTCGCCGTCACCGCGGCCATGCCCGACGGCACCGGCCTCGCCGACGTCGCGCCGCACCACCCGACGCGCGTGATCGACGTCGGGATCTGCGAGCAGCACGGCATCGCGCTGTGCGGCGGCCTCGCCGAGGCGGGCCTCAAGCCCGTCGCCGCGATCTACTCGACCTTCCTCCAGCGCGGCTACGACCAGGTGTGGCAGGAGGTCGTCGTCCAGGGGCTGCCCGTCGTCCTCGCGATGGACCGTGCGGGCATCGTCGGCGGCGACGGCGTCACGCACCAGGGCCTCCACGACGTCGCGTTCCTGCGCACCTTCCCCGGCGTGACGCTGATGGCGCCGGCCGACCCGCCCGAGCTCGAGCGGATGCTGCGGCTCTGCCTCGGCCTGCAGGGCCCGTCGGGCCTGCGCTTCCCGCGCGCGAGCGACCCCGACGTCGCGCTGCCGGGCAACGACGGCCCGCTCGCGGTCGGGCGCGCCGCGCTGCTGCGCGACGGCACCGACGTCGCCTTCGTCGCCTACGGCTCGATGGTGCGCGTCGCGCTCGACGCGGCGCGCCGCCTCGAGGACGCGGGGCTCTCGGCGGCGGTGCTCAACGCCCGCTTCGCGCGCCCGCTCGACGGCGCGGCCGTCGAGCGGCTCGCCCGCCGCGTCTCCCTCGTCGTCACCCTCGAGGAGCACGCCGTGCACGGCGGCTTCGGCGAGGCCGTGCTCTCGCACCTCTCCACCCTCGAGGAGCCCGTCCCCGCGGTCGTCCGCGTCCTCGGCGTCCCCGACCGGCTCGTGCCCCACGGCGAGCGGTCGGACTGGCTCGCCCGCTTCGGGCTCTCCGCCCAGGCCGTGGCGGGCTTTGCGGTCCGCGAGTGTGAAGCCGCGCGCGCTCATCGTCGGTGACCGGCGCCGCCGCGGCGTCGCCGAGGGCGTGGAGCGCGCGCTCCCGTTCCTGAAGTCGCGCCTGCGCATCGCCGCGGTGGACCTCGACGAGCGCGTGGACCTCTCGCGCGCCCGCGCCGACCTCGTCCTCGTGTTCGGCGGCGACGGCTCGTTCCTCTACGTCGCCGAGCGGCTCGGCACGAACCCGCTGCCCGTGCTCGGCGTCAACTTCGGCCGGCTCGGCTGGCTCGCCGAGCTGCAGCCCGAGGACCTCGAGACGGGCATCGACGCGTTCGTGGCCGGGCGCTACGCCGTCACCGAGCGCACGCGCCTGCGCGCCACGATCCGCCGCGGCGACGTCGTCGAGGACGCGGGCCTCGCGCTCAACGACGTCGTCGTCGGCCGCCGCACGCTGGGCCGCATGGTCGAGATCGACGTGCGCGTGGACGGGCAGGACGCGACGACCGTCGCGGGCGACGGCCTCATCGTCGCGACGGCCAGCGGCAGCACGGCGCACGCGCTCAGCGCCGGCGGGCCGCTGCTCGTGCCCGGGCTCGGCGCGGTCGTGCTCGTGCCGATCTGCCCGCACGCGCTCGGCATGCGCCCGCTCGTGCTCGCCAAGTCGAGCCGGCTCGCCTGCACCGTGCGCGCCGAGCGCGGCGGCGCGGTCGTGACCGTGGACGGCCGCGGGCCCGTGGCCGTCGAGGCCGGGCACGTCGTCGAGGTCGAGGACGCCCGCGCCCCGCTGCGCGTCATCACGGTCGCGGGCCGCTCGTACTACGAGCTGCTGCGCGAGCGCCTCGGCTGGAAGGGCCGGCCCGAGTACCGCGCCGGGACCGCGCCGACCGCGGACCTGCCGGCCGACGCGGACGTCGCCCCGCCCCGTCCGCGGCGCGCGCGACGCGGCCCCCGACGCCGGTGAGCGACGCCGCCCGCCGCGCCGAGGCGCTCTTCCCGCCCGCGTTCCTGCGGCTGCTCGCCGCGGTCCCGACGGTCGTGCGGCGCGCGCGCGCCGGGGCCGCGGCGGGGGCCCGCGCCGCGCGCGGGGCCGGCGGCGCGTTCCTGTTCCGCGGCCACCGTCCCTACCGCCCCGGCGACGACCTGCGCCGCCTCGACTGGACGGTGCTCGCGCGCCACGACCGCGTCGTCGTGCGCGAGTTCGAGGCCGAGCGCGACCTGCGCACCGAGGTGTGGGTGGACGCGAGCGCGAGCATGGGCGTCGCGGAGGCGCGCGGCGCGGTCGCCCGCGCCGCCGCGCTCGCCGTCGCGACGGGGCTGGCCGACGGCGGCCGCGCGCGGCTCGGCGTGCTCGCGGCCGGCGACGCGACCGTGCGCCTCGACGCCGACGACCCCGCGGCGCTCCCCGAGGTGCTCCGCGCGCTCGAGGCCGAGCGGCCCGCGGGACGCGCACACCTCGCCGAAGCGCTGCCGCGGCTGCTCGCGCGCGTCCCCGCGCGCGCGCGGCTCGTCCTCGTCACCGACCTGCTCACCGACGCCGACCCCGCCGTGCTGGCGCGCCTCGCCGGCCGCGGGCTCTCCGGCGCGCTGCTGCACCTGCGCGTCCCCGCGGTGTGGGCCCCGCCCGCCGAAGGCCTCGTCGAGGCGCGCGACGTCGAGACGGGCGCGGTGCGCACCGTGCGGTGGACGCCGGCGCTCGCCGCCGAGGCGACCGCGCGCGCGGGCGCCCACGCCGAGCGGTGGGCCCGCGCGGCGGCGGCCGCGGGGCTCGCCTGCCTCCCCTTCGCCCCGAGCACGCCGCCCGAGACGCTGCTCGAGCGGCTGGTGCGCGAGGCGACGTGATCGCGTTCTCGGCCCCGCTCGCGCTCGCCGCGCTCGCCGCGCTGCCCGTGCTCTGGTGGCTCGACCGCCGTCGCCGCCGCGCGGTGCCGGTGGACCTCCCGAGCCTGCTCTTCGTCCCGCCGACCGACGGCGCCGACGCGGTCCGTCGCTCGCCGCCCGACCTCGACCTCGCGCTCGCGCTCGCCGCGGCCGCGCTGCTCGCGCTCGCGGGGGCGGCGCCCGTCTGGCGCAGCACCGCGCCCGGCCGCACGGTGCGCGTGGCGGTGGCGACCTCGCCGTCGATGGGGGCCCGCGGCGCGGACGGGCGCACGGCCGCCGACCGCGCGGAGGCCGTCGTGGACGCGATCGCGCGCGCGCTCGGGCCCGACGACGTGCTCGAGCGCGCCGACGCGGCGGGCCGCGACGTCGTCGCCGCGGCGCGCGGCGGCTCCGGCGCGCTGCGCGTCGCCGTGAGCGACCGCGCGCGCCCCGACGCGGCGCCCGACGTCGTCGCCGTCGCGGTGGGCGACCCCGCCGCGGAGAACCTCGGCCTCGTCGCGGTGGACGTCTCGCCCGTCGCGGACGGACGACGCGTGTTCGCCGCGGTGCGCAACGACGCGGGCCGCGCACGGCGTGCGACCGTGCGCGTGGACGCGGGGCCCGGGGCGACGCTCGAGCTCGCGCCCGGCGCCACCGGCTCGGCGACGTTCGACGTGGGGCCGGCGGGCCCCGACCCGATCACCGTGCGCGTGGACGACCCCGACGGCGCGCTGTCCGCCGACGACGTCGTGACGCTGCAGGCCGCGCCGCTCGTCGTGCGCGTGGCCCCGGAGGCCGAGGGCCTGCCGCGCGCCCACGCCGACCTCGTGCGTGCGACGCTCGCGGTCGTCGCGCCGGGCTTCCTCGAGCGCGACGACGGCACCGCGGCGCTGCGCGTGGGCGCGCGCCCCGACCCGGCCGCGCGCGCGGGCGTGGACTGGGTGCTCTCGCCGCTGCGCGACGGCGGCGGGGTCGCGGTCCCGCCGGGCGGGCCCTTCGAGCCCTGGCCGGCGGGGCTCGGCCGCGACGCCGACCCGACCGGCTGCGACCTGCGCGTCGCCGCGGCGTCGGGGCCGCCCTGGGCGCTCGCGCGGCGCGCCGCCGGGGCGGGTTCCGCCACCGTCGTCACGTTCCTCTTCGACCCGCTCGCCGGCGCGCCGGCGCCGGCCGACCACCCGCTGTGGCCCGTGCTCGCCGACGACGTCGTCGCGCTGGCGGCGGGGCGGCTCGGCCCCGCGGGCCACCGGCTGCGCGGGCTCGTGGACCCCGACGGCACGCGGCTCGGACGCGACGTGGCGCCCTTCGACGCGGGCGCCCTCGCGCGCACCGCGCCCGACCGCGCGCCGCGCGAGCGGCCGCTGCGCGCGCCGCTCGTCGCGCTGGCGGTCGGAACGCTCGCGTTGCTCTGGAGCCGGTCCGCCCGACGCGCGGTAGGGTAGGCCGATGCGCTGGCTCGAGAACGCGCGCCTCGCCGTCCGTCGCCTCGCGCACCGGCCCGTGCGTTCGTTCCTGCTGCTGCAGGGGACGATCTGGGGCGTCGCCGTCGCGCTGTTCCCGACCGCGGTCGTCGAGGGCACGCGGGCGTCGGTGCTCGAGCGCGGGGAGGACGTCGGGGCCGACCGCATCACCGTCGCGCTCGACCCCACGGGCGTGGACCCCGAGCCGCTCGACCGCGGCGACGTCGTCGCGGTGCGCGACGCGCTGGGCGCCGAGGGAGTGGTCGTCGAGGCGATCGCCGGCGTCGCCGTCGTGGTCCCGCCCGCCGCGACCGCGGGCGCCCCGGGACCCGTGCCGGCGGCGGTGCTCGCGGGCGAGCCCGACGCGTTCGTCGCGCGCGGCCTGCGGCTCGCGGCCGGGCGGACGGTGGACGCCGCCGCCGCGCAGCCCGAGGCGGTGGTCGAGGGCGTGCTCGCCGACGAGCTCGTCGCGACGGGCGCCGCGGCGCTGGGCGCGACCGTGGCGCTCGGCGACGGCCGTCTCGCGCGCGTCGTCGGCGTGCTCGCGCCGCGCACGCCGTTGCAGCGGCGGACCAACGACCTCGGCTTCGACACCGACCACCCCGTCTTCCGCGGCGTGACGGGGCGCCTGCTCGTCAACCTCGGCGTCCCGTTCGGCGACGACGGGTGGAAGCGGACCGACCGCTGCGCGTGGGTCGCGTCGGCGAGCCCGACCGTGGACTGGCTGTTCCTGCGGGTGCCGCCGCTCTCGGTGCGCGGGGCGGCGCGCACCGTCGAGCGCACGCTGCTCGCCCGGGGCAAGTCGTCGGTCGCGTTCTACCCGCCCGTCTACCCGCTCGTGCTGCACCGCGACCTCGACCGCTTCGCCAACGTGTCGCTCGCGCTCTTCGTCGCCTGCCTCTCGATGAGCGCGGTCGTGATGGCGGCGGTCGGGCTCCTGACGGCGATGCGGCGCGCGCCCGAGGTGGCGGTGCACCGCGTCGAGGGGGCGACGAAGGGCGACGTGCTCGCGCAGTGGCTCGTCGAGGGCGGCGTGCTTTCGGTGGCGGGCGGGCTGCTCGGCTGGGCGGTGGGGTGCGGGCTCGCGGAGCTGCGCATCGCGCTCGAGCCGATGGCCGGGATGACGTGGCGCTTCCCGTGGCCGCACGCGTTCGCGACGCTCGCCGTCGCGGTCGTCGTCGGCGTCGGCGCGGCCCTGCTCCCCGCGATGCGCGCGGCCGCGCGGCCGCCGACGGAGGCCCTCGTCGATGAGTAGGGCCCTCTTCGGTGCGATGGGCGAAGGGCTGCGCCACCTCGCGCGCCACCCGCTGCGCTCGGCGCTCGCCGCGCTGACGTGCGCGGTGGCGATCGCGGTGACGGTCAACGTCGTCTCGCTCTCCTACGGGATGGACGAGGACATCCGCCGCGACCTCGCGCGCTTCGGCCGCCTGACGATCGACGTGGGGCGCGCGCCGCTGCTGCGCCCCGGCGCGCCGCGGGCCGCGTTCGGCGACGCCGAGGCGGCGCGCGCGGCGGAGGTCGTCGCGGGGCTCGGCGCGACCGTGGTCCCGCTCCGCACCGAGCGCACGACGGCGGCCGGGGCCGGCGCGCCCGCGCCCGTCGTGCTGTGCGCGGTGGGCGCGGACTACCCGCGCACGCTCTCGATCGACCTCGCGGCGGGCCGGTGGTTCACCGAGGCCGAGCGCGGCTGGGCGGCGTGCGTGCTCGACGAGAGCACGGCGCGGGCGCTGTTCCCGGGCACGGCCGCGGCGGGCGTGCCCGGTCGGCGCGTGCGGCTGAGCGCGGCGGGCGACCGCGAGGTGCCCGTGGTCGGCGTGCTCGCGGACCCGATGACCTACCGCGCCCTGTTCGAGGCCTTCGACGAGGGGCGCGGCGCGCGCACGCTGGTCGGGTCGGTGCTGTCGTTCCGCAACGTGTACGTGCCGCAGGACGCGCTCGGCACGCGCGACCTGTCGCTCGTCCACGTGGTGCTCCCCGACGAGGCGCGGCTCGACGAGGCCCGCCGCCGCCTCGAGGCGGTGTGGCCCGCGGTGGGGCTCGACGCCGACCCGAGCCGCGTCGCGCCGGTCAACGTCTTCGTGCGCCGCGCGTGGATCGACGCGTTCGGCGGCACGACGCAGGCCGGGGCGATGCTCGGCAACCTCGTGTGGGTGCTGGTCTGCCTCGTCGCGTGCGTGATGATCTCGACGCTCAACCTCCTGACGATCCGCGAGCGCTACGACGAGGTCGCGGTGCGCCGCTGCGAGGGCGCGCGCCGCGCGCACGTCGTCGCGCAGGTGGCCGCCGAGGGCGTCGCGACGTCGGTGGTGGGCGGGCTGCTCGGGCTGCCGCTCGGCTTCCTCGGCGCGGAGGTGCTCGGGCGCATCGTCGAGCTGCCCTTCCGCTTCGACCTGCGCTTCGCCGGCGTCGCGGTCGCGGTGTCGGTCGCGCTCGGGCTCCTCTCCTCGGTCGTGCCCGCGCGCCGCGCCGCGGGCCTCCACCCCGCGGCGGTGCTGTCCCGGAGGCTCTCGTGAGCGGACCCCTCGTCGTCTTCGAGCGCGTCGCGCGCACGTACCGCAACGGCCCGGTGGCGGTCGAGGCGCTGCGCGCCTGCGACCTCGTCGTCGAGGCGGGCGAGCACGTGGCCGTCACCGGCCCGTCGGGGTCGGGCAAGTCCACCTTCCTCCACGTGATCGGCTGCCTCGACCGGCCCACGTCGGGCACCTACCGCTTCGACGGGCGCGACGTCACGTCGCTCTCCGACCGCGAGCTGGCCGCGGTGCGCAACCGCGCGATCGGCTTCGTGTTCCAACGCTTCCACCTGCTCCGCGACGAGACCGCGCAGCGCAACGTCGAGCTGCCGCTGCTCTACGGCGGCGTCCCGCGGGCCGAGCGGCGCCGGCGGGCCGCCGCGGCGCTCGAGGCGGTGGGGCTCGCCGCGCGGCGCGAGCACACGCCGGGCCGCCTGTCCGGCGGCGAGCAGCAGCGGGTCGCGATCGCGCGGGCCCTCGTCAAGGAGCCGCGGCTGCTGCTCGCCGACGAGCCGACGGGCAACCTCGACTCGGCGTCGGGGGCGGCGGTGCTCGCGCTGCTCGACGACCTGCACCGCGCGGGCATGACGATCGTGCTGATCACGCACGACCCCGAGGTCGCGCGGCACGGGCGGCGCCACCTCTCGATTCGCAACGGGGAGCTGACGGCCGCAACGGGGAGCTGACGGCCGCAACGGGGAGCGGACGGCCGCGACGGAGAGCGGACGGCCGGCGAGGCGCCCGTCGCGCGGGCCCGCCGAACTCACGAGCCGACGAGGTCGGGGCGGCGTCTTGCGCCCGGGCGTGGGGCAGGGCCCGTCGGCGATTGGATGCGTGTCGCCACGCGTCGTCCGCTCCTCGACGTGGTGCCAGAACACGCCGTCGTCGCGTCCGACGCGCGCCCGGGCGCAATCCGCGCGCCCCGACGGGGGCCTG
>JADZCA010000115.1 GCA_020851795.1 Planctomycetota bacterium | reverse complement strand
CGCGGATTGCGCCCGGGCGCGCGTCGGCCGCGACGACCGCGTGTTCTGGCACCACGCCGAGGAGCGGACGACGCGTGGCGACACGCATCGAATCGCCGACGGGCCCCACCTCACGCCCGGGCGCAAGACGCCGCCCCGACCTCGTTGGCTCGTGAATTCGGCGGGCTAGGCGGCGCATCGCGGGTGGACCGCGCCGCGGCCTATCGGCGCCGGAGCCACTTCGCGCACTCGTGGCGGACGGCGCCGCACTTGGGGCAGTGGATCGGCGTGCACAGCTGCACCGACGGCACGCCGCCCTCGTAGACGGTGAAGGAGTGCGTGGCGCGCGCGTCGCTCTCCCATGCGTGCTTGCACGGCTCGGGGACGACCGGCTCCTGCACCGTCGGCGCCGGGGCGGGCTCGGGGGCGAGGCCCAGCGACGCCTTCGACGGCATCGGCGGGGGCTCCTCGCGCGAGCGGCAGCCGCCCGCCGCGGCGAGCACGACGAGCATGAGCGGGGCGAGGCAAGGACGGACGGCGCGGCGCATGCGTCGAGGTGTACCCCGCCGGGCGCGCTCGCGCACGGTCAGCGGCCCGGCGCGGGGCGTCGGTTCAGCGCGTCGAGGGCGAGCTCGACCGCCCGGCGCAGGGGCGGGTCGCCCTCGCCGCCCTCGACGGGCACCGTGGGGACGACGCCGTGGCCCTCGAGCAGCGTGCCGTCGGGCAGCGCGTCCTGCCAGCGCGAGAACGAGACCGTCACGCCGACCGGCAGGTCGAGCGGCATCGGGTTGCCGCTCGCGCCGCGCGTGGGGCGCCCGACCGTCGTGACCTGCGGCAGCACCGCGAGCATCTGCGCGAGGCCCTCGCCGCTGCTCATGCACGCGGGGCCGAGGATCACGACGACGGGCCCGGGGAACGGCGTTCCCCCCGTCGGCCACAGGACCGCGTCCTTCCACGGGCTGAAGTCGTCGGGACCGGGGCCCGACCGCACCCGACGGCGCGCGTAGACGCGGGGCCGGTCCGTCAGGCGGCCCGCGAGCGCGAGCGCGACGCGCTCGTCGCCGCCGCCGCAGGGCCGCAGGTCGAGCACGAGGGCCCCGTCGGTGGGCAGCACCGAGGCCACGGCGTCGAGCAGGGCCTTGGACGCCTCCGGGTCCGACGGGAGCGCGCCGATCGCCGCGTAGCCGACGCGCGGGGCCGCCGAGCCGACGAACCCTGCCTTGCCCGCGGCACGCACGCCGACGAGCCGCTGCGCGGTGGCGCGCGCGTCGAAGCCCGGGTCCACGGGGCCCGCGCCCGGGACCGTCGTCTTCCCGTCCGGGCCCCTCACCCAGACGTGCGGGTCCTTGAGCGCCGCGAGCATGCGCCCCGCCACCGCCGCGAACGCCTCGGGCGTGCGCGCCGCGAGCGCCGCGGCGCGGAACGAGGCGGCGTGCGTGCGCCACGCGACGCCGCGCAGCGAGAGGAACGAGTAGTAGCGGTCCACGTGGTCCACGAGGAGGTCGAACGACGCCTCCGGCGGCACGACGTCGAGCCGCAGGCGTCGGGCCTCGAGCCGGCCCGTCGTCGAGAGGAACGCGACGACGTCCACGCGGTCGCCGCGCACGCGGGCGACGACGTCGCACGGCGCCCACGTCTCGGAGAACCCCGCCTCGACCCGCAGCGACGCGACGTCGAGGCGCTCGCCCGTCCGCTCGACGAGCCCGACGTAGGCGTTCTGGCGCTGGCCCGGGTCGAGGCGCAGGCCGCGCGCCCGCGCCTCGAAGCGGAGGCGCACGGTGGTGCCCGGCGGCACCGCCACCGTCTGCGCGAGCATGCGCCACGTGCCCGTGGACGCCTCGCCCGCGAGCGCGACGCCGCCCTCCTCGCCCCGCTCGACGCGCGACGGCTTGCCCTCGCCGGTGACGGCGCCCGTCTCGAGGCGCCAGGCCGTCGGCCTGCCGTCGGCCCACGACCCGAAGTCGGGGTCGGCGAGCACGGGCTCGCCCGCGCGCGCGGTCCCGCCCGGCGCGCCGAGCAGCGCCGCCGCGAGCGCCAGCGCGGGCGCGAGCCGCCTCACAGCTGCTCGGCGAGGTACTTCGGCAGCATCTCGCGCCACGTCGTCCAGTCGTGGCGGTAGCCCTTCCAGATGTCGACGCGGTTCGGGACGCCCTGGCGGCCCAGCGCGTCGGCGACCCACCACGACTCCCACGGCGCCTCGTAGGCCCCGTCGCCCGACGCGAGCAGGACGAAACGGCTGCGCAGCGCGCGGAGCTGCGGCCCCTCGGGCAGGCGCGGGACGAAGTGCAGCGGCGACGCGTAGTGGTAGTCGAGCGTGTGCGCGCCGTCCATCCACCGCGCGAAGTCGTACGTGCCCGACATGCACAGCCCCTTCTGGAACAGGTCGGGGTGGCGGCACACCGCCCCGAGCGCCTGGAACGCGCCGAGCGACGCCCCGGCCGCGATCGGGGTCGCCGCGGGGTCGCCGCAGTCGGTGCGGATCGCGGGCACGAGCTCGTGCACGAGGAACTCGTCCCAGCGGTTCTGGAACCACGCCTTGTAGGGGCCCTTGTGGTCGGCGCTGATCCAGGTGCGGCTCGCCACGCTGTCCACCGAGTAGACCCGGCAGCGGCCCGCCTCGAGCAGGTCGCCGAGCACCTTCATCATGTGGAACCGCTCGCACTCCTCCGCGTCGCCGCCGGCGGTGGCGAAGAGGAGCACCGGCGTGCCCGCGTGCCCCCAGCGGGCGGCGAGGACCTCGGTGCCCAGCCGGGGCGAGTGCCAGCGCGACGAGACCTTCGGGACGGATGTGGCCACGGCGGGCTCCGGGGACGGGGACCGGGATGATGGACGAAGCGCGCGGGAAGGGGAAGCGGCGCCCCGCGGCGGCTCGACCCGGGGCGCCCGCGCGCCTCGGACGGGGTTGGAGCGGCGCGCCGGCACGCGGTAGGGTGGCCGTCGTCCCTCGGGAGCCCGCCATGGCCGACCTCGATCGCGACGCCGTCTCCGCCCGCGCCTACGCGATCTACGTCCGCCGCGGGCGCCAGCCCGGCCGCGCGATGGAGGACTGGCTCGAGGCGGAGCGCCAGCTGCGCGCCGAGGCGTCGGTGAGCGGTGCCGCGCCCGCGCAGGCCGCGCTCGTGCCCGGGGCCGCGCCCGCGACGCTGCGCCCGGCGCCGGTCGCCCCGCCGCCGGCCGCGCCGGCGGTGCCGGCGGCCCACGTCGAAGCGAAGCCCGCCGCGCCGAAGCCCTCGCCCGCGCCGGCGCCCGCCCCGAAGGCGGCCGCGCCGGCTCCGACACCGAAGCCCGCGCCGGCTCCCGCGCCCAAGGCGGCCGCCAAGCCCGCGCCCGCGCCGAAGCCCGCGGCGGCCAAGGGCCCCAAGGGCCGCAAGAAGAAGGGATAGCCCGCGGGGCCCGCGTTCGTCTCGGATCGCCGCCGCCGTCCTGCGACGGGCTCAGCCCGCGTGGACGCGGACGGTGTGGCTGATGTCGTCCATGAGCGCGCGGCACCCGTCGAAGTCGGGGTGGCGCACGCGCATCCACGCGTTGGCCATGTAGCCAGCCTCCACCGGCTGCGTCGGCGTGCCCGGCGGGGGGAAGTGCGCGTCGAGGATGCGGTTCCCGTAGCGGCGGTAGACCTCCTCGACGCCCTCGTAGCCGACGATGCGGCCGTCGCGGTCGGGCCGCAGCGCGATCATGCCGGCCGACCACGCCCGCGACGGGCGCTGCGACGGGCGGCCGTGCACGATGGCGTGCGCCCACTCACGGTAGAGGTCGAAGTCGTTGGCCGCGCAGTAGAGGTCCCACACGCCGACGCCGGGCGGGCGGCAGCCGATCTCGGAGAACTTGAGGCCCCTGGGCCCGAAGAACCACTCCATGTGCGTCGCGCTGGTCCCGATGCCGAGCGCGCGGATCACGGTCTGGCCCATGGCCCGCAGCTCTTCGTAGCCCGAGGCGCCGAGGCGGTTGGTCACGACGATCTGCGGCGAGATCCAGCGCGTGCGCATCGCCTCGAGCACGCCGGGGAAGTAGTGCGACACGAACTCGTGCGCGACCGTGCCGTCGATGGAGAGCGTGTCGTAGAAGCCCTCGTGGCCCTCGATGAACTCCTCGAGCGCGACCGACCCGCCGCGGCCGACCGCCGCCGCGGCGAGCGCCTGCGCGAGCGCGGCGTCGTCGTCCACCCGCACCGTGCCCGAGGCGCCGGCCGCGGCGCGGGGCTTGACGATGAGCGGGTAGCCGACCTCCTTCGCGAACCGCAGCGCGGCTTCGACGTCCTCGACGCCCGCCGAGCGGGCGGTGGGGACGCCGGCCGCCCGCAGCGCGTCCTTCATCGCCGGCTTGTCGCGGCAGAGGAACGCGGTGCGGACCGACGTGCCCGGGATCGTGCAGGCCTCGCGGACCTTGGCGACCGGGAGGATGTGGGCCTCGACGGTGCACTCGAGCCGGTCCACCCACCCGCGGCGCTGCACGCGGCGCACGGCGTCCACCATCGCGTCCTCGTCCACGACCGAGCGCACCTGCTCGTAGCCGTCGAGCCACCCGCGCAGCTCGTCGCCGAGCGCCTCGACCGGACGTTCGCCGATCCCGGTGACGCGGGCGCCGACGTCGTGGAGGGCGCGGACGAACTGGCGCTGGTAGGAGGGGAAGCGCGGCTCGACGAAGATCACGTGCACGGCGGGGGCCTCCGGCGGGGGGGCGCGGCTTCGGGCCCGTCCCGGCGCCGCATAGGATGCCGGGGATGCGGACGGTTGTCCTGCTCGGACCCCAACGGCTCCGCCCCACCCTCGTCGAGGCGGTGGACCGCGTCGGCGTGGAGGGGGCCGTCGCGGCCGTGACGGCGGGCTGGCAGGAGCGCGAGGACGAGATCGACGAGCTCTCGGCCCACCTGCGCCGGCCCGTCGTCAACCTGCGGCTGTTCCAGCGGGGCGAGGACGTCCTCGCGCAGGACCCCGAGATCCTGCTGGCCTGGGGCGACCACCTCGACCGCCGCCGCAAGCTCCAGGACCTCTACCGCATCCGCGTCGCGCACGCCAAGGCCGCGGTGCGCGAGCTGCTGCGCGAGTCGGTCGAGCAGGACCTCCTCGAGGCCGAGGTCGAGCGGGCGCTCGAGGCCCTGCGCGCGGTGGACCGCGAGCACCGGGACCGCGTCGCGCGGCTCGCCGCCGCGTTCGACGCCGAGTGGTCGCCGTGGGCGCGTCCCGCCGTCGCCGCGCACCGCGACGAGCTCGCCGGGGTCCTCTCGCGCTGCGGCGCGCTCGCCATCGCGGGTGGGCACGTGCAGGTGCTGCTCGACCGGCTGCGGCTCTTCGGGGTGGTCGAGCTCGCCGACGGGCTCCCGGTGTTCGCGTGGTCGGCGGGGGCGATGGTCTGCGCCGAGACGGTCGTGCTGTTCCACGACCGCCCGCCGCAGGGCGCGGGCAACGCGGAGGTGCTCGACGCGGGGCTCGCGCTCTGCCGCGACGTCGTCGTGCTGCCCCACGCCAAGCGCCGGCTGCGCCTGGACGACCCCGAGCGCGTCCTGCTGCTCGCACGCCGCTTCGACCCGGCCCTGTGCCTCGCGCTCGACGAGGGCTCGCGGGCGTGGTGGGACGCGCGCACCGGGCTCGTCGTCGAGAAGGGCCGCGAGCTGCGTCGCGACGGGGACGTGACGGGGGAGCTCGACCCGTGACGCTGCGCATCGAGCAGTTCGTGCAGGGGCAGGGGCCCGGCGACGGGTCGGTGGACGCGTTCCTCTCCGCCGGGGCGTTCCCCATCGTCGAGGACGACCGCGTCACGTTCGTGTTCCGCGGCGAGGCGGACGCCGTCAAGCTCTGGCACGCGATCTACGGCCTGCCGACGTATCAGACCTTCACGCAGGTGGACTGGACCGACCTCTGGTACCTCACGCTCGACCTGCCCCGCGGCTCGCGCATGGAGTACAAGCTCCTCGTCGAGCACAAGGGGCGGCGCCAGCTGGTCCGCGACCCGCTCAACCCCGAGGTGTCGCACGACCCGTTCGGCACGAACTCGGTCTGCCTCGGCGCGGGGTACGAGAAGCCCGACTGGGCCTTCGACGACCCCGAGGCCCGGGCGGGCACGGTCGAGGAGCACGAGCTGCCCGCGCCGTCCTTCGGCGGCACGCGGCGCGTGCAGGTCTACCTCCCCGCGCGGATGCGGCTGACGCGGCGCTACCCGCTGCTCGTGCTCCACGACGGCGGCGACTACCTGCGCTTCTCGCGCCTGAAGTCGGTGCTCGACAACCTGATCCACCGGCTCGAGATCCCGCCGATGGTCGTCGCCTGCACGCAGGCGCTGGACCGGATGAAGGAGTACATGGCGGACCCGGCGCACGCCGCCTTCATCGTGGACGACCTCCTGCCGGCGCTCGAGGCGATGTTCCCCCTCGCCTCCGACCCGGCGTCGCGCGGGCTGGGCGGGGCGAGCCTCGGCGCCGTCGCCTCGCTGTTCACGGCGTGGCGCTACCCGCGGACGTTCGGGCGGCTGCTGCTCCAGTCGGGCTCGTTCGCCTTCACCGACATCGGCCGCACCTACCGCGGGCCGGTGTTCGAGCCGGTGGTGCAGTTCGTCAACGCCTTCCGCGCGCGCCCGGGCACGCCCGTCGAGCAGATCTTCGTCTCGTGCGGCGTCTACGAGTCGCTGATCTACGAGAACCGCTCGATGGTGCCGTTCCTCGAGCGCACGGGGATCGACGTGCGCTACGTCGAGTCCCGCGACGGCCACAACTGGGAGAACTGGCGCGACCGCCTGCGCGAGGGGCTCTCGTGGCTGTTCCCCGGGCCGCTGTGGATGATCTACGAGTAGCGCACCGACCCCTCCGCAGCGGCGGGGCCGGGGGGCGAGCGAGCGAGACGGGGGGCGTGTAACCGTAAACGCCCGGCCATGCCCATCCCTCGGCGCGTGTCCGTCGGGATCCGTCGAGGCGGCGACGTCGTCTACGCGCCCGCGCGCTGGCACGCGAGCTTCCAGCCTCGCGGCGTGAGCTCGTGGACGCGACTCGCGGGGAACGTGGGGATGCGCGTGAGCACGTCGGCGAGGTAGAGCTCGGGGTCGACGCCCTGCAGGCGGCACGTCGCCACGAGG
>JADZCA010000114.1 GCA_020851795.1 Planctomycetota bacterium | reverse complement strand
TTGGGACACGCCGAGGAGGTGAAACCCCGCCGGCACGGCGTTCGCTCGCGCGACGCGCGTCTCCTTGCGCCCGACGGCCCGGCGCGGCCCCGACCTCGTCGGCTCGTGGGAAATCCGGGCTCAGGCGTCCTTGAGCGCCCCGAGGTACCAGACGTCGCGCTGGCCGACGCGGCGACGGACGATGTCGATCGTCAGGGTGCGGTCCACGCTGTCGCGGCCGATCTGCACCGTCAGGCGGTAGGTGCGCGAGAGCTGCGTTTCCGACCCCACCGTGCACCCCTCGGCCGGGGTCAGCGCGAGGACCTTGCGCGTCGCGAAGTAGCGCGTGCGCAGGACCTCGGTCGCCTGGTCGCGGCTGTAGGAGCCCGCGTCCACGCCGGGGAGGGCGAGATGGACGCGTGCGTCGCGGCCGCTCGGCATCGTGGCCGTCACCGCGGCGGCGTCGGCCGCGCGGACGGCGCGCTCGACGTCTTGGAACGCGCGCTCGGCCTCCGGGGGGACCTTCTTCTCGCACTCGCCGAGGTTGCGCCCCTGCGCCGAGGTCGCCAGCCCCAACGTGGCGCAGGCGAGCGCAGCGACGAAGGCCAGTTGACGCACCGTGGGGCTCCGGGGACGCCGGGAGGGAAGCAAATCGAGGGCCCGCAGGCCCCCGGAGCCGCGGCCCGCGCAACTCGTTGGCTCGACCGCGGTTGCGGCGCCCGGGGGCGCCGACGGGGCGGGGTCGGGGCGACCCCGCGATGGGACACCTGTCCTTGGCAGAGGGCGCCGCGCGCGGGACGGCCTCACTTGAGCCCGTACCGCTCGATCTTCTTGTAGAGGTGGCTGCGCTGCATGCCGAGCGCCTCGGCGGTGCGCTTCACGTTCCACTCGTTCTCGGCCAGCTTGTGCTGGAGGAAGAGCTTCTCCGAGAGGTCCTTGAACTCGTCGAAGGTCTTGCAGGTCGAGAACAGGTCGAGCCCCTCGGGCGACGGCTTGACCGCCGGGGACGACGGTCCGAGCAGCCCCTCGACCTCGGGCGCGTCGTAGACGTCCCCGTCGAGGAGGATCAGCGCGCGCTCGACGAGGTTCTTGAGCTGGCGCACGTTGCCCGGCCACGCCTGGCCCGAGAGCAGCTCGAGCGCGCGCGGGGTGAACTCGGGGGCGGGCGAGCGGCCGTGCGCCTTGGCCGCCTCGGCGAGGAAGGCCTTGGCGAGCATCGCGACGTCGCTGCGCCGCTCGCGCAGGGGCGGGACGTCCACCGGCACCACCGCGAGGCGGTAGTAGAGGTCCTCGCGGAACAGGCCGTCGGCCACGGCCTTGCGCAGGTCCTTGTTCGTCGCGGCCACGACGCGGACGTCCACCTTGATCTGCACGCCGCCGCCGCCCACGCGCGTGAGGAACTGGTCCTCGAGCACGCGCAGCACCTTCGTCTGCGCCTCGAGCGGCATGTCGCCGACCTCGTCGAGGAACAGCGTGCCGCCGTCGGCCTGCTCGAACTTGCCCTTCTGTCGCTCGACGGCGCCGGTGAACGCGCCCTTCTCGTGGCCGAACAGCGTGCTCTCGATCAGCTCGCGCGGGATCGCGCCGCAGTTGACCGCGACGAACGGGCCGTTGGCGCGCGGGCTCATCTCGTGGACGAGGCGCGCCACGAGCTCCTTGCCCGAGCCGTTCTCGCCCTGGATCAGCACGCGCGCGGGCGTCGGCGCGACCTTCGCGACGACGTCGCGCAGGTGCTTCATCGCGACGCTCTCGCCGAGCATGCGCCCCGCGGTGTCGGAGAGGCGGTGGCGGAGCACCGCGTTCTCGCGCGAGAGCCGCTGCAGGTCGCGCGCCTTGCGCACCTTGAGCAGCACGACCTCGCGGTCGAGCGGCTTCTCGATGAAGTCGAACGCGCCGCGCTTGGTGGCCTCGACGGCGGTCTCGAAGGTCGCGTGCCCCGAGATCACGATGACGGCGAGGTCGGGGCGCACGGCGAGGAGGTCGCCGAGCACCTCGAGCCCGTCGCGGCCGGGCATCTTGATGTCGAGGAAGACGAGGTCGAGGTCGGGGTGGGCCTCGACCTGCGCGAGCGCGGCCTTCCCCTCGGGCGCCGTGAGCACGTCGTGGTGCTCGTAGCGGAGGATGAGCCCGAGGCTGTCGCGGATCGCGGACTCGTCGTCGACGATGAGGATCTTCACGGGGCGAGGGTCCCTGCCGGGGCCGGGATCCTACGCGACGGCGAGGCCCCCCGGGCGGGGCCGACCGGGGGATCCCCCGGTGCAGGGCCGCGCGAACCCACCGCTTCCACTCCGCGCGTCCGGCGTTTCCATAGGGGTCGTGACCCCGCCCACCCTCCCGGTCCCCGCCGGTCGTCCCGACCGCCGAAGCGACGACGAGCTCCTCGTCCTCGCGGGCCAAGGGGACGTGGACGCGTTCGCCGAGCTGATCGAGCGCCACCAAGGGCCCGTCTACCGCTACTGCTGGCGCATCTTCCGCAACCACCACACGGCCGAGGACCTCACGCAGGAGCTGTTCGTCAAGCTGTTCCGGCACGCCGCCCGCTACGAGCCCGCGGGCCACTTCACGACCTACATGTACCGGATCCTGACGAACCTCTGCTTCGACCTGCTCCGTCGCCGCAAGCGCCGCAAGACCACCGAGACCGCCCAGCTCGACCCGCTGCTCTCCGAGGGCACCGAGCTCGAGCCCGTCGCCTCCGACGCGGACTTCGACGCGGCGCTGCGCCGCAACGAGGCCAAGGACGTGGTGCGCGGCGCGATCGAGGCGTTGCCGAGCGAGGTGCGCAAGGCCGTCGAGCTGCGCGAGATCGAGGGGCTCGCCTACCGCGAGATCGCGGAGGTGCTCTCGCTGTCGGTCAACGAGGTGAAGGTGCTGCTGCACCGCGGGCGCAAGCTGCTGACCCGCACGCTCGCGCGCACGCCGGTCGGGCGCGAGTTCGGCCTCGGGCCGGGAGGGCTCTGATGCGCCTCCGCGCCGACCCGACCTCGCCGTACGAGAGCGGCACGTGGGGCACGCCCGACAACCCGTGCCCGTCCGAGCGCACGCTCGCCGCGCACCTCGACGGCGAGCTCGACGACGCGCGCTCGCGCGCGGTGGACGCGCACCTCGACACCTGCGACGCGTGCGCCTCCGACGCGCGCCGGCTCGAGGGGCTCTCCGACTGCCTCAAGTCGTGGGCCCGCCGCGACGACGCGATCGTGCCGCCCCCGCGGCTCGCGGTGCGCGTGCTGCGCGAGGTGTCGCCCGAGGGCGGCGCGCTGCGCGACGAGGTCGCCCGCGCGCGGCGGCGCGCGTGGGCCGCGCTCGTCGCGGCGACGCTCGTCGTCGGTCTGGGCGCCACGCTGGGGCTGCTCGCGCGCGGGGGCGAGACGTCGGCGCCCGCGCAGGCCGTCGCCGTCGCGGCGACGTCGGGCGACGCGACGCCCATCGCCGACCGTGGCCCGGCGCTCGCGGTCGCGCCCGCCGCCGCGTTCGAGGTGCCCGCGCCGCGCCTCGACGCCGCCGTCGCGGCGCTCGACCGCCGCGCGTCGGCGGACGCGGGCGACGCCGCGGCCTTCGCCGACCCCGCGGCGCGCGCCGCGTTCGCCGCGTGGGCGCCGTACGCGGACGCGCAGGCGCGCGTCGGCGAGGCCGTGTGCGTCCTCGACGGGCGCGCGGTGCTCTCCGCCGCGCGCCCCGAGTTCGAGCGGCTGCGCCGGTGGACCGCGTGGCTCGCCGAGCGCGAGCGCCTCGCCGACGACCCGCGCACGCGCGACCCCTCGGCGCCGGGCCTCGCGGTGACCGAGCTGTTCCGCCTCGACGGCGGCCCGGCGGCGCTCGCCGGTGCGGCCCGCGCGGGCGCCGACGCGACCGGGACCCGCGGCGCGCTCGTGCTGCGCGCGCTGCCGGTGCGGGCCCCCGACGCCGCGTCGAAGGCGACCGACCTCGTCGCCGCGGTGCGCGCCGGCCGCGTGCGGCTGCTGCCCGACGCCGACCTCGCGCGCGACGTCGTCGTGCTCGAGGTCTCGCCGGGCGAGGAGCCCGTCGTCGTGCCGGCGGGCGAGTTCGTCTCGGGCGGCGCGGGCGACCGCGCGGTGGCCGAGGGCGCGTGGCTCCCCGCGGCGACGTCGCCCTACGTCGTGCGCCTGCCCGCGCGGCCGGTGTCGCCGCGCGTCGGTCGCGTCGGCGTCGCGCCCGTGGTCGTCGGCCGTCTCGCGGGGCCCGCGGTGCGCGCGCTGCTCGCGCGCGGCGACGGGGCCGACGCGGTGCTCGCCACGGTGCACGGCCTGCTCGCCGACGCCGGCCTCCTCCCGCCCGAGGGCGAGGACGAGCCGGGCCTGCTCGCGCTGCACGGCGCCGACGCGGGCGAGGTCGAGAGGACGGCGCGTGCGATGGTGGACGCGCTGGGTGCGGACGCGCGCGGTTTCGTGGCCTCCGACGCCGCGGGCCGGTTCGAGGGCCTCGAGGGCGTGGACGTCGCGGGGCCCGCGTCGCACGAGCTGCTCGTGCGGCTCGTCGCCGGCTACCTCGCCGAGGCGCGTGCGCGCGCCGGCGGGGACGCGGCTCGCGCGGGCGTGCGCGCCGACGAGGTGCTCGGCGCGTTCGCGAGCCGCCCCCCGCGCCTGCTCGCCGACGACGGCCCCGCCTCGCGCATCCCGGTGACGCCCGACGCGCTCGGCGTGCGCGCGGCGACGGGCTGGCGCGGCGTCGAGCCGGCCACGGGCGTCGTCCTCTCGGGCGTGCGCGCGGGGGACCGCAAGGCGCCGCTCGTCTCCGCGCTCCTGCGCGACTTCCTCCGGTAACGGTCCGCGCGTCCGCGCGGTGCCAGGGCGTCCGCGCGGTGCCAGGAACGTTGTTTTCCCGGGGCGTGAAAAAAACTTTCCTGGCACCGCGCGGACGCCCTGGCACCGCGCGGACGCGCGGACCGTTACCGGAGGAAGTCGCGCAGGAGCGCGGAGACGAGCGGCGCCTTGCGG
>JADZCA010000113.1 GCA_020851795.1 Planctomycetota bacterium | reverse complement strand
CGGCGCTCGGTGCCGACGCGGCGTCGCCGCTCGGCGCCTCGCCCGCGGGCGCGAGCGTGTGCTCCCACCGCGGCACGCGCTCGCCCGTCCGACGGCCCACGAACCGGACGTAGGGCACCGGGCGCTCGGCGAGGCGGCGCAGGCGGGCCTCGACCTCGTCGGCGTCGGAGAGCGGGCGCATCCGCGACGCCCGCGTGCGCAGCTCGGGCGGCGACTGCGGCCCGCGCAGCAGGAGCTCGGCGAGGATCGCGAGGTCGGCGTCGTCCACCGCCAGCTGCTCGCGCGCGCGGTGCGCGTAGCGCTTGGTGCGCGCGCCGGCGAGCTCCATCTCGACGACCCAGCCGCGGTCCATCAGCGCGCGCAGCGCGCCGTACACCTCGTGCTCGGCGAGCTCCATCTCGGGGTCGCGGTTGCTCTTCTGGTTGCACGCGAGCACGAGCGCGTTGAGCGTGAGCGGGTACGTCTCCGGCACCGAGAGGTCCTTCTCGACGAGGGACCCGACGACGCGGCGTTCGGTGCGGTCGAGCGCGATCGACATGGGCGGGATCGTAGCGCGCGGGCCTCGGCGACGCCGAACGCGGTCGAGCGACGGTCGCACGTCGGGCCGCGGGTGTGGGGGGGCCTCGTCGAGCCGGCGGGCGGGGCCGCCGGTCGCGGCGCCCACCGGCCTCGGGGGCGCGAGCGCGGGCGTCGGCCCGCGCCGCGCCCGCGCATCCGCGGAGGATCGTCCCTCCACCCCTCCGCGTCCGCGGAAGGGCGGCTCCACACACGGGCCCGCACCCTGACGATCCTCCGCTCCGTCGCTCCGAGGTCCTTTCACGGGGCCTTGGCGGTCGGCCACCGGCGCCGCGAGCCCGTTCGGACGCGCGTCACGGAGATCCATAGTCCGCAGGGCCCCTCGGAATGACATTCGGGCCCGCGGGACGCTCGGGGAGGGGGTTTGACCCGGGGGAGCCCCCGGTCCCGATGTCATCACCGCAGGGTCTCGCGACTATCTAGGATCAGTCCGTCTCGGGGACGCTCGTCCGTGACCCTCCCGATCCCCCGTACGTCGCCTGACGAACGCGCCCTGCGGGCGCGCGTCGTGCAGCGCGACCCGGCCGCGATCGAGTGGCTCTACGACAGCTACGGGCGCGCGCTGCGCCGTCAGGCCTGCGCGATCCTCCCGCGTCGCCTCCACGCCGACGACGCGATGCAGGACGTGTGGGTGGCGGTGCTCACCCACGCCCACCACTACGACCCCGCCCGCTCGCCGTGGCCGTGGCTGTCGCGGATCTGCCTCCACGTGTGCCTGCGGGCCCGGCGCCCTTGGCGCGTGCTCCTCGACGACGAGGCGACGCGCGCGGCGACGAGCCCGCTCGCAGACGGCTCCGACGACGGAGGGGCGCTCCCGAGCGCCCGCGACGCCGTGCGCCGCGCGCTGAACCAGCTCTCGCGGCGGCTGCGCGAGGTCGTGGCGCTGCGGTTCCTGTTCGGCGTGGACGCGCGCGAGATCGCGGTGCTGCTGCGGATGAGCCCGAATGCCGTGTCGCAGGCCGTCGTGAGGGGGTTGGCGGGCCTGCGGAAGTGTGCGGACGCGCCGCAGCTGGCGCGGTGGATGGAGCGGCTCGACGCCGCGAGGGGAGACAAGTCGTGAGCACGAGCGAACGAAGCGACTGGTGCCGACGCGTGGACGCGGCGATCGCGGCCGGACGCTACCTCGAGGACCCAGCCCTCTACGCCGACCACGTGGGCCAGTGCCCCACGTGCCGCACGCACGTGGACGGCTACACGGTGTTCCAGGCGTGCCTCGACCGGGCGCGCATCGAGGCGGGCGCCGACGCGGAGGCCCTCGGGCGCGACACGAGCGTCGTCAGCCGTGCATTCTCGCGGTACCGCGTGGCGCGCCAGATCCGCGGCGCGGCGTTCGGGCTCGCGGCGCTCGTGGCGGTGGCGGCGAGCCTCTGGTTCGTCGCACGGGGCCCGGCGTCGTCGGGGCGCGCCGACCTCTCGGCCGCGCGCGACTCCGACGCGGCGGACGCCGACGCGGACGAGGGCTCGGCCCGCCTCGACCCGCTCGACGCCTCGCGACGCGCGGAACGACTGCTCGCGGCGGTGACCCGCCCCGACCGCGTCATCGAGCCGATGCGGCTGCGCGAGGACCCCGCGCTGCGTCGCCGGTTCGAGGCCGCGCTCAGCGACGCGGCGCCGGTCGTGCGCCGGACCGCGCTGATGGTGCTGACGTGCGCGAACCTCGGGCCCAACGGCACGTCGATCGAGGCGCAGCTCGACGCGTTCCAGCCGAGCCTCGAGGCGCCCGTGCAGGTGGCCGCCGCGGGCGACCCACGCCGGGCCATCACCGACTCGCTCGAGGCCGCGCGGGTCTCGATGCTCGTCTCGATGCTCTCCGCCGCCGAGAACGCGGCGCTGCGTGGCGACGCCCGCGTGTCCTCCGCCCAGCTGGTCCGCCTCCTGGGCGACCCGAGCGACCAGGTCCGCGCCGCCGCGCTGGCTGCCCTGGAGGGGGACGCGGGCTACCAGCCGGGGGTCGAGGTGCTCGAGCTCCTGCGGAGCGACCCGGTCGCCGACGTCCGGATGATGGCCGCCCACTGTCTCGTGACGCGTCGCGGGGACGCGGGGCGCGCGACCCTGCTGGCCCTGTTCCGCGAGCGGCGCGACGACGCCCTCGAGCGCACGGCCGCCTCGCTCGTGGCGAAGGCCCCCGGGGCCGCCGAGGTCGCGCGGGCTCGCGCGGAGGACGCCGCCGTCCCGCTCGACCTCCGGCTCACGTGGGCGTTGATGCTGTGGCGGGTGGACGGCTCGCGCCTGGACCCGCTGATCGCCGAGGGCTTGGCGGCCACCGACGGCGACGCGGTCTACCGGCTCGTGGCCCTCGCCCGCGAGGCGAACTGGGTCGACCTGCGCCCCGCCCTGCAGGCCCGATGGCGTGCGGTCACCGGGCCGATGCGGCGCCACGTTGGCGGACTGTTGGTGACATGGGACGCCGCGTCCGGCGACGCGGTGCGCTACGAGCTAGCCTTCGAAATCCTCGCCGCGCACGCGAGCCCGACCGACGCGGTGGGGATGCGCCACGCGGCCGAGCCGTTGCTCGCGCACCCGGATCCCTCCGTGGCCGCGAGGGCGCGCGCCGTCCTCGGTGCGGGCGGCGACCCGAAGTAGGATGTCGGCGCGAGGGAAGCGCCATGCAGGCCACTGCCGATCCGAACCCCGTCCAGCCCGGTGCGACGTACACCGTGACGCCCAGCGGCGGCACCGAGCCGTACGCGTTCGTCCTACCGGGGCCGCCGGCGAATCCGCCGGGGTTGACGATGACCGTCAGTGGGGGCGTCGCGACGATCCAGGTCCCGGAGGGGATCCCGTCCGGCACGGCGTTGCGCGTGCGAGTCGTCGACGCATCGGTCCCGCCGCAGCACGCGGTCGCGCTCAACAGCGTCGCCTGAGACGCCGCTCGGCCGACGGTCACGCCGTCGGCAGCTGGTGGCGCAGGATCGCCTCCATGAGGTAGCCCTCGGCCGTCCGCCGAGGGCCGGGCGCGTTCGTGGACGCGCGGTACTGCGCCCGCACGCGGCGACGGCGGAACGCGACGTAGAGCTCCTTGGGGTCGCCCACCTTCGGGCGCAGCGCGCCCGGCGGCAGCCCGAGGTACTCCTCGACCTTCGTGCGGTCCACGACCGAGAGGCCGTCCTCGAGCATGCGGTAGCGGACCTTCTGCAGGCTCTCGTAGGGGATGTCGAAGAGGAACTCCTCGAACGCCTGCTGCTGCTCGGGCGTCGTCTCGCGCCGGCCGAACCACTCGACGAACTCGTGCGCGCAGTCGGCGAAGAGCAGCTGCATGATCTCCGCGGTGCCCATCAGCGTGCCGAACACGCGCGCCGCACGCTGGCGGGCGCGCCACGCCGAGCGCAGCAGCGGCGCCAGCGTGTCCATCGTGAGCGAGAGGCGCCCTTCCCACAGGTCCACGAGACGCAGCACCGCGAGCCGCTTGAGCGCGTGGTCGGGCGTGGGCGTCGTGATGAACGAGGCGAGCAGCTCCTCGGCCAGCCGCGTGAACACGGCCTCCTCGATCGCCGACCCGATCGCCTCGAGCAGCGAGGGCACCTCCTCGTGCTGGCACGCCTCGACGACGTAGCGCAGCGACGTGTGGAAGTTGACCTTCGCGATCCCGAACGCGCGCGAGAGGATCGACTTCGTCGGCAGGTTCCACTCGAGCGCGTGCTCGCCGCCGGCGACGAGCGTGTCCACCAGCGTCTGGAGGCTGCGCTCCTTGCCGCCGAGGCTACGGCGCTCGCGCAGGGACGGGTACGAGCGGATCGCCTCCGCGATGTTGCCCAGTCCCGAGAGCCCGGTCTCGAGCGCGCGCCACAGGTCGTCGCGGAACGGCCCCGCGTTGCCCGACGACGCGAACGTCGTCAGCCGCCGCACGAGCGTGGACTCCGACGGCGTGAGGATCTCGTCCACCGGGAGCGGCGTGGCGAACGGGTACGCGGTCTTGCCCTCCCCCGGCGGGGGATGACCGGGGGAGCCGGCGGCGTGCGTCGGCGCGGCACCCTCGAGACGGTCGGCGTCCGCAGGTTTCATGGGGCCTCCGCATCGTACGCTCCCTCCTCGTCGAGCGCCCGGCCCACGCCGGGGAGGCCTCCATGACGCTGCACGTCCGCGCCGAACCCACGCCCAACCCGAACGCCGTCCGCCTCGCCCTCTCCGCGCCGGTGCTGGGCGACCGGCCGCGCTCGTTCTCCGATGCGGCGGGGGCGGCCGCCGAGCCGTGGGCCGCGCGCCTGCTCGCGATCCCCGGCGTCGCGTCGGTGTTCGCCCTGCGCGACTTCCTCACGCTGACCAAGACGGCGGGCGCGTCGTGGGACGCGATCCTCCCGAAGGCCCTCGAGGTCGTCGCCAAGGACCTCGGGTAGCGGGCCCCGTCGCCGGCGGGCGCGCCCGCCGCGGGCCGGGGCGAAGGGCCTGCGAGACCCCCGGTGACGGGGGACTGCCCTCTACCCCCGGGGGCTCTCCTGTGGTATGAGACCCGGCTGGGCAAGGAGGTCTTCATGGCCGTTCCCCGTCTCCTCGTCGCCGCGACCGCGGTCGCGACGCTCGTGCTGTCGGCTTGCGCCTCGTCGTCGGGCCGCCGTCCGTCGGCGCCGCCGTTCCCCACCGACCCCGACGTGGACGCGACCTACTGCCGCGTGTGGGTGCCGCCGACGTACCGCGAGGTCCCGCGCCTCGTCGAGTGCGCCCCGTGCCGCGTCGAGCACGAGAAGGCCTTCCGCCGCGAGCTGACCTTCAAGGAGGTCTGCACGCCCGGTTCGTACGAGACGAAGTGCACGCCCTGCCGCACCCGCACCGAGGTCGAGGTGCAGGCGACGCCGGGCCGGACGGACTGGGCCAAGGTGGACTGCGGCTGCGGCACCGGCGAGTGCTACCGCCCGGTCGAGGTCCCGCCGACGACCTGCTCGTGCGAGAAGACGGTGACCGAGAAGGGCGTGTCGTACTGCGCGTTCCACGCCCCGACCTACGACGTGGTGATGAAGGAGAAGCGCGTGTGCGTGGACCGTCCGGTCCACGTGCCGGCCGAGTACCGCGTCGTGTGGGAGAAGCAGGAGTTCGAGCCCGGCCGCTGGGAGTGGCACAAGCGCACCGACTGCGCCGAGCCGACCTGCGGCGTCAAGACGGTCCGTGCGCCGTCCTGCTCCGACCCGTGCGACCGCGCGCGTCGCGGCAACTTCAACTGGGCGCCGCCCGCCGACTGACGCCCGCTCGATCGTTGTGCGCGGCGGGCCCGGCTCCGGAGACGGAGCCGGGCCCGCTGCGTTTTCGGACGGCTCGTCGTCAGGGGCGGAAGAGGTGCGCCATGGCCGCGCCGACGTCGGAGAAGCGGAACGCGTAGCCGAGGCGCGACGCCACGGTGGGCAGCACGCGCTGCCCCGCGGTGACGAGCGACGCGACGGGGCCGAGCACGACGCGCAGCGCGAGCGGCGGCGTCGGGAGGAACGCGGGCCGGTGCATCGCCCGCCCCATCGCCCGCGCGAAGTCCCGGTTGCTCACCGGCGCGGGCGCGACGACGTTGACCGGGCCGCGCCAGCGCGCGTCCTCGACCATCGCCGTCAGCATCCCGACGACGTCGTCGAGGTGCACCCACGACACCACCTGGCGACCGCGGCCCACCGGCCCGCCGACGAAGAGCTTGAACGGCAGGGCCATCTCCTTGACCGCGCCGCCGTCGCGCGAGAGCACCACGCCGAGGCGCGCGAGCACCGTGCGCACGCCGTGGCGCTCGGCCGCGACCGCCTCCGTCTCCCATGCGCGGCACACCTCGGCGAGGAAGTCCTCGGCGGGCGGCGCCGACTCGTCCACGGTGCGCTCGGGCGGCAGCATCCCGTAGATCCCGACCGCCGACGCGGACACGAGCACCGACGGTTTGCGTGCGGCGGCGCCGATCGCCTCGACGAGCGCACGCGTCGCGTCCACGCGGCTCGAGCGGATCAGGGCGCGCCGCGCCTCCGTCCACCGGCCGTCGAAGAGGTTGTGCCCCGCGAGGTTGACCACCGCGTCGGCGCCCTCGATCGCGGCACCCACCGACGCTGCCGAGCGCGGGTCGCAGGTCACGTAGCGGACGCCGCCCCCGCCGGCCCGTCCGGTCTGGCGCGTCAGCGCGACGACGTCGTGGCCGCGCGCGGCGAGCGCGGCGGTGAGCGCGCTCCCGACGAGGCCGGTCGCGCCGGTGACGGCGACGCGCAGCGGGGCAGGGGCGGTGGTCGTGCTCATGGGGGGGGGGCTCCGGCGCCGGGTGGGGCGGGACGACGCAGGCGGCGTCGATCGGTTCGGCGCGGGTCAGACGGTGGAAGCGGGGCGCGGCAGCACGGGGGCGAGCGCCGTCACGAGGTCCATCAGCGTGTAGACGCGCTGCGCGCCGCGCACCGGCGGCCAGTTCCCGCCGCCGCCGAGGAAGAGCCGCGCGCCGACCTCGGCGCACGCCTGCGCGACGGCGCGCGCGGGCTCGAGGAGGTCGGCCGTGGGACGCGGGTGCCGCGACGCGGTCAGCCCGACGGCGACCGGCCGGTGCGCGCGGATCGCGCGCACGATGTCGTGCGTGGGGACGTCGGCGCCGAGGAACTTCACGGCCATCCCGCGCTCGCGCACCGCCGTCTCGACCAGCGAGAGGCCGAGCGTGTGCCGCTCGCCGGCGATGCACGCGAGCACCATGAGCGGCGCGCGCTCGGTGACGGGCATCGCGTGGGCGACCTTGACGAGCGCCGCCTCGACCGAGCGGGAGAGCGCGTGCTCCTCGGCGCAGGTCAGGCGCCCGGAGATCCAGCGCTCGCCGATCTCGGTGAGCAGCCCCGCGCAGAGGCGGTCGCCGGCCTCGGCCCAGTCGCGGCTCTTCGCGCGCAGGTCGAGGAGGCGCGCACTCATCGCGATGGGCTCGGACGGGTCGCCCGGCTCGTCGAGCCACGCCCGCGAGTCGCCCTCGCGGACCTCGTCCGACGGCCCGTCGGCGGGCGCGTGCTCGGCCGCGGTCTCCCCGCCCATGCGCGAACGGAACTGGAGCACCACCTCGCGGCGGAAGCGGCGGTGCCCGCCCGCCGTCCGCTCGCAGACGATCCGGCCCTCCTCGGTCCAGCGCTTCAGGGTCGTGTCGCCCACGCCGAGCACGCGGGCAGCCTCGGAGAGTCGGAGCGTCTCGGGCAGGGCGGTCGGCGAGCTCATGGGGGCGGAGTCTAGGACGAGGGGACGGTTGCCACCGGATTTTCGGCCGAAACCGCCCGAAAATCCGAAAGAAGAACCAAACAAAGACAAAACAAACGGGAAGATCCGGCCGAAAGGTCGGGGAATTCGACCACGCTCGGGCGGCGGGACCGGCGCCGGGACCGGGTGCGGACGAGCGTTCGACCTCGGGGGGGCAGGTTGTATCCTTCGGCTCCCCCGGCCGGGCCGGGCCCCTCGCGGAGACCGCTCTCATGCCCCACGTCGTCACCGAGCGCTGCGTCAACTGCCGCTACACGTACTGCGCGGTGGAGTGCCCGGTCAGCTGCTTCTGGGAGATCACGTCGCCCCACCACATGCTCGTGATCGACCCCGAGACGTGCATCGACTGCGAGGCGTGCGTCCCGGCGTGCCCGATCAACGCGATCTGGCCCGACCACGAGCTGCCCGACGCGTACGCGTCGTGGAAGGCGTTCAACGCGCAGCACGCCAAGCAGGGCAAGAACGTCACCGAGGGCAGCGACCCGCTCCCGACGGCGAAGCTGCTCGAGGAGATCCAGGCCGAGGAGAAGGCGAAGGGCCTCGCGGTCTCCGAGCCGAGCAAGGCGTCGTAGCGGACGGGCCCGGGCCCGCCGCCGTGGACGCTCGCCGGCTCGCCGACGCGGCGTCGCACCTGCGGCGCGCCGATCCCGTGCTCGGCGCGATCGTCGAGCGCGTCGGGCCGTGCACGCTCGAGTTCCCGCGGCGGCCGGCGCCCTTCCGCGCGCTCGCGCGGGCGATCGTGTTCCAGCAGCTGTCGGGCAAGGCGGCGGAGACGATCCACGGCCGCTTCGCGGCGCTGTTCGGCGGGCGGCCGTCGCCCGCGGGCGTGCTCGCCGCCGACGACGCGACGCTGCGCGGCGCGGGGCTGTCGCGGGGCAAGGTGGCGGCGCTCCGCGACCTCGCGGTCGCGGCGGGCGACGGGCGCCTCCCGCGCCGCTTCCCGCCCACGATGACCGACGACGCGGTGACCGACGCGCTCGTCCGCGTGCGCGGCATCGGGCCGTGGACCGCGCAGATGTTCCTGCTCTTCCACCTGGGGCGCCCCGACGTGTGGCCGATCGGCGACCTCGGCGTGCGCACGGCGGTGCGGCGCGCGTACGCGCTGCGTCGCGAGCCGACGCCGGCGCGCCTCGAGCGCCTCGCCGCGCCGTGGCGCCCCTTCCGCTCGGTGGCGACCTGGTACCTCTGGCGCAGCCTCGACGCGCCGTCCACCGACCCGACCACGCCCCGCTCCTCCGGCTGACCGCAGCGCGGCGGCTTGGGTCGATGCGAGCGGCGCAACGCCCCGTTCGGAGCGATGCAGGGTCCCTCGACCGCGGCGACTCCCATCGACCTCGGCCCGAAGGACGGGGGCAGGTCGGCTCCTACGTTCCGCGCCAGCGGATGCGGCGGAGGACGTCGGCGCGGAGGAGCGCCAGCACCGTGACCACCTCGAGGCGCCCGACCCACATCGTCGCGGTCAGCAACACCTTCGAGACCGTCGGGAGCCCCGCGTAGTTCGCCATCGGGCCGACCTGCGCGAGCCCGGGGCCGCAGTTGGCGAGGCAGGCGAGCGACGCCGTCGGCGCGGTCACGAGGTCGGCCCCCGCGAGCGTGAGCCCCAGCGTCACCGTGGCCCACGTCGCGACGTAGACGACGACGAACGCCACGAGCGAGCGCATCACGTCGTCGGAGATCACCGTGCGGCCCACGCGCACCGGCACGACCGCCTGCGGGTGGACCGTGCGCACCAGCTCGCGGCCGCAGTGCTTGGACACCGCCACCCAGCGGATCACCTTCGGCCCGCCCGCGGCCGAGCCCGCGCACCCGCCGAACATCATGAGCGCGTAGAGCAGCGCCTGGGCGCCGGGGCGCCACCGGTCGAAGTCGTCGCTCGCGAAGCCCGTCGCCGACATCACGCTCGACACCTGGAAGAACGCGGCGCGCAGCGTGCCCTCGTCGAACAGCCGCCCCGGCAGCTGCCACGCCACGAGCACCGTCCCGGCGACCGCGGCGGCCGCGTAGAAGCGGAACTCCGCGTCGCGCACGACCGCGAGCGGGCGTCCCGTCAGCGCGCGCCACTGCAGCGCGAAGTTGGCGCCCGCGAGGAACATGAAGACCGCGACGACCCACTCGCACGCGGGCAGCCCGTAGCCGGCGATGCTCGCGCCGTTGGGGGAGAACCCGCCGGCCGAGAGCGTCGCCATCGCGTTGCACACCGAGTCGAAGACGGGCATCCCGAAGTGCACGAGCAGCGCCGTCTCGACCACGGTGAGGATCGAGTAGATCGCCCACAGCCGTCCCGCGAGGCGTCGGACCTGCGGCGCGAGCCCGCCCTCGGCCGCGGCGCACGCCTCGGCGAAGAACAGCTGCCGGCCCGCGATGCCCAGCTGCGGGAGGATCGCGACGAACAGCGCGATGACGCCGAGGCCGCCGATCCAGTGGAGGATCGACCGCCACAGGAACGTCGCGCGTCCGTAGAGCGAGAAGTCCACGAGCACCGACGCGCCCGTCGTCGTGATCCCCGAGACGGCCTCGAACGCGGCGTCCACGGGCGAGAGCCCGACGAAGAGGAACGGGACGGCCGACAGCAGCCCGATCGCCAGCCACGCGAAGGAGACGACGCCGATCGTCTCCGCGCGGTTCAGGCGCGCCGACGGGTCGCGCAGCCGTCGCAGCAGGAGGCCGACGAGCGCGAACACCGCCGCGCCGACCGCGAAGCCCACCTCCTCGCGGCCCACGCCGTCGGCCACCGCCAGCGCGACGCAGGGGAGCGCTGCGAGCGCGAACCACGCGAGCATCGTCCCCACGACGCCGAGGACCAGCGCGAGCCGCACGGGCTACTCCGCCGCCTTGGCGCGGCCGAAGAACGCGTGCGCGGTCGGCTCGCCCGCGCGGTCGCAGAACACGACCACGCGGTCGCCGCCGCGGATCTCGTCGTCGCCGCGGGGGATGATCGTCTCGTCGCCGCGCACGATCGCCGCGACGATCGCGAAGACCGGCGCGCGCAGGTCGCGCAGGCGCGTCGGCGGCACGTCGGCGGGCACCTCGGTGGACAGCACGCGCGCGTCGCCGCCCTCCACCTCGGCGAGCAGGCGCGACTTGCCGCCCACGAGGTCGGCGATCACGGCCTGGATGGCCGATCCGCGCGCGGACCGCACGACGTCGATGCCGACCTTCTCGAACAGCCGCTCGTTGGCCGGCGAGTCGGCGCGCGTCACGATGCGCGGGACGCCGATCTGCTTGCCCAGCAGCGACACGAGGAGGTTCTTCTCGTCGCGGTTGGTCACCGCGACGAGCACGCGGCAGTCGCGCGCGCCCTCGGCCTCGAGCAGGTCGATGTCGGTCCCGTCGCCGTGGAGGACGAGCGTGCGCGGCAGGACGCTGGCCAGCTCGGCGCAGCGTGCGCGCTCCGACTCGACGAGCTTCAGGTGGAAGCCGCCTGCGGCCTCGAGCGACTCGGCGACGATCTGCCCGACCGAGCCGCCGCCCACCACGAGCACGTCGCCGCCCCCGCTGTCGCGGTGGCCCGAGAGGCGGGCGGCCAGCCGCCGGACGCCGGCGCGGTCGCCCATCCCGAACACCCGGTCGCCGGGCTCGAGCCGCGTGTCCCCGCGCGGCAGCGACAGCTTCCCGCCGCGCCGCACGGCGACCAGCACGACGCCCTCGGGGACGCCGGCCTCGCGCACCGTGCGGCCGGCCATGTCCGACCCCGCCTCGACCGCGTACTGCAGCAGCTGGACGCGGCCGTCCTCGAAGAGCTCGACGTCGAGCGCCCCCGGCGTCTCGACGATGCGCACGATCTCCTTGGCGAGGCGCTCCGCCGGCCAGATGACCGAGTCGATGCCGAAGGCGTACGCGAGCGACGCCTCGCCCCGGTCCACGGGCAGCAGCCACTCCCGGCGGTGGAAGAACCCCACCGTGCGGGCGACCCCGAGCCGCTTCGCCGTCAGGCAGGCGACGAGGTTGCGCTCGTCCTCGACCGAGCACGCGACGAAGGCGTCGGCCTTGCCGACGCGGGCCCGGCCGAGGACCTCCGGGGAGGACGGAGGGCCCTGGATTGTCTCGACGTCGAGGCGCTCGAGGCGCGACGCGGGGACGTCCGGGCCGTGCACGAGCACGACCTCGTGCGCTCCCATGAGTGCTTCGGCGAGGCGGAACGCGACCTCGTCCTCGCCGCCGATGACGACCCGCATGGCCCCGAGTCTATCCCCCCGGGCCCCGCCGTCGCCCGCCGCCGAGGGCGCCGGGCCCCGGGGCCCCCGGGTCGGCTCGCCGTCGCCGCGCGGCGGCGTCCGGCGGCTACGCCGCCTCGCAGCTCGCCATGAGAGGGAACCCCCGGGCCCGCGCCAACGAGTGCACCTGCTCGACGTAGAGCTCGGCGCGCTCGCGCCAACACGTCGTCACGGTGGCGGCGCCGGTCTCGTGCACCTCGAGCATGAGCAGCACCGCGTCGTCGTAGCTGCGCGCGAACAGCGTGACGAGCAGCCACACGACGAAGTCCATCGTGGTGACGTCGTCGTTGTGCAGGATCACCCGCCACGGCGGGTCCACGCGGACCTCGTCCTCGACGACCGGTTCCAGAGTGGGGGTGGGGACCTTGGCCACGGCGGGGGGGGCGGTAGGCTGCGCGCACGGACGCCCCGCACGCGCGCAACCGGAATCTACCCGGGAGCCCCGGCGTTGCGCGAGCGTCGGAGCGCGGTCGGCCGCGCGGAGGTCCCCGATGCACCGAGTCCTGTCCCGTCGCGTCGTCGCGCTCGCGGCGGCCGTGGCGGTCGTCGCGTTCGCGGCCCGGGGGGCCGCCGAGGACGCTCCGGCGTCGGCGCCCCGCGCCATCGACGAGAAGGAAGTCGAGGCGGTCCTGCGCGAGGCCGGGTTCCCGCCCGTGGGTGAGAAGACCCCGTTCGGGTACCGCGTCGAGCAGAAGCGTCCCGAGGGCGTCTACTTCGCCCACGTCGCCACGAGCCCCGACGGCGCCTACCTCTGGCTCACCGCGCCGCTCGAAGCGCTCCCCGCCGGCGAGTCGTCGCCGCGCCGTGCGCTCGTCGAGCTCCTCGCGTTCAACGCGGGCGACGGGGGCGCGGCCTTCTCGCTGGCCAAGGACCGCATCCACCTCATGCGCGCCGTGGACAACCGCGCCCTGACGCCCGCGCTGGTGGCGCTCGAGATCGAGGCCTACTTCGACCTCGTCCGCCGCACGGTCTCCCTCTGGGACCCTGCGCGGTGGGGGCCTCGCCCCGACACCGGAGAAGGGGGGATGCGATGAGCGCCGCCCGCGTGTGGACGGTCCTCGCCCTCGTCGCGTGCGCGGCGGTCGCGCGCGCGGACGGCCCCGCGTCGCCGGCGCCCGGCCGCACGCTCGCGCGCGCGGACCTGGCGTCGCTCGTCGAGGCGCTCGGCTACGACGCCCGGCCGGGCGAGGAGGGCGCCGTCTCGTTCGTCGTCGAGCGCGACGGGTGGCGGGTCGAGGTCAACCTCGCGCTGACGACGGAGGGGAGCAAGCTGCTCGTCTTCGCGCCGCTGCGGACGTGGACGTCGATCGACGGCGTCCCGGACCGCGTGCTGCGCGGGCTGCTCGAGGCGACGACGTCCTTCGCCCCGTCGCGCTTCTACGTCTCGCAGACGAAGCCCGGCGGGAGCGCCGTCGTGGGCCTCCTGCGCTCGGTGGACAACCGCGCGGTCCGCGCCAAGCACGTGCGGGAGCAGGTGGACGCGGTCGTCGCGCACGCGCGGGCGACCGAGGAGCTCTGGAACCCCGACCGCTGGACGGGCGCCCCGCCGACCGCGCCGAACCCGCCGCGCTGATCGCCCGCGGTCGCCCCGGGACCCGCGCCGTTGCGCGCCCGCCGCGGGCGGGCTAGAGTGGTCACGGCCGACGAGGCCCGACCCGCTCCGGCGTCGTGCGCGCATGCGCACGGCGGTGCCGTCCGATGCGGTCGCGACCCCCGCCCCGCCGAGCGGCCCGCCGTCCCTGCGCGCCCGACCGAACGGGACGACCGTGGAGGCTGCCGCCCGACCGCCGCGCGCCGCGGCGACCGACGGCGCCGCCGCGCCGCCCCGAGGGAGGTGCCGCGTGCTGCGTCCGAAGCCCCCGACCGCCGACTCCGAGCTGAACATGACCCCGATGATCGACATCGTGTTCCAGCTCATCCTCTTCTTCCTGCTCAGCCTCAAGTTCAAGACGCTCGACTACCGGATCGAGTCCGCCCTCCCCAAGGACCGCGGCCCCGACCCGATCCCGGTGACCGTCGTCCCGACGCCGCGCATCAAGGCGACGCTGTTCCGCATCGACGCCGAGGACCTCGCCCGTGCGCGCACGAAGGTGAAGGTCGGCGCCCGCGAGTGGCTGCTCCCGCCGGTGGACGCGACGCCCGAGGTGCGCGACGCGGCGTTCGCGTCGGTGCGGGCCGAGCTCGGCCGCCTCCACGGGCTGCTCGGCGTCCCCGGCGAGATCGACACCCCGGCGCCGTCGGGCGCGCTCGTGCCCCACGCCGACGTCGTGGGCGTGCTCGACGCGTTCCTCTCGCTCCACATCGACGACGTCGCGTTCCAGGGCGTGGCGCCGCCGATGCCACGGGCGCGCTGAGCGCCCCCTCCCGCTCGCGGTCCGCCGCGGCCCCGGCGTTTCCTTGCCGTCGGGGCCCGCGGCGGCGATCCCTGCGGGCTCCCCGACGGAGCCTCCCGTGCAGGACTACCAGCGCCGCTTCGTGGACTTCCTCGTCGAGCGCGGGGCCTTCAAGCTCGGCCAGTTCACGCTCAAGAGCGGCCGCACCTCCCCGACCTTCCTCAACACCGGGCTCGTCGACGACGGCCTCGGGCTCCTGCGGCTGGGCGAGGCGTACGCCGGGCGCATGCTCGACGCGGCGGGCGCCGAGGGCTTCGACGCGGTCTTCGGGCCCGCCTACAAGGGCGTGCCGCTCGCGGTCGCCACCGCGATCGCGCTCGCGCAGCGCGGCGTGGTCAAGCCCTACCTCTTCGACCGCAAGGAGCGCAAGACGCACGGCGAGGAGGCGTCGGCGAAGGCCGACGCGGCGTCGGTGCTCGTCGGGCACCGTCCCGCGGCCGGGGCCCGCATCGCGCTCGTGGACGACGTGCTCACGACGGGCGCGACGAAGTTCGAGGCGGTGGCGCTGCTCCGCACGCTGGTGGAGGGCGCGCGCTTCCCGGTGCTCGTGATCGCGCTCGACCGCATGGAGACGGGCCCGGACGGCCGTGACGCGTGCGGGGCCTTCGCCGCTGACACGGGCGTCCCGGTCGCGCCGGTCGTGACGATGACCGAGGTGCTCTCCCACCTCGAGGCCACGGGCCGGCTCCCCGCCGCCGACCGCGCGCGCTGCGTCGAGTACCTCGACCGCTTCGGGACGCCGCCCGCGAAGGCGTGGGCCGCCGCCCGCCGGTGACGACCTCGACCGCCCGCATCCGCGTCGGCGTCAGCACGTGCCTGCTCGGGCGCAACGTGCGCTACGACGCCGGGCACCAGTACGACGCCTACCTCGTCGAGACGCTGGGCCGCTTCTTCGAGTTCGTGCCCGTCTGCCCCGAGGTCGAGATGGGGCTCTCGGTGCCGCGCCCCACGCTGCGCCTCGTGGGCGACGTCGCCGACCCGCGGCTGATCTTCGCCAAGTCGGGCGAGGACCAGACCGAGCGCTTGCGCGCGTGGGCGCGGACGCGGCTCGACGCGCTCGAGGCCCTCGACCTCTGCGGCTGGGTGCTCAAGAGCGACAGCCCCTCCTGCGGGCTCGAGCGCGTCAAGGTGCACGCCGAGGGCGGCGGCGGCTCGGTGCGCAAGGGGAGGGGCCTCTTCGCCCGCGCGCTCGTCGAGCGCTTCCCGTGGCTCCCCGTCGAGGAGGAGGGGCGGCTGCACGACCTCGGGATCCGCGACAACTGGATCGAGCGCGTCTTCGCGTTCCGCCGCTGGCGCGACGCGGTCGCCGCGGGCCTCTCGGTCTCGAAGCTGGTCGCGTTCCACGCCGCGCACAAGTACCAGCTCCTCTCGCACGACCCCGAGGGCTACCGCTCGCTCGGGCGGCTCGTCGCGCGGGCGAAGTCGGTGCCGCGCGCCGAGCTCACCGAGGCGTACGGGCTGGGCTTCCTCGCCGCGCTCGGCAAGCGCGCGACGCCGGGCAAGCACGCCAACGTGCTGCACCACCTCGCGGGCTTCGTGTCCGACGCGCTCGACGCCGCCGACCGGGCCGAGCTCGCGCGGACGGTGGAGGACTACCGCCGCGGCCTCGTGCCGCTCGTCGTCCCGATCACGCTCCTGCGCCACCATTTGCGCCGTCACCCCGACCCGTGGGCGCAGGCGCAGACCTACCTCGAACCGCATCCCCGCGAGCTCCTCCTGCGCAACCACGCCTGAGCTCCCCGGGGGCTCGCGCCCGCTGGACGGGGCGGCTCCGGCCCGGCATCCTCGGGCCCCCGAATCGAACGGAGCGACCCATGGCCCCCGCCGCCTCGACCGCCCGCGTGCGCGAGATCCTCTCCTGGTACGGCGCCGACAGCCCCGGCACGCTGACCAACCTCGCGCGCCTGCTCAACCACGGTCGGCTCGGCGGCACGGGCCGCATGGTGATCCTCCCGGTGGACCAGGGCTTCGAGCACGGACCGGGCCGCTCGTTCGCGATGAACCCCGCGGGCTACGACCCGCGCTACCACTTCGAGTTCGCGGTCGAGTCGGGCTGCAGCGCCTACGCCGCGCCGCTCGGCTTCCTCGAGGCGGGCGCGCGCGAGTTCGCCGGCGAGATCCCGCTGATCCTCAAGATCAACAACAAGGACTCGCTGCTCGAGGAGAAGGACCCCAAGCAGGCGATCACCGGGAGCGTCTCGGCGGCGCTGCGGCTGGGCTGCGCGGCGATCGGCTACACGATCTACCCCGGCTCGGCGTCGCGCCTCGAGATGTACGAGGAGCTGCAGGCGCTCGGCGACGAGGCGAAGGAGGCGGGCCTCGCGGTGGTCGTCTGGTCCTACCCGCGCGGCGGCGGGCTCAGCAAGGAGGGCGAGACGGCGATCGACGTGTGCGCGTACGCGGCGCACATCGCCGCGCAGCTCGGCGCGCACGTGATCAAGGTCAAGCTCCCCTCGGCCCACCTCGAGCAGAAGGCCGCCAAGGACGCGTACGAGAAGAACGGCGTCCCGATCGCGACGCTGGCCGACCGGGTGCGCCACGTCGTGCAGTCCTCGTTCGCGGGGCGCCGCATCGTGATCTTCTCGGGCGGGCCCGCGAGCAGCGACGCGACGGTGCTCGACGAGGTGAAGGCGATCCGCGACGGCGGCGGCTTCGGCTCGATCATCGGCCGCAACTCCTTCCAGCGGAAGAAGCCCGACGCGCTGCGCCTGATGGCGCAGATCATGGACGTCTACGCGGGGTAGCGTCGGGGCTTGCGCGCCGCACGGTCGTGCGTGCTACGGATGACGCGGTGGACGGTCCGCCGCTCCTGCTGGCCGAACTGGTCCACGACGATCAGGTCGAGCAGCACGTCACGCTTCCCCTCGTCTGCGAGCGCGTCGCGCGAGACCTCGAACGCGTCGCTGGCCCATGCCCGCCCGCCCGGAGGACCCGATCGGCGTCGGAGGTCGGGGCGTTCGTGGACGAGGCCCGGGAGCCTGTCCGCGGGCACGACCCGATTCTGCTGGTCGCGCACCTCGAAGCGGGTCCGACGTCCCTGACGAGCGTCCTCGAGGTACCACGGTCCCCAGACCACTCGTCGCGTCTCGGAGGGGCCGAATCTCAGCGGGAACCCCTGCAGTCGTCGCAGCAGCGAACACGCGGACCACGCGTCGGCGCCCGAGCCCTCGTCCTTGCATGCCGCGAGGTCTCGACCACGGGCCGATCGTCGTTCCGATCGCTCGCCGTCGATGCGCGCTTCGATGAGCGCGGGCGTCGGCACGGCGGCGATCACGATCCGGTCGTTCGGCCCGAGCAGCGAAGGGTGGTCCTCGAGCGCGACCACCGTCTCGATTCGGGCCTCGACTTCGCTCCGTGGGATCCAGACGTACCCCTCGTCCCTCCACTCGCGTCCGTACGAATTGAGGAACCGGTAGGCTCCCACCTCGTCGCCGATCCGCTTCTCGAGGTCGAATCCGACGCACAGCAGCGCGTGGCGGTACCCGCCATCGTCGCCGCCTTCGTCGAACCGGAACGCACGACGGCCCAAGGGGCGATGTTCCGCCGATCCTTGCGGCGGCCGTGGGGCGCGGAACGACGCCGGGACAGCGGCCTCGACTGCAACCGGCCCCTCGCGCACGATGTAGTCTCGGACGAGGTCCCACCGGGTCTCGGCGTCGGCGTCGAGGAAGTAGCGGGGGACGCGAGGTCCTCGGCGGACGCTGTACGACTTGTGTCGCCCGAGGGCGCGCTTCCACGCTCGTGACGTGGGGAGCCTCGCCGGATCGCATGTCAGCGGCATCTCCGTGAGCCGCGCCGTCCCGATGCGGTGGACCAACAGCACCGCGAAGTCCGTCGAGGTCGCACGATTTACGCCGAAGTTGGAGAGATTGAAGACCCACGACGGACTCGAGATCCTCGAGGTGTCGTTCTGCGTCAACGCGCCTCCTGCGTCCCGCAGCAGTCGGTCTCGATTGTCGAAGAACGACTTGAGTGCATAGCCGACAGCCCATCCTACGCACGCGTCCGTTCGGCACTGGTCTCCTGGCGGCGGGAGGAATCGGTCGCCCCACGTGAACCGGGTCCTCGTGTCCATGGCCGTCCTCCGGGCCCGGCAGTCTAACCGCGCGCGACGCCCGACACGAGACGGGCGAGTCGCGAGGGTGCTGTTGAGTCGCGTCACGCGTCGCGCTATGCTGCCAGCGCGACAAGACCGAAGTCGAAATCGGAGGCAACCCATGGCTTGGCCGGACTATCCCGCGGTGGGACCGAACAGCGCGCGGCGGAAGTTGCTGTACATCATCCAGAACTCCGACGGCGAGGTGAACCAGCACGCGAACCGCTGCCTGCAGAACACGGCGGACCAGCATGTCCTGCACGCCACGACCTCGGACGAGACCAAGTACGACCTGATCAAGCACGCGCACGCCTTGATCTCGCAGGGGACGGGGGCCGGCTACTACGGCCACCCCGACTATCAGGTCGTGCTGGAAGATCTCAACCACGAGGCGGGCGGCGGTGCGGCGTTGGCCGTGCCCAAGGGCGGCGAGGACGGGAAGGGCAAGCCCGGCAAGCCCAAGCCCGGCAAGCCCAAGCCCGGAAAGCCCAAGGGCGGCAAGGGCAAGCCGAAGCCGAAGCCGACGGGCAAGCCCAAGGCCAAGCCGAAGGGCAAGGGCAAGAACAAGTAGCCGCCGTCGGTCGCCGGTTCGATCTCTGCGGTGCCGCCCTCGGGGCGGCACCGCGGCCCCGACCTCGTCGGCTCGTGAACTCGGCGGGCGAGCGGGCTCAGCCGATCGCGGGCTCCGGCGGGCGGAACGCCGCGCGCCAGGGCGCGTGCGCGAGCCGCAGCGCCTCCGCGGCGCCCGCCGCGCGTTCTCGCTCGGCGCCCCGTGCGTCGCCCGCGGCGCGCGCCGCGCCGCAGCGCAGCCACCGCGCGAGCAGGCGGACGCCTTCGCGGCGCAGCCCGACCGGGCCGTCCTCGAGCGACGCCGCCACCCGCAGCAGCTCGGGCGCCTGTGCGCGGCCCGCGGTCGCCGTCGCCACCGCGCGCAGCACGAGCTCGGCGGCGGGCCCCGGTCCCGCGACGTCGGGCGAAGACTCCGCCGCGAGCGCCGACGTGTCGGCCGGCGCGACGCCGCCGATCGCCATCCACTCGGCGAGCTGCCAAGCGACGCCGCTGCGGACGTGGGCGCTCGGGGCGAGCGCGCGCCGCCGCGCCGCCTCGTCGAGGGCGTCCCGCGTCGCCGCGGCGTCGGAGACCGCGAGGGCGAAGCCGACCGCCGCCTCGATCGCGCGGTCGTCGGCATCCGAGCGACCGCCGGCGCGGTCGGCGGCCTCGCGGGCGAGGGTGTGCCCGCGGGCCGTGTCGCCCGTGACGAGGGCGACCTCGGCCGCGTGCAGCAGCGCGTTGGCGGCGCGCGGCGCGGCGCCGACGGCGGCGAGGCCGCGCGCCGCCCGCTCGGCCTCGGCGCCCGACTCGGCCCACCGCCCGAGCGCGAAGAGGACCTCCGCGCGCGCCGCGACGACCGACCACGACGAGAGCGCCATCCCCTCGATCTCGAGCCGTCGCCCGAGCCGCGCCAGCGCGGGCGCCGCGTCCTCGAGGCGTCCGGCGCGGACGTCGGCCAGCACGGCGTTCACCTCGCTGACGAGCGCGTTCCCGGTGCGCCCGGACCGCGTGCACAGCTCGGCGGCGCGCCGGTGCAGCCGCCCGGCCTCCTCGGCGTGGCCGCGCCGCGTCGCGATCCCGCCGCGCTGGTCGAGCGCCGACGCCTCGTGGGAGAGGTCGCCCGAGGCGCTCGCGGCCTGCTCCGTCTCCCGGAGCCACGCCTCCGCCTCGTCGAGACGTCCCGCTTCCTTCGACGCCAGCCCGAGCGCGTACAGCGCTCGCGTGCGGTCCTCGCAGGGCGCGAGCACCGCGAGCGCCGACCGCAGCGTCGCGAAGTCGGCGTCCGTCGGAGTCTCGCGGACGACGCGGTGGAGCGTGCGACGCACCGCGACCCGGGCCTCGACCTCTCCCCGCCCTTTCCGCGCGGCGGCCTCGCGCAGCTGACGGTGGACGTCGTCGCGCTCCGCCAGCAGCCCCGCGTTGCCGCACACGAAGGCCACGTCGAGCAGCGCGTCCGCGTCCGCGAGCAGCACGTCGTCGTCCTGCGGCGGCGGGAGCAGCCCGGCCCGGTGCGCGAGCGCGACGGTCCGGTGGTTCTCCATGCGGGCCGCTGCCGCCCGCGCGGCCCGGACGAGATACGGGCGCGCCTGCGCCGGCTCGCCCGCGCGCTCCCAGTGGGTGCCGACGCGCTCGGGCGCGGCGCCGACGGCGTCCTCGCTCGCGAGCGCGAGCCGACGATGGCGCTCGGTGCGCACCGCGTCGGGGACCGCGTCGGCGACCGCGTCGCGCACGAGGGGGTGCACCAGCTCGTAGCGACCGTCGCGGGCCGCCACGAGCCCGCTCTCCGCCGCCATGCGCTCGAGCGCGCGCACCACGCGCAGCGGGGTGGCGTCGGTCGCCGCGGCGACGACGGCCACGTCCACCGCGAGCCCGTCGAGCGCCGCGGTCTCGAGCACCGCGCGCTCCTCGGCGTCGAGCCCCGCGACCCCCGACGCGACGAGCTCGCGGATCTCCGGCGGCGTCGTCGCCGAGGGGAGGGGCTCGGTCGCCTGCCAGCGCCGGTCGCGGAGCGCCACGAGCCCGGTGTCGCGCAGGTGGCGGAACAGCTGGAGCGCGAGCAGCGGGTTCCCGGCCGCGCGCTGCACCACGTGCGCGACGACGTCGGCCGCGAGGCTCGGCGGGTCGGCGCGCCGCTCGAGGATCGCGTACACCGCCTCGGGGGCGAGCGGGCCCAGCGCGACCGCGCGCGTCGTCGGCAGCGTCGCCACCGTCGCGGCGCGCAGGGCGTCGGCCTTGGTGCCGGCGGGCGCGCGTTCGGCGAGCACCCACCCGATCCGCGGCGACGCCGCGCGGCGCACGATGCGCGCGAGCGTGCGCATCTCGTCGGGCGTCGCCTCGTGGGTGTCGTCCACCGCGACCGCGACCGGGCGCTCGGCCGCCAGCGCGAGCAGGCCGCGCTCGATCGCCGCGGCGATCGGCGGGCGGCCGGGGCCGTCCTCGTGCGGCACGGCCGCGAGCAGCGACGGCAGCACCCCGCGTTCGGCCGACACCGAGACCCACCGCCCGCCGCGCGCGGCGAACGCCCTCGCGGCCTCGCGCAGGAGCGCCGACTTGCCCAGTCCCGCCGGACCCCACACGACGGCCGCGCCCGGCTCGTCCTCGGTGCCGGCGCCGAGCGCGGCGACGACCGTCGCGAGCTCGCCCTCGCGTCCCTCGGCCTCCGGCGTGGCGCCGGCGGCCGCGGTGACCGCGACGACCGGCGTCCGACCGCGCTCGAGGACCTGCAGCGCCGCGTGCGCCGACCACCGGCGCTCGGGCGCCTTCTCGAGGCACCCCGCGACGAGCGACGCGAGGTCTTCGGGCACGTCCGGCGGGAGCGGGGGCGGCGCGTCGTGGAGCACCGTGTAGAAGAGCCGCGGCAGCTCCGCGTCGTCGAACGGCAGCGTGCCGGTCAGCGCGCGGTGGAGCAGCACCCCGACCGCCCAGAGGTCCCACGCCGGCGTCGGCGCGCTCCCGCGCCACGCCTCGGGCGAGAGGTAGGCCGCCGTCCCCGGCACGCCGTCCCCTCGCTCCTCGCGCAGGGACGCGACGCCGAAGTCGGCGAGCTTGGCGCGGCCGTCGGCGGCGACCAGCACGTTCTCGGGCTTGACGTCGCCGTGCACGATCCGGTTCTCGTGCACGAACGCGAGCGCGCGCAGCAGGTCGATCGCCACGCGGCGGACCTCGTCGGCGGGGGCGCGGCTCCCCTCGGCCCACCGATGGGCGAGCGTCCCGCCCTCGACCCATTCCGTCACGAGCGCCCATCGTCCGTCCGAGAGGGGCGTCGTCGCGAAGAGGCGCACGACGTTCTCGTGCGTGAGCCGGACCGCCGCGGCGGACTCGTCGAGGATCCGGCGACGGCGCTGCTCGGCGGCCGATCCCGTCTCGCCCACCCGCACGAACTTGACCGCCACGGTGCAGCGCAACCGTCGGTCGGTGGCGCGGTGCACCGAGCCCGACCCGCCGCGGCCGCTCTCGCCCTCGAAGTCGAAGTCGGGAAGCTCGGGGACGCGCATCGTGTTCAGGCGGCGCCGCCGACCGCCTCGAGCGCCTCGGCGAGCGCACGGCCGTCGCGGGGGCGGTTCGCGCGCTCGGGGTCGAGGCACCGCGCGAGCAGCTCGTCGGCGCCGCGAGGCAGGCCGGGCCTCGCCTTCGACGCCGCGGGCGGGCGGCCGGTGATCGAGCGGTCCACCGCGTCGGCGCCGTCGCCGAACGGGTGGCGGCCCGTCCACAGCTCGTGCAGCGTCAGCGCGAGCACGTACACGTCGGACGCGGGCCCGACGGCGTTGCGCGGGCCGCGGAACTGCTCGGGCGCGGCGTACCAGCGCGTCCCGACGAAGGTGCCCGACGCGGTCCGACGGTTCGCCGCGTCGAGTGCGCGCGCGAGCCCGAGGTCGGTCACGACCACGGAGTCGTCGGCGCGCACGAGCAGGTTCTCGGGCTTGAGGTCGCGGTGGACGACGCCGTGGGCGTGCAGCGTCGCGACGGCGGCGGCCGCCGAGCGCGCGATGCGCAGCCAGCGCGCCGGCGGGATCGGTCGGTCGGCGTCCCCGACCTTGCGCAGCGTGCGTCCCTCGACGAGCTCGAGGACGATCGCCACCGGCGCGTCGGGCCCATCGCCCCCGATCACCTCGAGGACGCGGACCACGCCGGGCCCGTCGATCCGCGCCGAGATCGTCGCCTCGTCCCGGAACCGCGCGACGAGGTCCGGCGAGCGCGCCACCCTGGGGTGGAGGAGCTTCACCGCGACCTCGGGGCCCGTGCCGTCGGCGCGTCGGGCGGCGAAGACGCGCCCCATCGAACCCTCGCCGAGCGGGCGCCGCAACACGTAGCCCGCGACGCGACCGCCGGCGGCAAGCGCGGTGGCCGGCGCCTCGGCGTCGGGCCCCGCGTGGGCCTCGGCTGCGCGCACGAGCGTCTTCGCGAGCGTGTCGAAGGCGCGGTCTCGCAGCTTGCGCACGGCGTCCGCGCTCTTCCCGAGGACGTCGCCCGCCTGTGCGTCGGTCCACCCGGCCAGCTCGCCGAGCTGGATGGCCGCGCGCTGGTCCGCCGGCAGCTCGTCGAGGGCGCGCCGCACCAGGGCCTCGGCTTCGCGTGCCTCCGCCTCCGACGCGGCGGAGCGCCACGGCGACGGCGGGCTCGCGTCGCTCCCGAGGCCGTCGCGGGGCGTCTCTCGGGCGACGTCGCGCTCGTCGGTCTTGGAGAACCGGCGGATGGCGTCGCGCAGCTCGAAGTAGACGATTCGCGTCAGCCACCGGAGCGGGGCCTCGCGGTCCTTCGGGTCGAAGGATTCCGAGAGGACGAACGCCTTGACGAAGCCGTTCTGCACCACGTCCGACGCCCCAAACTTCGCCCGCAGCCGATCGGGGATCAGCGCGCGAATCGCGCGTTCGAGACCGGCCCGGTAGCGCTCGAGGGCGGTCCAGAACGCGTCGTCGTAGCGCGGCTTGTCCGACGCGTTCGGGGGGGGCGGCGGCGGCATCGGGTCGGGGGAGCATAGGCATTCCCGCCGCCGCGTCGAGAGTCTCGTGGGAATCCCCGTCCGGTCGGGGGTGAGGTTCGCCATGAACTAGTGAAGGGCCCGCGCGCTGCGGCGTGCGGACTCGACCACCGAGGACCGCGGGGCCTGCGCCCCCGGGAGAACGTGACCTGCGTCGCGCCGGCCGCCACGGCCGGAAGGGGACCTCGAAGGTCTGCCGCCTTGGAGAAAAGGGGCACCGAAGAGGGGAAGGAGGGGGGGCGGCTCCGGCCGCCCTCCCTCCGGAACCGGCGGCGCTTCCCTCGCGCGGGCCTCGCCCGCCCCGCCGACCGGTCGGACGGTCGCCGTGGGCCGCGGCTCAACGCGGACGCGGCCGCCCGCGCGCCGTCAGCGCGCTGAGCAGGAGCGCGAGCACCTCGCGCCCGTACCCGACGCGGCACACGCCCGGCACGCCGAGCGGGCGCGCCAGCGACGCCCCGAGCCCCATCTCGAGGAGCAGGTGCCCGGCGGTCTCGGCGCTCACCCCCGGGCGCAGGCCGTCGCCGTCGAGCGCTGCGACCAGCCGCTCGCCCAGCCGTCGGTACGCCTCGCGCACCGCGCCGGCCGTCGCGGCGTCCGGCCGCGTCGCCGCGGCGCCGTTGAGCACGCGGAACTCGTCCACGTGCGCCGCCAGCAGCGGCTCGAGCCGCTCCGCGAGCGCCTCGAGTCGCGCACCCGCCCCGCGCGCGCCTCCGACCGCCGCGTCGAGCGCGGCGACGAGGCGCCCGGCCGCCTCCTCGAGCACCGCCGCGAACAGCGCCTCCTTCGACGGGAAGTGGCGGTAGAGCACCGGCTCGGTGACGCCCGCCGCCCGGGCGAGGTCGCGCGTCGTCGTCCCCTCGAACCCGTGGACCGCGAACCGCGGGAACGCGGCCGCGAGGATCGACGCCCGCCGCTCCCCGGCGGGCAGCCGGCTTCCGGGGGGAGGGCCCGGGCGGGGAGGGGGGCGGTCGGACGAGGCGGGCTTGACCACGAGGCTAGCGTACGCTAACCTTCGGAAGTTAGCAAACGCTAGTCACCGGGAGACCCCGATGGACGTCGCCGACCGCCTGGCCCGGATCGAGGAGCGGCTCACGCGGCTCGAAGCGCTGATCCCGCACCGACCCTCGGCGCCCCGCACCGCGGTCGTCGCGCCGACGGAGCGCGTCGTCGGCGCTTCGTCGGCGGAAGCGCCTCTCGCGCCGCAGGCCCCCGAGGTCACGCGACCGACCGCCGTGCCGCTCCTGCCGCCGTCGCGCGCCGCGGCGCAGCCCTCCCTCGACGCGCCCCCCGCGCCCGAGCCGGCCCCCGCGCCCACGCCCGCGGCCCCCGTCCCGCCCGCGCCGCCCCCGACGCCGTCGCGCGACGACCGCGCCCCCGTCCCCGCGCCGACGCGCGAGGCGGTGCGCGGGCGACGGGGGCGCGCCCGCGCCGCGACCGCGACGCCGGCCGAGGCGGCCGCGGCCTCGACCGCGCCGCGCGACCTCGAGCGCTTCGTCGGCGTCTCGGTGCTCGGTCGGGTCGGCGTCGCCGCGCTGCTCCTCGCCGCCGCGTACTTCGGCCAGTGGACGTGGGCGCGCGTGCCGGCGCTGGCGCGCGTGCTCTCGCTCTACGGCCTCGCGGCGACGCTCGTCGTCGTGGGGGCCGTGGTGCGGGCTCGCGTCTCGCGCGTCTACCTCGCGCTGCTCTGGGGCGGCGGCGTCGCCGCGGCCTACCTCGCGGGCGCCGTCGCGAAGCTGCGCTTCGACCTCGTCGGCCCGACGACCGCCGTCGCGCTGCTCGCCGGCGCGTGCGCGCTCGGCCAGACGCTCGCCCGCCTCGCGCGCCTCGAGACGCTCGCGCTCGTCGCGATCGCGGGCGCGGCCGCGGCGCCGGTGCTCGTCGGCGGCGCGCAGGACGCCCGCACGCCGTTGCTCGTGTACCTGCTCGCGGTCCACGGGTGGTCGGCGGTCGTCGAAGCGCGGTGGGGCTGGCACCGCGCGCGCCTCGCCGGCCTCGTCTCCACGCTCGTCGTCGCCGCCACCTGGCTCGTCGCCCACGGCCGCCACGACGTCTCCACGCACCTCCACGTGCAGGGTTACCTGCTGGGCTTCACCGCGCCCGAGTGGGCCGGCAGGGCCTTCGCCCGCCGGCTCACCGACGCCCGCGCGTCGCTGGTCGCGATCGCCGTCGGCTTCGTCGAGGGCGCGTCGGTCTGGACGTCGCTGCCCGGGGCGAACGGCGTCCTCCGCTGGCTGCCCGCCGTCGCGGGCGCCGCGTGGCTCTCGGTCGCGATGCTCCGGCGCCTGCGCGTGCGCGCGCCCGACGCGCTCGTGCGCGGGCTCGCGCGCGTCGGCGGCGTCCTGCTGGCGCTGGGCGCGGCGACCTCGGTCGGCCCCGACCTCACCCTCGCCTTCGGCCCCGACCGCACGACGGTCCTCTTCGTCGCGGCGGTGGGCGCGCTCGTGCTCGCGCTGCGCGGCTACCTCGGCGTCGGCGAGGGCGCGACGAGCCTCGCCGTCGCGCTCGGCACGATCGCGGTCGTGGCCGTGCGCGCCCCGGGCTTCGACGCCGCGACCGTGCCTGCGCTCCTGCTCGCGGCGGCGCTCGCGCTTCGCGGCGACCGCGTGCCGTGGCGGGTCGTGGGCCTGCTCGGCGCGGCGCTGTGGCCGTTCGCGGCGTGGGGCCACGGCGACGGCGCGGGCCCCGGGGCGCTGCTCGCCTCCCATGCGACGAGCGCGCTGCTCGTGCTCGGGGCGTTGCACCCGCGCGTGCGCGGCGACGGCCCCGCGTTCGCGCGCGCCGCGCTCGTCGTCCTCGTCGCGCTCGGCGCGGCGTGGGGCGCGCGCGCCGTCCTCGGCGGGTTCGACGCGGCCCCGCCGTCGGCGCTCGACGCCGGCACGCTCTCCGCGCTGGCCGGCGTCGCCGCGCTCGTGCTCGCGCGTCGCCACGGGGCCCGCTCCTTCGCCGCGGGTTGGCGCGCCGACGCGCTCGACGTCGCGGCCGCGGCGTGGGGCCTCGGCGCGCTGTGGCGCGTCGTCCACGCGGCGGCCTCGGCCCTGCCGGCGCAAGACGTGGGGGTGGCGATCGAGTCGGCGACGCTCGCCGCGGCGGGGACGCTCGCGGCGGTGCTCGCGGCGCGCCGCGGGCCCCGCGCCGTGACGTGGTGCGGCGTCGGGACGGTCGCGCTCGCGGCCGCGCACGCGCTCGGCACGGTCGCGTCGCCCGGCGGCGCGTGGCCGGCGGCCGCGCAGGTGCTCGCGGTGGCGCTCCCGGCGGTGATGCTCGCCGCGCGGCCGGGGCCGACCGCCCGCCCGAGCCGTCGCGCGGGGGCGGCGTTGCTCGCGGCGGCGGCGATGGTGTGGGTCGCGGCGGTCGCGCAACCGCGGTTCGACGCGGTCGGCTCGGTCGCGTGGGCGCGCCTCCTCGCCGGCGCCGTGGTGGTCGCGGGGTTCTCGCTCGCGCGGCGCGCGGGGGCGCGCGGGGGCGACGCGCTCGCGCCCGTGTGCGCGCTCGCGGCGGTCGTGACGGGCTACGTCGTCGGCCTCGTCGAGGTGCTCGACGTCGTCGCTCCGGTCGCCTCCGACCCGTGGCGGCGCGGGCTCGTCAGCGTCTACAGCACGCTGGCGGCGGGCGTGACGCTCGCGCTCGGCTTCCGCCTGCGCGACGCGTTCCTGCGGTGGGTGGCGCTCGCCGGCTTCGGGCTCGTCGTGGGCAAGGTGGCGATCTTCGACCTCGCCGCCGTCGAGACACCGGTGCGCGTCGCGGTGACGGGGGCGCTCGGCGCGGTGCTCCTGATCGCGGCCTTCGCCTACGCGCGCCGCGGCGGCGACGACCCTGGCGCGTCCACGGGCGACGTCGGGCGGGGGGCCTGATCGACCGGCGGCCGCGATCGGACCGACGACGGTGTTGCATCGTCGTCGCACGCCTGCAACACCTTCGTCGCATCGCGACAGGACCGGAATGGGCCGGGACGCGAGGCGTTGCGATGGCGTCGCGCGTCGATGGCGCGCGCTCGGAGTCGATCGATGTCGCATCCCGCCGTCGCTCCCGAGACCGTGGCCGCGTGGGGGAGGCCCTCGCTCCGCGTGACGCTGGCGGGCTTCGTGTTCCTCCTGCTCTCCGGTCTCGCGGTGCTGCTCCTGCCGTTCTCGGTGGGCGCGCAGGTGCTCGTCCTCGCCCACACGGTGGGGGGCGTCCTGCTCACGGTGCCGCTCGTCGTCTACCTCGTCCCGCACCTCGCGCGGCGGTGGCGCGACCGGTGGTCGCACCGGCTCCTGCTCGGCTGGGTCTCGGGGGTGAGCGTGCTCGCGGTCTGGGGCTCGGGCCTCTGGCTGACCGTGCAAGCCCTCTTCGGCGCCCGGATCGGCTCGATGCTCGACCTGGTGCACACCGTCGCCGGGTGCGCCGTCGTCCCGGTCCTCGGCGCACACCTCGCGACCGCGGTGCGGAGCCACCGCGAACGCGAGACGGGCTACGTGCTGCGTCGGACGGCGGAGGCGCTCGCGGCGGGGTTCGTCGTGACGTGGGCGTCGTGGGCCGCCGCCGGCTCGTGGGACGCGCCCCGTCGTCGCATGGCGCTCCCCGCCGACTACGGCTACCGCTACGGGACCAACCCGTTCACCCCGAGCCTCGCGCGCACCGACTGGCTGTTCCGGGCCGACACGGACCGGCGGTGGGTGAAGTTCGTCGAGGGGCTCCTCGCCGACCCGACCACGGCCACCGACGAGCGCATCGCGGAGTTCCTCGAGCAGGCCCACGCGGCGCACCGCGGCGACACGCTCGCCGCGGAGCGGGGCGAGGTGCATCCCGACGAGCTCGGCGGCGCGACGGCCGACGGCGCGCGGCTGGCCTCGCTGTCGCAGGCGCTCGCGGCGAAGGACCCCGCCGCGCGGCGCGGCGTGCTCGAGACGATGCTCGCCGACGCGAAGACGCAGGCCGCCGCGAGCCGGGCGGCGTTCGACGCGCAGGGCGGCATCGCCCCCGACGCGCTCGCCGACTCCGCCTCCTGCGGCGCCTCGGGCTGCCACGAGCAGATGGTCGCCGAGTGGGCCCCGAGCGCGCACCGCTACGCGTCGCGCTCCGCCTTCTTCCAGCTGATCCAGAAGGCGATGGCGGAGGCCAACGGCGCCGAGTCCACGCGCTACTGCGCCGGGTGTCACGACCCGATCGCGCTGTTCAGCGGGTCGAAGAACATCTACGACGAAGACCTCTCCTCGCCGGGCGCCGACGAGGGCGTCTCCTGCGCGTCGTGCCACTCGATCGTCCGCACCGACGTCGAGGGCAACGCGAACTACACGATGGCCGCGCCCGTGCGCTACCTCGCCGAGGACTCCCTCGTCGGGCGCTTCCTCATCCGGGCGTACCCGCGCCACCACAAGGCGTCCTACGGCCGCCCGGTGCTCCAGACGCCCGAGTTCTGCGGCGCGTGCCACAAGCAGTTCATCGACAAGGAGCTCAACCGCGCCACGCGCGTGCAGCTGCAGAATCAGTACGACTCGTGGAAGGGCAGCCCGTGGTTCGTCGCCGACGCGAAGAACCCGCACCGGGGCGACCCGTCGAAGACGCTGGCGTGCCGCGACTGCCACATGCGGCGCACCGACTCCACCGACCCCGTCGCCGGCGCACGCGACGGCAAGCACCGCCACCACGGCTTCATCGCCGCCAACCAGTGGCTCCCCGAGTTCCACCGCCTCCCCGGGGCCGAGAAGCACATCCGCCTGACCGAGGAGTGGCTCCAGGGCAAGACCGTGGTCCCCGAGATCGCCGACCGCTGGCCCGGCGGGCCGATCGTCCCGGTGACGATCGAGGCGCCGGCCGAGGTCCGGGCGGGCCAGCCCGTGCGCCTGCGCGTCTCGATCGACAACGCGAAGGTCGGCCACACGTTCCCGACCGGGCCGCTCGACGTGATCCAGTCGTGGGTGGACCTGCGCGTGACCCAGGGCGAGCGTGAGGTGTACCGGTCCGGCGCGGTGGACGACCGCGGGTTCCTCCAGGAGGGGGCCTTCGAGCTGAAGGCGGAGGGCGTGGACCGCGCGGGCCACCTGATCGACAAGCACAACCTGTGGGACATGGTGGGCGCGCGCTTCCGCCGCGCCGTGCACCCGGGCACCAGCGACACCGAGGAGTACACGTTCGAGTGCGCGTGCGAGGGCGTGCCCGCCCAGCGCGCCACCGAGCAGACCTTCACCGCGCCGGCGGGCGACGACCTCGTCGTGACGGCCACGCTGCGCTACCGCAAGGTGAACCAGACCCTGCTCAACATGCTCGAGCCGAAGGGGACGCTGCGCTCGCCGGTCACCGACATCGCCTCCGCGACGACGCGCGTGCGCGTCACGCGGGCGCCGTGACGCGGGCGCGACGGCCATGACGAAGAAGCGCCGCCTCCTGCTCCTGTGGACCGCCTTCTCGGTCGTCGTGCTCGGCGGCGGGGCGTGGTTCTCCGTGCGGGCGCTGGCGCCCGCGCCCCCGCCGCCCGACGAGGGGCTGGTGCCGGGCCTGACCGACGACCTCGCCGCGCGGGTCCCGGCCCGCGCGCCGGCGCTGCGCTTCGAGCGCCTCGACGTGGGCTTCCGCCACTTCCCCGGCGAGCGGACGCACCGCCTGCCGGAGGACATGGGGCCGGGCGTGGCCGTCGCCGACCTCGACGGCGACGGGGCCGAGGACCTCTTCTTCGTGCAGTCGGGCCCGCTCGGCACGACACCCCCGCCCTGCGAGCTGTGGAGGGGGGACGGCCGTGGCGGCTTCGCGCGCGTGGACACGCCGATGCCCGCGCTGCACGGCCTCGGCGTCGCGCTCGGCGACGTCGAGGGCGACGGCGACCTCGACCTCTACGTGACGGGGTTCGGGCGCAACGCCCTCCTGCGCAACGAGGGGACCCTGCACTTCTCCGACGTGACCGACGAGGCCGGCGTTGCCGGCGGGGGCTTCTGCACCGCGGCGACGTTCGGCGACGCGGACGGCGACGGCGACCTCGACCTCTACGTGTGCCGCTACGTCGAGCACGACCCCGGCGTCTCGACCGAGGCGAGCCGTCGCGGGTCGATGTCGCTGCCCGCGTCGCTCAACCCGTCGGCGTTCCGCCCCGCGACGAACCTCCTCTACCTGCGCGAGCCCGACGGCCGCTACCGCGAGGCGGCGAGGGACCTCGGCGTGGACAACCCGACGGGGCGCAGCCTCGGCGCGGTCTTCGCCGACTTCGACGGGGACGGGGTCCTCGACCTCTACGTCGCCAACGACGTCTCCGACAACGCGATGTACCGCGGGCGCAGAGGGCAGCCGTTCCAGGACGTGACCCACCCGTCGTGCACGGCGGACCCGCTCGGCGCGATGGGGATCGCGGTCGGCGACCCCGACCTCGACGGCGACCTCGACGTCTTCGTCACGCACTGGCAGACCGAGGAAAACCTGCTCCTCGAGAAGACCGACGCCGGCTTCGTGTTCGCCGACGCGTCGCTCAGGACCTACCTCGGCCCGCCCGGACGCGGCCGCGTCGGCTGGGCCACCGACTTCGCCGACCTCGACGACGACGGGCATCCCGACGTCCTCGTCGCAAACGGCAGCACCTTCGAACAGCCCGACGACCGCGCGAGGCTGCAGCCGCAGCCGCCGGGCGTGTACTGGAACGCCGGCGGGCGCTTCTTCGACCTCGTGGGGCGGGCGGGCCCCGACGCAGGGGCACCGGTCGTCGCGCGCGGCGGTGTCGCCGCCGACCTCGACCGCGACGGGCGCGTGGACTGGGTCGTCGCGGTGCACGGCGGCGCCCCGCGCGTCTGGCGCAACGTGACCGAGCCCGTGGGCCACCATCTCGTCGTCGAGCCGCGCGGGCGCGGCGCGAACCCGTTCGCCTACGGCGCGCTCGTGACGGTCGAGGCCGGCGGTCGGCGGCAGGCGCAGGCGGTGGGTACGAAGGTCTCGTACGCCTCCGCCGGGCCGCCCGCGCTGCACTTCGGCCTCGGCGCGGAGGGGCGTGCGACGCGCGTGGTCGTGCGGTTCCCCTCGGGCACGGTGGTCGAGCGGCGCGACGTCGCGGCGGGGCAGCGGCTGGTCGTCGCCGACCGCGACGACCGGGCCGTCGGGGCGCGGCTCGACGCTGCGGGCGACGCGATCGCCGCCGGCCGGCTCGACGACGCGCGCGCGAGCCTGCGCGCGGTCCTCGAGGAGGACCCGCGCCACCCGGGCGCGCTCTACCGGCTTGCGATGCTCTCGCCGCCGCAGGAGGCGCTCGTGCTCGCGGACCGTCTCGCGGTCGTCGAGCCGACGAGCGCGCGGGCCCCGCTCCTGCGCACGCGGGTGCTCTCCGACCCTTGGAGGCCCGACCTGCTCGACCTCGACGCCGCCCGTCGGGCGCTCGACCGGGCGCACGCGATCAACCCGAACGAGACCGGCGTGATCCTCGAGGAGGGGCGGATGCAGCTCCTGCTCGGCGACGTCGCGGGGGCCGCGGCCACCTTCGAGAAGGGGATCGGCAACCCGCGCGCGATGGCGCTCGCCGCGCTCTGCCGCCTGCGGCTGGGCGACGGAGCCAAGGCCGCGCGGCTGCTCGGCCGCTCGCCCGGACAGGGACCGCCGCACGCCGACGAGGGCGACACCGCCGCGAAGAAGCTCGGCAGCCGCGACACCGTGGCGAAGCTGCTCGACCTCGGGCGGGACGACGCCCGCTGGGCGTTGACACGCCTCGACCTCGTCGGCGGTGGGGGCCGTGGGGTCTCGTTCGACGACCTCGACGGCGACGGCGCGCGCGACGCGGTGGTGGGCGACGCGGCGGTGCGGCTCGTGGGGCGGGAGCCGCGAGGCCCGCTGCCGGTCCCCGAGGGACGACGCCCCGCCGCGCGCCCGATGACCGGCGCACCGTACGACCTCGACGCCGCCGCGGTCGTGGCTCTCGCGCCGCCGTCGCTTCTGAGCGGCGACCCGCTCGGCACGACGGCGGTCGTCGAGGTGGACGCCGATCGCGACGGCGACCTCGACCGCGTCGTCGGCTGCGCGGCCGACGACCCCTGCGCGCCGCTCCCGTGGTGGCTGCTGCTGCGCGAGGGCGACCGCTTCCGCGCGGTGCGGGGCTCGCTGCCGGTGCCCGGCTTCCGGGTCGCGGCGGTCGCCGCGGCCGACCTCGACGGCGACGGCCGCGTCGAGGTGCTGCTCTCGGGGGGCGGCGCGATGCCGGGCGACACCGGCGAGGTCTGGCTCGCGTCGTGGCTCGGCGAGCCCACCGCCAAGTGACGCCGCGAGGCCCGCGCGGGCTCCGCGGCGTTCAGTCGTAGACGCGTCGCGTCCCTTGCGCGAGGCGCTCGACCATCTTCGCGATGCGCCGCGCGCGCGTCTCGGGTTTCTTCGCCTCCTCGACGTGCCCGACCCACTCCGCGCGGCAGCGCGGGGTGAGGTCGGCCCACAGCGCCTTCGCCGTGGGCGAGGCGGCGACCGCCTTGGCGACGTCGGCGGGGACCTTCGGCTCGCGCGAGGCGGTGTCCACGTCGAGCACCACGGTCACGCGGTCGCCGGGCCCGACGCCCGCGCCCTCGCGCATCGCGCGGTTGACCATCAGGTGGTGCCCGCCATGGCCGTCGGGCAGCGCCGAGGTGCGGAACGCGAAGCCCTCGATCGTGCCCGCGACGGGGACGTTGCCCCGCGACGGCAGCGCGCCGCTGACCTTCGCGGGGAGCGCGAGCGACACCCACGCGGCCGACGCGCCGGGCGCGACGGACTCGATGCGGGCGGAGAAGGTGTGGGGCATGAGGGCAGTGGGGGGCAAGGGGAGCGGCGCCGTCCGAGGGTACCGCGCGACGGCGCGGGCGTCGGCGCGACGCCGTGCGGGCGCCGCTCGTCGGCCACGCGCGCCCGTCTTCTGGACGCGCGTCGGCGCCGCCCTCCGCGGATCGGGGTCGGCGGTCAGCTCTCGGCGTCGTACCCGAACTCCCGCAGCTCTTGCGCGCAGCGGCAGGCGGCGGCGAGCTTCGCGGCCCATCGGACGGCGGCCTCGCGGGTCGGGAGCTCGAGGACGCAGAAGCCGCCGTCGAGTCGCTCGGTCTGCGGGTAGGTCCCACTCGTGACGGTGCCGTCGGCGGCGACGCGCTGCGGCGCGACGGCGACGTTGATCCCACCGCCGAAGACGTAGACGCCCGCCGCCTTCGCCTCGCGCACGACCTTGCGGGCCGCGTCCGCGACGGCGGGGAGGTCTTCCTCGGAGACGCGCATCGCCGCGCTCGGGAACGAGATCAGGTACTTGGTCATCGGGCGGTCCCTTCAGGGCGTGCGGCGGGGGCGGTGCGTGCGGGGCGGTGCGTGGCGCGGAGTCGCCTACCGTACGCGCGACGGCGCGGGCCGCACGGCCGGTGCGACCGGACGTCGGCACCCGTGCGGGCGTGAGGCGCGCGCCGTCGTCGGATGGCGCGCGCTTGCCGGCTCTCGAGGCCTCTACGACGCGCGCGGGGCCGCGGACGGGCCCGACCCCGTCGGGCACGCGCCGCGCGAGGGTTCCCCGGCCGCGGTGGAGGCGGGACGACGCGCCCCGCCGCGGGCTCGCGGTGCCGCGGCCGCCGCGCGACGCGGTGGCTGCGGCGAGCGCCTTCCGACCGTACGCGGGCGTCGCCCGTCGGCAGTCAGAGGATGGTGACCGTATACGTTTGGCTCACCTTGCAGATGGTCCCGAGCACGTAGGTGCCGCCGATCTCGACGGTGAACGTGTACGTGCCCGTGGTCGTCGGGGTCCCCTGGAGCGTGACCTGGTTCGTGTTGGGACCGGCGACGAGCGTCAGCCCCGGCGGCAGCGACCCGGCCACGACGCCGAAGACGCTCACGGGGATCGCGACATTCGCCGGCGTCAGCCACATCGTGGAGGCGTACGCGACGTTGATCTGCCCGTTCCCGAGCGAGCCGGGGTGCATGTTGACCTGGTTGCAGTGGAACGGCGGGGCGGCCTCGGCCGTCACGCCCGACATCGCGCCCCCGCCGACGCTGACGAGCGCGGGGAGGGCGACGAGGAGCACGCTGCGGATCACGTTGCGCACAGGGACCTCCGGAGGCTCGCCGACGGCGCATGCCCGACGCCACACCGTCACGCGCGAAGGGGGCACCCTACCACCGCCCGGCGCGTGCGCGCCAGCGCCTCGTCGCCGCGAACTGCTCCGGACTGAACTTCGACCTGCGCATCCGACCTCCCGGTCCATTGTGGGAAAATCCCCGTTTCCCGTGGGCCAGTTTCCGGGGGGCACGTCACGCTGTGGGCGTCCTGCTACGAGATCCGGCGGCTCGTCGGGGATGTCGGGGGGAACCCAGACACTAGCGACCGGCTCGCCGCTCAGTGGGATCTGCTGGTCAACGGCGTACTTCGGAGTCTCGTCCTCGCGAGGGGCGGGCAGGACTGGGCGAACGAAGACTGAGCGGTTCGGGCTCTTGCGCGCCGCCCCCCCGGCGCTACCGTCCCTGTCGTGCGCCTCGTCTCTTGGAACCTCCACGGTGCCGCCATCCCCGGCAGCGCCACGCTCGACAAGCAGCACCGTGCTTGGGCGCACATCCGCGAGCTCGGTGCGGACATCGTGCTGGCGCAGGAGGTCGGAGAGTCCGACATCCCCGAGTGGGTGTCGAGAGAGTGGACATTGTTGCACGGCGAGCGCGGCGTCGGGAGAAAGGCGTGGTCGTGGGGATCCGTGATCGCGGCCCGCCCCGGCATGAACCTGCGTCCGCGCCCCGACGCATTCGACGACCCGTGGATCCGTCACCTCTACGACCTTGTTCTCGTCGGCGAACTCGACCTCCCGGGCGTCGGTCCCGTCGTCGTCGCGAGCGTCCACACGGTCGCGCAGTCGTTGCCCTCCTACCTGAAGGAGACCGGCGGACTCGACTTGGTGTCCGACTCGGCGATGAAGCGTCTCCAACGGCCCGGATATCGGGGACGGCCATACGTCAACGACTTCGCATTCGAAGCACTTGACCGGTTCGTCGGCGACCGGCGCTTCCTGATCTCAGGCGACTGGAACACGGCAAGAAAGTTCGACAAGCCGCGATCGCGTGCGGGGACGGCGTTCTTCGAGCGGGCGGCGTCGCACGGCTGGGTCGGGTGCCATCACGGTCCTGAGGAGCCCTCGCACCTCGGGCGAGGCGAGCCAATCTACCAGTTGGACCACGCCTTCGCGGATCCGGCGACGGCGGCCTGCGCCACGCGCTGCTGGGTGGTCCTCGATGACGTGGTGCGGTCCGTCAGCGACCATGCACCGCTGGTCGTAGACTTGGGTGTGTAGGCCGACTCCGCGGCGTGGCCGGTCTACGGTAGCATGCCTGATGCGCTGACCGACTCCCTCACCTGGACGGTACTCGGCTGGGGGGAGATTCGGATCCTCGGAGTGTCCCGCCATGGCCGACGCGTTCTCCGTAACCACCGCACTGGCTGCCGCGCTCGGCTTCCTCGGCAAGTCCGCCTGGGATCTCTACTGGCGTCGAAAGGAGGAGGCGCGCACGCTTGGGACGCAGAAGAGCATAGCCTTCGTTGAGCAGCAGCTCTCGCGGTTCTTCTGGCCCGTGTACCTTCGCCTTCAGAAGGACAACACGATTTGGGAAAAGCTGTCGGATCGAGAGCATCCGACTGACGAAGCCAGGAGGCGGGTCGGTGAACGTATCGAGTCTGGCGTTCTGCTTCCAAATCACGACGCCATCGTGAGGATCATTGAGGAGAACATCCACCTCGCACTCCCAGATCCAGAGCTTGAGCCCCTCCTGCTGCAGTACTTGCGGCACGTCGCCGTCTACCGAACTCTGCGGGAGTGCGGGCTGGAGATGGACCCCATCGCGGCGGGAGAGCCCTGGCCCAAGGGTCTCTTCCCCATGGTTGCAGAACGAACACAGGCGCTGCAGCGGCGCTACAGCCAGCTCACTTGTGCGGGTAGCAACCCGAAGATGCCGCAACGAGGCAAGGCCGGACAGCGGGCGCATGACTGAGCGACCATGAGCGCGAAGATCCCCTGGCACGGCACCATCACGTCCGTCCAGCCCCGCATCCGCCTGACGCGCTCGTTCGACCAGCGCTCCCACTCGTACCTCGGGTACGTCCTCCGCGTCCGTGGCGACCTCGGGGGCGATGCGAAAGAGTTCATCGTCGCCATCGGCAAGGCTGCCCACGAGAAGCACGGGTTCCGCGTCGGCGACGAGGTGTCGGGCGAGGGCGTCCGCGTCGAGGACCCCGATCTGGAGGTCGCCGACCTCTACAAGGTCAGCGGCCTCAAGGTCGGCGCTCGCGGCCCTGCGGAGCGCTCCGGGACCGCGCCCTTCACCGGCGTCCCGCCGACCCTAGAGGAGTACCGCGCTCGCGGGCACCGCCGCCTCGCCCCGCTGACCTATGCCGCGAAGTGCGTGTCGTGCCTCTGGGGAGCCGAGATGGCCGTCGAGATGATCATCGACCAGTGGAGCCCCTCGGAGAAGCGGTTCCGGCGGGAGACGTTCTGCTACGGCCCGAAGTCGTGCCCTCTCTACGCGGCGGGGCCGTGCCGTCGCGTGCCGGGGCGGAAGGGGATGAGCTGGACCGAGGAGGACTGGGTGGACGAGGAGGCTACGGGGCACAGGGGGGAGGGGGAGTAGCTCCTCCTCGGTACACTCCCCACATGCTCGCCAAGCCGCTCGCATCCATCACCGCAGAGGACCTCAAGGCTCTGATCGGCGCCGTTCAAGAGCGTGGTGACCTTGAGTACAAGGAGCGGCTGCCCGGCTTGGGGCCGAATGATGGCCCGGAGTTCCTTGCTGACATCACCTCCTTCGCCAACACACGGGACGGCGACATCATCTACGGCGTCCGTGAGCGCCGTACGCCTGAGGGGAAGCCGACCGGAGTTGCAGAGGCGCTGGTGGGAGTCGCCGGGAATCTGGATGCAGAGGTACTTCGCCTGGAGAATCTGCTACGCGACGGGGTAGCGCCACGTCTCCAGACGGTCGAGATGCGCTGCATCCCGGCATCACCTTCGCCGGTACTCGTCATTCGCGTCCGGCAGAGTTGGTCAGCGCCGCACATGGTTAGGGCCACAGGTCGCTTCCACGGCAGGAACAACGCTGGGAAGTTCGCGCTCGACGTGGATCAGATTCGGGAGGCGTTCTCGCGCCGCTCTTCTCTCACGGAGCGCATTCGAAACTTCCGAACTCAGCGCGTCCTGGCTCTGAAGTCCGGCACCGCTCCAGTGACCTTCCCGGAGACCTTCTTCACAGTCCTGCACCTGCTGCCGCTGTCGATGTTCGATCATTCGTCCGCCGTAGATGTGACGCCCATCGTCAGCGACCCGGGGCGTCTCCGACCGCTACGCGCATCGAGCTGGAACTACCGGATGAGTCTCGATGGCATTGTGGCTTTCACCGGTTCCTCGAGGAACCCGCCCCTTTCCTACACGCTGGTCTTTCGTAGCGGGGCGGTCGAGGCATCCCATGTAAGCCTTGTCTCTGCCGGAACGGACTATCCGTTCTTCACTCCAAGCGGGCTCGAACCCACGGTGCTTGCTGGCGTGCGGGAGTACCTGACGCTGCTCCGAGGACTCGGCGTTCGCGGACCGGTCGTCGCTTCCCTCTCCCTGGTGGGCGTGAAGGGAATGCGCGTCGTTCTAAGAGAGTCCTACAACGAGCCGGACTTTCAGGGCGCTGATCGGGACGATCTCTTGCTCCCCGAGATACTCTTCGATGAGGCGGAGCAACCCGTCGAGGTCGCCCTGAAGCCGATGTTCGACAGCCTTTGGCAGAGCGTCGGGTGGACGTGCTCGCTGAACTACGACAAGGCGGGCAAGTGGAAGCCCCTTGTGTAAGGTTCTACCCGTACACCTCGTACCTGACCTCGCACGGCAGCGTCGGATCCGCCACGCTCGCGATCGCCATGGGCGACCACCCGGCGAGCGGCGACCCTTCCGGTCCCCACGCCTCCCGACTCCACACGCTCCCGCCCGTGAGCGCCGAGATCCACGTTGCCCAGGTGTTGTCCTCGTCGCGCTGCGGGCGGTGGCGGACGACGACGGCTCGCGCCTTCGAGGCGCACGCCGCTGCCGCGCGTCGGTCGCATCGACGGACGAGATCCTCGACGAAGGCCCTGCGCGGAGCGACGAGCGCGGCGCTCTCGGCGATGTCGTTGGGAGCAGGGACGGACACGTCAAGGACGAAGAGGTGCTTCCCCGCGACCTGGAGGCTCGGCCCGAGGCGGTACTCGACGGAGTCTGACGCCCCGGCTTGGACCTCGACGGCGAGGCCATGGACGTACTCACCGTGGTCGTCGGGCAGAGGCGGTACCGCCCCGAGGTCCCGGTACTTCGGCCCGTTCCTGCGGTCGTCGTGCAGGGCGTCCATGAGGCCCTTCGCTCGGTCCTTCGGGCCGCCGGGTTGGCTACGACCGGCAACTGGGCGAGCCGTGACGCGGGCGACGACGACGCAAGGCGTCCGGGCTGCTCCTCTCCTCAAGCGGGCGATCTCGGGAACCGCGACTTCGAAGTACTGGCGATAGGTCTCAAACTTAGGGGCGGAGGGGACCGTCGCGGTCCAACCGGAATGCGTGTCGAAGAGCCAGCCCTCCATCAGCGCGACCCTCCTGCGAACGGCGGCTATGTGCTGGCCATCGCCCGCTTGATCGCCGCCTCCGCTGCACGGTACTGCTCGTCGGTGAGTTCGCGCAACCCGTCGCCCGTCCTGAGCCAGCCGGGAAGAACTCCATCCGAATCGGGGATGGAGTCGAGCGCCGGGGCGCTTGCCATCGGGACCTTGAAGTAGAAGTCGGCTGCGCAGTGCCAGTGCCACTGGGAGTTGGTCCCCGTGTCCCAGACCTCCGAGGTCGCTCTCGCAGCAGCTACAAGCGCGCCATGGGTCTTGACCCCCGTCACGATCAAGAGGTCGCCCTTGTGGACCTTGGGTATGCCACGTGGCGCGGAACGATCGCTGAAGGACAGATGGTCCACCAGCATGTCGTCCCTGTACGGATCGTCGCCTGTACCCCAGCGCTTCAGCCAGAAGGCCATCGTGATCTCTCCTTCGGGTTCTGCTACTGCTTCGCCGCCTCCCCCGCAGGGGCCGCCGCCTTCGCCTGCTTCCCCCGCTTCCCCGCAGCCGCCGCCTTCTTCGCCTTCCTAGCGGCCCAGATCGCCTTCATCTTCTTCGACTGGGCCGCTCGCGAAGCCGCCGACCTGGGCTTTCGGTTTCCGCGCCCCGATGCAGCCTCGATCTTTGGTGTGGAGCCCATCCGAGCCGCCGCCCGCCCCGCGCCGACCGCGAGCCCCTCTGTGAGCCCCGCCAGTTGAGCCTCGACGGTCGCCGCGATGCGGGCGGACTCGCGGGCGACGAGCGCGGCGCGGAGTTGGGCGAGGAGGTCGTTAATGCGGGCTTCATAGTTCACGGGGCGGGCCATCGGGGGCTCCTGGGGGAGAGTGGAGGGTACGGCCAGGACGGCGAGGACGCCAGGGGGGCGGCCTTGCGTGCCTCGAACGTGCTTGGTAGGGTCGCCGCCGACGAGCGGCGGTTGCTCAAGAGCGTAGAACTCCCATCCTTTCATTCCACACATTTCCCCTTTTCTCCAGGGAGTTGGACGCTGCTCGTCGCTTGGGGGATCAGCCGTGAGAGTCTTCGTTTCATCTACCGCATACGATCTCGCCGCTCACCGGCAAGTGGCCGAGCGCGTGATTCTCCAGATGGGCTGGCAACCGGAGATGCCCATTGAGCATCAGTCGATTCTCGGCGGGCCGATCGTCGAACAGTGCTGTCGTCGTGTCGCTGAGTGCGATGCCTTCGTTCTGATCCTCGGCTATCGGTGTGGATGGATTCCCGCGAAGGAGCAGGGAGGTAGCGGCTTTGACTCGATCACGGCATTCGAGTTGGGGACGTGGATTCAGAAGGTTCGGAGAGTAGGAGGAATCCAGCCGCTCATCATGTTCGCTGAGAGCGAGAAGATGAAGCCGGGTGACGGTGAAGGAGATGTGGCCGGAGCGTTCCAGACCATGCTACGCGCGCGAGTGAAGGGGCTGGAGATCGTGCATCCTTTCCCGATGGTCGCGCCGACCGATCCTGCGCATGCGCTGCACCTCGACTCCTTCGCGTCCCAGCTCCGGACGCAACTGGCGAACCTGAAGGCGCTCCTTGCGGAGCATGCACGCTTACAAGAGGCGAGTGCGAGGATGGTCGCAGAAGTGCAAGCGCGGCGGGCGCAAGCGGCGCTGGAGGCAGAGAAGAACGCCGCGTGGGTGACGGCGGCCGTGGCGTTCGGCCTTGGAGCCTTCACCGTCGCCGCGCTCTCGGGTGAGGGTACTCGCCGCCGCTGAAGCGGGGCGACGCGGCCCCTGACTGCGGCGCCCCGGCCAGCCTTCCGGCGCCGTGGCCCGCTCGTGGTGAGGCTGTCTCGCCTTGGCCCTACGGGCTCAACATGTGAAGACGGTGTTCACGTCGTTTGGGGCGAGGTAGCGGGGCCGCCCACGGCGGCTGTCCGACGTTGCCCACGGGGCCTCGCTGCGGCATCATGGCGCGTCCGGGGGGGAGGCGGTCTCGTCCCCCGGGTAGGCGGCAGGAGGCGGACGATGCCCAGAGGGCGCAAGTCGGCGGACGCGACACCGAAGTCCGCCAAGGGAGCCACCGGCGGCTCGTCGGCGAACCTCGGCTTCGAGACCCAGCTCTGGGCCGCCGCCGACAAGCTCCGCGCCAACATGGACGCGGCGGAGTACAAGCACGTCGCACTCGGCCTGATCTTCCTCAAGTACATCTCGGACGCCTTCGAGGCGCAGCATGCCCGCCTCGCCGCGCAGAAGGGGGCCGACCCCGAGGATCGCGACGAGTACACCGCCGAGAACGTCTTCTGGGTCCCGAAGGGGGCGCGCTGGGCCGACCTGCGGAAGGCCGCCAAACTGGCGTCGATCGGCAAGGTCGTGGACGACGCGATGCTCGGGATCGAGCGCGAGAACCCGACGCTCAAGGGCATCCTGCCGAAGGACTACGCCCGCCCCGACCTCGACAAGACCCGCCTCGGCGAACTCATCGACCTGTTCTCCAACATCGGCCTCGGCGGGACCGAGCATCGGGAGAAGGACGTTCTGGGTCGCGTCTACGAGTACTTCCTCGGCCAGTTCGCGAACGCCGAGGGGAAGCTCGGCGGCCAGTTCTACACGCCGTCGAGCGTCGTCCGCCTCCTCGTCGCGATGATCGAGCCCTACAAGGGGCGCGTCTACGACCCCTGCTGCGGCTCGGGCGGCATGTTCGTCCAGGCAGAGCGCTTCGTGGAGGCCCATCACGGGAAGATCGGCGACATCAGCGTCTACGGGCAGGAGTCGAACCCGACCACCTGGCGGCTCGCCCGCATGAACCTCGCGATCCGGCACATCGAGGGGAACCTCGGGCCGCAGCACGCGGACACCTTCCACCGCGACCTCCACCCCGACCTGAAGGCCGACTTCCTGCTCGCGAACCCGCCCTTCAACGTGAGCGACTGGGGCGGCGAGCGGCTCCGCGAGGACGTGCGGTGGAAGCACGGCGTGCCACCGGTCGGGAACGCAAACTTCGCCTGGGTCCAGCACTTCATCCACCACCTCGCGCCCAAGGGCGTAGCGGGGTTCGTGCTGGCCAACGGCTCGATGTCGTCGCAGCAGTCGGGCGAGGGCGAGATCAGGAAGGCGATCGTCGAGGCGGATCTCGTAGACGCCATGATCGCGCTGCCGCCTCAGCTCTTCTACACCACCCAGATCCCCGCATGCCTGTGGTTCCTGCGGCGCGGGCGGACCGGTACGGCGACGAGTGGCAAGACCCTCTTCCTCGACTGCCGCAAGATGGGGACGCTGATCGACCGCACGCACCGCGAGTTGACCGAGGCGGACCTGGAGAAGGTCGCGGGTGCGTACCACGCATGGCGTTCGGGCAAGGGCTACAAGGACGTGCCGGGTTTCTGCGGGGCGGCGACGACGGCCGAGATCGCCAAGCACGGGTTCGTCCTGACGCCCGGCCGGTACGTCGGTGCTGAGGACGTGGAGGAGGACGACGAGCCGTTCGCGGAGAAGATGAAGCGCCTCACGAAGACGCTGGAGGAGCAGTTCGCGGAGGGGGCGCGGCTCCAGGACCGAATCAGGACTTCCCTCCGGGGTCTCTCCTAGATGACTTCAGCCTCGATGCGCGCTGTTGTGGACTACGCCATCGGGGGCGGTTGGGGCGAGGATGTGCCGTTTGAGGGTTCCGTTCCCGTGCGTGTCATCCGAGGAACTGACTTCAGGGGGTGCCGTAACGACGACCTGCGGAACATTCCTTCAAGGCACGAAGGTCGGGTCAGAGCAGCGCGCCGTGCCCTTCAGCCCGGAGACCTCATCCTTGAAATCTCCGGTGGGAGCCGCACCTCCTCGCAGCCTACGGGCCGAAGCATGCTGGTCTCCGACCGCCTCTTGGCAAGACTCCAACGGACGGTGATCCCCGCTAGCTTCTGCCGACTCGTTCGGGTGAAGCGCGCCGTTGCCGACCCAACCTACGTCTACTATGCGCTCCAGGACATGTACTTGTCTGATCGAGCGGCCCTCTACGAGCAGCAGTCCACTGGGATTAGCAACTTCCAGTTCGAGTACTTCCTCGATGCCGAGACCCTCCGTCTCCCGCCGCTCCCCGAGCAGCGCGCCATCGCCTCCGTCCTCGGCTCCCTTGACGACAAGATCGACCTCAATCGCCGCATGAACGCGACCCTGGAGGCGACTGCTAGGGCCATCTTCAAGGCGTGGTTCGTGGACTTCGAAGCGCTCCCGGTCGAGGCGGGGCGGCGCGAGCCGGTGGCGATGGTTGCGGAGCGGGCGGCCCCATACGGCGTCTCGCGCGGCGTACGCAAGGGTTCGGTGGATGGTGCCTCGGTACGGGTTGATGAGGTGGCCGAGATCAACGCCCGTGTCCTCCGCGCTGACGATCCTCTGGAGAGTATCGAGTACATCGAGATCTCGGAGGTCAGCAGGGGGGAAGTGGGCGTCGTCAGGCAGTACCGCCGAGGCGACGAGCCGAGCCGAGCCCGGCGCGTCCTTCGCGACGGGGACACGGTTCTGTCCACGGTGCGGCCCGATCGGGGCGCTCACTTCTACTGCGTGCGCCCCGCTCCGAACTTGATCGCTTCCACGGGATTCGCGGTGGTTTCCCCGCGCACCGTACCAAGCAGTTTCCTGTACGCGGCCCTGACTGCACCCGAGGTTGGTGAGTACCTCGGGCAGATCGCGGATGGTGGGGCCTATCCTGCTGTGCGGCCGGAGAAGATCGGCGAGTTGAGCGTCCCGATGCCGAACGACCCTGCGGCGCTCGGCGCATATCACGCAATCGCCGGTCCACTCTTCGAGCGTGCTGACGCCAACCGAAGGGAGTCCCGCACCCTCGCCGCCCTCCGCGACACCCTCCTGCCCAAACTCCTCTCGGGCGAGGTCCGCGTGAAAGACATCGCGTGATGGCAGGGATCGACGAAGCCCTCCTCGAAGACGAACTCCTCGGCTGGCTCCGAGGCGAGGGGTACGAGGTCCTCCACGGCCCGACGATCGCCCCCGGGGAGCCCTCGACCGAGCGGGATCGCTTCGATAGTGCCGTGCTGCCCGGTCGCCTCCGCGCCGCGCTCTCCCGGCTGAACCCCGAACTGCCCGACGCCGCCATCGCCGAGGCCGTCCGCGTCCTCACGACGCCCACGTCCCCCGCGCTCCTGCTGAACAACCGCGCCTTCCACAAGCACATCGTCGATGGCGTGAGCGTTCCTGTGCGGCGCAAGGACGGGTCGCACGGCCACACGATCGCCCGCGTGATCGACTGGGACCACCCCGAAGAGAACGAGTTCGTCGCGGTCAACCAACTCGCCGTGCGCGAGGGGCAGGTCAGCCGCCGCGCCGACGTGGTGGTGTACGCGAACGGACTAGCGCTCGCCGTCGTCGAACTCAAGACCCCGAGCAAGGAGACGGCGACCGTCAAGGACGCCTGGAACCAGCTCCAGACGTACCAGCGGGAGGTCCACGGCCTCTTCCACCACAACGCCCTCCTGGTGATCAGCGACGGCATCGAGGCACGGGTCGGCACCCTGACGAGCGAGTTCTCCCGCTTCATGCCGTGGAAGACGATCGACGGGGCCGACCTCGCGCCCCCGACGCTGCTGCCGCTGGAGGTCGTCGCCAGGGGCGTCTTCGAGCGCGCCCGCTTCCTCGATCTCGTCCGCCGCTTCGTCGTCTTCGAGGACGACGGGCACAAAATCGAGAAGAAGGTGGCGGGCTATCACCAGTTCCATGCCGTCAGGAAGGCGATCGACTGCACGCTCAGGGCGACGGCCGCCAAGGGCGACCGGCGGATTGGGGTCGTCTGGCACACCCAGGGGTCGGGCAAGAGCCTCACGATGGCGTTCTACGCGGGCGCGATCGTCCAGCACCCCCGGATGGAGAATCCGACGCTCGTCGTCCTCACGGACCGCAACGACCTGGACAAGCAGTTGTTCGACAACTTCTGCTTCTGCTCAGAACTCCTCCGCCAGAGCCCCAAGAAGGCGGAGAGCCGGGCGGAACTTCGCCAGTTCCTCGATCGGGCGAGCGGCGGCGTCATCTTCACGACGATCCAGAAGTTCTTCCCCGAGGGGAAGGGCGACCAACACCCCCTGCTCTCGGACCGCCGCAACATCGTCGTGATCGCCGACGAGGCGCACCGCAGCCAGTACGACTTCATCGATGGCTTTGCCCGCCACCTCAGGGACGCGCTCCCCAACGCCTCGTTCATCGGGTTCACGGGGACGCCCATCGAGACGACGGACAAGAACACGCGAGCCGTCTTCGGCGAGTACATCGACACCTACGACATCGAGCGCGCTGTGCAGGACGGCAACACCGTCCGCATCTACTACGAGAGCAGACTCGCAAAACTGGTCCTCAAGCCGGACCAGAAGCCGAGGCTCGACACCGACTTCGAGGAGGTCACGGAGGGCGAGGAGGTATCGACCAAGGAGCGGCTGAAGTCGAAGTGGGCGAAGTTGGAAGCGGTCGTCGGGGCAGAGCCTCGCGTGCGGCAGATCGCCCAGGATCTCGTTGACCACTACGAGCGCCGCCAGGAGGCGCAGGACGGGAAGGCGCTGGTTGTCGCCATGAGCCGCCGCATCTGCGTGGACCTCTACAACGCGATCGTCGAGTTCCGTCCGAAGTGGCACGACGCCGACGATACGAAGGGGGCGATCAAGGTCGTCATGACCGGCAGCGCCTCCGATCCCGCCACGATGCAGCCCCACGTCCGCTCGAAGACTGCCCGGGACGCGCTGGCCAAGCGGTTCAAGGACCCCAGGGACCCGCTCAAGATCGTTATTGTTCGGGACATGTGGCTCACGGGATTCGACGTGCCGTGTCTGCACACGATGTACGTGGACAAGCCCATGCAGGGCCACGGGCTGATGCAAGCGATCGCCCGCGTGAACCGCGTGTTCCGCGACAAGCCCGGCGGCCTCGTCGTGGACTACCTCGGCCTCGCCCCCCAGCTCAAGGAGGCGCTCGCCACCTACACCGGCAGCGGCGGCAAGGGCAAGCCGACGATCGATCAGGCCGAAGCCGTGGCGATCATGCAGGAGAAGCACGAGGTCGTCCTCGGCTTCTTCCACGGCTACGACCTGGACGCCGTGCGGAGGGCGACCTCAGCGCACCGCCTGACGAAGCACCTCCCGACCGCGCTCAACCACGTCCTCCAGCCAGACGCCGCGCCGCGCCCGGGCGAGCCGACCCGCAAGGAGCGCTTCTTGGTCGCCGTGCTGCAGTTGAGCCAGGCGTTCGCGCTCGCCGTGCCCGCCCCCGAGGCGCTCGCCATCCGCGACGACGTGGGGTTCTTCCAGACGGTCCGCGCCGCGATCCTCAAGCTGGGGAAGGGAGGCCCTGGAAAGACCGAGGAGGACTACGATCACGCGATCCGACAGATCGTCAGCGGAGCCGTCGCCGCCGGGGGTGTGGTGGACATCTACGCCGCCGCCGGGCTCAAGAGCCCTGACATCTCGATCCTGTCGGAGGAGTTCCTCCAAGAGGTCCGGGGACTGCCGCAGCGCAACCTCGCAGTCGAACTCCTGAACCGGCTGCTCCAGGACGAGGTGAAGAGCCGAAGCCGGACGAACCTCGTCCAAGCGCGGTCGTTCGCCGACCTGCTGGAGAAGGCGATCGCCGCCTACCAGAACCGGGCGGTGGAGGCCGCGAAGGTCATCGAGGAGCTGATCGCGCTCGCCCGCCAGATGCGCGAGGCCGCGAAGCGCGGCGATGCGCTAGGGCTCACGAAGGACGAGGTGGCGTTCTACGACGCCCTGGAGGTCAACGACTCCGCCGTCAAGGTCCTGGGCGAGCCCACGCTCAAGCAGATCGCCCATGAGTTGGTGTCGGCCGTCCGCAACAGCGTCACGATCGACTGGACCTCGAAGGAGAGCGTGCGAGCGAAGATCCGCATCCTGGTGAAGCGCATCCTCCGCCAGCACGGCTATCCGCCGGACAAGACGGCGGCGGCGACGGAGACCGTGCTGGCCCAGGCGGAGTTGCTGTGCGCGGATTGGGCAGCGTGAGATGACGAAGCCGAGTTGGAAGGAGTTCTACGTTGCCGAGACGAGGCCGCTCGGTGAGGGCGGACAGGCCCGCGTCTTGGCGGCGCGGGATCGCACTACGCGCGTGGAAGTGGCACTGAAAGTGCTTCGCGTGAAGGACGAGTCTGGCCGTTCGCGCATGCGACGCGAGATTGATGTGATGTCGCGGCTCCACAGCCCGAACATCATGCCCCTCCTCAAAGCGAGCGAGAGTGCATCATGGTACGCAATGCCGAGGGCGGGTCGCCAGTTGGGGGCCGCTGGGCGGGCGCTTGACGACGAGGCGATTGCGGTCGTCGTTCGTCACTGCCTCGCGGGTCTTGGTGTAGCGCACGCCGAAGGGTATGTGCATCGCGATGTCAAGCCGAGCAACATCCTCGATCTCGGCGATGAGGGCAAAGCACGATGGGTGCTGTCCGACTGGGGCCTCGTCAGGAAGCCAGCGGGCTCTACGACCGTCAAGCACACCAAGACTGGACACCTTCTCGGGACGGACGAGTTCGCAGCGCCGGAACTCTGGCGCGACGCGCACCGTGCAGATCACAGATGCGACTTGTACAGTCTGGGACGAGTCGTTGCGTGGTGCAAGGGGTGCGATCTTGTGCCGTTCAGGCCAGCCATACCTGAAGGCAAGTGGAAACCGTTCGTCCGCCGCCTCACTGCTGACGACCCGGGGGGCCGCCCGACCTCTGCAGCGGAAGCTGCATCGCTGCTCGATGCGGTACTTGCCCCGAGTCCGGCGCTCCCAGGTGACGAAGTTGCGCAACTCCAGGTGCGCGCGAGGGCGGGTGACGAAGCGGCGACCCGGCGACTTGCGGAACTAGCCGAGGCACATCCCGATGATGCAGCAGTCGTCATCGATGGGCTACCCCTCGTAGAGGGTGCCGTCCTGAAGGCCATGGTGAGAGATCGCCCCAAGTCCGTCGCCGGGTTGGTAGCGGCGATGCGAGCGATGATCGCCAGCGGCTCAGCGGCGTGGGGCGGGCGGGACTTCGGCCATGCCAACGAGTGCCTTGGGTGGATACTGGCGGTCGCGCAGCGCGCAATCAGGTCCAGTGCGTGGGATCTTGCTGAGGAAGCAGCCGATGCCCTGTTCGAACTCGATGGTCAATGGCAGCGCTTCGACCAGCGCAGGAGGTCACGCTCCTGGCTCGTAGGCCTCACAGGGGAGGCTGCACGGCGCATCGCGGACGTGTTGCGGCGGCATCCATCGGCAGTTAGGTGGTATCTGAACGAGGGATGGGACCCCGAGGGCGCGGATCCGCGCATCGTCGCAGCGCTGACAGGCCCGCGCGAGCCCTGAGTGCTGGTCGTGCCAAGTCCCCGCGACCCCTTCTCCCGTGCGCCCGTTTGGATTCCGACACCGACCGACCGGTCCAATCTCCCGCCCTCGGGAGGGATAGCCTCCGGCCCCGGTACCCCGCCCGCCGCCTGTCGTCCCCCAGGACCGTCCTGGCAGGTCCAGGAGCCGTCCTGAGCCGCCCCGGGGCATCCCGTCCGCCCCGAGGACGTCCGCCGCGCCCACCCCCTCAGCGACAGCCCGGCGGCGGCTACGCCCCCGGGGACCTCGGCGGCTTCGATCCCTTCGGTCGGGAGCCCCCCGCCGCCCTCAACAGGACCTGGCGCATCCACTGGGCCAGGGGAATCCCCGCCTTCGCCG
>JADZCA010000112.1 GCA_020851795.1 Planctomycetota bacterium | reverse complement strand
TCGGGGCTCGCGGATTCGGCCCGGGCGCGCGTCGGACGCGACGACCGCGTGTTCTGCCACCACGCCGAGGAGCGGACGACGCGTGGCAACGCGCCTCGAATCGCCGCGGGGCCCCACGTCACGCCCGCGCCGAAGACGCAGCCCCGACCTCGTCGGCTCGTGAGCTCGGCGGGCTCGAGGGCGCCCCGGCCCACCGGGCGGCGCGGTACCGGAGCGGACAGGGAACTGCGGCGGCGGGCCCTGACGAGGAGGAGGGATCGACCCCGGGGGGGGCCCGACGGTAGGCTCGGGGCATGAGCAACCCCGCGTCCCCGCCGCCCGCCGCGGACCCGAGCGCCCCCTGGCCGCGCTCGCACCGACGCGCACTGTTCGCGTTCCTCGCCGCGTTCCTGCTGCTCATCGTCGTCTTCCGCTCCGTCCTCTTCCCCTTCCTCATGGCGATGTACCTCGCCTACCTCGTCGAGCCCGTCATCGACTGGGGCACCCGCGGACGCTTCCTCGGCCTCAAGTGGGGCCGAGGCCCCATCCTGATCCTGCTCTACGGCGTGGTCATCACCGGCACCGTGCTGCTCGTCTCGTGCGGCGTCCGCACCGTCGTCCAGAACGTCCAGCACGCCGCCGGCGACCTCGCCCACGAGCTGCGCAAGACCGCCCCCGCCGCACGGCTGCGGCTCGCCAAGCCCGCCCGCGAGTCCGTCTGGGTGCCCGGCGGCCTCGTCGTCGCCACCCCCGACGGCACGCGCTTCCGCACGCTCTTCGCCGACCAGATCGACGAAGGCATGACCGACGTGCGCGTCCTGCTCGAGCCCGAGGTCGCCTCCGCCGCCGCCCCCGAGCCGGGGACGCCGCTCGAGGTCGTCGACCCTCGGCCCCTCGCGCTGCCCGCGGGGCACGAGCTCTCGGCGACCGTGGACAAGTCCGCGCGCGGCCTCGAGCTCGGCACCGAGCGCTACCTCATCGCGCCCGTCGCCCAGCGCATCGAGGGCATGACGGGGTCGCACTTCGCGCCCGGGCTGCTGCGCGACTTCATCGCCGACCAGAGCGAGAAGCACGGCGCCGACCTCGGCGAGCAGATCGTCGCCTGGAGCCAGCGGATGCCGGTCAAGCTCGCCGGCTCGCTCTACGAGGTCGTGCTCGTCCTCATGCTCACCGCGTTCATCGTCGTCGACCGGCGCAACATCGCGCGCTTCTTCGCCAGCCTGCCGCCGCCCTCGGTCCAGCCCGCCTACCACACGTTCATGCGCTACGTGGACCGCGGGCTGGGCGGCGTCATCCGCGGCCAGCTGCTCATCTGCGTGGTCAACGGGCTCCTGACCTGGGTCGGCCTGTGGCTCCTCTCCGTCAAGTACGCGACGCTGCTCGGGTTCGTCGCCGGCGTGTTCAGCCTCATCCCCGTGTTCGGCACGATCGCGTCGAGCATCCCGATCGTGATGGTCGCGCTCGCCGGCGGCGGCGTGCAGTCCGCCCTGCTCGCGCTCGCCTGGATCTCCCTGATCCACCTGCTCGAGGCCAACGTCTTCAACCCGCTCATCATGGGCTCGAGCGCCGAGATGCACCCGGTGATCATCGTGTTCTCGCTGCTCGCCGGCGAGCACGCGTTCGGCGTCTGGGGCGCCCTGCTCGCCGTGCCCACCGCCAGCCTCGTGCAGTCCGCGTTCAAGTACTATCGACAAGAGGTGCTGCGCCTGCCCCCGGCCGAGTCCCACGGCCACGGCGCGTGGCTCAAGAAGCTCCTCGCAAGGCGCAAGGGCGCGGCGACGCCGGCCCCCGGAGGTGACGCATGACCTGGATCCTCGACCCGCTCGTGCTCGCGAGCATCGGCGGCACGCTGCGCACGGTGATCGGCGTCGTCCTCGCGCTCGCCGGGCTCGGCGTGCTGCTGATGGGCGTGATCGCGCTCGCCGACAAGTCCGTGCAGAAGGGCGCGACCGCCGCCGTGATGGGCGCCGCGCTGATCGCCGCCGGTCTCTGGCTCGTCGAAGCCTTCTGACGCGGCCCGTTCCGGTGACGGGCCGCCCTGCGGACCGTCCCCGGGTAGGCGCTACAGCGTCAGCAGCTTGACGAGCGAGGTGGTGCCCGCGGGGTCCTCCGCGCCGCCCATCGCGAGCACGACGCGGTCGCCGCGGGACAGGCCCTCCTCGCGGCGCAGGCTCGCGAGCACCGCGCGGATCGTCTCGTCGGTCGAGCGCCGCGCGGGCAGGTGGCGCGGGCGCACGCCCCACGAGAGCAGGAGCCCGCGCATCACGCCGAGGTCGGGCGCGTACGCGTAGACGGGCGCCCGCGGGCGCTCCTTCGCGATGCGCCGCGCGGAGTGGCCCCCACGGGTGAAGACCACGACCGCCGCCGCGGCGGCCTCCGTCGCCAGCCGCACCGCCGTCCGCACCACGAGCCGGTCGGGACGGCGCGGGTCCGCCGCGGGCCCCGGGATGCGCGGGTCGCCCGCGTAGGGGCAGTGCGGGTCCGCCTCGGCGGCGACGAGGATGCGGTCCATCGTCTCGACGACCGTCGCGGGGTGCGCCCCCACCGCCGTCTCGCCCGAGAGCATCACCGCGTCGGAGCCGTCGAAGACCGCGTTGGCGACGTCGGACGCCTCGGCGCGCGTGGGGCGCACGGCGGTCGTCATCGACTCGAGCATCTGCGTCGCCGTGATCGCGAAGCGCCCGTGGCGGCTCGCCGCCTCGAGGATGCGCTTCTGCAGCCCCGGCACGCGCTCGGGCCCCGCCTCGAGCCCGAGGTCGCCGCGGGCCACCATGACGCCGTCGCACGCCTCGAGGACCGCGTCGAGCGCCTCGACCGCCTCGAGCCGCTCGAGCTTGGCGACGAGGAGCGGCACGCGCCCGGCGCGCGTGAGCTCGCGGCGGACACGGTCGAGGTCGTGGGGCCCGCGCACGAACGAGACCGCCACGGCGTCCACGCCCGCCGCGACGCCGGCGCGCGCGAGCGCGAGGTCGAGGGCGGTCACGACGACGCCGCGGTGGCGCGCGCCCCGCACGTGCACGCCCGCGCGCTCGCGCAGCTCGCCGCCGGCCTCGACGCGCGCGCGCGCGACACCCCCCCGCACGTCCACCACGCGCGCCGCGACCGTGCCGTCGGCGAAGAGCACCTCGCGACCCGGTCGCGCGGCCGCGAGGACCGCCGCCGGGACCGGCACGACGGGCCCGGGGCCCCTCCCGGTCCCGCGCGCGAGTCCCACCACGTCGCCCGTACGGAGCACCAGACGGCCGTCGGGCAGCCGTCCGCAGCGCAGCTTGACCCCGGGGAGGTCGAGGAGCACCGCCACCTCGCGCCCGACCCGCCGCCCGGCGGCGCGGACCCGCCGGACGACGCCCGCGAGCCGCTCCGCGGGCGCGTGCGCGCCGTTGACGCGCACGACGTCGGCGCCGGCCCGCAGGAGGGCGGTGATCCCGTCCACCGAACCCGACGCCGGGCCGAGCGTCGCGACGATCTTCACGCGGGCTTCGCTCATGGCCGGGAGTGTACGGCGTCGCGTCCGGGGACGGATGGGCGTGTCCGCGGCGGTCGCTGGTACCCTGTTCCGTTTCACCCCCCGAGACCCCGCGAAAACCCGATGCCCGCCCTCCGCAACGTCGCGATCGTCGCCCACGTCGACCACGGCAAGACCACGCTCGTCGACGGCCTCCTCGCGTTCGCAGGCATCGTCAAGAGCCTCGCGCCCGACGCGCCGCTCATCATGGACAGCAACGACCTCGAGCGCGAGCGGGGCATCACGATCTTCTCGAAGAACTGCTCGCTCGTGTGGAAGGGCACGAAGATCAACGTGATCGACACCCCCGGTCACGCCGACTTCGGCGGCCAGGTCGAGCGCGTGCTGCGGATGGCCGACGGCGTCTGCCTGCTCGTGGACGCCTTCGAGGGGCCGCTGCCCCAGACGCGGTTCGTGCTGCGCAAGGCGTTCCAGCGCGGCCTCGACCCCATCGTCATCATCAACAAGATCGACCGCCCCAACTCGCGCCCCAAGGAGGTGCTCGACGAGGTGTACGGGCTCTTCATCGAGCTCGGCGCCCACGACCACCAGCTCGAGTTCCCGGTGATCTACGCCTCCGGGCGCCAGGGGCGCGCCGGGTTCACCCCCGAGGGCGGGCCCACGCTGGCCCCGATCCTCGACACGATCCTCGAGAAGGTCCCGCTGCCCAAGGGCAACGTGGACGAACCGCTCAACCTCCCGGTGTGCCACGTGGACGTGGACCCCTACGTCGGGCGCATCGCGGTCGGTCGCCTCGAGGGCGGCCGCCTCCACGAGGGCGACCGGGTCCTGCTGCTGCACCCCGACAAGTCGTCCACGACGCTGACCGCGGGCCGCATCTTCGTCTTCGAGGGCCTCAAGCGCGCGCCGGCCGAGGTGCTCGAGGCGGGCGACGTGGTCGCCGTCGCGGGCATGGAGGGCGTCGAGATCGGCGACACCGTCGCCGACCCGCTGCGCCCCGTCGAGCCGCAGATCCTCACCGTCGAGCCGCCGACGCTCGCGATGGAGTTCCGCGTCAACGACTCGCCCTACGCCGGCCAGGAGGGGCAGTTCGTCACGTCGCGCCACGTGAAGGACCGCCTCGACCGCGCGGGCAAGTCCGACGTGGCGCTGCAGGTGCTGCCCACCGACCGCGCCGACTCGATGGAGGTGCGCGGCCGCGGCGTGCTCCACCTCGGCATCCTCATCGAGACGATGCGCCGCGAGGGCTACGAGTTCGCCGTGGGCCGGCCGCGCGTGCTGTTCCGCGAGACCGCGGAGGGCGTCGAGGAGCCGATCGAGCAGGTGACGATCGAGGTCCCGCCCGACGACGCGGGCAAGGTGATCGAGCTGCTCGGCCGCCGCCGCGGCGAGCTGCTGCACATGCAGACGCACGGCGACCTGCAGTTCCTCGAGTTCGAGGCGCCGTCGCGCGGCCTCATCGGCCTGCGCACGAAGCTCATGAACGCGACGCGCGGCACCGCGGTGATGACGAGCGTGCTCAAGGGCTACGCGCCCCACAAGGGCGAGCTCCCCCACCGCATGACCGGCAGCCAGGTGTCGAGCGAGACGGGCCCCGTGACGTCCTACGCGCTCAACGCGCTCGTGGACCGCGGGATGTTCTTCGTCGAGCCGGGCGAGCGCGTCTACGAGGGCCAGGTGACGGGCGAGCACCGCCGCGACGAGGACGTGCTCGTCAACCCGTGCCGTCGCAAGCACCTCACCAACATCCGCTCGGCGGGGGCCGACGAGAAGGCCGACTTCCCGCCGCCGGTGCGGATGAGCATCGAGGAGTGCCTCGAGTTCCTCGCCGACGACGAGCTGCTCGAGGTGACGCCGAAGAGCCTGCGCCTGCGCAAGCGTCTGCTCAAGGAGACCGACCGCCGCCGCGAGGCGCGGACGAAGGCGAAGCTCGAGACGTAGGCGGCGGAGCACGCCGCTCCGCACGACGCACGGCGGACGCGGCGCGCGGTCGTCGGACGGTTGGACGCCCCGGCGCCGCAGGGCGCGGCCGCGGGGCGTGCCGCGCCCACCCCGGGGAACCGCAGGGCGCCGTCTGCGCCCGCGCGTTCCCTGCGCGCGCCGCCGCTACCCGCGGGTAGCGAGCCCGCGCGGCGACGCACGGGACCACGACGCGCACGCGGACGCGACGTCCGCCCTAAGCCGTTGTCGCGGCGTCGGTTGGGTCGGAACGGGGGATGCTCCCCCCCGGCGACTCTTGGGGGTGACGCTTGGCACCCTCCGTGCGGTACGCTCTCCGACCTTGCCCCCGTGGGCGTCGCGCGACGGTGCGTGACGGTCGCGGCGGGATCCGGAGCGATGCGATGAAGCGAGTTCTCCTCGGTCTCGCCCTCGGCTCGGCGGCGGTCCTCGCCGCGGCGCCGTCGGCGTTCGCCCACGGTGGCCAGTACCGCGCGCCCGGCGGCGCGGTGCCGCCCGGCCTGCGCGAGCCGTCCGACCCGACGCCCCCGCCGCCCCCGCCCCCCACGACGCCTCCCGGCCCGACGACCCCGCCGGACACCCCGCCGTCGGGCGGCCCGACGACGCCGACGACGCCGAACCAGCCGGGCACGCCGCCGCCGTCGCCGGTGACGCCGGACGACCCGACGTCGCCGGGCGGCCGCAAGCCGCAGACGTCGTACGACCAGTGGATCTTCTGGTGGAACTACAACTCGGACGACATCCTCCAGATCAAGGATGCCATCTACAAGCTGCGGGCGACGGCCGGCAGCCCGCTGGGCGTCGTCGGCGGCGACTCGAGCCGCGGCGGCAAGTCCGACGCGACGCGCGCCACCGAGAAGGAAGTCCACGACAAGGTGATCCCGGCGCTGCGCTGGGCGATGGACCCGGCGAACAAGCAGCACCCCGACACCGAGTCGGCGTCCTACATCGCGCTCGCCAAGATCACCGACGACCCGGCCGACATCGCCCTGCTCATGAAGGCGGTGGTGGACAAGGCCAGCGGCAAGAAGCCGGGCGGCCTCGACCAGATCGTCAACGAGTCGGCGGCCCTGTCGCTCGGCCTGCTGCGCCGCACCGATCGCGCGCGCCAGTTCGACCCCAAGGAGCTCGACCGCGTCCGCGACTTCTGCTTCGACGCGTTCCACAACGACAACCTCGTGACGCGCACGCGCGCGTTCGCGATGCTGTCGCTCGGCCTCCTCGGCGACCAGCCGACGACGACCGGCGCGGCGCCGACCTCGGGCGGCGGGCTCTTCTACGCGCCCGACCCCGCGGCCTTCGGCCCGACGACGGCCGACCGCATCTACGAGGGCCTCAAGGACAAGTACGCCGACGAGCAGCTCTACGTCGCGTCGATGATCGCGCTGTCGATGCAGGACCCGGTCTCGATCAAGCCGGAGATGCTCGACACGCTCAAGGACTGCGCGCTCAAGGCGAAGCTGTTCAAGGAGAACGTCTCCGACCTCGTGGCCTCCTACGCCACGCTCGCGCTCGGCCGCATGGGCAACGCGAAGACGGTGACCGACCTCTCGACCGCGCTCAAGATCAAGCAGACCGGCACGAACGTGAAGCGCTCGGCCGCGATCTCGCTGGGCAAGCTCGCGCAGCGCGTGGACGGCGTCGAGCGCGCCAACCTGGCGCTCGAGCTGTGGCGCACGCTCGAGTCGGTCAAGGAGCCGTCGACCCGCAACTTCGGCATCATCTCGCTGGCCTACGTCCTCATCGAGGACATCAAGGCCGACAAGACCGACGTCGTCAGCGCGAAGGGCGTCAAGGTCCACGAGGAGCTGCTCAAGATCGCCAAGGACGGCCGCTACTCCGAGCGGCCCTACGGCGCGCTCGCGCTCGGCCTCGTCGGCCGCGCGATCGGCGACCGCCCGGCGGTCGAGGCCTACGGCAAGTTCCGCCAGGACGCGATCGAGATCCTGCGCGCCGGTCTCTCCGACAAGAAGATCGACAAGCGCGCGCAGGGCGCGTTCGCGGTCGCGCTGGGCATGATGAAGGACGACGGCGCGAAGAAGGACCTCCTCGCGATCGTCTCGGACCGCTCCGGCGACAACGAGCTCCGCGGCTACTGCGCGGTCGCGCTCGGCATGGCCGGCATCGGCGGCAACGACGTGCTCAAGGCGATCAAGGAGGCCCTGCGTGAGCGGTCCTCCGAGGAGCTGCGCCTGCAGTGCGCGATCTCGCTCGGCCTGCTCGGCGTCTCCGACGCGGTGCCGACCCTCCTCCAGGAGCTCAAGGAGGCCGACACCCAGAACGTGCAGGGCCAGGTCGTGATCGCGCTCGCCAAGATCGGCGACGCGCGCGCGATCCAGCCGCTCGTCGACATCCTCAAGGACAGCGGCCGTCCCGACGTCACGCGCGCGATCTCGTGCGCGGGCCTCGGCCTGATCGGCGACCTCGAGCTCGTCCCGAGCCTTTCGCACATCTCGAAGGACATCAACTTCCGCGCGGCCTGCGACATCGTCAACGAGGTCCTCTCGATCCTGTAGTCGCCCGCCACGGACGAAGGTCCCTGCGAGCCCGGCGGTCCCCGACCGCCGGGCTCGCTTCGTATGGGGCTCGCTTCGTATGGGGCTCGCTTCGTATGGGGCTCGCTTCGACGGGGGCGCACGGTCCGTCCTCGGGGGATCCGGCCCGCGCCGCGGGCGCACCCCGGTTCGGCGAATCCCCCCGAGCCGGCGGACGTTTCCTAGATCGTCGTCGCGGCCGGCAGGGTGCCGTCCCTCCCGCGCCGGGACGCTGCTATCCTTGCCGTGCGGTGTGGGCACCGCGGCACGGAGGCAGGACTGCCACGACGAGGCTCCCGCATGGCTCGCCGCATCCCCTCCGTCGCCGTGCTCGCCGCGCTGCTCGCCGCGACCGCCGCTCCGCGGTCCGCGCTCGCCCACGGGGGCCGCATCACGCCGCCGCCGGCGCCGCCCCCGACGCCCGACTGGATGAAGGGCGACCCGTACGCCCCGCCCGGCCCGACGCGTCCGCCGATCCGTCCGCCGGTGCCGCCGATCACGACGCCGCGCAATCCCGGCACGCCCCCCACCACGCCGTCCCCGCTGGCGCCCGGGCAGCCCGTGCAGCCGGGCTTCACGCCGCGGCCGGGCGGTCACACGCCGGCGACGCCCTCGTCTCCCGCGCCGCCGAGCAGCCCGCCGCCGACGACGCCCACGACGCCGTCGCCCGGCGCCACGCCGCCCCGCAGCGCGGCGCCGAGCGAGCCCGGGAGCGCGCCGACCACGCCGCCCGTGCAGGGGCGCCCGAGCCGCGACCGTGCGAGCGGCCGCGCAGCCCCCGGCGGCGGCGAGGACTGGACGACGTGGTGGGAGGCGAACGCCGACGCGCTGCGCGCGGAGACCGACGTCGCGCCGGTCGAGACGGTCTCGACGGGGCTCGATCCCCGTCGCGCGATGGCCCGGGCGCGCGACCTCGAGGTCGTGCCGTTCCTCCGCGCGGTGGCCGACGGGACGCACGGCGACGACGACGACCTGCGCGCGAGCGCGTGGATCGCGCTCGGCAAGACGACGGCCGAGCCGGAGGACGTCGAGCGGCTGCTGGCGTGGCTGCGCGACGCGACCGCGCCGTCGATGACGCGCGAGTCGGCGGCGATCGCGCTGGGCTGCCTGCGCCGCACCGCGCCCGCCGAGCAGCTCGACGGCGCGCTGCTCGACCGCGTCCGCGACGCGCTGTTCGACGCGATCGACGACGACGGCGTGCCGGTGCGCGTGCGGTGCTTCTGCGCGTTCTCGGTCGGGCTGCTCGGGGACCAGCCGGGCCGCACCGACGACGCCTTCGGCAAGGACGGGCGGCGCACGACGCAGCGGCTGTGGACGCGTCTGCTCGACGCGCGCGCGGGCGGCGAGACGACGGTCGCGCTGACCGTCGCGCTCTCGATGCAACCGCCCGCCGGCGTGCCGGCCGCCGTGCGCGACGCGCTCCGGACGGCCGCCACCACCGGCCGCCTCGGCGGCCGCGACCGCGGGGCCGTCGCGCAGGCGCACGCCACGATCGCGCTCGCGCGCCTCGCCCGCGGCGAGTGCGCCGGCGTGCTGCTCGCGCTCGTCAAGAGCCGGGTGCAGCCCGCCGAGGTGCGCCGCTCGGCGCTGCTCGCGCTCGGGTCGGTCGCCCCCGACCTCGCCCCGGCGCTGCGCGCCGACGCCGGCGAGCAGGTGCTCGCGTTCACGCGCCGCGGCGACCCCGACACGGCGGGCTTCGCCGCGCTCTCGGTCGGCCGGCTCGTCGCCGCGTCCTACGCGGACCCCGACGACCGCTGCCCTCGCACGGCGGCGCTGCGGGACGCGCTCGACGACGTCGCCGAGCGGGGCGCGGCGGGCGTGCGGCCGTTCGCCGCGCTCGCGCTCGCGATCGCGACGCGGTCGCGCCCGGGGACCGCGCCACGCGCCGAGCGCGACGACGGCCGCGCCGTCTCGCTGCGCACGCTGCGCGCGGTCGTGGACCGCGAGTCCGACGACCCCGACGCCCGCGCGGCCGCCACGATCGCGCTGGGCCTCCTCGACGACGACGCGTCGGCCGACCGGTTCGGGCGCATCGTCGCCGCCGACGGCGACGCGCGGCTGCGGGCGGCCGCGTGCGCCGCGCTCGGGCTCGCGGGGTCGGCGACGCCGGCCGCGCAGAAGGCGCTCGAGGCGGCGCTCGCCGCGGGCGACGACGACGTGCGCCGCGAGGCGGCGCGCGCGCTCGGCGTGCTGCGCGCCACGGGCGCGGTCACCGCGCTCGTCTCGGCCGTCGAGCGCGCGGCGGCCGACCACGTGCGGGCACGGCTCGCCGTCGCGCTGGGCGAGATCGGCGACTTCCGCGCCGTCCGCCCGCTCGTGCGCGTCGCGTCGGACCGGGCGGTGGCGGACGCCACGCGGGCGGTCGCGGTGGCGGCGCTGGGGCTGCTGGCCGACCCGGAGTCGCGCAGCAGCCTCTCCCGGCTCGGTGCGGACCTCAACTACCTCGCCCGGACCGACGCCCTCAACGAGGTGCTGTCGCTCCTGTGACGGGGCCGGGGTCCCCGGCGGCGGACGCCGAGGCGAGGTCGCTCGGCCGGCGTTCCGAACGTCGGAGGGACCCGATGTCACCCCGGTGGCCGCTCGCCCGCGTCGGGACCGCGCTCCTCGCGCTGCTCGGCGCCGCCGCCCCCGCCGGGGCGCACAACGGCGAGAGCGGCAGCGGCAGCGCGCCCCGCGTCCCGCCGACGCTGGGCCCCCCGGCCGCCGGGCCGCAGGAGCCGGTGCACCCCGCGGCCCCGCGCCCCACGCCGACGACGGGCGGGGTCGGCGAGGGCTGGCGGCGCTGGTGGGCCTCGCAGGCCCACCTGCTCGCGCCGCGCCGAGGACCGGTGGTGACCGGCGGCGGGCCCGGCGACCCCGGTTCGAGCCCGCCGCCGAAGGGCCGCACGATCGAGGACGCCACCGGCATCGAGGTGGTCCCGACGCTGCTGTGGGCGCTCGCGCCCCGGCGCGACTTCGACACGAACGTCGTGTGCGCCTGCCATCTCGCGCTGGGCAAGGTCGCGCGCCGCGCCAGCGAGGTCGAGGTCCTCTTCGACGCCGCGGTGCGCACCGACACGGCCGACGGGGAGGCCGCGACGGCCGTGCTCGCGCTGGGGCTGCTGCGGCGCTCGACGCCCGAGGCCCGGTTCGACGGCGCGACGATCGCCCGGGCGCGACGGACGCTCCTCCACGTGCTCGACGACGAGAAGATGCCGACGAACACGCGGAGCACGGCCGCGCTCGCCCTCGGCCTGCTCGCCGACCAAGGGTGCGACGCACCCGACCCGGTCGCGCGCGACCTCTTCGACCGCCTGCGCGCGTCGTGGGCCGCCGACGAGATCCCGATCTCGATCGTGGTCGCGCTGTCCCGCTACCCCGCCGAGGCGCTCGGGAGCGACGTCCTCGAGGGCCTGCGACGCCTCGCGCTCACCGGAGGCGGCACCGCGCGCCGCGCCGGCGACGCGCTGCGCGCGCACGCGCTGGTCGCGTGGGCGCTCGCCACGCCCTCCCCGAGCCCGCCGGTCCTGCTCTCCACCGTCGTGTCGGCGCGCGCGGGCGACGGCCTGCGGCTCGGCGCCACCGTCGCGCTGGGCCTGCGCGCGAGCGCGCTCCCGACCCCGCTCCGCGTCGAGGCCGCGCGTCGGGTGCGCGCGGTGACCGAGGCGCAGACGGCGCGCGCGGGCCTGCGCCCCGTCGGCTGGATCGCGCTCGCCCGGCTCGCCGCCGCCGACGTCGCGGACCGCTCGGGCCACGTGCTCGACGACGCCGGGGTCGCCGACGCGCTCGTCGAGGCGCTCGAGGACCGCCATCTCGACGCGCGGCCCTACGCGCTCTTCGCGCTCGCGCTGGCGGGTCGGCGCGTCGAGCCGGCCCCCGAGGTGCGCTCGTGGGCCGAGCTGCGCACGCGGGCGCTCAAGCGCCTGCGCGAGCTCGCCCGCGACGACGGCGGCGCGGCCGAGTCCAAGGGCGCCTACCTCGTCGCGCTCGGGCTCCTCGACGACGAGTCGTCGTCGCCGATGTTCTGCGAGCGCACGCGGCCCGGGTCGGGCGCGGAGACCCCGCGCGGCTGGGCCTGCGAGGCCCTCGGGCTGCTCGGGCGCGCGTCGCCGCCCGCCCTCACGGCCCTCGGCGACGTCGCCGGCGAAGCGCGGGGCGACGGCTGGGTGCGGAGCAAGGCGGTGGAGGCGCTCGGACGGATGGGCGCCGCCCGCGACGCGGCCGTCCGCCTCGGCGAGGAGCTCGGGACGCGGGGGCCGACGTGGCGCGTGGCGCACCTCGCCACGGCGCTCGGCGCCAGCGGCCGCGTCGAGGCGGTCGAGCCGCTCGTGCGGTGCGTCCACGACGCCGCGACCAAGGACGACGTCCGCGCGGCCGCCTGCGCCGCGCTCGGACGGCTCTGCGACCCCGAGCCCGCCCCTTCGGTGACGCGCGTCCTCGAGGCCGTCGCCGAGCTGCCCGGCAACGCGGCGGTGGCCGGGCTGCTCGAAGGGCTCTGACCCGCCCCCGGCGTCACGGCTCGCGCCGCGCGCGCCGACGGCGCCCGGGTCACGCGACGCTACTTCGACAGGCGCTCGACGGAGCGCTGCACGTCGCTGTCGGGGTCGGCGCCGCCGAGCTCGAGGTACTTGCGGTAGGCGTCGCGCGCCTTGCGGGGCTCGTCGAGGATCTCGAGCACCTCGCCGAGGTCGCGGTGCGGCAACGGGAGGCGCGGGTCCGCCGCGATCGCCGCCTCGTAGGCCTTGCGCGCGTCGTCGTTGCGGTCCTGCTGCTCGTAGACCCACCCCTTGCCGCAGTGCGCGAGGCCGTAGGTCGGGTCGGCCGCCAGCGCGCGGTCGAAGTGCGCGAGCGCGTCGTCGAACTTGTCGCGCTTGTACGCGACGCGGCCGCGCACGAACCACGACGGCGCGTCCTTCTCGTCGCGCGCGAGCACCCACGCCGCGGCCTCGTCGGCCTGGTCGAGGCGGCCGAGCTGGAAGGACACGCCCGCGAGCAGCCGGTGGGCGAGCACGTGGTCGGGCGCGAGCCGCAGCACGTTGCGGTAGGCGCGCTCGGCGGTGGACCAGTCGAGGTCCTCCTCCTCGAGCGCGCCGAGCACGACCTGCACGTCCACGTCGTCGGGGTCGCGCCGGCGCGCCTCGGCGGCCACCTTGCGCGCCTCCTTGACGATGCGCTCGCGCAGCAGGAGGAACGCCTTGTCCACGTAGGGCCTCACCGACCCGGGACGCGCGTCGATCGCGTCGTCGAGCAGGCGCACCGCGTCGGCGGGTCGTCCCGCGGCGTCCGCACAGCGCGCCCGCACCCGGAGCGCGAGCTCGTCGAGCGGCGCGGCCTTGCCGGCCTCGTCGGCGAGCGTCTGCGCGCCCGCGACGTCGCGGGCCGCGAGCCGGCACGCGGCGAGCACCGCCAGCGACCGCGCGCGCGACGCCGGCCGCCCGCGCCCCTTGGCCTCCTCGGCGAGCTTGCCGGCCACCGGGAGGTCGCCCATGTCGAGGGCGAGCTCGGCGCGCGCCACGAGGAGCGGCACCGAGCGGCCCCGCGACAGGCCGTCCTCGAGCACGGCCACCGCGTCGGCGTCGCGCCGCAGCGCGTGCAGCGTCGCCGCCCAGGCCGCGCGCGCGTCGGCGGCCTCGACGTGGGCCGCCACGTAGCCGGCGAGCACCCGCTCGGCGACGGCGCGCCGCCCTTGGGCGTCCTCGATGGCCGCCTCGACCAGCACGGCCTCCTCGCGGGCCCCGGCCGCCTTGCGCACGCGCGCCAGCGCGGCCGTCGCGGCGGGCGTGCGCTCGGCCGCGAGCGCGGCCCACGCCTGGTCGAGCCCGGGCGCGACGGGGTCGGGCGCCGTCGCCACGCACCGCTGCAGGAACGCCTCGAGGTCCTTGCGCTCGGCGAGGCGGGCGAGGAGGTAGCCGCCGAGCGGCGCCTTCGGGTCCGGGTACGCGGCGCGCGTCTCCTCGAGCAGCGCCGCGCGCTCGCCCGCTTCGAGGCGCAGGTCCTGGTAGAGGCGGGCCACCCACGGGTCGAGCCGTCCGGCGCGGTAGTCCTCGGCGAGGGACGCGACGAGCGCCTTCGCGTCGCCCGACGCGGCCTGCGCGAACGGGTCGGGCGGCGGCGCGGCGGTCGCCGCCGCGGCGGCGAGCCCGAGCGCGACGACGATCGCGAGGCGACGCGGCACGGGGCGCGCGGCCTACCAGTCGCGCAGGCGGGCCCGCGACAGGACGTCGCGACGGTAGGTGTCGTGGACCAGCTGCTCGGTCTGGGCGCCCGAGCGCTTGCCCTTCGTGCCGCCGCCGCGGGCCCCGCCGCCGGCCGGGCCTCCCCCGCCCCCGCGACCGCCGCCGCGCGCCCACGCCACCGAGGCCGCGGGGACCGCGAGGGCCAGCACGACGGCGAGCACGACGAAGGGACGGGGCACGCAACGACCTCCGGGTCGAGGCGTGCAGTATGCGGACCCGACCGCGCCGAGGGAAGGGTGCGGGGCCCGCCGTAGAATCCCCCCGTGCCCCCGCTCCGCCTGCGCACGCCCGCGGTCCTGCTCGCGCTCGGCGCGGCCGCCGCGGCCGTGGCCCCGGTCGCGCGCCTCGTGCGGGGCGACGGCCCCACGGCCCCCCCGGGGCCGACGCGCGCGGCGCAAGCCCGGTGGCTCGACGAGGACGGCACCGCGATCCTGTCCTTCGGGCTGCTGCGCGTCGCCCCCGCCACCCCGGGCGCGCGCGGCACCGTGACGGTGCGCTACGAGGAGCGGCCGACCGACTACGCCCGCTTCGTCGCGGTGCAGCTCCTCGTGCTGCCCGGCGACGCGTTCGGGTCGGACGGACGGGCCTTCGCCGACCGCACGCGGGCGTGGGCGAAGTCCCCGGCGGGCTCCTACGAGGCCCGCGTCGCCTTCGACGTCACCGAGCCCGCGCTCGTCGTGGTGGGGTTCGGCCCGTTCTCGGGGCCCGACACGAGCCGTCCGCTCGGGACCCGCCGCGCGTACACCCTCGACGTGACCGACGACGGCCGCGTGACGCGGGCGTGGGTGGACGCCGACGCGGGCGAGCTGACCGTGAAGGCGTGGACGGCCCGCCCCGAGATCGTGCGCGGCGGTCCGGTCCGCGACCCCGTGGACGGGGTGGACCGCTGGTTCGAGGTGCGCCCCGAGCTCGTCTTCGACGGCACGCGGCTGCGCGCCCCGTCCGACCCCGAGGCACCCCAGACGGCCGTCGTGCGCCGCGAGGCGCAGACGCTCGAGGACCGGGCCCGCGCCCTGCGCGACGCCGGGAAGGCCGACGCCGCCGCCGACCTCGAGCGCGAGGCCGCCGACCTGCGCGCGACGCTCGGCGCCACCGACGACCGCCTGCCCGTGCCCGAGGCGCTCGCCGCCCGCCTGCGCCGGATCCCGTTCCAGTGGCGCTGACCCGCCGGCCCCTCGCCGTCGCCCTCCTCGCCGCGACCGCCGCGCTCGCGGCGTCGGCGCGGGCGCGCGCCGGCGGCGACGCCACGGGCCCCGCGCCGGCCGCCCCGGCCGCGGCGCCGTCGGACGGGCCGCCGGCCCCGGAGCCGGTCGCGTGGCGCGACGGGCGGCTCGTCGTGCCCAAGGGGCTCCCGTCGCCGTGGGTGCCGCCGAGCAACCCCGCGACGGACGCCAAGATCGCGCTCGGGCGGCGGCTCTTCGTCGACCGGAGGCTCTCCCGCGACGGCACGAAGTCGTGCGCCGACTGCCACGAGCCGCGCCTCGGCCTCGGCGACGGGCGCCGCACCGCGGTCGGCGTCCGTGGGCAGGTCGGCCCGCGCAACGTGCCCACGCTGTGGAACGTCGCGACGTACCCGGCGCTGTTCTGGGACGGGCGCGCGGTCTCGCTCGAGGCGCAGGCGGAGGGCCCGCTGCTCGCGCCCACCGAGCTCGACATGACCGAGGCGCTGCTCGTCGAGCGGGTCGCAGCGGACGCGGGCTACGGCCCGGCGTTCGTGGCGGCCTTCGGCTCCGCGACCGTGACGCTGCGGCGCGTCGCGCACGCGCTCGCCTCGTTCGAGCGCACGCTGCTCGCCGGCGACGCGCCGTTCGACCGCTGGTGGTTCCACGGCGAGGAGGCGGCGGTGACGCCGGCGGCGCGCCGCGGCTACGAGCTGTTCCGCACGAAGGCGGCCTGCGCGGGGTGCCACCCCGTGCACGCGGCGGAGGCGCCGTTCTCCGACTTCGAGTTCCACGCGACCGGCACGGTGGTCGAGGGCTCGCCCGACCTCGGGCGCTTCGCCGTCACCGGCCGCGAGGAGGACCGCGGACGCTTCCGCACGCCGTCGCTGCGCAACGTGGCGCTCACCGGCCCGTGGTTCCACGACGGCAGCGCCGCGACGCTCGCCGAGGTCGTCGAGCACTACGACGTCGGCGGCAAGGCCGCCGCCGGCCGCACGCCGGAGATCTCGCCGCTGCGCCTGTCGGCGACCGAGAAGGCCGACCTCGTCGCGTTCCTCGAGGCGCTCTCGAGCCCCGTCGCCGTCGAGGCCGCGCGCGCGGCCCCGTCGGCGCCCGCCCCCGAGGGGGCGCGATGACGGCACGCGTCCCGCGTCGCGTCGGCGCGCTCCTGCTCGCCGCGGCCGCCGCCGCGGCCGGGGCGTGGGCGGCGTCGCCCCGGGACGTGCGCGCCGCCGACGCGCCCGCGGCCGCGCCGACGCCGTCCCCGCTCGACGCCCCCGACGACGCGCCCGACCCGCGCGACGTGCGGCGCGCCGCCGAGGACGTGCTCGAGACGTCGCCGCAGGACGCCCGGGCGCTGCGCGCGCTGCTGATCGCGACGGCGCGGCTCGACGACGAGGGCTGGCTCGACGACGCGATCGAGCGCGCGACGCCCGCCGCCGACGGCGACGCGTCGGTGGCCCGCGCGCTCGGCCGGGCCGTGCTCGCGCGCGCCCGGCGCGTCACCCCGCCCGACCCAGCGCGCCTGCGCGAGGCCGCGCGACGGCTCGCGCCCGCGGAGGCGGCGGGGCCCGCGCGCGACGCGCTCGCGCTCGGGTGGGCGCGCCACCTGCTCGGCGACACGGACGGGGCGCAGCGGGCGTACACGCGGGCCCTCGACGGCGACGAGCCGACGGCCGAGCTCGCGTGGAAGGGGATCGCGAGCCTCTTCGCGCGCGACGAGGACGCGCTGCGCGCGCTCGCCGACGCGCTCGGGCGGGAGCGGCCCGACGACCCCGTCGTGCTGCGCGCCCGCGCCGACCTCGCCGAGGCCCACGGAGGGCGGGCGGGGTGGGTCGTGCTGCGCGGCCGCCCCGACGTGCTCGCGCGCTCGCCGCGCACGGCGCTCGCGCTGGCGCGACGGCTGCGCGAGGAGGCCGACGACGCCGACGCGCACGCCGAGGCGCTCGCGCTCGAACGGCAGGCGCTCGCGCGCGGCGCCTCCGACCCCGTCGTCGTCGCCGAGGTCGAGCGGCTGTGGCGGTCCCGCCCCGTCGCGTCCTTCGCCGACGTGGACGCGCTGCTCGCCGACGTGGACGCGCTCCTCGCGACGGTGGACGGCGACCCGTGGACGGCGCTGACGACGCGCAACAACGTCGCGTTCCGGCTGCGCGACGTGGTCGCCTCCTTCGCCGCGCGCGGCGAGGCCCGCACGCAGACGCTCGCCCCGGGCGCGCCGCCGCAGGCGCGGGCGCTCCTCGACCGCGTCGTGCGCCTCTACGACGAGGCCGTCGCGCGGATCCCGAAGGACGCGGCGTCCCACCCGTTCGACCGCCGCTGGGTGTGGGCCGGGGTGCTCAACGACGCGGCGCTGATGCGCCACTACTGGACCGACGTGCGCGACCTCGACCGGGCGGAGGCGCTCTACCTGCGCGCCTTCGAGCTCACCGACGGCGCGTACATGGACACGTACGACTACAACCTCCAGTACCTCTACGGCGTCGAGAAGCCGGGGAACGAGGAGCGCTGGTTCCGCCTCGCGCGGCGGGCCGCCGAGGCGATCCTCGCCGAGGCACCCGACGGGGGCTACGTCCCCGACGCCGACAAGCGCGAGGCCGCCCGGCGCGACGCGGAGGCCCTCCGCCGCCTGCTCGACGAACGCAAGGCCCCGCGCTGAGGACCGGCCCCGCGGGGCCCGCTCCGCCCGCGCGAACCGGACCGGGACGCCGCCCCCGTCCGTAGAATCCGGCCGTCCCCCCGCCGAGGTCCCGCATGGCCGTCCGCTCCGCCTGGCTCGCCGCCCGCAAGGGCCACCCCGTCCCGACCCAGATGCGCTACGCGCGCGAGGGGACCGTGACCGAGGAGATGCGGTTCGTCGCCGAGCGCGAGGGGCTCGACCCCGAGCTCGTCCGCCGCGAGGTCGCGCGCGGCCGCATGGTCATCCCGGCCAACGTGAACCACCCCGAGCTCGAGCCCATGGCGATCGGGGTCGCGGCGCGGTGCAAGATCAACGCCAACATCGGCAACTCGGCCGTCGTCAGCGACGTGGACGGCGAGCTCGAGAAGCTCGCCGTGTGCCTCAAGCACGGCGCCGACACCGTCATGGACCTCTCGACGGGCGGGAGCATCGTCGACATCCGCGAGGCGATCCTGCGCCGTTCGCCCGTCCCGATCGGGACGGTGCCGATCTACCAGGCCCTCGAGGAGGTCTCGCGCCCCGAGGACCTGACGTGGGAGGGCCTGCGCGCGGTGATCGAGGCGCAGGCGCGCCAGGGCGTGGACTACATGACGCTGCACTGCGGCATCCTGCTCGAGCACATGCCGCTCGTGGCCGGCCGCCTGACGGGCATCGTGTCGCGCGGGGGCTCGCTCACGGCGCAGTGGATGCTGCACCACCACCGCCAGAACCCGCTCTTCGAGCACTACGACGAGCTGCTCGACATCCTGCGGCGCTACGACGTCACGATCTCGCTGGGCGACTCGCTGCGCCCCGGCTCCCTCCACGACGCCTCCGACGCCGCGCAGTTCGCCGAGCTCGACGTGCTCGGCGACCTCACGCGCCGCGCGTGGGCGAAGGACGTGCAGGTGATGGTCGAGGGCCCGGGCCACGTCCCGATGGACCAGGTCGCCCCCAACGTCGAGCGCCAGCGCAAGGTGTGCTCCGAGGCGCCGTTCTACGTGCTCGGGCCGCTCGTGACCGACGTCGCGCCGGGCTACGACCACATCACGAGCGCGATCGGCGCCGCCCTCGCCGGCTGGGCCGGGGCCGCGATGCTCTGCTACGTGACGCCGAAGGAGCACCTCGGGCTCCCCAACGCCGAGGACGTCAAGCAGGGGATCATCGCCTACAAGATCGCGGCGCACGCGGCCGACGTCGCGCGCCACCGCAAGGGCGCCCGCGACCGGGACGACGCGCTGTCGAAGGCGCGCTACGAGTTCGACTGGAAGCGCCAGTTCGCGCTCTCGCTCGACCCCGAGACGGCCCAGCGGTTCCACGACGAGTCGCTGCCGCAGGACGTGTTCAAGACGGCGCAGTTCTGCTCGATGTGCGGCCCGAAGTTCTGCTCGATGCACCTCTCGCGCGAGGTGACCGACTGGAACCGCGCCCACGGCGTGGACGAGGCCCCCGCGGCCGAGTCCGCCCCCGCCGCCACCGTCTCGGGCGGCTCCGGCCAGGGCCGCGGCGGGGGCTAGCCCCCGCCCGCGTCGGCCCGCGCGCTCCGACGCCGGTCTCCTCCCCGCGTCGCGGGACGGGTACGATCGGCGCCGTGACCGCCCGCCCGCGCCCCGTGGTCCTCGTCGTCGACGACGAGGAGGACAGCCGCGTCATCCTCGGCCGCATCGCGGAGAAGCAGGGCTTCGACGTCGTCACGGCCTGCGACGGGCCCGAGGCGCTGACGCTCGAGCGTCGCCACCGTCCCGACCTCATCCTGCTCGACATCCAGATGCCGGGCATGTCGGGGCTCGAGGTGCTCTCCGAGGTGCGCGCGGTGGACCCGCACGTGCCCATCGTCATCGTGTCGGGCACCGAGGACGAGAGCGTCGGCGAGCGCGCGCTGGGCCTCGGGGCGGTCAACTTCATCCGCAAGCCCTTCGACGTCAGCGAGATCCGGTTCGTCCTCGACCACATCCGCGCGGCGGTGCAGGAGGAGGAGGACCAGGCGCTCGCGCTCGCCCACCTGCGCGAGCGCCGGACCGTGCTCGAGATCGGCAACGAGCTGTCCCACGTGGCGCCGGTCGTCGCCTACCTCGGGCGCGAGCTGCGCGCGCACTACCCCGGCTACGACGTCCCCGTCACCGAGACGAAGCTCGCGCTCTACGAGGCGCTGGCGAACGCGGTCGAGCACGGCAACCTCGAGATCGACTACGACGAGAAGACGCGTGCGATGACCGAGGAGGGCGGGATCCGCGGCCTGATCGACCGGCGGCGGGCCGACCCGCGCCTGCGCGACCGCCGCGTCCGCATCGAGGCCGAGTACGACCCCGAGTCGGTCACGTGGCGCATCCGCGACGAGGGGCGGGGCTTCTCCCCCCACCACGAGGAGCGCGACCACCGGCTCGGCGACACGTCGGCGCTGCACGGCCGCGGCATCCGCCTCATGCGCCACTACATGGACGACGTGAGCTGGAACGCGACCGGCACCGAGATCCGCCTCACGCTGAGCCTGCGGCGCCGGGTCCAGGCGTGAGCCCGCGCCACCGCGTCGCGCTCGCGCTGGTCGCGCTGCTCTCGCTGGTCGCGCTCGCCCGGGCGCCCGGCGCGCGCGGCGCCGACGCCCCCGGCAAGGTCCGTCTCGTCGTCCTGCACACCAACGACGTGCACGGAGGCATCCTCCCCCGCAGCGCGGCGCTCGCGCAGCTCGACGCGAAGGAGGACGTGGGCGGCCACGCGGCGCTGGCGTCGTTCGTCCGCGCCGAGCGGGCGGCGGCCGCCGCCGCGGGCGCGCACGTGCTGCTGCTCGACGGCGGCGACGTCTGGCGAGGCACGCCCGAGGGCGACCTGACGCGGGGCGACCTCGTGGTCGAGGCGTTCGGACGGCTGGGCTACGACGCGGTCGCGCTCGGCAACCACGAGCTCGACCTCGGCGTGGACAACGCCGCACGCCTGGCGCGGGCCGCGCGCTACCCCTGGCTCGCCGCCAACGTGCGCGAGACCGCCACGGGCGAGACGCCGGCGTGGCTGCGTCGCCACGTCGTCAAGGAGGTCGGCGGGCTCCGTGTCGGCCTCGTGGGGCTCACCACCGTGGACACGCCGCGCATCGTCGTCGGCGGGGACCGCCTCGGGCTCACCTTCCTGCCCGAGGCGGCCGTCGCCGAGGAGGAGGCGCGCGCGCTCGCGTCCTCGACCGACCTCGTGCTCTTCGTGACGCACACGGGCCCGCGCACCGACGCGGAGGTGCTCGCCAAGGTGCCGCGCTGCCCGCTCGTCGTCGGGGGGCACACGCACCAGCGCCTGATCGAGCCCCTCGACCCGCGCGGCGACCGCTCGGGCTGGATCGTGCAGGCGGGCACGGGCGGCGTGCTCGTCGGGCGCGTGGTGCTCGACGTGGACGCCACGTCGAAGCAGGTGACGCTCGTCGAGTCGCGCCTCGTCCCGCTCGTCCCGTCGGCCGTGGGGACCGACCCCGAGGAGGCCGCGTTCCTCGCGCAGCGGCTCGAGGCGATCGACGCGCTGCGGGCGCTGCGCGAGGTCGCGGGCACGCTGACGGCGGCGCTCCCCCGCGTCGGGCGCGACCCGTGGGACACGAGCCCCGCGGGGCACTGGTTCTCCGACGCGGCTCGCGAGGCGGCCCACGCGGACGCCGCGCTGAGCAACCGCGGCGGGATCCGCGTCACGCTGCCCGCGGGCCCCGTGACGCTGCGCGACCTGCACCTCGTGATGCCGTTCGAGAACACGCTCGTCGTGGTCCCGCTGCGGGGCGCCGAGCTCAAGGCGATCCTCGCGGCCTCGCTGACCGCGGAGGGACGGTCCCCGCTCGAGGTCTCGGGGATCTCGGCTCGCTACCGGCTCGTCACGACCGACGGCAAGCCGAAGGTCGAGTGGCGTCGCTTCGACGTCGCGGGCGCGCCGGTGGACGACGCGAAGGTGTACCGGGTCGCGACGAACTCGTTCCTCGCGGGCGGCGGGGACGGCTACGCGCTGCTCTCGCGCCCCGGGACCGAGGACCTCGGGGTGCTCGTGCGCGACGTGCTGCGCGACCACCTGCGCCGTCACGCGCCCTACACGCCCGACGCGGCGACGCGTCTCGTCCGCGAGGAGTGAGGCGCCGCGCGCCGGACGAACCCGCGGCCGCAGCCCGCCGCCCGGCGTGCGTCCGGCGCTCGCCGGGACTCGTGGTTCGTGCGTCCGGCGGGCTAACCCGCGGCGCCGGGAGCCGATGCGATCGTGGCGGGCGCGGGCGCGCGGAAGCGCTCGATCGAGAGCACCTTGAAGAGCAGGCGGCGGACCATGCGGCGTCCGGGCGCGAACGACTGCAGCCACGCGTCGAGGCGGGCGAGCTCGTCGCCGTCGGACTCGGCGCCGAGGAACTCGAGCTGCAGGCGGACGCCGTCGCGGGCGCGGGGGTCGGCGACGGGGTCGAGGACGAGGAGCGAGGCGAGCGGGTTCTGGCGGAGGTTGCGGAAGGTGGCGCCGCCGACGCCGTCCTCTTCGCCGCCGGCGAGCGAGCCGTCGGGGGCGAACCGTGCGGCGGCGAGGACGGCGACGTCGCTGCGGCCCTTGCTGCCGACGCTGGAGAGGAACGCGACGGCGGTCCGGCGGTCGAGGAACGATCGGGCGAGCTCGCGCAGGTCGTCCATCGGGACCGGGGGGACCTCTGAGGGGGTGGGGTCGGCGGGGCCGGTCGCGGTCCTGGGCACGGAACGTGCGGGCCGCGGGCGGGTCAACATACCCGGTGGCGCGGTGCGGCCTTCTTCGGGCGGGACCGCGGGGGCGGGGGTCTCCCGGGCGGGTCCGGGGTGTCCATGGGTTGCGGCGGACGTCTTCGCCGGTATGCTCCCCCGCTCGACCTTCCGCACCGGGGCGTAGCGCAGCTTGGTAGCGCGCTTGGTTCGGGACCAAGAGGTCGCTGGTTCGAATCCAGTCGCCCCGACCAACTGAACGCCGGCGGTTCGCACCGCCGGCGTTCGTCTTTTCGTGGGGCGATGATCGACGCCGCCATCGGGCGACTGGATCGAACCAGCGACCTCAAGGGGTAGGCCCGGGCGGTCGAGCGTAGCGAGAGCGCCGAGGGCCGTAGGGGGCGAAGCCCCCTACGACGCGCCGCGGCGCGAGCCGAGCGGGCCGAGGCTGCGAGGCCCGGGCGGCGAGCTGGTTCGAATCCAGTCGCCCCGACCATGATCGAGAGAGCCGCTCGGCAACGAGCGGCTCTCACTGTTTACGGGCCCCGTTCGTGGATTCGAACCAGCGACCTCAAGGGGTAGGCCCGGG
>JADZCA010000111.1 GCA_020851795.1 Planctomycetota bacterium | reverse complement strand
TGCGATCGGCGCCCGACGGGCCTCGTCTTTCGTGAAATCGGCGGGCTCGCCCGCCGAATTCACGAGCCGACGAGGTCGGGGCTGCGTCTTGCGCCCGGGCGTGACGCAGGGCCCGGCGGCGATTCGATGGGTGTCGCCCCGCGTCGTCCGCTCCTCGGCGTGGTGCCAGAACACGCGGGCGTCGCGTCCGACGCGCGCCCGGGCGCAATCCGCGAGCCCCGACGGCGGCCTGACGTGCGATCGGCGCCCGACGGGCCTCGTCTTTCGTGAATTCGGCGGGCTACACCCGCGCGAGCCAGGCCTCGCGGGCGGGATCCTCGCCCTTGACGGTGCGGAAGAACGCCGTCTGGAGCTTCTCGGTCACGGGGCCGCGGCGGCCCTCGCCGATCACGTAGCCGTCCACCTCGCGGATCGGGGTGACCTCGGCCGCGGTGCCGGTGAAGAAGAGCTCGTCGGCGCCGTAGAGCTCTCCGCGCGACACGCTGCGCACCTCGGTCTCGATGCCGAACGCCTTCGCGATCTGGATCACCGAGTCGCGCGTGATGCCCGGCAGGATCGAGGAGTCGATGCCGGGCGTGACGAGCCGGCCCTTGACGACGAGGAAGAGGTTCTCGCCGCTGCCCTCCGCGACGTTGCCGTTGCGGTCGAGGAGGATCGCCTCCTCGAAGCCCTTCTCGCGCGCCTCGCGCACGGCGAGCGTGCTGTTGAGGTACTGGCCCGAGCCCTTGGCCGCCGTCGGGAACGAGGCGTGGTGCAGCCGGGTCCACGACGAGATCGTCGTGCGGATGCCCTTCTCGAGCGACCCCTCGCCGAGGTAGGCGCCCCACGGGTACGCCGCGATCACGACCTCGGTCGGGACGTTCTTGGGGAACACGCCGAGCGGGCCGTGCCCGAGGAACGCGAGGGGGCGGATGTAGCAGGCGCGCAGGTCGTTGGCCCGGATCACCTCGCGGCACCCGTCGAAGACCTGCTTCGGCGTCACCGGCATCGGGATGCGGTACGCCTTGGCGCTGAAGAAGAGCCGGTCCACGTGCTCCTGCAGGCGGAACACGGCGACGCCCTTCGGGGTCTCGTACGCGCGGATGCCCTCGAAGACGCCCGTGCCGTAGTGGAGGCAGTGGGAGAGGACGTGGGTCTTGGCGTCCGCGAAGGGGACGAGCTTGCCGTTCCACCAGATCGACGTCTTGCCGTCGCCAGCCACGAGGACCTCCCGGTCGGGTTCCGGCCCCGCGCCGGGGTCGGGGCGGCCACGGGGGACGAGGCCTCCGCGCCGCCACGCCCGAGTATGGACGCCGCCGCGGCCGGTGTCCCGTTCAGCACGGAGCCGGGCGCCGCGCGCACACGCGCGCGGCCCGACGAGCCCACGGGGTCGGCGACGTCGCCGGTCCCGCGCGCCGCGCGAGGCCTTCGGAGCTCGGGCATCGCGCGGCCGGGACCGCCACGGCGAGGACGTTCCGCGACGGGGATCCCGAGCATCACGGGCGCTCGGCGCCGTCGGTGGAACGCTCCGTCCACGAGCCCGCCGTGTCCGTGACACGTCCACACCCGATGGGCTCCGTCCCTTCGGGTCGACGACCGCGACGCCGGCCCGCCGACGGACGCTGACAGCCCCTCCGCCTCCGCGTTTGCGGAGCCCGTCCGAGGCGCGGGCCTCCCGGCCGCGGGCGACCGAGACGGGCTCCGTCGGTCAGAGCTGCCCGCCGACCCGCAGCAGCGCGTTGGCGAGCATGGTCACGGAGTCGGCCGCGGCGACGAAGTCGGTGCGGCCCGTGGTCGCGCTCGCCGTCGGAGGGTAGAAACCGACGTCCACGCGCAGGGCGCCGTTGGGGAGCGTCCGCTCGACGAGCAGGGGCGGCGACCCCGCGACGAGCCACGAGGCCACCTTCGTGGACGACGGGTACGGCGTCCCGGTCGTCCGGTACGAGGAGTCGCCGCCGCCGAACAGCGTCACGTCCGTCAGCAGGGGGTGTCCCGGGACGTCCTCCGTGTAGCCGAGCGGCCCGCCCCCGCCGTTGGCGCCGGACGTCATCGTGAAGTAGTCGTCGCTGGCGAATCGGCCCTGGATCACCCCTGCCTCGTAGCAGAACACCGACAGGACGACGCCCACGCCGTCGTCGACGGCGTCCGCGAGGATGTCGCCGAAGGTCGCTTCGTCGAAGAAGTCACCGTCCTTCATGACGAGGATCACGTCGAAGTTCGACTCGATGTCCGAGAGCGTGATGGGCGAGCCGGCGTACAGGACTCCGACGGACGCGAACTGTCCCGTGCCCACGAGGTTGTCCTGGACGTCCTGTGCGTAGCTCGGGTTGACGGCGTGGACGATCCCGACCCGGAGCCCGCCCGGGTCGTCGGATCCGCCGGAGCCGCCGCACGCGGGCAGCACGGCCGCCGGCACGAGGAGCATCGCGGCGAGGGCGGCGCGAAGGAACAGACGGCGTGAGCGCATGGACGACCTCCGACCCGGAGCATCCGCAGCCCGCGTGCCGAATGCAAGATCGCCGTGTCGGCGCGCGCTCGACCTCGCTCACCCCACGACCGTGTCCGCGCGGGTGGCGCCCGCCCGCCGGAGCCGACCTCAGCGGGCGCGCGAGGCCCCTCGGGCGCGCGCCCCGCGGCCCTTGCGGGCGCGCAGGGCGGTCGCCAGCTCGGCGTAGAGGTGCACCGCCGCGCGGCAGGACGCGAAGAAGTCGGGGAGGTAGAGCGACTCGTTCTCGGCGTGCGCGTTGCACGCCGGGTCCTCGAGCCCCACGAGCAGCGCGGGCACGCCGCCGAGCGCCTTCGCGAACGGCCCGACGAACGGGATCGAGCCGCCGGCGCCGATCTCGACCGGCTCGGTGCCGTAGCCCGCGGCCAGCGCGCGGTGCGCGGCCTCGAAGGCGGGGCCGCCGGTCTCCGTGCACCACGCGGGGCCCGCGGTCATCGGCACGACCTCGAGCGCGAGCCCCCACGGCACGTTCGCCCGCAGGTGCTCGACCAGCGCGCGCTGCACGCGCCGCGGGTCCTGCCCGGGGACGATGCGCACGCCGACGCGGGCGCGCGCCGAGGGGACGATCTGGTTGCTCGAGCCCTCGACCGGCGACGCCTCGAGCGCCGTGATCGCGAGCGCGGGGTGGTGCCACTGCGCGGCGTAGGTCGCCGCGCCGCCCCGCGTGTGCAGCGCGAGGCCGCGCACCGCCCCCGCGTCCTTGCGCAGCGCCTTCTCGTCGAAGGGGAGCGCGGCGAGCGCGGCGCGCTGCGCGCGCGAGACCGGGCGCGCGCCCTCGACGCAGCCCTTGACCGCGATCGTGCCGTCGGGCTTGACGAGGCTCGCGAGCAGGCGGCACATCCCCATGACGGGGTCGGGCACCGGCCCGCCCCAGAAGCCGCTGTGCAGCGCGTGGTCGTAGCCCTTGAGCTCGACCTGCACCTTGACCAGCCCGCGCAGGCGCGTGGTCAGGGAGGGCAGCCCGCGCTCGAGGTTGCCGGTGTCGGTCAGCACGATGCAGTCCGCCGGCATCTTCGCGCGGTGTCGCTCGAGGAACGCGGAGAGGTGCGCGCTCCCGATCTCCTCCTCCCCCTCGACGACGAAGTGGACGTTGACGGGCAGGCGCCCCGCCGAGCGCACCCACGCGTCGATCGCCGCGAGGTGCACCATGATCCCGGCCTTGTCGTCCACGATCCCGCGCCCGTAGACGCGGTCGCCGCGGCGGGTGGGCTCGTAGGGCGGCGACGTCCAGCGCGCGGGGTCGCCCTCGGGCTGCACGTCGTGGTGCGCGTAGAGGAGGAGCGTCGGCAGCGACGGGTCCTCGACGCGGTGGCCGAGCACGTAGGGGTGCGCGCCCTCGACCTCGAGGAGCTCGACGTCGGCGAGGCCCACGGCGCGCATGAGCTCGGCGGTCTTCTCGGCCGACGCGCGGACGTGCGGGTCGGGCACGGGGCGCGCGGACACGCTCGGGATGCGCGCGAGCGCCTCGAGGTCGGCGAGGACGGCGCCCTCGCGCGAGGCGAGGACGTCGAGCGCCTGCGCGACCGCCGCCGGGTCCACCGAAGCCGAGGCGTGCTTGCTCATGCGGGCTTCGTACCCCGGCCGGCCGAGCGTGCCCACCCTCGGCCGCGGCGTAGAGTCGGTGCCATGGCCAAGTCCCCCTCCGCCGCCGCCGACGCCCGCGCGCTCCTCCTCCGCGAGAAGAGCGCCGTCCTCTGCACGCTCCACGCGGGGCTCGACGGATGGCCGTTCGGCTCGGTCGTGCCCTATGCGGTGCTCCCCGGCGGCGACCCCGTGGTGTTCCTCTCCGACATCGCCGAGCACACGAAGAACCTCGAGCGGGACCCGCGGGCCGCGCTCTTCCTCGCCGACCCCGCGGCGAAGGACCGCCCGCAGACGGGCGCGCGCATGTCGGTGCAGGTGCGGGCCCGGCGGCCGGAGGGTGACGCGGAGGCCGCGGCGGAGGCGGCGTACTTCGCGCGCTTCCCCGACGCGGCGGCGATGCGCGGGACGCACGGCTTCCACGCGTGGGTGCTCGACGTGGACCGCATCCGCTGGATCGCGGGCTTCGGCTCGATGGGCTGGGTCTCGCGCGCCGCGTGGGTGGGCGAGGCCGACCCGCTCGCGCCCCACGCGGCGGCGATCGTGGCGCACATGAACGACGACCACGCCGACGCGGTGGCAGCCCTCGTCGCGCACCTCGCCGGGCTGAAGGCGACCGCGGCCCGCGTGGTCGGCCTCGACCGCGGCGGCTTCGACGTCGAGGCGCAGGACGCGCGGGGGACGGCCCACGCGGTGCGGCTCCCCTTCGACGCGCCGGTCGCGGGCCCCGAGGACGTGCGCAAGGTCGTGATGTCGATGGTCGCCGCGGCGCGCAAGGGCAAGGCCCGCTGACGCGCCTCTCAGCCCGGATCTCCCACGACAGACGAGGGGCTTCGTGGACCGACCGAGCGGCGTCCCGCGGTCGGGGCCGATGCAGGGCCGTCGGGCGCGGGGTTTCACCGACGACCGCGTGTTCTAGGGACACGCCGAGGAGGTGAAACCCCGCCGGCACGGCGCTCGATCGTGCGACGCGCGCTCCCTTGCGCCCGACGGCCCGGCGCGGCCCCGACCTCGTCGGCTCGTGGGAGATCCGGGCTCAGGGTCACGCACGCGGGGCCGGGCACCGGCGGGCGCGCGGCCCTCGCGGGATCCGGGGCGACGCGGCCGCGGTCACGCCGCGCGGGCGGCGTAGCGCCCGTCGGCGTCGCGCGTGACCGACGCGATCGCCACGTGCGGGTCGTGCGTGAAGCAGAGGCGCGCGCCGCGCGCGAAGACGTCGGCGAGCAGGCGCGCCTTCTCCTCGACGACCAGCTCGGGGAAGCGGTCGTAGCCCATCGTGATCGGGACGTGCACCCACGGCGCGCCGGGAATCAGGTCGGAGACGAAGACGACGGGCCCGCCGTCGGCGTCCACCTCGGTCATGAGCAGCCCGGGCGTGTGGCCGTCGCTCGTGTGGAAGCGGTACCCGGGCCCGAGGACGGGGTGCTCCGGCCCGTCCACGAGGACGAGCCGCCCGCTCGCCTCGAGCAGCGCGGGCAGCTCGGGGACGAACGAGGCGCGGTCGCGCGGGTGCGGCGCGCGGGCGCGCTCGAAGGCCCTGCGGCCCACGACGAACGTGGCCTTCGGGAACAGGAGCCGGGGCGGCACGCCCGGCGCCCACGGCGCGAGGAGCCCGCCGGCGTGGTCGAAGTGGAGGTGCGAGAGGACGACCACGTCCACCGCGTCGTGGGGCGTGCCCGCCTGCGCGAGGCGGTCGAGCAGCACGTGGCCCTCCTCGACGACGCCGTAGCGCTCGCGCTTCTTCGGCTCGAAGAACGCGCCGATGCCGGTCTCGAGCAGGACGGCGCGGCCGGGCTCGCGGACGAGGAGCGCGCGGCAGGCGAGGTCGATGCGGTCGAGCGCGTCGGGCGGGCTCCACTTCGACCACACGGCCTTCGGGCAGTTGCCGTACATGGAGCCGCCGTCGAGCTTCTGCGTGTTGCCGAGGATCGGGGTGAGCGTGCGTCGCATCAGGGTCGTCCGTGGGTACAGCGGTGCCAGGCACCGCTGTACCATCCGACGCGCGCCCGGGAGGGATCCGCGGGCCCCGAGCCCGCCTCGGTAGGATGCGCGCGCGGTCGGCGGGGCGGGGCCTTAGCTCAGTGGTCAGAGCGGGCGGCTCATAACCGTCGGGTCGCTGGTTCGATCCCAGCAGGCCCCACCCCGCCCGCCGCGGCGTCCGCGGGCCGCGTCACTTCCCCGGCCAGGCGTCGATCGCCTCCTCGGCCCAGCGGTAGGCCGAGCCGGGACGCGCGCCGAGGCCCTTGTCGAGGTCGGGGAGGCGGTCGCGCTTGAAGGCCTCCTCGAGGAGGTCGGCGAGCTTCTTGCACCCCTTCGCGTCGTGGCGCCAGATCCCCCACACCAGCGCCGTCGCCTGCGCCGCCGGCAGCAGCGTGCGCTTGGCGTCCTGCGGCTTGCCGTCGAAGGTGAGCTTGAGGTCCGCGCGCGGCTCGTCGCGCAGGCGCTGCGTGTCGAGCGCGACCACGTCGTCCCACTTCGCGAGCCCGCCGCGGTCCTTCTCCGCCCTGGCGACGGCGAGCTTCCACGCCTTGGCCGGGTCCACGTCGCCCGCGAGCGGCCCCGTGGGCACGAACCCCTCGTAGACGCCGCCGAGCCCGTCGAGCAGCACCCACCCGCCCGGCCCCGGCAGCCAGCCCCACCCCGACGTCGCAAGGTGCTTGCGCGCGAGCGTCGCCGCCGCGAGCCCGAGCAGCGACGTCTCCGGCCGCAGCCACGGGTTGTCGCGGTGGCCCCACAGCACGAGGCCCAGCCGCCGCCGCGGGTCGTACCAGCGCGAGGACGCCTTGAGCTCGGGCGTGGGGTCGTAGCGAGGGTCGGCCCGGTCCGGCGGCGGCGCGAACAGCGCCTCCGCGAGGCGGTCGTAGGTCTCGACGTCGGGCACGACGACCAGCGTGGGCGTGCGCCGCACCTCGACCTCGGGGTCGCGCTCGGGCCGCGTGCGCGAGCCGAACGCCGCGACGAAGTGCGCCTCGAGCGCCGAGAGCGTCGTCACGAGCTTCCACGCCTCGGCCGCGGGGACGCCGGTCACGAGCCGCAGCGACCCCACGCGCACCGCCTTCGCGTCCGGCCACAGCGGCTTGACGCGCAGCAGCGCCTCGTCGTGCTCGGCGACGAACTCGACCGACGGCGCCGCCGCCCCGAGCGCCGCGTCCACCGCCTCCTTCGCCTGCGTCCCCCACCCGCCGCACCACGTCTGCTCGGCGCTCGCCAGCGCCGCGGTGACGTCGGCGTCGCGGTTGCCGTACGCGAGCGCGCGCTCGACCAGCGCCCACGTCTCCTGCGGCTTCGCGCCCGCCGCCTGCATCGAGCGCACGGTCGCCGCGTAGGCGTCGCCGAGCTTCTTGAGCGCGGCGTCGCGCTTCTCGAGGAACGACTTCGTCGGGTCCTCGCCGCCCTGGAAGTCCTTGTCCTTCCACGTCCGCAGCGCGCCCTCGGCCTCGCCGCACCCGGGCTCCGCGACGAGGATCCTCGTGGCCAGCCACCACGCCTGCCGACGATGGTCGCCCTTGACGGCCGCCTTGAGCAGCGGGAGCAGCGCCTTGGCCTCCGCCGCGCGCAGGTCGGCGGCGTGCGAGGGCGCGTCGGCGGCCGCGGCCGACGGCGCGGGCCCCGGGGCGCCCCCGACGAGGAGCAGGGCGACGACGAGGACGCCGGACGCGCGGCAGGCCATGCCCGCGATGCTACGGAGGCGGCCCCGCCGACGGAAGCCCCGGGGCCGCTCGCGACGCGACCGCCGCGAGCGCGGAGAGGTGCGGCCGGCGACGCCGGAGCGCGCGCACGAAGAGCACGGTGCCCGCCACGGCCCCGACGCCCCACGCGACGACGGCCGCGGCGCCCGACAGCGCGAGGCTCGGGAGCCCACCCGCGAGGAATCCCACCGCCGCGGCCGCGAAGCACCACAGCAGGTGCGCGGCCCACCGCAGCCGCGCGCCGCGCCGGGCGCCGACGCACCCGACCACCGGCAGGAGCAGCAGCGGCACCTTCCACGCCGCCTCCGCCCACCGCGCGGGGCCCGTGGCGCCCGCGAGGACGCGCCACCCCGTCGCGACGAGGGTCCCCCACCCGGCCGCGGCGACGAGGGCGAGGCCGAGCACGAAGGCGAGGTTCCAGCCGAGGTGCGGGTCCGGGTCGCACGCGCACGCGAGCGTGCGCCGCGGGGGCGCGATCACGCGGCGGTTGCGCGCGATCAGGCCGTAGCCGAGCGCGAGCCCCCACCGCAGCGGCACGACGCCGGCGACGCGCGCGAGGCGGTCGGCGCGCGAGCCGCGCAGGAAGCGCAGGATCGCGGGGAGCCCGCCGACGACGGCGTCGCCGTCGAGCACCTTGAGCTCGTTGCGCAGCCCGGCGTCCTCGACGCGCGCGCGCGTCGCCTCGGGGAGGGCGAGGTGCGACACGCGCGCGCCCTCGTCGCGGCCCGACCAGCGCAGGAGCCGGGCGCTCCACCGCTCGCAGAGCGGGCAGTCGCCGTCGTAGACGAGGAGGGGCGGGGTCGTCGCGGGCATCGCTCCCCCGGCGGCGGGGTCGCCCGTAGCCTACTCGCGGAGGAACCATGCGCACGCGTCGCCTGTTGCTCTGGGCGCTCCTCGTCGCCGCGCTCGCCCTGCCCCTCCTCGTGCCCGGGGTCCGCCGCGGCCTCCTGCGCGCGATCAAGGGCGCGCCGCCCTCGACCACCCCCGACGCGCCGTGACGGGACGGGCGCGCGCCGCCGCGCGACCCCGCGTCACTTGCCGAGCTTCTCGACGCGCACCTTCGAGAAGCCGGTCTCCTTGTCCCAGACCATGAGCCCGATCCCGGGGCGCGCGAGCGCGGGGAGGTCCACCGCCTCGAGCATCGCGACCCCGTCGCAGTACGCGGACAGCGTGCGCCCGCGCCGCACGAACCGGAACACGTGGACCGGGCCGCGCGCGACCTTCGCGCTCCCGTGGAAGACGGGGCGCTCGTACTCCTCGAGCCGCGCCTCGACGCCGTCGCCGCCACCCCGCACGACGAAGGTGTGCCCCGAGAGGCCGTCGTCCTTCTCCTCGCCGTGCAGCGTGACGCCGAAGCGGGGCACGCCGAGGTCGGCGCGGTGCGTCGTCACCTCGACGACGAAGTCGGCGAGCCCGAGGAGGTCCTTGTCGGCGAGCCAGCACAGCGCGATCGGCGGGTCCTTCGAGACGAACGGCGAGATCTGGTACTTGCGCCACGGCACCGAGCCCGGCACGGTGCAGCGCAGCGCCTTGTTCACGACGTCGAACGCGCCGACGGTCGCCTTGACGCGCCCCTTGGGCAGCGACTTCATCTTCTCGACGTCGAGCGTGTGGACGGGGTGGCCCTTCGCCTCGGGCACGGGCGGCGCGACGTCCTTCTCCGGCGGCGGCGCGAGGACGAGCCCCTCGATGGGCGTGCGGTCCGCGTGGACGACGCGGGCGGAGAAGCCCCAGGCCCCGGTGCGGTTGACGACCTTGAGCAGGAGCCGGTTGCGGCCGGCCTTGAGCGGCACGGCGGCGACGCGGTCGTCGCGCAGCCACCCCGACGCGTCCTCCCACTTCTCGGCCAGCTCGCCGTTCACCCACAGCGCGCAGGTGTCGTCGAAGCCGAGGAAACAGACGGCGTCGGGGACGTCCTTGCTCACCTCGAGCACCGCGAGCGCGTAGCAGGCGGCGTCGTCGGGGTAGCCGACGCCGTACTGCAGCAGGTCCACGCGGCCGTCCACCGTGGGGTTGGCGTCGCGCCAGCGCGCCGTCTGCATCGGGTTCGGGTACTCGGCGCCGAGGACGATCTCGCGCTCCGGCTCGTGCACCGTCAGCAGCGGGGAGACGCCGCGCGAGTAGAACGGCAGGCACAGCTTCCACGCGCCGACGACCCCGAGCTCGCGGTGGAGCGCGTCGCGGGCGGCGGGGTCGCCGAGGCCCTCCTTGACGCGCGCCAGCGCGAACTTCGCGCGGTCGCGCAGCTCGCCCGGCGGGCACTTCGCGATCACCTCGTCGAGCGGCTCGACCGCGGCGCCGAAGAACTCCTGGTCCGCGTACGACTCGCCACGCGCGACGAGGTCGTACCAGCGCGCGAGCTCGCCGTCGACCTGCTCGCGGTCGCCCGGCACGACGGGGAAGCGGGCCTTGGCCGTCTCGTCGAACATCGTCCAGCCGAAGGCCTTGCCCCAGAACCACGTGAAGTAGCGGATCCGCTCGGCGTCGCGCGGCTCGCGCGGCATCTCGTGGCGGACGAGGCGGAAGAACCGGCGGTACTTCGCCCACTGCGCCTGGCGCGCCACGGGGTCGCCCTGCGTGATCGGCGTCAGGAGGAACCCGCACGACGGCGCGTACGGCGCGATGCGCCAGAAGCGCACCCGCCGCTCGAGGTAGTCCTCCTTGTACCCCTTGCGGTTGCTCGCGATCGACGCGTCGGCCTCCGCGTGCCGCCCCATCGCGTCGAGCGCGAAGGTCGCGCCGAAGTTGGCGATCCCCTCGGTGAAGCCGGGGTAGGCGATGCCGACGTCGAAGACGCAGTGCGACATCTCGTGGTAGTGCAGCGCGTTCGCGATCGGCTTGGTGATGACCTTGTTGCCGATGTCGATGCGGTGCCCGCCGCCGAGCCCCCCGCCGAAGTCGAAGCGCTCCTTGTAGTAGATCGTCAGCCGCTCGCCCGCGTCGGCGACCTGGTCGCGGCCGACGAGGTCGCCGAGGAAGGTCAGCGCGAGGTCCACGCGGACCCGGTCGGCCGGCGTGATCGAGGTCACGAAGTCGCCGGGCCCGATGAGCACGAACTGCCACGTGACGCTGGTGCCGAGGTAGGACCAGTGCGGGTCGTTCCAGATGCGCTCGGCCTCGGCGCGCTCGTCCTCGGGCACCGTCTCGGTCATCCGGCGGCGCAGCGCCGCGATCGCCTCGCGCGCACGGTCCTTGAGGGCCTGGTCGGCGAAGGTCGAGTACGAGACGTAGGCCCACAGGCGCAGCGCGACGCGCCCCTTGCCCGGCGTCGCCGCCAGCTGCTCCGCGCGGGCGAACGCGGCGCCGGGGTCCTTCGGGTCGCCCTCGAGCGCCTTCGCCTCGGTCTTCTCGTCCTCGGTCGCCTCGTCGCAGAGCCGCCGCGTCAGCCGCTCGAGCGTGCCCTCGATCTGCTTGCGCTTCTCCTCGGTCACGCCCTCGAGCGCGAAGAGCCGCCGCCAGAGGTCCATCGCGCCGAGGATGCGCCCCTTGCCCTCCATCGCCCCGGCCTTCTGGTCGATGTCGCGCGCCCGCTCCTCGGCGATCCGCGCCGCGACGGTCCCCTTCTCGCGCGGCGAGAGCGGCGGCGCCGGGATCGGCGGCAGCGCGAGCACCTCGTCGCGCACGCCGTACTTCGTCGCGTAGTCCTCCGCCTCGCGCAGCGCGGCGAAGTAGAGGCGCAGCGCCTCGGGGAAGTCCTTGTCGGCGGCCGCGCGCCGCGCGCGGTCGAGCAGGCTGCCCTCCGCGGCGGGCCCGGCGGGCGGCGCCGCGGGCCCCGCGCCCGGCGCCTTCTTCTCGTCGCCCCACGCGGCCCGCAGCCCGACGGCGCCGGCGAGCGTCGCGGCGACGAGGAGCAGGGAGAGCAGCCGACGGCCGGGCATGGCGACGGAGCCTACCGGGAACCGCGCCGGAGCGGAGGGTCGCGACGGCGGCGCCGTCGCCGGGGGGCGCGCCCCGCCCCGCGGGGCCGTGGCGACGGCGAGGCCGACCCGCGACGCGGGAGGACGGGGCGTCCTACGCGCCGTCCACGGGTGGCTCGGCGGGACGCCCGGGCTCGGCGCGGCGGGCGCGCATCGCGGCGGCGGCCTCCCTCGCGCGCGCGACGCCGCCGAGCGAGGCGAGGAAGGGGAGGCCCGCGACCGCGGGCACGACGTAGCGCAGCGTGCCGAGCACGCCGAGCGCCACCGCGGGGCCCGCGCCCGCGGGCCCGCCGAGGAAGTGGACGAAGGCCGCGTCGCGCGTGCCGATGCCGGCGAAGGTCACCGGCAGCAGGCCCACGAGGATCGCCATCGGCACGCGGCTCCACACGAGCGCCTCGGCCGCCGTGCCCCCCGCCGCGCGGTGCACGAGCGAGAACTGCCACACGTGCAGCGCCCACAGCGCGACCGCCGAGACCGCGACCCACGCGAGCCGCGCCGGGTGCGCGCGCGCGCGGGCGAGGATCGCCCCCACCGAGCCGAGCAGCCGCAGCACCTTGCCCGCGGCCCCCGTCCGCGCCGAGCGCTCGAGCACCGCCACGCGGTCGGCGACCGCGGGCAGCGCGAGCGCGACGAAGGCCAGCACGCCGCCCGCGCCGGCGGCGACGAGGAACCACGACAGCGCGTCGGTGGGCGGCGCGAAGACCGTCGCGCCGAGCATGAGCGCGCACAGCGCCGCGGTGTCGAGCGCCTTCTCGAGCACGCCGAGCAGGAGCCCGGTGCGCAGGTCCCCGCCCGGCGCCGACGGGTCGAGCGACGCCCCCTTGAGCACGTCGCCCATCTTCGAGGGCAGGATCACGTTGAGCGACGACGACGCGAGCACCGTGGCGGTCGCGCGACGCACCGAGAGCGGCTGCCAGAGCCCGACGATCCACGTCCAGCGCACGGCCGAGAGCAGCGTCTGAGGCACGAACAGCGCGAGCGCGAGCGCGAGCGGCCCGCCCTGCAGGCGCCCGAGCGTCTCGCCGAGCGTGTCGAGCCCCGTGCGACGCCACAGCAGCGCGAGCACGAGCGCCGAGAGCGCGAGGAGGACCAGGCGCTTCCTCACGGGAACGAGCGCTCCACCGTCGCGGCGCCCGTCGAGGCGAGCGTGGGGAGCGCGGCGGAGAGGTCGGCCCACGGCTGCAGGCCCGCGTCCTGCCAGATGCGGCTCGTGGCCACGTAGATGCTCGTCGCGTCGGTCGCGCCGGCCAGCTCGACGAGCGCCGGGGCCCCGCGCTCGGCGACGACGCGGTCGCGCACGACGAGCGCGGGGCCGCCCCAGTCGAGCGTGCGCTCGAAGGCGAGCGGGACCCGCTGCTTGCCGGTGATCAGCGCCCCCTGCAGGAGGCGGCGCACGAGGTCGGGCGCGACGCGGCCGAGCGTCAGCGTGCCCGCGCGGAACACGAGCACCTTGCCGGGCGTCGGCAGGTTCGCCTTCGCGCGCTGGAAGCGGCCGCGCACCGTCACCGAGGTCGGGCCCACCTCGACCTCGCTCGTCGGGTCCACGCGGTCGGTGCCGAAGAGGCGGCCCTTGCGGTCGCGCGCGACGAGCCCCGACTCGGCGCGCAGCAGCCGCCCGCCGCGGAACGCGCGGAAGGCGCCGCCCTTGCTCGTGCCGACGACGAGGTGGAGGTCGCCGCGCCGCACGACGAGCAGCCGCGCGGCCGGGAACGACGTCACGCCCTCGGACGGGGCCCACGGCGCGGGGCCCGTGGCGCCGCGCGCGACGCGGGCCGCGTGCGCGACCGGCAGGTCGCCCAGCGTGTGGCAGAGGATGCGGTCGTCGTCGGGGCGGCCGACGACCCCCGCCTGCGCGCCGGCGAGCCACCCGTCGGCGAGGTACCGCGCGGTCGGCGAGCGCGACGCGAGGCGCTCGAAGCCCGAGGGCAGCACCTGGCAGGTGTTGCGGCTCCCGTGCTCGCCGCCGTAGGAGCCGTCGGGGTGGAGGAAGTGCGCGGCGAAGGCGAGCGCCCGCTCGAGCGCGGCGTCGAGCGCCGCGGGCGGCGACGGCAGCACCTCGCGCAGCGCCGCGAGGAAGGCGATCGTCAGCGTCTGGTAGCCGGGGTCGGCGCCCTCGTACTCGGGGAACCAGCCCTCGGCGTGCTGCCAGGAGAGGCACTCGGCGAGGCGCTCGAGCGCGCGGGCACGGAGGTCGTCGCCCGCGCCGACGGCGGCCGCGCGCGCGCCCGCGAGCGCGACGAGCGCGTGGTGGTTCGACAGCGTGCCGCTCTCGTGGCGGTCGAGCAGCCACGTCGCCCGCTTGCGCGCGAACGCGACGAGGTCGGCGGGGCGCTCGTCGAGCACGCGCATCGTCTCGGCGACGGCGGAGGCCGCGAACGCCGTCGCGCCGAGCGCGCGCTCGTTGGGGTAGTAGTCGTCGCACGAGCCGTCGGCGTGGGCGCTGCGCGCCGCGTACCGGCACGCGGCGAGCGCCCACTCGCGCAGCGCGGGCTCGCCGCGCCAGCGGCTGCCGGGCAGGTCGGCCGCGTGGGCGTGCGCGAGCGCGAGCGCGTACTCGGCGTACATCCCGCTCGGGAAGTCCTGCGTGCGGTAGTGCCAGTGGTTGCGGTCGAGGCAGCCGTACGTGCGCGAGAGGCGGTGGCGGTCGAGCAGCGTGAGGACGCGCGGCACCTCCGCGAGGAAGCGCTGCGCGTAGAACGTCCCGGCCCCCGCCGCCCCCCCGCTCATCGCCCTACCTCCGCGCCCGCGCCTGCGCGACGATGAGGTCGGCGATCAGCCCGAGCACGAACACCATCACCGCGGTCAGGCCGAGGAACAGGTCGGACTCCTGCAGCGTGTGGTGGGAGTGGCACCAGAAGTCGTAGGCGCCCTTGCCCGCCGCGAGGAGCGCGAGGAGGAGCGCCATCGGCCCGAAGATCCGCATCGGGCGGAAGTACATGACGAGCCGCAGCACCGTCGAGCCGTAGCGGAAGGTGTCCTTGACCGGGTGGAACTTCGACTTGCCGATGCGCTTGCGGTAGCCGACGGGGACGTACTTGACGGGGTGGCCGTTGCAGAGGAACGACAGCGTCATCGAGGTGACGCAGGAGAACCCGGGCGGGAGCGCCCAGAGGTAGTCCTTCATCACGTCGCGCTTGAACACCTTGAGGCCCGTGTTGAGGTCGGGGATGCGGTGCCCGGAGACCCACTCCGCGAGCTTGCGGATGAACCACTTCGCGGGGACCCGCAGCGCCTTCATCGTGCCCGCCTCGACCACGCGGGCCCCGTTGACCTGGTCGTAGGCGGGGAGGAACGACAGCATCTCGGGCAGGTGCGAGGCCACGTAGGTGCCGTCGGCGTCGAGCATCGCGATCCACTCGCCCTTGGCGGCGTGGATGCCGGTCTTGCGCGAGGCGCCCGAGCCGCCGTTGACCGGCCGCTCGACGACGCGCACGCCCGCGGCGCGCGCGGCGGCCACCGTGCCGTCGGTGGACGCGTCGTCCACGACGAGGATCTCCCACGCGTCGGGCCAGGCCGCGAGCGCCGCGCGGACCTCGGCGACGACGGGCGGGATCGCGGCCGCCTCGTTGTAGGCGGGCAGCAGCACCGTCAGCTTCACCGGTCCGTCGTAGACCTCGGGCACGGATGCCTCCTCGATCACCTCGGGCCGACGCGGACGACCGTCCACCCGCCCTGCGCGAACAGGATCCGGTCGGCCGGAGGGTCGGCGAGCACGAATCCCGACCCCGCGGCCCGCGCGGCGGCGCGGCGCGCCTCGACGCGGGCCCGGAACGGGGCCGGCTCGTCGGGGCGCGCGTCGGGCGCGAGCCGGCGGGCGTGGACGAGGAAGACGTCCACCCCGTAGCGGGCGGCGAGCGCGTCCACGTCCTCCCAGCGCGTGGCGAGGAGGGCGTCGAGGGAGGCCTCGAGCCGCTCCTTCTGCCCCGCGTAGTAGCCGAGCCAGTACGGCAGCGCCGTCTCCCACGACGCCAGCACCGAGCGCTTCGCCTTCATCGGCACGGTGTCGGCGTCGGAGGGGTGGGCCGCCACCCGCGTGTCGCGGGGCAGCGTCGCGAGGAAGCCGCGGGCGGCGAGGAAGGCGGGGTCGGGGCCGCGGCCCGCCCGGCGCACGAGGTCGTCGGCCGCGCGGGCCCCGAGCGCGAGCACGGCGACCGTGCCCGCGACGGCGAGCCCCCGCGAAAGCCGCCCGGGCTCGGCGAGGGCGGGGCGGCGCGCGAGCAGCGTCCCGAGCGCGCGGTCGAGCAGCACCGCGCCCGCGAGCGCGCGGAACAGCGGGAGCGCGACCGAGGTGTAGCGGTTGGGGAGGTGCAGCGCGAACAGCGTCGCGTGCGCGACCGCGAACGCGAGCAGCGACGAGCCGAGCAGCCCCCACAGCGCCGGCGGCCACCACCGCCGCCGCAGGAGCGCCACCGCGAGGACGACGGCGGCGGTGGCGAGCGCCTCGGCGAGGTCCATCGAGACGCCGGAGCGGGCGCTGCGGACCCAGAAGCGCACCGGGTCGGGCTGGAAGTAGCGCGACCGCCCGTCGGGGCCGAACTCCTCCATCGCCTCGGCCTGCGCGCGGGTGACCTTGGGGCCGAAGCCCTCGGCGGAGGCCGCCCCCTCGCGGTACGTCCACGCGAGCAGGCCCGCGGCGACGAGGCCGAGCGCGACGAGCGCCGGCCACCGCGCCGGGAGCCGCCGCTCGCGCAGCACCGAGGGCCCCCACGCCAGCACGGCCGCGCCGCCCACGACCACCGCCGCGGGCGGGTAGAGGAGCGCCGCGAGCACGAACGTCGCGCCGAGGAGCACGGCGCGGCGCTCGAGCAGCGCGACGACGCCGAGCAGGTGGAGCGGCAGCGAGCACGAGCGCGGCAGCCCCCACATCGCCGCGGAGAGCCCGAGCCGCTGCACGGCGAGCAGCGTGGCGACGAGGACGCCGCACAGCCACGGTCGCTCGGGGGAGAGCGAGCGTCCGGCACGCACCGCGAGCGCCACGGAGGCGAGCACGAGCAGGGCCGAGAGCACCTCGGCCGAGGTCTCGGCGCCCACGAGCGGCACGGTCAGGCGGTACCACGCCTGCACGCCGGGCGGCGAGAACAGCGGGCGCGAGAGGAAGGCCGCGGTCCGGTCGTCGGGGAAGAGCCCGGGGTCGGCGAAGCGCTCGGTCCACCACAGGTGCTGGCACCAGTCGCGCTCGAACCCCTCGTCGTCGGTGAAGGGCCGCACGAGCGAGCCCGCCGCCCCGGCGAGGCAGACCAGCACCGCGAGCGCGGCGAGCAGGCGGGAGCGGGCCGCGGGCATGGTCGCTCCGTACCACACCGGGCGCGCGGCCGGAAGCGCGCGGGCGGGGCGTCGCGGCGCGGTAGGCTCCTGCGCCCCGGCCCCCCGCCGGGACGGAGGTCGGCATGCGCGTCCTGCTCGGGAGCGGCGGTCTCTCCACCCCGGAGCGCGTCGAGGCGTGGAAGGCGGCCTTCGACGCGTTCCTCGGCCCGGTGCGGCGGGTGCTCTTCGTGCCGTGGGCGCTCGCCGACCACGACGGGTACGTCGAGAAGCTCGTGGCGCGCGGGTTCGCGGCGGGCCGCGAGGTGCGCTCCGTGCACACGGCGCGCGACCCGCGGCGCGCGGTGCGCGAGGCCGAGGCGGTGTTCGTCGGGGGCGGCAACACGTGGCGGCTGCTCGACCGTGTGCAGCGCGCGGGGCTCGTGCCGCTGCTTCGGGCGCGGGCGCGTGCCGGGATGCCCTACGTGGGGATCAGCGCGGGGACCAACCTCGCCTGCCCGACGATCCGCACGACCAACGACATGCCCATCGTCGAGCCGCGGACCGCCGACGCGCTGGGGCTGGTGCCGTTCCAGGTCA
>JADZCA010000110.1 GCA_020851795.1 Planctomycetota bacterium | reverse complement strand
GTCCCGCCGTCGGGGCGGGCCGTCCCGGCGACCGGCAGGTGCACGAAACCCCGCCGGCGCACGCCCGTCGCCACGGGCCCCGCGTAGCGCATCAGGCGGTAGAGGCACTCGTTGCAGAGGTAGCCGCCCGCGTCGTCGCTCGCCCGCGACGGGATCCCCGCCCGCCCCCACGCCGCGACGATCCGCGAGGCCGGGAGCGCGCCGTCCACGGCCGCGGGGCCCGCCGGCTCGATCGCGTCGCGGGGCGGCGGCCGCCCGGCGTTGTCGGCCGGGCGCTTGGCGTTGTAGGCGTTGCGGCCCACCGTCTCGACCCGCACGACCTCGGTGCCCTCGCCGAACGAGAGCACCACCTCGGGCCGCTCGCGCTCGATCGCCGCGCGGAGCGGGCCCTCGACCGCGTCGTAGACGACCGGCAACCGCGCCACGACGACGCGGCGCCCGCGGACGGTGGCGCCGTCGAGCACGCGCACCGCCTCCCACGAGTCGTTCACCGTGCGCGCGCCGAAGGGCTCGAAGCCGGTGAGCAGCACGGTGCGCGCCGTCGCGCCGCCGCGCTCGGGCGCTTGGGCGCCGCAACCGCACAGCGCCGCCACCGCGACGACGAGGACGACGGCGAGCGGGAGCGCGGGGGCCACGCGGGGATGCTACGCGCGCCCGACGCGCCAGAGGACGAGCGACTTCGCGTCGTCGCGCGGCGGCAGCGCGCGGCGCTCGAGGAAGGCGAGGCCCGCGGCGCGGACGTCGTCGGGGAAGCGCTCGGCGTGGCGGCGGCCCGGGTCGGCGACCCACGCCTCGCCGCGCGGCGCGAGGTGGCGCGCGAGGAACACCGCGACCGCGGGCCCGTTGCGCTCCTCGTAGAGCACGTCGGCGCCCAGGACCAGGTCGAACGGCGGGAGCGGCGGCGGCGCGCGCCAGTCGCACGCCACCGCCTCGACCGAGCCGCCGGCCGCGTGGGCGCTCGCCGTCGCCAGCGCCACCGCGTCCGGCTCCCAGTCGAGGAAGGTGACGCGGGCCCCGCGCTCGAGCGCGGCCAAGCCGCACAACCCGAGGCCGCAGCCGAGGTCGAGCACGCGTCGCCCCGCCACCGACGGCCCGGTGAGCACCGCCTCGGCCAACGCGAAGGCCGACGGCCACAGGGTCGCCCAGTAGGGCATGCGACCGTCGTTGCGGTCGAACTCCTCCTGCGTCAGCGCGTCGAGCAGGGCGTCCGGGTCGGGCAGGACGAACAGCGACAGGGCACGCCCGGCGACGACGATGCGGTCCGTCCGCGCCCCCCGGCGGCGGACGACCGCCCCCGGCGAGATCGAACGACCCGCCCCTGCCGGTTCGCTAGGCTCCGCGTCCCGCCCGGGGGTGGTCCCCGAGCCTCCGAGATCCGCCATGAACATGCTCCGCACCGTCTTCCTGCTGACGCTCCTGACCGCCGTGCTCGTCTGGGTCGGCGGCCTCGTCGGCGGCCGCTCCGGGATGATGATCGCGCTCGGGTTCGGCCTGCTGATGAACTTCGTGAACTACTGGTTCTCGGGGCCGATGGTCCTCAAGGCCTACCGCGCCCGGGTCCTCGAACCCGGGGAATTCCCCGAGCTCGAGGCCGACGTGCGAGACATGACCGAGCGGGCCGGCATGCCGATGCCGCGGCTCGCGGTGATCCCCAACGACGCGCCCAACGCGTTCGCGACGGGCCGCAACCCGAGCCACGCGGTCGTGGCGGTGACCGAGGGCCTGCTGCGCCTGTGCAGCCGGCGCGAGGTGAAGGCGGTGCTGGGCCACGAGCTCGGCCACGTGCGCAACCGCGACATGCTGACGATGACGCTCGTCGCGGGCGCGGTGTCGGCGATCTCGATGCTCGCGCAGTTCGGCATGTTCTTCGGCCACCGGTCGCGCGACGACGAGGGCCCGGGCGCGCTGGGCATCCTCGCGGTGGTCTTCGCGCCGCTGATCGCGATGCTCGTGCAGATGGCGATCAGCCGCACGCGCGAGTACGGCGCCGACGACGAAGGGGCGTCGCTCTCGGGCGACCCGGGCGCGCTCGCCGACGCGCTCGAGCGGCTGCACAGCGCGATCCCCCACCGGGCGCCGCTCTCCGCCACCGGCGCGACGGCGCACATGATGATCGCGAACCCGTTCTTCGGGATGGGCCAGCTCTTCTCGACGCACCCCTCGCCCGAGAAGCGGATCGCCCGCCTCCGCGCCATGGCCGCCGGGCGGTAGCTCGGCGGAGCTCGGCGGTGCCAGGAGCTCGACGCGTACGCGTCGCGCGTCACTCGGACGCAGCGTGCAGCAGCACGAGCGTGACCTCGCCGCCGACGAGGTCGGCCGCGACGAGGCGCGTCGAGCCGGCCGGCACGACGACCGAGGACCGCGCCCGGAGCACCCCGAGCGACGGGCACTCGATGGTCCCCACCGGCGTCTTGGCGTCGCGCATCGCGCGCAGCGTCGAGCGGTCGAAGCGCACCTCGGCGAGCAGCGCGTCGCGATCGAGGCTCCACGTCGCCCGCACGTCGAGCGAGAGGCCCGCGAACACCCGCTTCACGATCGGGTTCGGGATCGTCGACTTGCACGAGATCTCGACGTCGAAGTCGCCGACGTAGTCCACCCACCGCCCGCCGACCGCGGCGTCGCGCTGGGGCGTCATCAGGCGCAGCGTCGCGCGGTCCACGACCTTCGCCCCGGCCCGTGCGAGCAGCGCGGCCCCGCCGTCGGCGACCAGCGCGTCGGAGAGCCCCGTCCACAGCTCGGGCAGCGAGGCCGCCGGCATCGTCGCGACGACCGCCCGCAGCCTCGCCGGACGCACGGCGAGGCGCCGGAAGCCGGCGAGCGCGGCCTCGACCGCGGCGTGGCGGGGCGCGTCGGTGCGGACGAGGAGGTCGTAGTACGTCCCCGCGCGGATCCACACGCCCTCGTCCTCCCAGCCCGCCGGATCCACCGTCGCCTTGAGCGCCTCGAGGATCCCGGACGCGTCCTGGAACAGGGACATCGACTCGGGAAGCTCGGGCGGCTCGGGCGGCGTGTAGTTGGACGGCCACACCCGGACGTCGGGCCCGCGGTGGCAGGCGACCCGCGCGACGAGGTCCGCGACGTCGTAGCGCCGGACGGTGGGCGCGCCGCGCGGGGGCAGCGCGGGCGCCCCGCGCGCCGTCGGCGCCGTCTCCGACGGTGCGGGGCCCGGCGTCGGCGGCGGACGCTGCGGCGTGACGCGGGCCGCGAGGACGCGCGCCTGCGTGCCGGCGCCGGAGGCGTGCACGACCGTCCACGCGCCGGGGTCCACGTAGACGGCGGTCGCGCCGCACTCGCAGGTGTCCGCGCGCGGCAGCGAGAGCGTGCCGGTCTCCCCCGTGTCACGGGCGCGCTCGAGGTCCTGCGCCGACCACCACGCCGCGACGTCGAGGCGCAGCCGCTCCGGGCCGCGCGTGACGCGCGCGTCGAAGCCGAGCCCGTCGGGCGCGACCCCGACGATGGGGTCGCCGATCTTCGCGTCCTCGGCGACCTCAACGTCCTCGTCCTGCACGTACGCGGTCATCGACCCGACGCGACCGGCGACGCGCTGCCCGCCCACGGCCGTCGCGCGCGCCCCCGCGAGCGGGACGAGCGCGCCCCGCTCGACCGCGTGCGCGAGCCCCTCGGTGCCGACCGACGACGCCTCGCCCGCGAAGCAGGCCACGTCGATCTCGTACGTCACGAGGGCCTCGCGCTCGAGCGAACGCAGGAACGTCTCGGTGGCGGCGACGACGTCGGGCCGGTTCCGCACGACGATCCACCGTCCGCCGGCGTGCGAGAGGCTCGTGCCCTCGGCCTCCCACGCGCCGGGGTCGGCGACCGACGTCTTGACGCGGTCGACGAGCTCGTCGGGGCCACCGAAGGGGCGCCACCACTCCTCGCCCTCGCCGCCGAACAGCGGGTTCTCCTCGTCGTTGACCTGGTCGCTGGCGACCGCGGTCGGTCCCTGTTCGGGCCGGAACTCGCTCGCGCCGAAGGTGAGCGCGGACACGTCGATCCAGCGCGTCTCGAGCGCGGGGGCCGGCGGGGCTTCGTCGCCCGCCCGGACCGTGCCGGCGAGCGTGACGCACGCGACCGTGACGAGCGCGAACGAGCCGACCTTCATCGCGACCTCCCGGGCCCGGCGCGCCAGCGCCACCCGGGACGCGGGCCCCGACGCCCACTCCTGTGAACGTCGGCCGCGCAGGGCGGTGCCAGGAAAGTTGTTTTCACGGGCGGGTGGGCCGTCGGCGGCGCGGCCGTCCGAGAGCCGGGTCCAGGAACGCTGTTTTCACGGGCGGATCGCCCGCCGGCGACGCGGGGGGCCGTGCCAACGTGAAAACAACTTTCCTGGCACGGCGACGATCGGCGGCGGCGGACCCGGGGGGGCGCCGGAGGCGCCGCACGCGAGGGTGGAGTCCGCCCCCCCGGGGTTGGTAGAACCCCGGGCTCGGAGGGTGACCGGTGGGTTGGCTGATCGTCGACGGGCATGAGGACATCGCGACCGAGCTCCTCGAGACGGGGCGGGACTTCGGCGTGCCCGCACCCGCCGGCCACGCGCTGTCGCTGCCCGACCTGCTCCGCGGCGGGGTCGGCGTCGTGTTCGGGACGGTGTTCTCCCCCGACGGCTACTGGAAGGGCGAGACCGCCACCGAGAACGCCGAGCGGCAGATGGCGCTCTACGACGCGCTGCTCGCGCGCCACCCCGAGCACCTGTTCCGCCTCGAGAGCCAAGGCGACGTGTCGCTGTGCCGGGCCGGCGGGCCGATCGGGATGGTGCACCTGATGGAGGGCGCCGACCCCGTGCGCCACCCGCAGGAGCTCTCCCGGTGGGTCGAGCGCGGGGTGCGCTTCGTCGGGATCGCGTGGAACACGCCGAACCGCTACGCCGGCGGGACCCGCGACGACGTGGGCCTGACCGAGGCGGGCGTGCGGCTGCTCGACGAGATGACGCGCCTCGGCGTCGTGCCCGACCTGTCGCACCTCAACGCCCGCGCGGTGGACGACGTGCTCGCCCGCCACGGGGGCCTCGTCGTCGCCAGCCACAGCAACGCCGCGGCGCTGCGCCCCCACCGGCGCAACCTCTCCGACGACCAGATCCGGCGCATCGCCGAGCGTGGCGGGCTGGTCGGCATCGTCCTCTACGCGCCGTTCCTCGCGGAGGGCGAGGTCACGCTCGACACGGTCGTGCGCCACATCGACCACGTCGTCGCGCTCGTGGGGCCCGACCACGTCGGCCTCGGGAGCGACCTCGACGGCGGCTTCCGCACCGACAAGGCGCCGCGCGGGATCGCGTCGGTCGCCGACCTTGCCCTCGTCGGCGAGCAGCTGCGTCGCCGCGGCTACGCCGACGACGTGATCGCGCGCGTGCTCGGCGGCAACTGGCTCCGCGTGCTCCGCCGCGTCCTGCCGTCGTAGCGCGCCGCGCGGCGTACGCGACGTGCTCCAGCGGTTCGGGGCGACGACCGCATCGACGGCCGACCCCTCCGCCTCCGCGCATTCGGAGCCCGTCCCGGGAGCGGGCTTGCCGGCGGCTCGTCACCGCGACGGGCTCCTACCGCACGACCGTGTCCTTGGGGAGCCCGAAGAGCCGGCCGTGCGGGGCGTCCTTGTGGCAGCCGATGCACGTCGCGACCCGGCCGACCGCGGTCACCGCGCCGTCGGGCGCGACCGTGCCGTACACCCAGCCGTCGTCGGTGCCCGGTGTCTTCGGGTCGAGCCGGAGGAGGACGAAGAGCCCCTTGCGGTCGCCGGGACGGTAGCGCTTGCCGTCGCGCTCGGCGGGCCGCAGCCGGAACCAGGCGTCGGCGTGGGCGGGCTTCTCCTCGGGCCCGATCTCGACCGGCTCGAAGGCCTCCTTGACCAGCACCTGCGAGCAGCCTTCGACGCCGGGCGTCTTCGCGACCGCCTCGGGAGCGGGCTCGCGCAGCGGCAGGTCGGAGAGCTTCGCGTACGCCTCGAGGTCCTTCGCCCACAGCGCGTAGAGCTTGCGGCCGTGCGGCGTCGCCGCGTCGGTCACGCTCATCGGCACGCGCGCGCCGCGCGGCATCCAGCACATCTCCGGCGCCCAACGGCTGAGGTCGTCCACCCGCGAGAGCGAGCGGTACCCGCCCGCGAGCGCGCGCAGCCGCTCGGTCCACGCGGTGACCTGCTCCCGGGTCGGCTCGAGCGGCGCCCCGGGCCCCGCGCCCTCGCCCCGGCCCGCCTCCGGCGCCGGACCGGGCACGGGCGCGGGCGGCGCGTCGCCGCAGCCCGCGAGCAGCGCCGCCGCCACGAGCGAGAGTGCGAGCCGCAGCGCGGTGCCAGGCACCGCAGTGCGGTGCCTGGCACC
>JADZCA010000109.1 GCA_020851795.1 Planctomycetota bacterium | reverse complement strand
TCGCTCAGGCCCGCGGGAGCGGCCGCGGCGACCGCGTACTCGCACCGCCGTACGCCGAGCCGCGGCCCGACGACGAGGAGTCTGCGACGAGGAGGAGGGTCGGAGGGGCGCTGCGCCCCGACGACCGTGAACCCCGGGCCTCAGCGAGCGCGGGCGCCCCGCGATCGACGCAGCCAGCCAACGTCCGTCTAGAACGGGCCGCGGACGTCGCTGCCGTGCTCGGGGTAGCGGAGATCGAACTCGCTGTCCCCGAACACGGGGTGCAGCACCGCGAAGTGGTGGATCGCGTCCGACAGGAACAACGCGATGCCCGCGATCCACGCGAGGTTGCCCCACGGCGGCGGCAGCGGCAGCGCGGCCGCCAGCACGAGCACCGCCAGCCCGACGAAGCCGTGGTGCACGCGCCAGCCCCGCGTGAAGCGGGCCGCGCGGTGCGTCACCGTCGGCGACTTCATCGCGAAGCCGAAGCGCATCACGAGCGTCGCCACCTCGACGACGATCGCGGCGACGACGCCCACCGAGACGACGTGGGCCGTGGAGAGCGAAGCGAGGAACGCCAACATCCCTACGAGCATAGCCCCGGATGCGGGGCGTGCGTGACAACCACGCCCGGGGAGGGGATGCTGCGCCCGTGCCCGACCACCCCGACCGCCCCGCGCTGCTCGCCCGCCTCGCGTCCTTGGCGGCGACCTACGGGTACCCGGAGACCGCCGCGGCGCGCCTGCTCGCGGCCGCCGAGGCGGTGCTCGCGGAGAACGAGCGCGTCAACCTCACCGGCGCCCGCGACCTCGCGGCCGCCGTGGACGTGCTGGTCGTGGACTCGCTCCCGGTGGGGGCCGCGTGGCCCGCGGCGTCGCGCGCTCCCCGGGTCGCGATCGACCTGGGGACCGGGAACGGCTTCCCCGGCCTCGCGGTCGCGATGCGGTGGCCGGACACCGAGGTCGTGCTCGTCGAGCGCCGGGAGAAGAAGGCCCGCGCGGTCGAGCGCGTGTGCGCCGCCGTCGGCGCCTCCCGCGCGACCGTGGTCGCCTGCGACGGGCGCGAGTTGGTCGCGCGGCGCCCCGCCCTGCGCGGCGGCGCCGACCTCGTCGTCGTGCGCGCGGTCGGTCCGCTGGCGCCCACCACGAAGGAAGCCGCGCCGTGGCTCGCGCGCGGCGGCCGTCTCGTCCACTGGAAGTCGGCCGACGTCTCCGACGACGAGCGCCGCGAGGGCCTCGCCGCGGCGACCGCCGCGGGCCTCGTCGCGCGGCCCGACGTCGCCTTCGTCGTGTCGCCCGCGCACCCGCCGAGGCTGCTGGTCGTCTACGAGCGACCCGCGTGATCGACGCCGGCGGCCCCTCGATCTCCGTGGTCGTGCCCGCCTTCGACGAGGGGCCGCACGTGCGCGAGCACCTGCGCCGGATCGTGGATGCCGTCGCGCACCTGCGGCGCCCCTTCGAGGTCGTGCTGGTCGACGACGGCAGCCGCGACGCGACCGCCGCCGAGGCCGAGGCCGTCGCCGCCGCCGACGCGCGCGTGCGTGTCGTCCGTCACGCGCAGAACCGCGGCAAGGGCGCGGCGCTCGCGACCGGCTGCGCGGCCGCGCGCCACGACGTGCTCGTCTTCCTCGACGCCGACCTCGAGATCGCCCCCGAGTCGGTCGGGCCGCTGCTCGAGGCGATGGAGCGCGCCGGCGCGGCCGTGGCCGTCGGCAGCAAGTACGTCCCCGGCGCGGTCGAGCGGCGCCCGGCGCACCGGGTCTGGCTGTCGCGCCTCTACCTTGCGGTGACGTCGGTGCTGTTCCGCCTGCCGATCCGCGACACGCAGACGGGCCTCAAGGCGCTGCGCCGCGACGTCGCCGCGCAGCTGGTCCCGGCGCTCTCGACGCGCCGCTTCGCGTGGGACGTCGAGCTGCTCGTGCTCGCGCACCGCGCGCGCCTGCGCCTCGTCGCCGTCCCGGTCACGGTGGACTTCCGCCGGCCCGGCGTGCGCATCGGCTGGCGCGGGTTCCTCGCGTCGGGCGTGGACACCGCGCGCGTGTTCCTGCGCGACCGCGGGCTCGCGCGCTACGGCCGCGCGGTGGCGCGGGCCCGCGGTGTGCGCCGCGGCGAGCGCGCGGGGCCGCGCGTCGTGCTGACCGGCGACGACCTCGGGCTCGCCCCCGCCGGCGACCGCGGCCTGCTCGACGCCGTGCGCGACGGCGGCCTCACCACGGTGTCGGTCCTCGCCGACGGCACGACCGCCGCGTCGGCGGCGCGCACGCTGCTCGCGTCGCGCGCGGACGTGGACGTCGGCGTCCACCTCGACCTCGCCCCCGGCCGCCTGCTCCCGTTCCTGCTGCGCGCCGCCGCGGGCCTCGTGCCCGGGCGGGCCGTGCGCGAGGCGGTGCGCGCCGCCGTCGGGCGCGTGCGCGCGCTGGGGCTCTCGCCCACGCACGTGGACGCCCACCGCCACGCGTTCCTCGTCCCGACGGTGTACCGCGCCGTGGCGCTCGAGGCGCGCCGTCTCGGGCTCGTCGGGATCCGCCGGCCCGCGCCGTGCGGCGCGCTGCGCTGCGGACCCGGCGCGGTCGGGCGCCTCAAGGGCGCGGTGCTCGCCGCCGCGGCGGCGCTCGCGCGCGGGACCGACGTCGCCACGGGCCTCGCGTCCCCGGCCGGGATCGTGGACGCCGAGGTCGTCGCCGGTTGGGTGCGTCGCGGCCGCTGGCCGCGCCGGCTCGCCCACGCGACCGTCGAGGTCGTGGCGCACCCCGCGGACGGGCCGTGGGACGGGCCCCGCGCCGACGGCGGGCTCGACCGCGAGGCCGACGCGCGCCATCTCCGCACGATCCGCGACGGGCTCGCCCGGCTCGGCGTGACGACGACGACCTTCGCCGCGCTCCCGCGCGCGCGGCGCACCCCGCCCCGGAGGGACCGATGGACCTCGACCGATTCCAGGCCGAGCTGACGACCCTGCTCGCCGGCATCGAGCATCCGAAGGTGCTCGCCGCGCTCGCGCTCTCCGAGGAGGCCGGCGAGGTCGCCCGCTGCGTCCTCGACGCGGAGGGGTACGGCAAGGACGTGCGCGCCGACCTCGAGGGCGAGCTGGGCGACACGCTCGTCGCGCTCGTCGAGGTCGCCAGCCGCTACGGGATCTCGGCCTCGGCGGCCGCCGCGCGCGTGCTCGACAAGCTGCGGCGCAAGGCGCCCGCGTGGCGCGAGGAGCTCGGCGGGCGGCTCGAGGCCATGCGCCGACGCCTCGACGGGTGAGACGGGCGGCCCGCGACGGTCGCGGGCCGCCCGCCGACGCGGTCAGTTGCTGCGGGCCGCGATCGGGTTGAGCCAGCCGGCCTCGCCGCCGCCGGGCCCGATCTCGATGCCGAACACGATGAAGAGCTGCATGTGGTTGGACTCCTCGGTGAGCCCGAAGAGCGGCGCGACGTCGAGGTGCGTCGTCGAGCTCGTGCGGATCGAGACGCTGGGCCCGAGGTAGACCGTGTGCTCGTAGTCGTCGCGCGCCGACTCGACCGTGGCGCGCTCGTACTGGAACTCGGCGCCGACCGAGAGGAGCTGGTCGCACACGGTGTAGGACACCGCCGCCGTGAACCCGAGCACCTCCTCCTCCTCGCCGGAGAGCTCGCGCTCGTAGGTGAGGTTGACGCCGCCGCGCCAGCGCGGCGCGATGTCGTCGGAGAAGAGGAGCTTCGCCTCGAGGACGTCGGACTCCTCGGGGTCGTCGTGGAGCTTGTACTCGAGGTAGATCGTGGGGTTCCAGAACAGGCAGTCCCAGTTCGCCAGCGCCCAACGGAGCTCGACCTGCGTCTCCTTGAAGTGGAGGTCGCGGTCGGGGTTGTCCTCGAAGTTGAGGTACACGTCGAACTGGAAGCGGTGGGGGAGTCCGATGCCGACCTCTTCCTGGAAGAGGTGCGTGTTCCCCTCGCCGTGCTTCTTGTAGCGGCCGCGGTACCACGACTCGAACTCGATCTGGCCGGGCGCGATCACGTAGGAGCGCACGCGGGCCCACGTCCGGTCCGTCGTCCACTCGGGCTGGCCGTAGGGCCCGAGGCGCGTGTCCTGGCGCAGCCCCGTCGGGCTCCAGCCGCCGCCGTAGGGGTACTCCGGCGCGGGCGAGTAGACGCGCTCGACCGTGCGCTCACCCTGCACCGTGACGGGCGGCGTCGTGCGCGGCGTCGGCGGCTCGTCGGCCGTCGCGACGACCGCGTGGAGCTCGCCGGCCTGCAGGCCGACGCTCGACGGCACCGCGGCGGTGACCGCGGACACCTCGTCGCCGACGGGGACGTAGTACGCGGACACGCCGTCCGCTCGCACCGCCGCGGCGCCCGTCACCGCGACCACGACCGCTGCCGCTGCCCAAGTCGCACGCATGGAGCCTCCTGTGGGGCGCCCTCCCGGCGCACGCGTCGAAGAGCGCAGGGGGAGCCCGGTCGGTTCTTCGGTTCACCGGGCGAACCGACCGAGCCGAGACCGCCGAGCTCACGAGCGACGCCGCGCCGCGCCCGCTTAGCGCGCGTCAGGCCCCGATCTCGCGGGCCCGGGACTCCGGTGGGCGAGCCCCGGGACCCGCGGCACGCGGGTCGCGGACCCGCTCGAGGGGACGGGACCATGCCCGGCGCCCGTCCCGCCCGCGAGCCAGCCGCCCCGGCTCAGCCGGCGAGCGCCAGCCACGCCACGCCGCCGAGCGCCAGCGCCGTGGACAGCCACGCGCGGACGCCGTGGCGCTCGCCCAGGAACACCGCGGAGAGCGGGATCAGCCACACGGGCGCGAGCGAGTTCAGCGTCGAGGCGATGCCCGCCGACCGCCCCCACGCCAGCGCGCACTGGTACGCCCCGATCCCGAGGAAGGTGCCGAAGAACGCCGTGGGGACCAGCGTGCGGAGCGTGGCGGGGCGCCCGAGCTCCCGCGCCCACCCGGACAGGCGCCCGGTCGCGGCGCCGGCGAGCGCCAGCACCGCCGCGCCGACCGCGAGGCGGACCATCGCCCCGTCCACGGGGCCCGCGCCCGCGGCGAAGGCGGCGCGCGCGAGCAGCACGCCCGCGGCCTGGAACACCGCCGCGAGCAGCCCGTCGAGGATCCCGCGCCGGGACGCGGCGGGGTCGGTGCCTCCGGCGGGGGCCTCGCTCGCGGCGAGCGCGATGCCGGTGAGCGCGACCAGCACGGCGGCGAGGCGCGCGGGGTCGGCGAGCACGGCCGTCTCCGACGAAGGCGGCAGCGCCGCGCCCGCGAACACGAGCAGCGGGGAGAGCAGCATCAGCAGCGTGGCCCGCCGCGGGCCGAGCTCCTGGATCGCGCGCAGGAAGTACGTGTCGCAGACGGACAGCCCGACGATCCCGGAGAGCGCCATCAGCCCTTGGGCGGCGAGCGGGGTCGCCACGGGCCACGGGGCGCCCCACAGGACGAGCCCGACGATCGCGAAGCAGCCCGCGGCCGTCGTGTTCTTGGCGAGGTTGATCGCCGCGGGCGACGCGCGGCCGCGCAGCCGCCGGAACACGATGCCCGCGCACGCCCACAGGAGGCTGCTCGACAGCGCGGCCACCTCGCCGGCCAGCGGGAACGGGGCTCCGGGCATGGGGGAGGGATGCTACGCGCGGTCGCCGACCGGGGCCGGGGGTCATCGGTTGCTGATTGCAAGCAACAGAGCCCCCGGGGGGCCCGACGGTCGGACGACCTGCCCGCGTCTTCACCTCCTCTTTCTGCGACGCTGCTTGCTTGGGGGGCCGGCCCTCCGCCCCCTTCCCGCAGGACCGCTCCCGTGCCCGACCTCAAGGACCCCAGCCTCTACGTCAACCGCGAGTTCTCGTGGCTCGGCTTCAACCGCCGCGTGCTCGAGGAGGCGATGGACCCCTCGCAGCCGCTGCTCGAGCGCGTGAAGTTCCTCTCGATCGTGGACAGCAACCTGACGGAGTTCTTCGAGGTCCGCGTCGCGCGGCTCCAGGAGCAGATGGACGCCGGGGTGAACCCGCCCACCCCCGACCACCTGTCGGCGCACGACCAGTGGAAGGGCGTCCACGAGCGCGCGCACGCGCTGAGCGCCGACCTCTACCGCTGCTGGAACGAGCAGGTGCGCCCGGCGCTCGGGTCGGCGGGCATCCGCCTCCTGCAGATGTCGGACGCCGACGACGTGCAGCGCGCGTTCTGCGAGCACTTCTTCGAGCGCGAGGTCGGGCCGGTGCTGACGCCGTTCACGCTCGACCCGGCGCACCCGCTGCCGCACCTGCTCTCGCAGGCGCTCTGCCTCGCGGTGCTCCTCGAGGACGAGGGGACCGCGCGCTCGCGCCGCCTCGGGATCGTGCCGGTGCCGCGCGTGCTGCCGCGCTTCGTCCGCCTGCCGGGCGGCAAGCACGAGTACGTGTCGCTGGCCGACCTCGCCGGCGCGTTCGTCGGGCGCCTCTACTTCGGCCGGCGCATCGTGGCGGTCGCGCCGTTCCGTGTCACGCGCAACGCCAACCTCGAGGTGGACGAGGAGGGCGCCGACGACCTCCTGCGCGCGATCGAGGACCAGCTGCGCCACCGGCGCCGTCGCGGCGACGTCGTGCGAATCGAGGTGTCGTCACGGTCCACCGACGAGCTGCGCCAGGCGCTGCTCGACGCATTCGAGCTCGACCCGCTCCAGCTCTACGTCGTGGACGGCCCCGTGAACCTGTCGCGGATGATGCAGGTCTACGGCGACGTCTCGGCGCCGGCGCTGAAGGACCCGCCGCTGCGGCCCGCGCGCGTCGGCCTCCCGCGCGACCCCGAGCCGCTCTTCGCGCGACTCCGTCAGGGCGACGTCCTGCTGCACCACCCGTTCGAGTCGTTCTCGCACGTCACCGACTTCGTCGAGGCGGCGGCGAAGGACCCGCAGGTGCTGGCGATCAAGCAGACGCTCTACCGCACGAGCAGCGACTCGCCGATCGTGCGGGCGCTCGCGCGCGCGGCCGAGGACGGCAAGCAGGTCGTCGTGGTCGTCGAGCTCAAGGCTCGCTTCGACGAGGCCGCCAACATCGCGTGGGCGCGGCGCCTCGAGGCGAGCGGCGTCCACGTGGTCTACGGGCTCGTGGGCCTGAAGACCCACGCCAAGCTCACCCTCGTCGTCCGGCGCGAGGGCGACCGCATCCGCCGCTACGCCCACCTTGGGACGGGCAACTACAACCCCTCGACCGCGCGCGTCTACACCGACCTCGGCGTGCTGACGGCGCGCGAGACGCTGACCGCGGACGCCGCGCGCGTGTTCGACCTGCTGACGTCGCTGTCGCGGCCGGCGCGCATGGACCGCATGCTCGTCGCGCCGTTCGACATGCTCCCGCGGCTCGTCGCGCTGATCCGGCGCGAGGCCGAGCACGCGCGGGCGGGCCGTCCGGCGCGCATCGTCGCGAAGATGAACGCGCTCGCCGACGAGGCGGTCGTCGAGGCGCTCTACGAGGCGTCCTGCGCGGGCGTGCCCGTGGACCTCGTCGTGCGCGGCATCTGCGTGCTCCGGCCGGGCGTCCCCGGCGTGTCGGAGAACGTCCGGGTGACGAGCGTCGTCGGGCGCTTCCTCGAGCACAGCCGCGTCTACTCGTTCGAGAACGGCGGCTCGCCGGAGGTCTACCTCGGCAGCGCCGACTGGATGCCGCGCAACCTCCGTCACCGCGTCGAGGTGCTCTTCCCCGTGGAGGACGCCGCACTGCGCGACCGTCTGCGCAACGAGGTGCTCGCCACCTACCTCGCCGACCGCGTCAAGGCGCGGCGCATCCTGCCTGACGGCTCCCACGAGCGCGTCGTGGCGGGCGCCGGCGAGACGGCCGTCTCGGCGCAGGTCGCGCTGCTCGACGCCGCGGCCAAGCTCGCCTCGCGAACCCCCGAGGTCGAGCCGGAGCCCGCGCCCGTCCCCGACGCGGCGACGGCGCCCCGCCGCCGCCGTCGCGCGCGCAAGAGCGTCGAGGTGCCGCCGGCGGGATAGCGGGAGCTGGCTCCGCGTTTCCCCCCTGCGTTTCCGCGTTTCCTCCTCCGCGTCTCCCTGCGGCCCCCCGTGCTCGTCGCCCGCGATTCACTCAGGCCCGCGGGAGCGGCCGCGGCGACCGCGTACTCGCACCGCCGTACGCCGAGCTGCGGCCCGACGACGAGGAGTCTGCGACCTTACGGAGGCGGTGCCCGGCCCGACGGGCCGGGCACGAGCGCGCGAGCCAGCGCAGCGCGGGGCGACCGAGGGGCCCGGGCCTCAGCGAGCGCGGGCGCCCCCGCCGGAACGCGACGAGCGCGCGTCTCTAGCCCGCCGAATTCACGAAAGACGAGGCCCGTCGAGCGCCGATCGCACGTCAGGCCCCCGTCGGGGCGCGCGGATTCGGCCCGGGCGCGCGTCGGACGCGACGACGGCGTGTTCTGGCACCACGTCGAGGAGCGGACGACGCGTGGCGACGCGCATCCAATCGCCGACGGGCCCTGCGCCACGCCCGGGCCGAAGACGCCGCCACGACCTCGTCGGCTCGTGAGTTCGGCGGGCTAGCGCGCGCCGAGGAGGCGGGCGATCTCCTGGACGAGCGGGCGGCCGCGCAGGCCGACGCGGACGACGCGGCCGTCGGGACCGATGAGGACCGTGTGCGGGACGCCCTTGACGCCCCACGCGTCGGCCGTGAGGTTGCGGCCGGTGGGGTAGTGGACGTTGCGCCACGGGATGCCCTGCGCCTGCACGAACTGGCGCACCTTGGGCGCGTCGCCCTGGTCCACCGCGACGCCCACCACCTCGAAGCCGCGGTCGTGGAAGCGCTCCCACGCCGCGAGGACGTTGGGCAGCTCCGCCTTGCACGGGCCGCACCACGTCGCCCAGAAGTCCACGAGGACCACGCGGCCACGGTAGGCGTCGAGGCTCACCGGACGGCCCTCGAGGTCGCGCGCGTCGGCCGGGAAGGGCAGCGGCGCGCGGCCGAGCTGGTCGATCGCCCGCATCTCGTCTTCGGCCATGTACGCGTACGACGACGCGTTCTGCGTCGCAGCCGTCGCGGCCTTGAAGCCGCGCCACGCGCCCTTGGCGCCCTCGAGGTCACCGACGTCGGTGAGCCAGCCCGCGTAGTTCGACCACGCCGCGAGCACGGTGCTCGTCCCGTGCCGCGCCGCGTTGACGGTGCGCGTCAGCTCCTCGTAGGCCGCGCGGGCCTCGTTGGCACGCCCGAGCTTGCCCAGCGCCTCGGCGCGGGCGTAGCGCGCCGTGACCTCGGCGTCGCCGGTGGGGTGCCGCGCCAGGTAGTCCTCCGCGACGCGCACCGCGAACGCCCAGTCCTCGACGGCCGAGGCGAGCCGGACCAGCTCGGCCCGCGCGGCCTCGCTGTCGCGCGCGGCGGGTCTCGCCTGCACGAAGGCGGAGATCGCGGCGATGCGGCGTCGCTGCACGGCCTGGCGCGAGGCCTTCTCCTGGTCGTCGAAGGCCTCGTCGATCTCCTGCAGCGTCCGCGGCGCGCCGGCGGTGGCGGGCGCGCCCACGGGCGGCAGCCCGGGCGGCGGCGGCGGGTTCGGCACCGCCGACTCGTCGCCGCGCGCGGCGGAGGCGAGCGAGAGGACGGCGAGGGGCAGCCAGACGTGGAGCGGGGGACGACGCATGCGGGCGGTTTCCGTGGTCCGGGCGCGGATCGTACGGCGCGGGCGGGGGGCGACGAAGGCGTTCGGAGCGTGGCCGCCTGTCGAAACGACGCGGGGCGGGCGTCCCGTCCGGGTCGCCCGCCCCGCGCGAAGGCCCGAAGGGGCGCTACTTGCCGCCGAACAGCTTCTCGAGCTTGGTCTGCAGCGCGTCGCCGCGCAGCCCGACGCGGATCACCTTGCCGTCCTTGTCGATCAGCACGGTGTGCGGGATGCCCTCGACGCCGTAGGCCTCGGCGACCGCGTTGGGGCCGTCGCCGTAGTACACCTGCCGCCACGGCATCGCCTTCTCGCGGACGTAGTCCTTGAGCTTCTGCAGGTCGCCGGGGCGGTCGAGGGAGATGCCGAGCACCTCGAAGCCCTTGTCGTGGTAGCGCTTGTAGGCCTTGATCACGTTGGGCATCTCGGCGCGGCACGGCCCGCACCACGTCGCCCAGAAGTCGATGAGGAGCACCTTGCCCTTGAAGTCGCCGACGGTGACCGGCTTGCCCTCGAGGTCCTTGGCGGTGTCGGGGAACGCCGTCGCGTCCTGGCCGATCGACTCGAGGTTCTTGAGGAAGCCCTCGGCGAGCTGCGAGATCTGGCCCGAGGCGGGGTGCGACGAGTAGGCGTCCTTGAGCTTCTCGTACGCGCCCTTGGCGCCCGCGACGTCGTCGAGGTCGAGGAGCCAGTCGGCGTAGCCGACGTAGGCCCCGAACACCGTGTTGGGGTTGACCTTCGAGACGTCCACCGCGGCGAACGCCGCGTCGTACGCCTTGACCGTGTCCTCCTTCTTCCCGGGCAGGTGGCCCATCGCCCCGGCCTTCGACAGCAGCATGTCCACCTTGCGCTGGCCGTCGGCGTACGCGCCGAGGTAGGCGTCGGCGTGCTCGACGGCCTTCGCCCACTCCTCGAGCTCCTCGGCGAGGTCCACCGCGGTCCCGGTCGCGCGCTCGGCGTCCTTCGCGCTCGCGTTGGCGGCGAGGTAGGCGACCACCTTCTCGTAGCGCTTGCGGCGCATCTCCTTGCTCGACGCGGACTCCGCCTCGTCGCACGACGCCTCGAGGGCCTCGAGCGAGTCGTACTTGTCCGCCGTCGCGGGCGCGGGCTTGCCCGCGGGCTTGGCGGGCGCCGGCTTCCCGCCGCCCGCGAGGGCGTCGGAGGCGAGAGGGAGGACGGCGAGCGCGCCGAGGGTCGCCGCCAGGGCGACGGAGAGGGAACGCGACATGAAGGACTCCGGGCGGGGGCGAGGACCCCGCAGACGTAGGGGGGGAGGATACCCGGACCCGGTCCGGGGCACCGCGCTGCCGTCCCGCAGACGCGGTCGGGGGGGACCGGGTTCCCCGTGCCGGGGGGGCTACTTGGGCGGGCTGCCGGCGCCGATGCGCAGATCGACGAAGCGCGTCCGGTCCAGCCGCCGGACGACCACCCGCAGCTCGCGCTGGCCGGCCGCCCGGGCTGCGGCGAGCTTCTCGGCGAAGGCCGTGGGCCCGTCTACGGCGCTCCCGCCGACTTCGACGATCAGTTCCCACGGCAGGATGCGCGCCTGCGCCGCCGCCGAGCCGTCCTCGACGCCCGCGACGAGCACGCCCGGGGCGTCGGCCGCCAGCTTGAGCCCCTGGCGCACCTCGTAGGTGAGCTCCTTGACCAGCAGCCCCGTCTCGGCGTCGCGCGCCTCCGTGGCGGTCGTGACGTCGCGCGGCCCGAGCTCGACGGTGGTCGAGAGCCGCAGCACGGCGTCGTCGCGCAGGACCTCGAGCTCGTAGGGCGTCCCCTCGCCCCACGCCTCGAGCAGCCGCACGAGCGCGTTGGTGCGCGGGGCCCACGGCCGCGGGACCTCGCTCGTGTCGGGCCACTCCGCCGCGTTGGGCGCGTCGCGCAGGTCCACGGGAGGCGCGTCCGCCGTCGTCCCGCCCGTGCGCCGCGCGGAGAGGAGCACGTCGTCGGGGCGGAGCCCGGCGCGCGCCGCGGGCGACCCCGCGTGCACGACGTTGACGAGCAGCCCCCGCGCGCCGTCGCGCGTGGGCCCCGCGATGTCGAGCGCGTCGGCCACCTTCGCGCCGCGGATCGGCTCGACCTCGACGCCGAGCCACGGCAGCCGCCGCGTGCCGCGGGCCGGCGCGGGCATCACGCGGCGGTCGAGGTCGGCGGCGAGCGCCGCGGGCTCGCCGAGGTCGGCGAACAGCGCGGCGACCACGCCCCGCGAGCCGTCCGGGCGTCCGCGCACGCGGGCCGCATCCTCGTCGTCGGGCACCAGCTCGACGGCGGCGCCGAGCACGCGCCCCTCGAGGTCGAGCAGGAAGCTCCCGGCCTCCACCGCCGTCTCCGAGGCGAGCCAGGCCCGGTCGGCGTAGCCGCGCGCGAGCCCGAGGGAGCGGCGGTAGTCCACCTGGTCGCGCCGCGCCCCGGCACGCCAGCCGACGCGGTGCACGAGGAACGCGTGCTCAGCCTCGGGCGCGGGCGGCCGGCCGGCGGGCACCGGGTCCACCGTCCCGCCGACCAGCCGCACGACGAACGCGCCGAGGTCGTGCAGCCGCCCCTCGTAGCGGCCTTCGATCGCGGGGCCCTCGCGCTCCTCGACCTGGATCTTGACCAGCCGCGCGACCCACGACGGCGGCAGCGCGCTGGGCACGACGAGCAGGTCGGGCGCGACCGCCAGCGCCCACCAGCGCGCGTCGGGGTCGGGCTCGGGCGTCAGCGCCCCGTCGTGGGCGGACCAGCTGGCGAGCTCGTCGTCGGGCGACGGCGCGCGGAACGCGAGCCGCACCGCGTGGACGTGCGAAGTCGCGGCGAGCGCCTTCGCCCGCGCGCCGAGCGCGTCGAAGGGCACCGCGCGCGCCAGCTCGGCGAGGACGCCCTCGCCGCGCCACGGCGTCTTGCGCGGGGACGGCCCCGGGCCGCAGCGGACGCCGAGCGGCGTCCCGTCGTCGCGCACGACGAGGTCGATCGTCCGGGCCGCCTCGACGCCGCCGAGCCCGGCGGTCGTGCGGGCCGGCCGGCCGAAGGCGAGCGCCCCGCCCGCCGCGGGGCGGCGCACGGTCGAGAGCGGCTCGGCGAACGCCTCCGCGCCGTCGGGGCCCTCGGCGAGCGCGCCGGCCATCAGGCGGTCGTCGTCGTGCAGCGCGGGCGCCCCGTCGAGCGGGACGGGCTCCGCGGCGAGGTCGGCCTGCGTGGTCACGACCGCGGCGCCGAGCGCCGGGAGGAACGCCGATAGCGTCCCCTCGACCGCGGGGCCCGTGGCGGGCTCCACCATCACGCCGCGCACCGAGCCCGGCGGCACGTAGAGGTCGGCCACGAGCACCGTGCGCCGGTCCCGGACGACGACGCCGGGCACGCGCAGCGACATGCCCCAGCGGCGGAACACCTCGGTGGGGGCGTCGGGGTCGAGCGGGGCCACCCCTTCGGCGTCGGCCCGCAGGTCGCGCTGGAAGCGCAGCGAGACGAGCACCGCGTGGCGCGCGACGCGGTCGAGCACGAGCGTCCGCGGCGGCCGTGCGGGCCTCGTGTCGGGGGCCGCGGCCGGCGCCGGGGCGGGGGCCGGGACCGGCGCGACGTCCTCGGCGCGCGCGGGCGCGGCGAGCACGACGACGGCGGCGAGGCCGAGGGACGGCGCGAGGCGGCGCACGTCAGCGCTCCTCGGCAGCGGAGGGGAGGACGTCCACGGCGAGGAAGGTGCGCCGCGCGTCGCGCTGCACCTCGAGCAGCACCGAGGGCTTGCCCGGGTCGGCGACGCAGGCCCGCTCGTAGGCCGCGGCGAGCGCGGAGAGGTCGGCGACCGCGACGCGGTCCACCGAGAGGAGGATGTCGCCCTCGCGCAGGCCCGCCTCCGCCGCGGGGCCGGGGAACTTGACGCCGAGCACGTACACGCCGCTGCGCCGCAGGAACGCGAGGTCGGGGACGCGGTCGCGCGAGATCGCCTGGAACGTCGCGCCCCACCGCGGGGCCTCGAAGCCGGACACGTCGCAGCCGTCGCAGAGCTCGGGCACGATCGAGACGCGCCGCGGCGCGCCCGCGCGCTCGACGACGAGGACGGCGGGCCGCCCGTCGGGCAGGTCGGCCAGCGTCCAGAGGATCTCGGGGAGGTCCTCGCGGTAGCGCCCGTTGGTCTCGCGGCCCGCGACCTCGAGGAGCCGGTCGCCCTTCTGCAGGCCCGCGCGCTCGGCGGGGCTCGCGGGGGCGACGTCGTCCACGATCACGCCCTTCTCCCCGTCGAACACGGTGCCCTGCGCGTAGTCCACCAGTGGGCGCAGCGTCAGCCCCGACCACGACCGCAGCACGCGCCCGTCGGTGCGCAGGCGGTCCACCACGCGGCGGACGATGTCGATCGGGATGGCGAAGCCGAGGCTGCTCGCCATCTGCACGCCCAGCGTGTTGATCCCGATCACGGTGCCGTGCGTGTCCACCAGCGGGCCGCCGGAGTTGCCCGGGTTGATCGCGGCGTCGGTCTGGATCCAGTTGTTGTAGGCCCGGCGGTCGCCGTCGCCGAGGTTGCGGCGCGCGTTGGAGACGATGCCGAGCGAGATCGAGCGCTCGAAGCCGTAGGGCGCGCCGAGCGCCATGACGAACTGGCCCTCGGCGACCGACGTCGAGGCCCCGAGCTCGGCGGGGGCGAGGGTCTCGCCGGGCGCGAGCGTCAGCTTGAGCAGCGCGAGGTCGGTGGGCTCGTCGAGGCCGACGACCGCCGCCTCGACCTGGCGCCGGTCGGCGAGCACGCAGCGGATCTCGCGGGCGTTCTCGGCGACGTGGTGGTTGGTGACCACGTAGCCGTCGGCCGAGACGATGACGCCGCTGCCGAACACCTCGATGCGGCGCTTCTCGCCGGCGGAGAGGTCCTCCTGCACGGGTCGGACGAAGACCAGCGCCGGGAACACCTTCGCCTTGGCGTGCTCGATCACGGCCTCGAAGTCGAGGGGGGACCGCCCCTCGCCGCGGGCGGGCGGCGTCGCCGCCCCCGCGCCCACCGCGACGAGCACGCCGACGACGGCGACCTTCGACCACGACCGCATCGCGACCCTCCGGGAGGGCCCCGAACGGAGCCCTACCTCCCCTCGGATCGGTCGGCGAGCGCGCGCGGCGCACGGCCCGGCCGCGGGCGGGCCCCGCGCGCGCGAAGGGGGATGCCGGCGTGGTCGGCGGCACGCTATGCTCCGCCCGCAACTCCCTCGCCGGCGCCGGCTTGCGCGCCCGGTGCCGCCGCGAGCGGCGCGCGGCGGACGCGACGGTCCCGCGCGGCGGGGCGCGTGGCCCATGGACCCCCGGCTCCCCCCTCGCCTCCCGCCTCGTCTGCTCGCCGTCGTGGTCGCGGCCGCGTTCGTCGTCGGGGCGTGGCTGCACCGCGGCTACGCCACCCTCGACCCGACCGCCCGCGACCAGGTCCACGACTTCGCGCTCGCGCTGCGGTTGCGCGAGGCGGGGACGCTCTCCGACGGCAACCGCCACCCGCTGCTGCCGGCCCTGCTCGCCCCTTGGGCCCGCCGCGCGCCCGGCTTCTTCGACGACGCCGCCCTCGTGGGGGCGGTCGTCGGGGCCGCGGGGTTCGCCGCGGTCGCGCTGGCGGTCGCCCGGGTCTACGGGCCCGCGCTCGGGCTCCTCGCCGCACTCGGCGTGCTCGGCGAGTGGCTGCGCCAGGCCCGCCGCATCGCCCCCGAGCCGCTGCTCGCCGCCCTGCTCGTGCTCGCGGCCTCCGCCGCGGCGACCGCGCCGCGGGCGCGTCGCCCCACGCTCGCCGTCGCCGGCGCGGGCGCGCTGCTCGGCCTCGCCTGGCTCGCCAAGGCCTCCGCGCTGCTCTCGCTCGGCGCGACGCTCGTCGTCCTCGCGCTCGCCCGCGGCCGCCGCCGCGCCGTGCCCGCCGCGCTCGCCGGGTTCGTCGTCGCGGCGGCCCCGCTGCTCGGCTGGAACGTGGCCCACGGGCACGGGCCGACGTGGAACGTCAACTCGGCCCACGTGATGTGGGAGGACGCGTGGGACGTCGAGCTCGACCGCCGCTCCGACGCGGGCCCCGCGGCGTGGGCGCGAGGCCACGAACTCGGCGACGCCGTCGGCCGCCTCGGCCGGGGCCTGCTCGACCAGCGCGGCGTCGAGTGGGTGTACGGGTTCCTCGGCGCGCTCGCCCTCGCCGCGCTCGTCGCCCGGCGCCGCCCCGCCGCCGCGGGCGGGGCGACGGAGGCGGGGCCCGTCGGCCCCGAGCCGTGGCACGAGGACCCGCGACGGCGGTGGCGGGCGCTCGCGCTCGGGTCGTCGGCGGCGTGGCTGCTGCCGATGGCGTGGTACGCGCCGATCGTGGCCAGCCGGCGGCTCCTCTTCCCCGTGTTCGCGGTGCTCCTGCCGCCCGCGCTCGACGCGCTCGGCGCGGTGGCGAGGACGTGCGCCCCGGCCGCGTCCGCGCGCGCACGGGCGCTCGCGGCCCGGGCCGGCGGCCTCGCCGCCGTCGCGGCCGGCGCCCTCGTCGTCGCCGCGGCCGCGCTCGCGGCGACCGCGCCGCCGCGAGCCACGCCCGCGGCCCTCGACGCGACCTCGCTCGCCGCGGCCCGCGCGCTCGGGGCGGCGTCGGCGGACGGCGTGTCGCGCGTGCTCGTGCGGCCCTCGCGGACGCTGCCCGCCGACTGGCTGTGGACGGGGTCCGCGACCGCGGTGGCGCTCCCCGCCGCCGTGCCCGACGACGCGGTCGCGGCGTTCCTCGCGCGTGAGGCGGACGCGGTGCTGCTCAACGAGGGGCTGCTGCGCCACCGCCCCGCCGCGTTCGCGCGCTGGGCGCGCTGGGACGAGGCGGCGGGGGCGCTCGTCCTCGCGCCCGGCGTCGCCGCGGCCGCGCGCTTCGTCGCCGACGGCCCGCGGCCGCGCTACGCGCTCGTCGACGTCGCGCGCCTGCCGAGGTAGGGGAGCGTCGCCGCGAGCAGCCCGCCGAGCGCGAGCACCGCGAGCGTCCAGTGCAGCAGGAAGCGGGGGAAGCGGTGGCGCGCGACCCACGCCGCCTCGTCGCGCAGGACGAGCACGCGGTCGAGCGCCTGCGACGCGTCGGCCGGGTCGAGCACGTCCACCTTCTCGACGCGCAGCCCGTGCGGCGTGACCTCGATCTCGACGTAGTGGTGCCCGCCGGGTCCCTCGAGCTTGCTCCCGCCGCCGCCGGTGACGACCTGCACGGCGCCGTCGTGCTCGGTGCGGTCGAAGGCGTGGTACGAGCCCGTCAGCACGAGCGCGCGGGCCGCGCGCGCCGCGGCCTGCAGGCGCTTCGTCGTGGGCTCGTCCTGTGGGAGCGGCTTGTCGGGGCGCCCGGTGGGCGGCCAGACCGGGTAGTGCGAACAGAGCACGACGTCGCGCACCGCCGCGTCGCGCGCGGCGAGGAGCCCCTCGACCCACGCGACGTCCTCCTCGGCGGCGTGGCCGCGCGCGGTGTCGATCGCCACGAACCGCACGCCGCCGACCACGAAGGTCCAGCGCGGGGGGCCGAAGACCCGTGCGAAGGGGCGGTCGGTGCCGAAGGGATCGAGGTCGTGGTTGCCCGGGAGGACGAACGCGGGCTTGCCCGTCTCGGCGAGCTGGTCGCGCAGGATCTCGAACTGGTACGTCCGCGCCATCCCGACGAGGTCGCCCAGGCCGACCGTGAACGCGGCCCCGCTCGCCGCGACCCGACGGCGCAGCCGCGCGAATGCGCCCGCGCCCCCGCGACAGTCGCCGAACGCCGCGAAGCGCCAGCGCCCGTCCGCCGGCGGCGCGAAGCCGGGCGGCCCGCCGTTCTCCCAGACGACCTCGGTGCCCGGCGTCGTCCGGATCGACGGCGCGGGGCCCAGGGCGCGCACGCGGAGCGCGCCGCCGGCGTCGGGGAGGAGCCAGGCGTCGCCGATCCGCGCGACGCGCGGGTCGGTCCGCGCCACCAGCGGGTCGTCGCCCGCGTCGCGCCGCTCGCCGCGCAGCGCCTCGTGGAGCGCGAGCGTCAGCGCGAGCGCCGCCCCCGCCGCGACGACGCCGAGGCCGAGGCGCAGCGCCCGTCGGCGCAGCGTGGCGGCGACGGCGATGGCGACGAGCCCCGCGCCGAGCGCGAGCGTCGCCGCCGCGAGGCGCAGCGTCGGCGGGGCCGCGGTCGTCCACGCGACGGCGGCCGCCAGGGCGGCGGCGGCGCAGAGCAGGCGGAGAGGGACCCTCATCGCGGCGCTCCCGGGGGCGAGGTCGGCGGCGTCGTGACGAGCGCGACGCGGCGGCGCTTGCGCTGGAAGGCGTCGTCGCGCAGGAGCGCCGTCGCGGCGCCCCGCGCCGCGAGCAGGTCGGCCTGCTCGCCCGTCACGATCGCGTAGCGCGGGCCGGGCGCCTCGCGCAGGAACGCGGCGACGAGGTCGGCGGTCTCGGCGTCGGTCGCGCCCACGCGCTCGGGGACGCCGGTGGTGCCCACGCGCTCGGCGGAGAGGTGCCAGAGGTAGTCGGAGTGCGAGCCGAACACCGACCACGCGAGCGGCGCGCCGCGCGGCACCGTCGCGTCCACGCGGGCGAGGAAGGCGCGACTGCTCTGCTCCTCGTTGCGCGCGGGGACGACGAAGGCGAGCACGGCCGCCTCGAGCAGGAGCACCGCGCCGACGGCCGCCGCGACCGCCCGGCGCACCGTCGCTCCGGGGCGGTCCGCCAGCGCGCGGTCGAGCCAGAGGCCGGCGAGCAGCGCGCCCGCGGGGAAGACGACGGGGACGAGGTAGTGCGTCTGCTTCGCGTGCAGGCAGGACTGCACGAGCAGCGTCGTGGCGCCCGCCACGAGCGGCAGCCGGGCGCGGCGCGCCGCGGCGCCCTCGAGCCCGCGCGCCCAGCGCATCCGCGCGGCGACGACGACGAGCGGCGTCCACGGGAGCGCGTAGAGCGGGTACTGCAGCAGGTACCAGGACGGGTCGCGCAGGTGGCCGACGTTGTCCCCCCGCGCGTAGGAGAGCAGCGTCTCCTTCGCGCCCGGGTCGCGCAGCACCGCCGCGACGGGCCACGCGAGGAGCAGCGCGGTCGCGACGAGGAGCGCCGCGAGGAAACGCGGGGCGGCCACCTCGCGCAGGCGCCGCGTCGCCGCGGCGTGGGCGAGGAAGCCGGGGACGACGAGCGCGAACGCGACCGGCCCCTTGACCGCCGCCGCGAAGCCGAGCGCGAGGCCGCCGCCGAGCGCGGCCCGGGTGCGCGCCGCCCCCGCGGGGCGCTCGAGCGCCGCGTCGAGCGCGACGTAGGCCCACAGCACCCCGAGCGCGAGCGAGGTCTCGAGCTCGGCGAGGCGCGCCTGCCACGCGAACCGGGCGGTGGTGAGCAGCGCGACGCCGGCGAGGAAGCCCGCGCGCGGCCCGGCCACGCGGCGCGCCAGCACGAAGACCGCGAGGAGGCACCCGACGGCGGCCAGCACGCTCGGCAGGCGCCCGGCCGCCTCGGTCTCGCCGAAGACGTCGAAGGCCGCGCGCGTCGCCCACGCGTAGAGCGGAGGCTTCGTGAGGTCGTCCTGGCCGTTCGTGCGCTGGACGACGTAGTCGCCCACCGCGCGCATCTCGCGCGCGCTCTGCAGCGGCCGGCCCTCGCTCGCCTCCCAGACGTCCTTGGCGCCCAGCCGCAGCAGGAGGAAGGGGAGCGCGACCGCGACGAGGGCGACGGCCCAGCGCGCGTCGCCGCGGCGTGAGGGCGCAGCGGGGGCGCCGTGCGGCATCAAAACGTGAATGTCAGCTGCACGTACCCGAAGTCGGTGTCACCCGCCGGGTCGGATTCCATGACGAACTCGCCTGCCCAGACATGCGCCCAGCCGAGCTCGAAATCCCAGTGACGATCTATGGCGTACTTGACTTGGAGGTCGAGTTCGGTCGCGACAGAGCGCGAGCGCGAAGTCGTCGGCCCCCGCAACGGGGCTCCGGTCGCCGCGTACACCCCGTCGTCGGCGTCGGCGCGCCAGAACCGGTGGACGTCGACGCGCACCGTGATCCGTTGGGTTGGCTTCGCGCTCGCCGTGAGTCGCGCGGCGACGACGTTCTGCCGAGCCTGCAGGTCTGCCCACCCGAACCACGAGTGCCCGGTCGGGAAGAGCTGCGAGTACGTTCCCAAGCCGTCGCCGGCGCGATCACCGGAGGCGAAGTCACCACCGAGTGCGATCCGCGGCTCCGCGCTCCGGGCGCTCGGGCGCCAACCGAGTTCGAGGGTCGCCATGCCCGCGGCGATGCCGCTGCCCGCGTACCGCCCGAACTGCCAGACACCCTCGATGTCGTAGTCGAATGGCGATGACCCGAGACGTCCCCACGATCCCGCGCCGAGGCTCCATCGGCGCTCGCGGTCTTCGACGTCCTGCCAGACCGAGTGCTCGCGGTCGACGTGGAGGACGTACGCCTCGACCACGCGTCCCGGCGCGGCGTCGAAGTGGGCCACGGCGCCGACGAACGACGTAGCCCTGTCCCAACGGTCTAGCCGGTCCGGGTCGATCTTGAGTGGCCGCACCGCAAACACGTCGACACGCCAGCTTCGTCCTGTCGCGAATGCGCCCGCGCCCTGGAGCGGGCGCCGGACGTTTGTCCAGTCGGCGGGCGAGATGAGACGCTGCTTGCCGAAGAGCAACTCCCGGCGTCCGGCCCATGCGCCGGCCAGTCCCGATCCGATCGCGAGCCAGCCCTCGACGAACAGACTCTGCACCTCACCTTGGTTGACGTCGCTCGGTCTCGGACCGCCGTCCCGACCGTCCTCGTCCGCGAACAGCCCCTCGGCGAACAGGCGGAGACTCCCTCCCACCCGCACGTTCGCGTGGAGTCGAGCGCGCAGGAGGCCCCACCGGTCGCGCCCGTCCACCGCGCCGTAGGACGCGTCGGCCCACGACTCGACCCGCGCCCGGACCTGTCCGCCCGCGTCCACGCGCACGGTCCCGCCCCGGCCGACGGAAACCCCCTTCAATCGGTCCGACGCATCGGACGGCGGCTCGTCGTCGGCGGAGTCGCGTGCCCTCCAGTCTTCGAGCGACCGCAGCACCTGGTAGGGTGGCGCCATCAGATCCCGAGCCTGGTCCGAACTTGCCCGGGTCCGGGGGCGCGGCAGAGGGCGGCGCCCCCCCCCTGCGCCGTTCGCCGGGCAGCAAGCTGACGCCGACAGCGCGAGCACCGCCACGACGACGGCGGGCAGAGTCGGTACGGGTCCGTGCACCACCGCATGCTCCCGGCGAGAGCGCCAAGATGGTACGAGGCGCCGCCTCTCGGATCGTAACCGCGATGGTCAGTACGAGGTGCGCGGTCGTCGACCGAGATTCGTGTTTGAGGCGCGGCGGCTGGCGCGGACCGTCGCGACGCGGGGCGCGATCGGCGCGCCGGTCCCGGTCCGCGCACGAGCAGAGCGCCATCGACGCGCGCTTCGGCGCCGTACCGAAGTGCGGCCGGCGGGTCGAGACGCGCGCCGACTCGCTGGCGGGAGAGCGACGTCGCGTCGCCGAATCCACCGTCGAGACTCCGTCGGGTGGAGTGTCCGGCGAGCCGAACTCGAGGTCGCGGCGACGCCATGACCAGCCCGTCCCTGAGGGTCACCCCATGGCGCTCGCGCGGGCCGCCCGCGGCGGATCTGAACGGGGGAGGCGGGTACGCACCCCTCCCCCGCGGTCGGGTGGGAACATGTCTCCCGGGGCTAGTGCCCGTGGCCTTCGTGGCTCTCACCCTCCAGCGGCGACTGGAAGGCCTTCCCCCGAACGGTCAGGCGGATCCGCCCGTCCCACGGGTCGGCGACCAGTCCCGGGTGGCTCCCCTTCCAGGTGTCCGCGGTGCCGTCCGGCTTCGGATTGACCGCCGTCAGCGTGAACTCCTGGTTGCCGTCCTTCGTCCGTATCGTGACCGTTGGGGGGGCGACGGAGATCGGCGACTTGAGTTCGCCGTCCAAGACGTACACGGTCATGTTGCCACCCTTGTGGTCGTGCACGATCTCGAGGTGGGCCTCGTGCTCTCCGAGTTCGAGCAGTTCGCCGCCGTGCGGAGCCTTGTGCTCGTCGGCGTGCGCGTCGGCCGGGGAGGTGGGCGGGGGCTTTGAGGTGGCTCCGCCCTTGTCGTCGGAACACGCGGCGAGCGTCGCGGCGAGTGCCGCGGCAACCCAGCGAAGGGATCTCATCGGGAGTTCTCCGGGGGCCGAGAGGGAGGGGAGTCGTGCGCGCCGGGCGGCCCGTGAACCGGCGTCGCGTGCAGATGGAGATCCTCGATGAGCATCTCGGCCACGCGGTCGCGCGGCTCGCGGTGCTCCGTGTGCGACTTCGCGGCGCGCCGCCCGAGGACCAGGAACAGGCCGGGGGTGACGAGCAAGTCGAGCAGGGTGCTCGAGACGAGCCCCCCCAAGATCACCGTCGCCACCGGGTAGAGAAGTTCGCGACCCGGGCGGTCCGGAGTCAAGGCGATCGGGACGAGGGCGATGCCCGTGCACAGCGCGGTCATGAGCACCGGGATCAGCCGCTCCTTGCCTGCCTTCAGGATCATCGGCACGCCGAACGGCATGCGTTCCTCCTTCATCACGTGCAGGTAGTGGTCCACGAGGAGGATGCTGTTTCGCGCGGCGATCCCCGCCAGCGAGATCAGCCCGACGAGCACCGCGATCGACACCGTTTGGTCGGTCGCGACGATCGCGAAGACCGCCCCGATCATCGCCATCGGGATCGCGGCCAGCACTTGCGCGGCCAAGTTGATAGACCGGTAGTGCCCGTACAGCACCCCGAACATCGCGAGGAACGCGGCGATCGACAGCCAGAGCAGTCGTCGAGAGGCCTCCTGCTGCGCCTCGAACTGCCCCGAGAGGCGGACAGTCGTCCCGGGTGTACGCGCCAAGTCGGCCCGGATCGGGGCGATCGCGCGCTCGATGTCGGCGACCACGTCGCCCAGCGAGCGACCCTGCACGTTGTGCTGTACCACGATTCGCCGTGACGCATCCTCGTGATTGATGTTGTTGGGCGTCCACGTCGTGACGACGTCGGCCACCTCTTCCAGGCGCACCGGACCCTCGTCGGTGGACACGAGGAGGCTTCGGATCGCGTCGACGTCGGCGCGGTCCGCCGCACGGAGCCGGACGACCACGGGATACGAGATGGGTCCAGTGATGATCCGGGCCACCTCCGCGCCCTCCATGCCGAGCTCGACCGTGCGGGCCACTCGGTCGACTGGAACGCCGCGCCGCGCCAATTCGTCGCGCCTCGGTGCTACGTTGATCTGGCGCATCAGCACCTGAGGTTCCACGAACAGGTCGGTGACGCCTGGCAGCGGGCGCACAGCGGCCTCGACCCGCCGCGCCACGCCGCGAAGCGTCTCGAAGTCCGAGCCGAAGATCTTGATGGCCACCTGAGCGTTCACGCCGGACAGCAAGTGGGTGAGCAAGTGCGCGAGAGGTTGCTCGACGTTGGTGGCGACCCCGGGGAACTCGTCCGCAACGCGCTCCCGGATCTCTCGGATCGTATCCTCCCGCGACCGACCCGCCGACGGGTCGAAGCTGACGATTGCCTCTGAGAAGTTGACGCCCTCCGCGTGCTCGTCACCCTCGCCTCGACCGGTCTTCCTGCCGATCGTCGCCACGCCACGCACTCCCGAAATGATCGCTTCCAGTCGCTTTCCGAACGCGTCGGACGTGTCGAGGCTGGCGCCGGGCGGCAGGATCAAGTTGATCTGTGCGCTCCCCTCGTTGAACGGCGGGAGAAACTCGGTTCCGCGGTGCGCGAGCACGAACACCGACGTGCAGGCGGCGGCGAGGACCACGCCACTGATCGCCCACGGGTGGCGGCACGAGAATGCCATCGCGCGACCGCCCGCCGCCTTGACCGACCGCACGACGACGCCCTCGCTCCGGCGGGCCGTCGCCTTCGCATTCGGGAGCAGCCACAGGCACAGCACGGGCGTCACGGTCAGCGATACGACGAGCGACGCCAAGATGCTGATCACGTATGCGAGGCCGATCGGGACGAAGAGGCGGCCCTCCATGCCAGACAGCGCGAACAGCGGCGCATAGACGACCACCACCAGCAGCGTTCCGACGAGGATCGGCTTCCGAACCTCGGACGAGGCGCGGTACACGACCAGGATCGGGTGCAGCGGGTGGGCGGCGATCCGGTTCTCCCGCAGTCGTCGAAACACGTTTTCGACGTCCACGATCGCATCGTCGACGAGCGCGCCGATGGCGACGGCGAGGCCGCCCAACGTCATCGTGTTGATCGAGATGCCGCCGATGTGGAAGACGATCGCCGTGAGGGCGATCGAGAGCGGAATCGCGGTGAGAGTGATCAGGGTCGTCCTGAGGTTGAGGAGGAAGAGGAACAGGATGACCACGACGAGGATCGCGCCGTCGCGCACCGCCTCTTCCACGTTCTCGATGGCGCGGTGGATGAAACCCGCCTGTTCGTAGAGGGACGGCTCGACCTCGACATCGCTGGGCAGCGAGGGCGCGAGCGAAGCGAGCTCCGCGTGGATGCGTCCGGTGAGCTCTACCGTGTCGGCGTCCGGCTGCTTCAGGACGGTCAGGATGACGCCCGGCGAGCCTCCCACCCCGGCCTCGCCCGCCTTGACCGCCGACGGTCCGAACTCGACGTGTGCGACGTCGGAGAGCGTGATCGGACGGACGGGGTCGGACCGCACCACCGCCTGCGCTAGGTCATCAGGCGTGCGGACGAGCCCGGGCACGGTGACGAGCGGGCCCTCGGGGCCCACCCGGAGCACGCCGCCCGACCCGAACGCGTTCGCCGCGCGGACCGCCGCCTCCACCTCGTCGAGCGACACCTCGAACGCGCGGAGCGCGCGCGCGTCCACGACCACTTGCATCTGCCTCGGCGAACCCCCGATCGGGATGACCTGTGCCACGCCTGAGATCGAGCGCAGCCGCGGTCGGACCACGCTGTCGGCGAGCAGCCGGAGTTGGACCGTGTCCGTTCCGCCGGACTTGCTTCGGAGTCCGACTTGCAGGATCTGCCCCATGATGCTCGAGACGGGCGCCATCTCAGAGACCACGTCGGGAGGCAACTGACTCCGGACGCTCGCCAGCTTCTCCTGCACGATCTGGCGGTTCCGAAACAGGTCCGTCCCCCAGCCGAACTCGACGTACACCACCGACATGCCGAGCCCGCTCGACGAGCGAACGCGTGTCACGCCGGTGGCCCCGGCCACGGCCTGCTCGATCGGGCGCGTCACGAGCCGCTCGACGTCTTCCGGCACGAGCCCGTGCGCGTCCGACAGGACGGTGACTGTCGGTCGGTTGAGGTCGGGCAGCACGTCGACGGGTAGCGTCGCCGCGGTCACGAGGCCCCACACCGACACGACCAGCGCGACCGCCGCGATGCCGCCGCGCGTGCGAAGGCTACCGGCGATCACTCGATTCAGATTGAACATGTGCCCTCCCGTCAGTGCTGGTGACCAGCGTGGGGGTCCGCCGCGGCGCCCTGACCCGCCTGCAGCGCGAGCGAGAGGGCATAGGCGCCACGGAGGACGGCGGAGTCGCCCTCAAACAGCGGACCGTCGTCGGCGACCACCGACACCGCCGCGTCCCGGTGCTCCACGTGGACCGCGACTGCGCGGAACGACGATCCCGCACGCAGGAACACGACCTGGTCGGCGCCGCGCGACACGACCGCGTCCGCGGGTAGCACGAACCGCTTCTCGAGCCGCTCCACTGGGACCTTCACGACGTAGCGAGTCCCGGCGCGGAGCCGCCACGTGCGTGCCCGGACGCCCGGAGCCAGTTCCGTCGTCCCGAGCGGCTCGTTCGGAAGGGAGATCCACGCCATGGGCCTCGACTCTCGTCCCTCGGCGGACGCCATGCGCGCGACCCGCACGTCGCCGAGTCGTGGCCCCGACCGCACGACGAGCGGTTCTGCGACCAGCGGCTCCTGGCGACGATACGACTCCTCGATCGCTGCGATGTCCTCGCCTGCCGGTGCGACCACGAGACGCATCTCGCGCTCGTCCGCGAGCGTCAGAAGTGCACTGCCCGCCTCGACTCGTTGGCCCGGTCGCACGGCCACCGAGTCCACGTCCGCGTCGGGGAGGTCGGGCGGGCAACGCACCACGACGATCGGGTCCAGCGCGCCGGCCTCGGCCAGCCACGCCAGCGACTCGGCGGTCGCGCCAGCCTGGATGAGACCTGCTACGTCGAGGAACGCGTTGGCGAGCGCGGGCCGCGTCCGCACCGCGTTGACCAACGCCGGTGACAGGCGGCGCGACGCGACGAGCTCGCCGACCACTGCGAGGACGTACGGGTTGTCGCGGTCCGCTTCCGGGAGGGCGTCGAGGATCGCGTCGCCCTCGGGTCCCCAGAGCCGATTCCGCTGCAGGACAGCGCGCACCGGGGGCGAAGTGTAGGCGAGGGCCCCGCCTGACTCGATCCGCGCGACGTCTTCGTCCGACAGACCGTGGATGCGGGCGTCGGCACGTGCGCTCTCCAGGGAGGCGAGCGCCCGTCGTTCGTCGTTGGCGAGTTCGATCTCGCGACGACCGGGGAGCAGGCCTGCTGAGCCCGCGCCCGAGACCGCCGCACGGATGCGTGCGAGTTCCTCTCTGCTGATCGCGAGCGCCTGCGCCGCGTTCCGCAGGTCCGTGATCGCGCGATGGAACTCCTCGTTGAGCGGACGCAGCACAGCGTCGGTGAGCGCGAGGTTGGGTCGGGGATACGCGTCGCGCGCGAGGTCGACGATCGGTTCGCCGGCGGTGACGACCTGCCCCGGTCGGACCAGCACGCGGCGGACGACTCCCGCGACCGGCGCGAACGCGTCACGGTGCGAGTCCGCGCGTGACTCGACGACTCCGGGGACGTCCCGCGTCCGGACGAACGTGGAGAGCCGCAACTCGCCCGTCTCGACGCCGAGCGTCCTCAGCGTCTGCGCCGCGATCGCGGGCGCATCGTGCGCCGTGTCGTGCGGTGGTCCCTCCCCGTGCCCGCCCGCCGAACCCGCCCCCCCCTGACGGGCGGCGACCCAGCCTCCGGCGACGCCGACCGCTGTCAGCAACATCGCGGTGATGCCTCCGGCGACGAGGCGGCCGCGTCGTGTCACCGTGGCTGAGGACTCCGGGACGGGGACGAGATCGGTCATCGGACGCTCCTGGCAAGGCCATGGTCGGGAACGAGGTTCGGTCGGGTTGGGGGCCGGGGGCTTCTACCGTGGCGAACGCGGGCCCGGCCACCCCGTGGCGACCGCGACGGCGACGCGAGCGCGGCCCACTTCGACGGCTGCGTCCCGCAGGTCGTCGCCGGCGTCGACGAGGTCTCGGGCCGCGAGCACGAGTTCCATCAGCCCGGAGTCGCCGGTTTCGAGCCGAAGACGCGCTGCGTGTAGTAGGTCGGCGTCGGCCTCGAACCGTGCGCGCGCCGCGGCGCGCGACGCGACCGACGCCTCCCACGCGGCGCGGGTCCGGCGGAGGTCGGCGACGGCGGTCGCGACGGTCGCGGCGTACTCGTGACGCGCGGCCTCTCTCAGCGCCTCTGCTGCGACCACCTGCCGGCCCGCCCCCACCGGGAGCCGCAGTCGAACCGCGCCGAACATGGCCGAAGGATCCAACGCCAAGCCCGGCGCCAAGACGAGGTCGGGGTACTGTGCGGCCACCGCCCGCCGCAACTCGGCGTCGGCGACGTCGAACGATGCGGCGCTCCGACGAACGTCGGCGCGGTCCGCCACGGCGGACGGGTCGACGTCAGCAGGTACGGGCGGCCAAGATTCATCAGGCACGACGATCGGTGGGGGGGGCGCGCCTGTCAGACCGAGCGCCTCCGCGAGCGCGGTTCGGCTCGCGACGAGTGCGCTCTCCCGAGCCGCCGTCGCGGATCGGTGCGCAAGGCGTATTGCGTTGACGGTCCGCTCCGCGGCGCTCGTCTCCAAGCCGGCGCGGACGAAGGCTTGGGGGTCGGGCGGTGCTTCGATCGGCGGGAGTGATCGGATCTCCCGTTCGACTGCGAAGGCCTCGGCGAGCGCGATCGTGTTCGTCCGGACGACAGCGTCCAGCGCCCGGAGGGCCTCGGCTTCGATCGAGGCGACCAGTCGCCGGCGAGCCGCGGCGGTCCCGATCCCGACGATCGAAGTGAGATCCAATTCGGCCTCCGCCTCCCCGCGACCATCGGAGTCCAGCCCCACGCCGAATCCGATGGGCGCGCGACCGGGTTCGAGCGCTGAGGCTTGCGCGCGCGCGGCGGCCGCGAGTACCTTCGGGTTGTGGAGACACGCCCAGTTCGCAGCATCGTCGAACGTCAGCGGCCCCGGGGGCGCCTCTTCGGGTTCGCGCGTGAGGCGAACTGCGTCCGCCAAGGGCGCCGGTCGGTAGGCGCGGCATCCACCTGACCCCGCGGCCAGCACCGACAGCGAGGCAGACAGCAACCACGAACGGGGCACGACTCGCATGGGACTCTCCGCCAGACCTGCGAACCGACCGACCGAGGCGGGACGCTCGGCGCGAGGTGCGTCAGATGCGGAGAACGGCGCGGCGTGCCGTGCGGGCAGTGCGGCGCGCGCGGGGGTCCGAGCGCCGGTCGGCACTCGCCGCCGTGTCGGTGCGAGCCGGCTCCGCCCCGGTGAGGATCGCGGACGCTTCCCCCGCCAAGATGCGAGGCGGAGCGGGGGGCTGACTTGCGGCGAGGGTCGGGCGGTCGGCGCAGCAACGATCCAGCGGTCCGCCTCCGTCGTCCGGGCGGTGGTCGGAGGGCCCGACGTCGTGCCTGCAGCGCTCGCGTGCTCCGGCGCGCGCCGCGGTCGGCGACCGCTCGGGCGAGCGGCGCGAGCCCGACGTGTCCGCGGAGACGGCCTGTCGACTGCCATGCGAGTCGTGATCGCAGCATTGGTGCGTGCGCACGACGGTGGAGACCGTCACAAGCACCAACGTCAGGCAGACGATGACCGGCGAGACGCGCACCCGGACGAGGGTAGACGGACAGGAGAGGGCTGTCAAGCCACGCTGACGTCTGGGACCTCGACAATCATCGGTCGCCGACCTTGGCCGGCTTCCCGGCCGCCGCGAGCGCCGCCTCGATGTCCGACGCCTTCGCACGCCGCGAGTCGTACGTCACGGAGACCGTGGCCAAGTCGCTCGAGACTGTCGAACTCTTGACGCCGGCGACGGCGCGGACCGCGCGACTCACCGTGGCTATGCACCCGGCGCAATGGAGCTTCTTCTCGAACACGAACGTCTTGGTGACGACTGGGGCGATGGTGGCAGTCGCAGCCCCTGCGCGACGTGCGGTCTCGACGAGAACTTGGTCCGGCGCCTTGCCGACGACACGCACCGCGCGAAGTTCGCTGCCTACGACGATCCAGTCGGCCTCGCGTACGCCGTAGACCGACCTGGTCGCATCCAGGACGGTCTTTGTCTCCGCGCCGACGACCTCGGTCACGTCGACGTAAACGGGTTCCACCGACTCGGGGGCCGTGCTAGGGCGATCGTCCCCGACCGCTCGGGAGGCTGCGGTCGCGGCGAGGTAAAGCGAGAGGGCGGCGGCAATCCACGGAGTTCGGGCGAGGTGCATGCCACCAGCCTACACCGGATGGGATGTCCGCCACCGGGCGACCGCGCGGGTCGGGCGGATTCGGCGGTCGGCGATCCCGCGTGTGTGGTCCTCCGACGCGCGCGTGGCCGGACGCGAGCGGGCCCGTACGATCCGGCGGACATGGCGCGCCCCCGCCCGCTGACCGTCGGCGTCGTCCACACGGCCTCCTCGCCGTGCCGCTGCCACGCCTCGTTGCTGCCGGCGCTGCGTCGCCTCGGCCACCGAGCGTTCGCGGTGGACGCCGACGCCCTGCCCGCGGGGCTCGCGCGGCTCGCGGCCGCCGACGCGGTGTTCGACGTCACCGACACCCTGCGGGGCGAGGGGTGGCTGCGCGCGCAGGTGCGCGCCGAGCTCGAGCGCTCGGGCGCGACGCTGGTCGGGCCCCGCGCGGCCGCGGCGGCGCGCGCCGACGACAAGGCGGCCTCGCGCCGCGCGTGGGAGGCCGCGGGCGTCGCGGTCGCCCCGGGCGTCGCGCTCGAGCACGCCTCCGACCGCGTCCCGGCGCGGCTCGCGCCGCCCTTCGTCGTCAAGGCGGCGCACGCGCACGGGAGCCGCGGGCTCTCGTTCCAGCCCACGCGCCGCGCCGCGCAGGCCGCCGCGCGGCGCATCCTGCGGCGCGGCGACACCGCCGTCGTCGAGTCGTTCGTGGCCGGCGACGAGGTCACGGTGACGCTCGTCGGCCGCCCTTTGCGCGCGCTGCCGCCGGTCGCGGTCCGGCTGCCCGCCGCCGACGGCGCCGGCGCGGTGCTCAGCTTCGCCCGCAAGTGGACGGGCTTCCGGGGCTCGGGCGCGCCCCGCGGGCGCCTCGCGGTCGCGGCGCTGCCCCCCGCGCTCGCGCGGCGCGTCGTCGCGACGGCGCGCGCCGCGGCCCGCGCGCTCGACCTCGACGGCTTCGTGCGCATCGACCTGCGGGTCACGCCCGACGGCCGCCCGGTCGTGCTCGAGGCGAACCCGCGCCCCAGCGTCGAGGCCGGCGGCGACGCGACCGTCGCGGCGCAGGCCGCGGGCTGGGGCTACGACACCTTGGTCGCGCGCCTGCTCTCGCGGGCGGCGCGTCGCGCGAGGAGGGCGCCATGAACCGTCGTCTCGTCGTCGTCGCCGACGACGCCGGCCAGGACGCGGTCCGCGACGCCGCGATCCTGCGGGCGCACGACGTCGGCCTCGTCACGGCCGCGTCGCTGGTCGCCAACGGCGCGACGCTCGAGGCCTTCGTCGCCGCGGCGCGCGCCCGCCCGCGCCTCTCGCTCGGCCTCCACGTCAACCTCACCGAGGGGCGTCCGCTCGCGCTCACGCGTGGGTTCACGCTCACCGGGCCCGGCGGCGCGTTCCTCGGCGACAAGCAGGCGCTCTGGCGCCGGGCGATCGAGGCGCAGGTGGACGCCGTCGAGGTGGAGCGCGAAGTCGTCGCGCAGTGGCGCCACCTCGAGGCGCTCGGCGTGACGCCCGACCACGTCAATGGCCACCAGCAGGTCCACGTCCTGCCCACGCTCTCCGACGGCGTGCTCGCCGCGCTCGCGGCGGTGCGCGCGCGTGCCGTGGTCCGCGTGCCCGCGGAAGACGACCCGCCGGCCGGCGTGCCGCCGGTGCGCCTCCCGGCGATCCCGGTCGGCACCGCGGTGTTCCCGCCGCGCCGGCTGGCGCAGCTGCGCGCGGGGCACGGCGGCGTGGCGGGGCTGGGCGTGCACGCCGACCGGTTCCGCCGTCGCGTCGTCGCGCCGCTCGTGGCGCCCGAGGGCTTCCTCGGGCTCGCGCTGGGCGTGGCGCCGCGGCTCGACGTGCTCGTCGAGAGCCTGCGCCGCGTCGCGGGCGCGACCGTCGAGTGGATGACGCACCCGGGCGCGATGCCGGGCCGGCCCGGCACCTACGGGGGCGACGCCGCCCGCGACGCCGAGCTCGCGCTGCTGACCGACCCCGCGGCCCGCGACGCCGTCGAGGCGGCGGGGTTCTCCCTCGCCTCGTTCCGGGACCTCCTCGCATGACGCCGCTCCCCCGACCGTCCGTGCTCCTCGTCACCGCCGAGGCGAGCACCGCGGTCACGGGCAACGCGACCACCGCCGACCGCTACGCGCGCGGGCTCGCGGCGCGCGGGCTGCCGACGACGCTCCTGCGCCTGCCCGACCACCCCGCCCCCGAGGACGTCGCCGCCGCCGCGCGGCGGGCGCGCCCGGCGGTCGTGCACGCGATCCACGCGCGCCACGCGGGGCCCGCGGCGGCGGCCGCGGCGCGCGCGAGCGGGGCGCCGCTCGTCGTGACCTCGGGCGGCACCGACCTCGACCAGGACCTCTTCGTCCCCGCGCGCGCGGCGGTCGTGCGCGGCGTGCTCGCGGCCGCGTCGGCGCTGCTCGTGCACCACCCCGAGGCCCGCGACGCCGCGCGCGCGCTCGGGCTCCCGCTGCCGGTGCTCCTCGTGCCCAAGGGCGTCGAGACGCCGCCCCGCAAGGCGCCGCCCGACCCCGCGCGCTTCGGGGCGGGCGAGGACGACCTCGTGCTCGCGCTCCCGGCGGGCGTGCGGCCGGTCAAGAACAACCGCTTCGCCGTCGCGCTCGCGGCGCGGCTCCACGCGGAGGGCTTCCCCGTCCGCCTCGTGCTCGCGGGCGCGACGCGGGACGAGGCCTACGCGGCCGCGCTGCGCGACGACCTCGCCCGTGCGCCCTTTGCGACGTGGCCCGGGCCGCTCGCCCCCGACGACCTCGAGGCGCTCTACGCGACGGCGTCGGTCGTGCTCAACGTGTCGCACTCCGAGGGCGGCTCGAACGCGCTGCTCGAGGCGATGGCGCGCGGCGTGGCGGTCCTCGCGTCGGACGTGCCGGGCAACCGCCGGCTCCTCGCCTCGACCGAGGACCGTGCGGAGGCGGGGTGGCTCTACCGCACCGCGCCGTCCGGCGTCCCCGGCGCGCCGGTGCACGACCTCGACGACGCGTCCCGCCTCCTCCGCGCCCTGCTCACGTCGCCCGTGCTGCGGCAGCGGCTCGGTGGCGCCGCGCGCGAGCGCGTCGCCCTCGACCACGACCCCGAGGCCGAGGTGGACGGCGTGCTCGCCGCCTACCGCGTCGCCCTCGCGCCTCGCTGAGCCGGGAGGTACTCGCGCCAATGGGCGCGGACGCCGTCGACCCGCGCGCGCATCTCGCCCAGCGCGGTCTTCTCGGCCACGCCGCGCAGCAGCGGCGGCACCTCGAAGTCCACGACCGACAGGGCGACCTCGACCACCCGCACGCTCGCGCCGACGGGCACGAAGAGCACGAGGCCCTTCGTCGTCGTCATCTTCCACGTCGTCGGGTCGTCCACCTGCCGCGTGACGATCGCGCGGACCGTGCCCCGGTCCACGCGCCGCGCCTCGAAGCGCCAGCGTGCGCCGACCTCGAGCGCGAGGATGCGACGCACGCCGTCCACGGCCGCGACGACGACGTCGCCGCGCCGCTCGACCGTGCGCGTCCCGGGCTTGCCCGTGTAGACGGGCACGCGATCGAAGTCGAGGTACGCCTCGCGCAGCGCGTCGGCGTCCGCGTCGGCCTCGACGTACGTCGTCGCCGTCGCCCACGCGGTCCCGCGGCCCACCGTCGCCCTCGCCTGCGCCTCTCGTGCGGGCAGCCGTTCGATGTGCGTCGTCGCGTCCGCGGTGGCGAGGCGCTCGAGCGCGTCCTCGAGCAGGTCGGCGACCGCCGCGAAGTCGGCGTCCCCGCCGCGCGCCGCGGCGCGCAGCGCGTCGAGCGGGTCGCTCGGCCGGGCCGGGGGCGGCGGCGCCGCGGGGGCCCGAGGGCCCGCCGGTGCCGGGCCTGCCGAGGGCGGGCCGGCGACGGGGGCGGCGGGGACCGCGGGGGCCGCCGCCCGGTGCGGGGTGGGGGCCGTCGGGGCCACCGCGAGCGGGCGCACGGCGGTCGCCGTCGGTGCGGGCGGGGCGACGGGGACGAGCGGTGCGGCGGGCGAGGTGCGCCCTCGGCCCGGCGACGTCGATGCGTGCGACGACGGGGCCGCGCACCCCGTGGCCGCCGCGGCGGCGGCGAGCAGCAGACCGGGCCGGGCGAGCCACGTGCGCACACCGCCACGATAGCGAATCGGCGCCCCCGGCACACCGGGTCGGCCCCGCGTCGCCCTCCGCGGGCTATACTCCACCCCGATGCGCGGTCTCGCCGCCCGGCTCCTCGTGCTGTTCCTCGCCGCGGTCCCCGCGGTGTGGGGGACGTGCCCGAGCTGGGTGCGCAACGACACGGCCCACGCGGCCGTGTCCACCGCGAAGCGCGCGTGCCCGTGCTGCGCCGAAGAGCCCAAGCCCGAGTCGAAGGGGCCGTTCGACCGCCGCCACCGCGGCTGCGACGGCTGCCCCGTCGTGGACGTGCGCCACGCCTGCGCGCAGGCGCCGGCGACCGAGGGCCTGCCGCCGCCCGTGATGCTCGCGGTGCTCCCGCCCGCGCTCGTCGAGGTCCCCGCGCTCGCGCGCGTCCGCGTCGCCGTGGTGCGTGCCGACGATCCGGGCGGACCGCCGCCGGGCGTCCGCACCGTCGTCCTCCTGATCTGACGCCCGCGCCTCGTCCGCGGGCTGCGCCCGCGCCGCCGTCGGAGGCGTGACGCCTTCGCCCTCGCGGCCCCGCGTGCCCGCGTCCTCCCGTCCGAGGCCCCGCGGAGCGTCCCCGTGTCCCCTTCCCCGTTCCGGTCCCGTCGCGTCGTCCCCGTCCTCGCCCTGTTCGCCGCGCTGCCGGCGTGCGCGCGCTACCGCCCCGCGCCGCTCGACGCGCCGGCCGTCGCCGCGGGCCTCGCGCCGGCGCCTGCCGGCTCGCTCGCCTACGAAGACGCCGTGCGCCACGCCGTCGCCCACAACCCTTCGCTCGCCGCGCTGCGCGCCCGCGCCGCCGCGGTCAACGTGGACCCTTCGCCCGAGCCGATCGGGCTCGAGGGCGGCGTGGACATGGACGAGCGCGGCGAGCTGGTGCTCTCCCTCGACGTGCTGTCGCTTCTCGGCGTCGGCCCGCGCGACGCGGAGCGCGCGATGGCCCGCGCGCGGCGCAGCGAGGCGTGGCTCGAGCACCACGCGCAGGCGCGCGCCGTCGCGGCGTCGCTCGCGGAGGCCTACGCGGTCGAGCGGGCCCTGCGCGCGGCCCCCGAGCCCGACGCGCCGCCCGACCCGAGCGCGTTCGTCGCGGCCGGCGTCGAGGTCGCGGCGGCGGGGCGCCTCGCGGAGTCGGTGGCGGCGGACCGCGTGGCGGTGCTCGCCTCGCGCGACGCCGAGCGCGCCGCCAACGAGGCGATGCTGCGGCGGCTGCTCGGCGCCGCGCCCGGCGCGCCCGTCTCGATGGTCCTCCCGGCGGCGGCGTGGCCGCCGGTGCCGGAGACGCCCGCGCCCGCCGCGCTCGTGCTCGCGCGCGACGACCTTCAGCGCCGGCTCGCGGCCTACGAGGTCGCCGACGCCGAACTGCGCCGGGCCGTCGCGGGCCAGGCGCCGGGGATCGAGGTGATGCCGGGGCTCGCGCTCGACCCGTCGGCTGCGTTCGGCGGCGCGCGGCTGCGCCTTCCGGTCAACGCGGACCGCGAGGTCGTGGCCGCCGAGGCCGCGCGCGAGGCCGCGCGGCTCGAGGCCGTGGCCGCGCTCGCGGAAGCCACCGAGGAGGCGGCCGCCGCGCGCGCGATGCTCGCCGCGGCCACGGCGAAGATCGACGCGGCGACGCGGCGCCACGTCGCCGGCGTGGACCTGCTCCGCACCGCGCGGGCGCGGCTCGACGCGGGCGAGGGGTCGGCGCTCGAGCTCGTCATGGCCGCGCGCGACGCGGTGATGGCAGCCGGCGACGTGCGCGAGGCGTCCGTCGAGGCCGCGAAGGCGCGCGTGCGCGCGGCGCGGGCCGCAGGCTGGCCGAGCGCGGAGGCCGTCCGATGAGCGCGCCCACCGTGGACCTCGAGGTGCTGCGCCGGTCGGCCCCCGCCGCCGAGCCGCCGCGTCGCGGCGGGCGCGTCGTCGCGTTCGTGCTCGTCGCGGGCGCGCTCGGGTGGGCGTTCCTCCTCGCGCGCGACTGGATCCTGCCGCCGCGGTCGGTGGCGACGGCGCGCGTCACCGCCGACACCGGGCCGTCGGCGCGGCGCGCCTCGACGTTCGAGGCGACCGGCTGGATCGAGCCCGACCCGTTCGCGGTCGCGGTGCGGCCGCTGGTGGACGGCGTCGTCGAGGCCGTCGAGGTCGTCGAGGGGCAGGCCGTCGAGGCCGGCAAGACGGTGCTCGCGCGCCTGCGCGACGTGCCGCTCGAGAGCGAGCTCGCGCGTCTCGAGAAGGAGCTGCCGGTGAAGGCGGCGGCCGTGGTCGAGGCCGACGCCGACGTCGCGGAGGCGACGCGGCTGCTCGAGCTCAAGCTCGAGCTGCGCGCCGACGTCGCGCGCATGGAGGGCGAGCTGCGGGTCTCCGAGGCGGAGCGCGCCGCGGCGACGGCCGAGGTCGCCGTCGCCGAGCGCGAGCTCGACGTCGCGCGCACCGAGTTGAGCGCGCAGGACGCGCTCGAGCGGGGCGGGGGCGGCGTCCCGGTGGCTCGCGCCAAGGCCGCGGTCGCGGTCGCGAAGGCCGAGGCCGAGCTCGCGGCGAGGCGCGCCTCCGTGGACCGCGCGCAGGCGGCCGTGGCGAGCGCGACGGCGCAGCTCTCGGTGGCGGCCGACGCGCTCGCGCACCCCGTCGCGCTCGAGGCCACCAAGGCCCGCGCGCTGGCCCGCCAGGCCCGTGCGAAGGCCGAGGTCGCCGCGGTGGACACCGCGCTGTCGATCGCGCGCGCCAACGTCGCGCGCCTGACGGTGGTCTCGCCCGCCGACGGGCTCGTGCTGCGCCGCGAGACGATGCCCGGCTCGGCGGTGGGGCCCGCGGTCGGGATGCGCGGCGGTGCCGCCACCGACCCGTCGGAGGGCGCGGGCGGCGCGGTCGTCACGCTCTACGACCCGCGACGACTGCAGGTGCGGGTCAACGTGCCGCTGGCGTCGGTGGGCTCGGTGGGCCGCGACCAGGCGGTGGAGGTCACGCTCGACGCGCTGCCCGGGCGGACCTTCCACGGCGTCGTGTACCGGCTCGTCTCGCAGGCCGACCGCAACAACAACACGCTCGAGGCCAAGGTCCGCGTCGCCGACCCGGACCCGCTCATGAAGCCCGAGATGGTGGTGCGCGCGCGCTTCCTCGCGCCCGAGCCGCCGGCCGACGCGCCCGCCGCCGTGCGCCTCCTCGTGCCCAAGGCGGCCGTGCGGGGCGACGCGGTGTTCGTGATCGACCCCACGCACGGCGGGCGCGCCCGCCGCGTGCCGGTGGTGCGCGTCGGCGAGGACGGCGACCGCGTCGAGGTGCGAGGCGACCTGTCGGCCACGCACCGCGTGATCCTCGAGCCCGTCGAGGACGGCGCCCGCGTCAAGGACGGAGGTGGAGCGTGAGCTTCGTCGAGGTCCGCAAGGTCACGAAGGCGTTCCCGACGAAGTCGGAGGTCGTGACCCCGCTCAAGGAGCTCGACCTCGACGTCGAGCGCGGCGAGTTCGTCGCGCTGATGGGGCCGTCGGGGTCGGGGAAGACCACGCTGCTCAACGTGCTCGCAGGCATCGACCGCCCCACGTCGGGCACCGTGCGCGTGGGCCCTGACGAGATCTCGGCGATGTCGGCGCGGGCGCTCGCGCGGTGGCGGACGCGCCACGTCGGCTTCGTGTTCCAGCAGTACAACCTGGTGCCCGTCTTGTCGGCGGCGGAGAACGTGGAAGTCCCTCTGTTGCTCCTCCCGCTGACGCGCGCGGAGCGGGCGGAGAAGGTTCGGACCGCGCTGACGGCCGTCGGGCTCGCCGACCGCGCGGGGCACCTTCCGCGTGCGCTCTCGGGCGGGCAGCAGCAGCGCGTCGCCGTGGCGCGCGCGCTCGTCGCCGGACCCGACCTCGTGCTCGCGGACGAGCCGACGGGGAATCTCGACGAATATGCGGCCACCGCGATCCTCGACCTGCTGTCCGAGCTGCACCGCCGTTTCGGGCAGACCTTCGTGATGGTGACGCACGACCCGCGCGCGGCGGCTGCCGCGGAGCGCGTGGTCCGTCTGGAGAAGGGGCGGATCCATTCCGACGTCCGGCGCTCAGGCGCCGAGGAGGCCGTCCGGTGAGCATGCTGCGCTTCGTCCCCTACGTCGGCCGTACCGTGCGCCGTGCGCCCGTCCGTTCGTTGTTGACGATCCTCGGCACTGCGCTCGCGCTCGCGCTCTTCGCGTTCGTGCGCACGCTCGAGGGCGGCGTCGCCTCGTTCGACGCGGCGGCGCGCAAGCCGGTCGTCGTGGTGTTCCAGCAGAGCCGATTCTGCCCGCTAACCTCCGAGCTGCCGCTCCGCTACCGGGACGCGATCCAGCGGCTCGACGGCGTCGAGGCTGTGCTGCCGACGACCGTCTTCGTCAATCAGTGCCGCAGCAACCTCGACCTCGTCGTGCTCCACGGCGTGGACCCGACGACCCTCGACCGCGTACACGACGTCGCAGTGCGCGAGGGCGACCTCGAGGGCTGGCGCAAGGACGCCAGCTCGGCGCTCGTGGGGCGACGGCTCGCGGAGCGCCGAAGCCTCTCGGTGGGACAGTCGGTGCAACTCGCCGGGATGCCGGTCACGGTCAAGGGCATCGTTGACGGCGGCGGGCCCGGCTTCGACAACGTGGCGTTCGTGCACGAGCGTGCGCTGGCGGAGCAGCGGGAAATGGTGGGGCTGACGACCGAGTTCTTCGTGCGCCTCAAGCCTGGGGCGGACGGACCGAGGCTCGCGGAGCAGATCGACGCGCTCTTCGCCGCGGACCAAGCGGCGACCGAGACGAAGACCATGCAGGCCTTCGTGCAGGGGGCGGTCTCGGAGGTCGCCGAGATCGTGCGCTTCGCGCGGGTGCTGGGCTACCTCGCCGTGGTCGTGGTGGTGCTCGTGCTCTCGAACACGATCTTCATCAGTGCCCAGACCCGTGCACAGGAACTCGGCACGCTCGAGACGATCGGGCTAACCAAAGAGAGGCTCGCGCTGCTCGTCGTCGCCGAAGGGGTCCTGCTCGCCGTGCTCGGCGGGGTGCTAGGTACGGGCGCGGTCGTCGCGTTCTTCACGGCGGTACCGACGACGCTCGGCGTCGAGGGCTTCGGAATCGACTTCGTCGCCGGGCCGGGCGTGATGTGGGCGGGGCTTGTCGCGTCCTGCGTCGTCGGTGTGGTGGCGTCGGCGTTCCCCGCGATCGAGCTCGCGCTGCGCCCCGTGGCGTCGCTGGTGAGGCCGTCGTGACGCGTCCCGCGCCCCCGCGACGCCGTCTGGCCTCGCCGCGCGCCGCGGCCCGGAGGACAGGCTAGTGCTCCCGGTCCGCTACGCATTGCGCAACCTCGCACGCCGTCGCGCGCGCACGGCGTTGACGTTCTTCGGCGTTGCGGTGATCACGTTCCTCGTCGCGTTGATGTCGGGGTTCGCGCTCGGTCTCGAGCGCTCGGCATCGGCAAGCGCCGCAGACGACGTCGCGGTGGTCGTCGGCGCGACGGGCGAGACCGACCTGATCCGCTCGTTCGTGCCCGAGGCGTCGGCGACCGAGGTCGCGATCTCGGCGCCGGGCGTGGTCGAGGTGGACGGGGTGCGGGCCGCCAGCGTCGAGCTGCACACGGCGACGCGCGTCGGCGAGAGCATCGGGCTGCTGCGCGGCGTCACGCCCGCGGCGTTCCTCGTCCACCGCGCGGTCGTGCTCGTGGAGGGCGTCGAGCCGCGCGCGCCCTACGAGCTCATGGTCGGCCGCCTCGCCGCGGCGCGGATGGGCGTGCCCGACACGGCGCTGGCCCTGGGGCGCACCGTCCGTCTCGAGGGACGAGACTGGACGGTGTCGGGCCGCTTCGCCGCGCCCGGGACGGTGCTCGAAGCCGAGATCTGGGGGCGGCTCGAGGACGTCAAGCTTGCGACGCGGCGCGTGGACGTTTCCTGCATCGCCCTGCGGATGGCCTCGTCCGCGGACTTTCCCCGCGTCGCGCTGTTCGCCTCGCAGCGGCAGACGCTCGAGGTCAAGGCGCGGCGTCAGAGCGAGATCTACGGCGCGTTGCGCGCCGCGCTCGCGCCGGTCGCGAAGCTCGCGTGGGTCATGGCTGCGCTGGTGCTCGTCGGCGGCGTCTTCGCGTGCGCGAACACGATGTTCGCGGCCGTCCTCGCACGCACGCGGGAGATGGGCGCGCTGCGGGCGATCGGCTACGGGCCCTGGTCCGTCGCGTTGTCGCTGCTCGAGGAGTCCCTCCTTCTCGCGGGTGCCGCGGGCCTCGTCGGCTTCACCTTCGCCTCGCTCGTCGGGGAGTTCCCGCTGCGCTTCCCGATGGGCGCCTTCTACGTGGACCTCGGCTCCTCGGCGCGCTTCGTCGGCCTCGCGGCCGCGGCGGCGGTGGGGCTGCTCGGAGGTATCGCACCGGCCGCCCGCGCGGTGCGCATGCCGCTCCCCGACGCTCTCGCTGGCAAACTCTGACCTACCTCTCCAGGAGCCCTTCTGTGACCCAGCTCGTCCTCGCCCGGTCCTCGTCGATCTTGACGGTAGCACTCCTCGCGCTCGCCGCGTGTGGGCGCGAGACGCCCCCCACGACGGGCGCCGGAGCCGCTGCGCCGCCGACGTCGGCGGCCGCCTCGAGCCGCTACGCGCTGGCGTCCGCACCGGCGGGCACGGCGATCTCGGTGCTCGGGGCCCGATCGACGGCGCCGCGCGAGACGGTCGTCGTCGAGGGCCGCGTACGCGAGGTGACGAAGGGGCTCGCCGCGTTCACGCTCATCGACCTCGACCTGAAGTACTGCGGGCAGGGCGGCTCCGAAGAGGCGTGCAAGGAGCCGTGGGACTACTGCTGCCACGACGCGCAGGAGATCGCCTCGCGCTCGGTGTCGGTGCAGGTCCGCGAGAAGGGCGAGGTCGTGTCGCTCGCCTCGATCCCCGAGCTGCGTCTCCTCGACGTGGTCGTGGTGACCGGGCGCCTCGTCAAGGAGAAGGACGACGTCGTCCTCGAGGCGACGGGCTGGTGGCGTCGCGAGCGCCCGACCGTCCCCGCCTCGATCCACTTCCCCGAGTGAACGCGCGCGGCCCACGGGCCGCGTGCGTCGCCCGTCGCGCCCGCGTGCGCGCGTGGGCTCCGGGTGGACAGGCCAACTCGGACTCCTGGCTCCAACTTGCGCTGACGCAGCCACTTGCGTGCACTTCGGCCTCCCTCAGGGCCACTCCCGTGGTTCCCGACAACCCCCGACCAACGCCCGACTTCGGCGGCGTGCTGGTACGGGTGCTAGCAGGGGGCAGAGTTGCACGTCGGTGGGTCCATGCCGAAGCCGGTCCGCGTCCTGTGCGCAGCGGTGCCGTCCGCCGCCGCGCCGCGCCTCCGCGTACGATCACGGTGCCGCGGGGCGTCCAGCCCATGTCGGCCCAGAGAGGGCCCCCGTCCGGTCGGAGACTATGGTCGCCCCATGCGCCAATCCGTACCCGGGACCACGTCGCGCACCCGCCGCGCGAGGCACCTCGTTGGACCGTTGGTGCTCACGGCGTTCGCGTGCCTATGCACGTGGACGTCACAGGCGCCCAGGCTCGTTCACGCCGAGCCGCCGCCCTCTCCTGACCGCGTTGTCGAGCGTCCCGATTCTCCGAAGACCTGGGTTTTCGAGCATCATCACCACCACCACCTCTGGTGGTGGATCTGGTCGGACGTACGCGCCTACCTCGGCGACACCGAGTGGAAGTCCATCGATCTCTCCTGGATGCCTGCGCGCGCGCGGGCAGACTTGGCACGTGCGCGGTCGGACCTCGGGAAGACGCATGCGAAGTGGGACTACGCCGACTCGTGTCTGGTGGGGGGGCTCTGGCGCCTCGGCTTGGAGCGCGAGGCGGCTCTCGAACTCCTCTCGGAGCACGACGGCGACGCCGCTTGGCCGCTCTCGACGCCGGACAAGCGCCCGCGGTTCCTGATGGATGGTCGCGAGTACCTCTGGCGGCCACGACTGGAGCGTTGGTACGGGGCACAGCCCGCCGACGGGGCCGCGAAGCTCCTGCGGGCGAAGCTCGCGGAGACTTGGCGGGAGGCCGTGGCGTCGAGGGACGCAGGACTGGCGGCGACCGCCATGCAGGCCATGGACGAGCGTATCGGTAGGGAGGTGGCCGACGAACTGGCCCCGGAGGCCCTCGGTCTGATCCGCGAGACGCTGTCTGGTATCGAGGAGAAGCTCCGGGCGCGTCGGATGTATGTGTGCTCGTACGACCTGCCGATCGACCTCATGGAACGCTTCGGAGTGCCCGAGCAGGTGGACCTCACGCCGTTCGTCGATGGGACTCGTCGGCGCGTCGCAGAGTTGAGCGGCGAGCCGGTCCCGCTCCCCTACCCGTACGACGTGGACCTCCTGATCCTCCGGCTCGGGCGCCTCCAGGCCCGACGCCGCTAGCCGCGCCGGGTCCAGTCACGACCTCGCATCACGCTGCGGCGGCTCGGAATCGCGTGTACCGAGCCAGGAAAGAGACGCGCGAATCTCGTGACACAGCGCGCTCCCGTCCGGGTCTCGCGCGTCGTCGGCACCGCGGCCGAGCTTTCGCGCGGGCTCGACGACGACGCCGCAGTGTCCGACGTCGTGCTCGAGTGCGTCGCGGTGCGCCGCGCGGCGGCGGCGCGCGCCGTCTCGTCCCCTCCCCAAGCCATGGCCGATCCCGACGAGCGTTTCCCAGGCGAGGCCCCGCAGGAGCTCGGCGAGCGCGACGTCCCAGCGTTCGAGTGGCCGCCGTCCCACGACGTGGACCCACGCGCCCGACGCCCGCGTCCGGTGCTCGCTGACGAGGCGCGCGACGGACTCGGCGCGCACCAAGGGCAGGCCGGGGCGAGTCCCGTCCGCGAGGTGAGGTGGGATGGTGGGGAGACTCGTGCTCACGCGCACCCGGCCCGGCTGTCGAGCGGGGGCTGTGTCACCGAAACTGCGCGCTACTTTCCTGACTCGGTACTCCGTCGGCTCACGCACCGATTCAATCGCGCGTGACCGGAGGACTGCGGCCATCCGACGCGCGGCCCAAGAACCGCGGCGTGCACGGACGCGTCGGCGGCGGCAGTGGGGCACGCCGCAACGCCGCCGTCTGGGTTGGTGAAATCGTACGCGGTACGGTACTCCCCGCAGTCGATCGTCCGCCGCACACCGGGGCACCTCAGTCTCCGAACTGCCTCGCGACCCAGGAGCGGAGTGTCAGAATGGACGGACTCGACGATGCCGCGGTGCGTCGCAAGAACGCGCTGACCATCGGTCGCGCCTTGGCAAGCGCCCGCTCCGTCGTGGACTCCGTCGCGGGTGGACCAAACACCTCCGCGATCCTCAGGAAGTCCCGGATCTCTCCGAGCTCCTCAAGGGAGTCCGTGTCGGTCGCCAGTTTCGAGTCGAGCGATCCCAAGCGATCCAGCACCCAGCCCGAAGGCCCTGGGCCGGCCGGATCCCAGAGCGCTAGGTCCTCGAGGGCCACCATGACACGGTCACGCAGCGTCTCGACCTCGCCGACGCCACAGTCTTGAAGCCAGATCGAGTACCTCCCCCCGTTGGCTTCGGGCCTCGCAGCGGCGCAGGAGCACTCGGCCGCAAGCAGCTCCAGCACAGCGGTCACCGCCTCGTTGGCCGGTCCCGCGCTCAGCAGGCCGACGGCGAGTCGATCCGCGGCGTCGCGACGCTCGGACGAAGGGAGCTCCGACCCGGCGGCCGCCGACCGCCAGCGCTCGATGGCGCCCGTGCGGTCGCCGCCCCGCCACCTGGCGGTCGCGGCTTCGCGCCAGGCGGCCTCGCGCGTCTTGCCAAGGGCTGACGGAGTGGTCCCGACGGACGGAACACGCGCGTGCGCAGGCGGCGAGAGGGGCGACGGCGAGCTCAGGGCTTCGTCGCTCGGCAGGGGGGCGGGAGCCCCGTGAGGGCGGTTCCCGAGGTCGAACGCCAAGACCCAGATCGCCGCTACGGCGACCACGACGACCGCCGTGAACCTGACGGGCGAGCGAAGCGTCACGCGGAGTCCGGGCTCCTCGGGATCACGAGCGTCACCAGCGAGCGTACCGTGCCGCGCACTCTCACCTCGACCTCGCCCGTCTCTCGCTGCCTCGTCGGAGCGCGACTCGTGGGCGGTGGCCTCCGGATGCTAGGCCCGGGGATCTCGACGTGAGCCGATGCGGCGAAGGCGGCGAAGGTGCCGGACCCCCGCCGTCCGCGCCATCGAATTCGCTCGCGGAACGGCACTCCCCCCTCCCGACCGTGGCCGGGCGCCGAGCGGGAGTGTGACGTGACGCGGCGTCTGCGCGCTACGTTGCTGGCGCGGTGTCCCGCTGCGCACCCCGCTCCGGTCCGCGAGGGCGGTCAGCGCTCACGCCGCAGCGTCACCGTGTCCTGGCGGCCCCACGCGAGTCGAACCTCGTCGTCGCGCATCGTCGCGTGCAGGGTCTGCGCTGGCGGCGTGTCGATGTGCAGAAGCAGCGTCGCGTGGACGGGTTCGAACTCGAACGCGCCTGCCCAAGGGAACGCTCGCAACAGGGGGAATGGCGGAAGTGGTTCGCCCGTCAGGTCGAGCCGGAACCTCCGCTCGGCGAGGAGCGACAGGACGACGTTCCTGCCGAGGATCTTGGCCCGCTCCGCATCCGAGATCGGCAACGCGCCCGGTGTCGAACCCTGCGCGTGCAGCTCGGCGAGCTTGCGGAGGATGACGGGCGCGATCGACCCGACATACGTCCCCTCGACTTGCATGGCGGCCTCCCTCGAGCGCACCGTCGAGGACCCGAGCCGACGAGGCCTACCGCTTCCAGCCGTAGCGGACCGGGTCCGCCTCCATCATCGCGATGTAGCGCGCCGGGTCCTTCTCGAACTTCGGCTTGCAGGGCGGGCAGCAGAAGCCGATCTTCATGCCCTTCCACACGACGAACTCCTCGGCCACCACCGGCTTCTTCATGATGGGGCAGAGGCCGTTGACGGTGCCCGCCGCCTTCGCGGCGGCCGCCACCGCGGTCGGCGAGAACTCGTCGTCGTCGTCACCCCCCGACTTCCCGCAACCGGCGAACGCGAGCGCGAGCAGGGCGACGGCGAGAGCGGCGAGACGGCGCATGGGGGGAACTCCGCGACGGGGCCCTCATCGTACGACGCACGCAGGCCCTCGCCGTCGCGCGCCGGACCGCCCACGCGTCCCGACCCGCCGTCCCCGCGTCAGTGCGGCGCCGCCACCTCGACGAGGGGGGCGAGGAGCTCCTCGACCGGGGCGAAGTCGTCGGTGAGCGGGCGGGCCCCGTGGCGCCGCTCGAGCGCGTCGAGCTCGCTCGCCGCGTAGCGGTGCACCGGGAGCCGGGGCCCCCGCGGGTCGGAGGGGTCCACGCGCGCCAGCCCGGCGAGGTCGAGCGGGCGGTCGGAGGCGACGAAGATGAAGTTCGCGGGCCCGTCGTCGTAGCGCCAGGGGCCGATCACCTCGACGTGGGCGAACGAGCCGCGCACCGTCGCGCGCATCGCCGCGACGAAGCGCCCCGACGCGAGCACGTCGATCGTGTTGGCGACGAACACGCCCTCCGGCGCGAGGCAGCGCTTGACCTCGGCGAGGAACTCCGCGGTCGTCAGGTGCCACGGCACGCCGACGTCGCCGAAGGCGTCGGCGAAGACGAAGTCGTACTTCGGCGCGTCGGCCGGCCGCGACCGCACGAAGGAACGCCCGTCCTCGTGCGCGATCGAGAGCCCCGCGACGTCGCGCAGCGAGAGCTCGCGCCGCGCCGCCTCGGTCACCGTGGGGTCGATCTCGGCCACGTCCACGTGCGCGCCCGGCCAGCGGCGCAGGATCGCGCGCGGCGCGGTGTAGGTGCCGCCGCCGAGGACCAGCGCGCGGACCGTGTCCCACGAGCCCGCGAGGTGCTCGGTCACCGCCGCGTAGATCGACCCGTAGTTCGAGCCGATCCACGTCTCGTCGGCGACGTCGTGGATGCCGTGCGTGCGCGCGTCGATCTTCATGCGGCGCACCGGGCGCCCGTAGCGCTGCGCCTCGGGCGCCTCCTCGACGACCACGCGCGCGTAGGGCCCGTCGAGCGCCAGCACGCCGTCGCGGTCGGGGCGCACGCCGAGCGCGAGCCCCGCCGAGCGCGCCGCGCCGACGTCGAGGCGCGCCGCCCCGAGCAGCGCCAGCGCCGCCGCCGCGACCACGATCGGCCCGCGCCAGCGGCCCCGCAGCGCGCCGGCGGCCAGCGCGAGCGCCGCCGCCGCCGCCGCTGCGACGCCCTCGAGCCGCAGCGCCGGGACCGCGAACGGGCCCGTCACCACCGTCCCGGCGAGCGCGCCGACCGTGCCCGCCGCCGACACGAGGCCCGCGCGCCGCCCGGCGTCGGCCGCCGAGCCCACCGCGGCGCGCGCGAGCAGCGGCGACACCGCGCCGAGCGCGACGAAGAGCGGCCCGAACGCGCTCGCCACGCCGATCGCCACGCGCATCGGGAACGGCGACGCACCGCCGAGCGCACCGTGCACGAGCCGCGACGTCCACGGGACGGCGAGCGCGAGCGCCGACGCCAGCAGCAGCGCCGCGCCCGCGCGGCGACGCGGGTCCCCCGACGTCGCGAGCCGCCCGCCGAGCGCGCCGCCGAGGGCGAACCCGACGAGCACCACCCCGAGCACCGCCGTCCACGCCTCGAGGCTCGAGCCCGCCTCCACCGCCGTGCGGCGCGCCGCGACCACCTCGAGGGCGAGCGCGACCGCGCCGACGACGGCCGCCCACGCGAGCGCCCCGCGCGCGGGCGGCGCGCCCGCCGGGGCCGCGGTCGGGGCGGGCTGCGCGGGGCCCGGGGCGACCGCCGCCGTCGCGGCGGCCGCGGCCGTGGGGGCCTCGTCGGGCCCGCGCCGTCGCGCGGCGCGCGGCTCGGGGTCACGCCCCGCGCGGAGCACGCCGACGAGCGCGAGCCCGGCCGCGACCGCGAAGAACGCCGTCGGGACCGCGAGCGCGGGCACGACGAGGTAGGACGTCGCCGCGGTGCCGAGCAGGCTGCCGAGCGCGCTCGCCGCGAGCAGCAGGCCGAGCGAGGTGCCGCGCGCGCGGGCGCGCCGCAGCGCGCGACCCGCCGCGAGCGGGTACACCGCGCCGAGCGCGAGCGCGGGCACGAGGCCTCCCGCCGCGGTGGCGACGAGCGCGCGCTGCGCGAGCGGCAGCGACGCCGCGGCGCCGGCGGCGGCGCGCGCGAGCCACGGGGCCAGCGCCGTCGCGACGGCCGCGAGCCACCAGACGCCCGCCTCGCGCCGCGGGGCGGTGGGGGCGTCGGCCCAGGCGCCGCCGAGCGCGTTGCCGAGCGCGAGGCCCGCGAGCACGACGGCGATCGACGCGGTCCACACGGGCAGCGTCGTGCCCACGTCGGGGGCGAGGCGCCGCGGGAGCAGGATCTCGACGGCCATCGTCGCGGCGCCGGCGAGCGCGACCGCGAACGAGGGCGGCAGCAGGGTGCGCATCAGCGTCCGCTCCGGCCGGCCACGGGGGCGAGCAGCCACTCGACGGGCGCGTGGTCGTCCGTCAGCAGCCTCGGCGCGGGCGGGGCGCCGTCCGCGCGCGGCGCGCGGGCGACGACGCCGTCCACCTCGCCGGCGGTGAAGCGGCGCACGGGCAACGTCCCGCCCGGCTTCGCGGGGTCGGGCCGCACGAGGCCCTCGAGGGCGAGCGTCTCGCGGTCGGTCGCCACGAGCACGAAGGTCTCGCGGCCCGCGCTGGGCTCGCCCAGCCCGAGCACCTCGACGCGCCGGAAGGCCTCGCGCAGCGTCGCGACGACGGCGCCGAGGAATCGGTCGCCGCCCGGCGCGTCCACCACGTTGGCGAGGTAGACGCCGTCGGGGGCGAGGTGGCGGCGCAGCAACGCGACGAACTCGCGCGTGACCAGCGGCCACGGCACGCTGACGTCGGAGAACGCGTCGCCGTAGACGAGGTCGTAGCGGGGCGCCGCGCGCGGCCGGTCGCGCAGGAAGGCGCGCGCGTCCGCGGCGTGGACGCGGAAGGGCGCGTCGGCGGGGAGGCCCATCGCTTCCACGGCGACCTCGGTCACGACGGCGTCGATCTCGGCGACGTCGATCTCCGCGCCGCGCGCGCGGGCGGCCAGCACGCGGGGGAACGTGCACGCTCCGCCGCCGACGAAGAACGCGCGCGGCGGCCGGCCCGGCGGCAGCGCGCGCTCCGTCGCGGCGAGGAACAGGCCCTCGTAGCCGTAGCCGAGCCACGACGGGTCGTCGAGGTCGGCGTAGCCGTGGACGAAGCCGTCGAGCACGAGCCGGCGCAGGCGCGGGCGCGCCAGCGACGCGTACTCCGCCGGCACGTCCACGCGCACCTGCTGGTACGCGCTCTCGCGCACGAGCACGACGTCGGGCCCGCCGTCGGCCCGCAGGCCGAGCGTCGTCCCGACGCGGCGTGCGACGTCGAGGGGCAGCGACGCCGCGGCCGTGGCGAGGACGAGCGCGACCGCGAACGGGCGCTCGACCCGCTCGCCGAGCAGGGCGGGGAGCAGGACGAGCCCCAGCGCCGTCGCGACGAGCGGGCCCGTGGCGCCGAGCGCGGGCAGGAGCAGCGGGCCCGTCGCCACCGCCGCGACGACGCAGCCGGCGGTCTGGAGCGCGTAGAGGCGGCCGATCGTGGCCCCGTCGTCGCGCCCCGCGAGCGCCGCGCGCACCGCCAGCGGCGGGACGGCGCCGAGCGCGGCGCACGGCAGGAGCCACGCCGCCGCGGCCCCGAGCGCGATCCGCAGGGGGCGGTCCGCCCCCGGCGCCTGCGCCGCCGCGGCGAGCAGCGCGGGGGACCACGCGGCGAGCAGCACGAGCGCGGCGGCCCCGAGGAGGACGCGCGCGAGGGTGCGGCGCGCGTCCCCGCGGTCGGCGAGGCGGCCGCCGACGAAGGCGCCGAGCACGAGGCCCGCGAGCACCGCGCCCAGCACGGCGGTCCACGCGTGCAGCCCGCCGCCGACGAGCCGGTTCGCGGTGCGCGCCGCCACCACCTCGACGACGAGCGTGGCCGCGCCGACCGCCGCGAGCACCGCGCCCGCGCGCGCCGGGGCGAGGTCGGGGGCGCGCGGCGCGATCGGCGCAGGGGTGGACGCGGCGGGCGGGGCGCCGTCGGCTGCGTCCGGCGCGCCCGCGGCGCCGCGGAGGCGCACGACCCACGCGGTGGCGCCGACGGCGGCGAGGCCGGCGCCGGCGCCGACGAGCGCGCGCGAGACCGCGACGTGAGGGACGAGGCCGAAGCCCGCGCCGTAGACGCCCACGAGGCTGCCGAGCGCGCCCGCCGCGACCACGAGGCCCAGCGCGCGACCCGGCCGCGCGCGGTCGGCGGTCGCCACCGACGCCGCGAGCGGGCCGACGGCGCCGAGCGCGGTCGCGCACGGCAGCACGACCGCGAGCAGCGCGAGCAGGCGCGGCGTCGTCGCGAGCCCGGCGACGGCCTCCGCCACCGCGGGCAGGACCGCGCCGCAGGCCGCCATCGCGAGGCCGGCGACGGCGAGCGCGGCCGCGAGCCGTCGCCGGACGTCGCGCCGCGCGATCCGGCCGCCCCACGCGTTGCCGAGCGCGGTGCCGAGGAGCACGACGGCGACCGTGGCCGTCGCCGGCACGAGGTTCGTGCCCACCGAGGGCGCGAGGAGCCGCGGCACGAGCACCTGCAGCGCCGTGGCCGCCGCGGCCGCGAGGAACGACGTCCACGTCGCGTCGCGCGACCGGCTTGCGAGGGCGGGGGCGTCGGCCACGGGCCCGGGATCGTAATCGAGCCGACCGCCGCGGGCCCGGCCGGCCGACGCACGTCCCGCACCGACAGAGAGCGGCCCCCGCCGCGGGGCGAGGGCCGCTCGGGCGCCACGGGGTGGGTCCGGGCTCAGCCGGTCACCACGGATCAAGCCCCCGGGGCAGGAGGACCAGCTCGCGCACGGTCTTGTAGACGGGCTTGCCGTCCTCGCCCCACGGGTCCACGAGGATCTTGCGGTCGAACACCCGGGTCGGCTGGTTGCCGTTCATCGTCTTGTGGCACTCGGCGCACCCCGCCGCGCCGGCGAAGCTCCCCAGCGCCTCCGACGCGGGCAGCACGTTGTGGTCGGCCGCGAAGGGGTGGGCGGACTCGGTCTTGATGCCCGATCCCTCCACCTCGAAGTGCGCGACGCCTCCGGCGCCGTCGTCGTGGTAGACCTTGCCGCCCTTGACGAGGACCGGGTTGAGCGCGACGGGCACGCCGTAGCGGTCGTTGCCGCGCAGCGCGGCGATGTAGAGCGCGATCTCGGCCGGCGTGTTCACCTCCTTGGTGCCGTCGCCGGTGTCGTCGGCGGCCCCCGCGAGCGGGGCACCGGCCGTCACGCCTCGCACGCGCCAGAGCGGGATCGGGGCGATCCGGTCGTCGCTGAGGTCGGCGGGCGTGCCGTTGCGGTCCCACTCGCCCCACCACGCGGTGAGCAACACCTTCATCGGGAAGAGGCGCAGCACCCCGTCCTGGTCCTTCTTCCAGGTGAACGACGGGTACCACCGCGTCTTGTCCGTCGCGGTCGGGTCGAGCGGGTCGGCCGACAGGAACTTCTGCGTGCTCAGGATCGGCGTCTGGCCGGTGGTGGCCATGTCGATCACCATGTCCGCGGGGTCCGTCTTGAACGGGATGTGGCAGACGTCGCACGAGAGCAGGTCGAGGTGACGCACGACCTGGTGCGCGCGCAGGCGCTCCTCGCCGCCCGGCCGGGTGTCGACGACCGGCGCCTCCGGGTCGCGCAACGGGCTGTCGCGCAAGTGACAGTCGCGGCACGTGCGGAACCCGGCGAAGTCGGTGTCGTCGCGCGCGGTGCCGAGCGTCGTGTTGCCCTTCGCGATGTTGTGGTCGGCGCCCGAGGGGTGGCACCGCGTGCACGCGGTGCTGGCGGTCGCCGGCACGTCGTTGCTCGGGTCGGCGTCGCGGAGCCGGTTGAAGCCGGCGTAGTGGACGTCCTTGGTCGCGTCGAACCACACGCGGCCGCGCTTGCGCACCTCGGGCGTGATGTGGCAGCCCCAGCACGCGTAGTCGGTCGGGACCGCCGAGATCGCCGTCGGCGCGAGCCGCAGCGTCTGGTCGGGTTCGACGAGGAGCGTCCCGGCGTCCACGCCGGGTTGGTAGCTGATGTCGAGCGAGGTCGCTTGCGGCGGTTGGCCCGCGGGCACGCTCGGGTTCAGCGCGATGGCGCTGAACCAGCCCTGCGCCGCGGTCGCCGCCGCGGCGTAGCCCGGGACGGGGCCGCCACCGGAGTCGACGAGGGCGTCCTTGCCCCGCAGCGAGGCCGCGCGCCAGATCCAGTTCATGTTCTTGCCGCTCGTCACCGTGCGGTCGGCACGGTGGCAGAACAGGCAGTCGGCCTCCGCGACGCCGGTCTTGTCCCACGGTGCGGCGCGCAGCGCGCCATTGACGTTGGACACCTCGGCGTAGTCGCCGTCGAGCAGGACGTCCGCGGCGGCCTTGCCCAGCGACTCGTACCCGAACTTCCCGGTCGCGACGTCGAAGTACTTGCGGCCGTCGCGGTCGAACTCCGAGGGGCCACCGCCCGGATGGCAGGCGCCGCACATCCCCGTCCACCAGAACGAGGTCTTGTCGATGTCGGACGCGCGCGCGTTGTCCTTCGCAGCCAACTGGCTGCTGTCGGCCGACGGGGGTCACCACTTCCCGTACATGCCGTCGGACCCCAGCCAGGGACGGTTGTCACCGTAGAAGTCCGACTTCGTCTGGATCGTGCCCGCGGCGGTCGTGCGGCCCTGCTGGAAGTGGTAGGCGTTCGCCATCGCGTCCACGTCGTGGCAGCCGCCGCACGTCTCGCGCGGGCTGTAGGGCTCCTTCGAGCCCAGCGCGATCGGCTGCCCCAGTCGGTCGCGCAGCACGATCGCGGTGTGGTCCCCGGTCGCCGGGGCGGGGACGTCCGGGCCTCCTCCACCACCGCCTCCGCCTCCGCACCCGGTGGCGAACGCGGCCCCCACGAGGCACCCCATCGCCCACGAACGACTCCGCAACCGCCGGATCGTCATCGCACGGTCCTCCGCGCGGGCCGGGGCCCGGCGGGACCGGACGGGTCCCGCGGCAGGGCGGCCCGATGCCGGATCCGGAGCAAACGGCGGCCCGCGGCACGGAGCGTTCCGCGGGCCCCGGCGCGGGGCGGCTCCACGACGCCGCCGGCCCGCGAGCACCGCAGGCCGCCGCGCACGCGACACCCGTGTCGCGTGCAACCCCGGGCCTCCGTGCGCGGAGGTCCGCATCCGGTGTGGAATATCACCACGCAAGAAACTGCCTGCACAACGATATAGTTGTTTAGAAGGGTGACGTCGCCGAGCACCACCCGGGTGGGCCACGCCCGCGCCCCGACCGCGTGCGTCAGCCGCCGACGGCGACGTCGCCGAGGCGGCGCACCGACGTCACCTCGGCGGCGTCCACGGCGAGCGAGCGGTGGCGCGGCCAGACGCCGACCGCCGCGGCGCGGGCGAGGTACTGCGCCTTGGTCGGCCCGCCGGCGACCTCGTCGAAGACGTCGGCGTCGTGCAGCAGCACCGTGCGCGCGTCGGCCTCGTGCAGCCGGCCCACGTAGAGCCGCGGGCCCGCCGTGTCGAGCACGCAGGTGATCCCGTGCAGCGGGTGCGTGTCGTGGTGGAAGGTGCCCACGGATTCAGCGGGCGGCGGGCTTGGCGCAGTGCTTCTCGAAGGCCGCGACGAGGTCGGTGGCGATCGTCTTGCCGTCGCGCCCCTCGATCATGTGCCGTGGCACGAAGTGGACGACCTTGCCGTCCTTGAGCAGCGCCATGCTCGGGCTGCTCGGCGGGTACTCGGGGAACATCGCGCGGGCCCGGGCGGTCGCCTCGACGTCCTGGCCGGCGAACACCGTCACGGTCCGGTCGGGCCGCACGGCGTGGCGCAGCGCGAGCGACACCGCCGGCCGCGCGCCGCCGGCGGCGCAGCCGCACACCGAGTTGACGACGAGCAGCGCCGTGCCCTTCGTCTCCTTGGCGAACCGCTCGACGTCGGCCGCCGTGCGCAGCTCGTCCACGCCGAGCCGCGTCAGCTCGGCGCGCATCGGGGCGACCATCTCCTCGGGGTACGGCATCGAAGGGCTCCGGCGACGGGGGACGATGGAGGATACGCGCCGGGGCGCCGGAGGGGGCGCCGCCGCCGCGGACGGATTGCGGTTCGGGGGCGGGTCGGGCCCCGCGGGCTCAGGCGCCCGCGGCGAGCGCCTTGACCTCGGCGATGATCGCGTCGGTGAGCTGGCGCGTGGTGGCGGTGCCGCCGATGTCGGGCGTCAGCGCCTCCTTCTTGCGCGTGACCGCGGCGACCGCCCGGCGGATGCGCGTGTACGCGTCCTTCTCGCCGAGGTGGTGGCACATCATCGCGGCGGAGAGCACCATCGCGATCGGATTCGCGATCCCCTTGCCCGCGATGTCGGGCGCCGAGCCGTGCACGGCCTCGAAGACGCCCATGTGGCGCCCGTAGTTGGCGCCCGGGACCAGCCCGAGCCCGCCCACGAGGCCGGCGGCGAGGTCGCTGACGATGTCGCCGTAGAGGTTCTCGAGCAGCAGCACGTCGAAGTCGCTCGCGCGGCGCACGAGCTTCATGCACAGCGCGTCCACGAGCACCTCGTCGTAGGCGACGCGGGCGTCCCACCGCTTGGCCTCGGTGCGCGCGCAGTCGAGGAAGAGGCCGTCGGCGACCTTCATGATGTTGGCCTTGTGGACCGCGGTCACGCGCTTGCGGTCCCAGTCGGCGGCGTGCTGGAACGCGAAGCGCGCAATGCGGCGGCTCGCCCGGCGCGTGATGACCTTGATCGAGGTCACGACCCCGGGCGCGACGACGTTCTCGAGGCCCGCGTAGAGGTCCTCGGTGTTCTCGCGCACGATCACGAGGTCCACCGGGCCGTAGGGCGTCTCGAGGCCCGGCACCGTCTTGACCGGGCGCACGTTGGCGAAGAGGTCGAGCGCCTTGCGCAGCCGCACGTTGGCCGAGACGTGCCCGCCCCCGATCGGCGTCGTCGTGGGGCCCTTGAGCGCGACGCGGATCTCCTTGAGCCGCTCGATCACGAACGAGGGCAGCGCGTCGCCGTGCTTGTGGACCGCGTCGAGGCCGGAGGGCAGCTCGTGCCACTCGATGCGCAGGCCGGCCCCCTCGAGGACCCGCCGCGCGGCCTCGGTCACCTCGGGCCCGATCCCGTCCCCAGGGAGCAGCGCGACGCGATGGAGGGTGGGCATGGGGGGCTCCGGGGCGGGGGGAGGCGGAGGATAGCGGTCGGAGCGGGGCCCGCCTCGATCCGTGCGCGCCGCCGCCGTCGTGGCACCCTCCCGGCATGGACGACGGTCGCGACGCCGCGGGCTTCCTCACGCCGGAGCGGGTCCGCGGGCTCTTCGACCGCGCGGTGGAGCACTTCAATGCGGGCCGCTTCTTCGAGTCCCACGAGGACTGGGAGACGATCTGGCACGAGGCCGAGGGGGCGCACCGCCTCTGGCTGCAGGGCCTGATCCAGGTCGCGGCCGGCTTCCACCACGTGTTGCACGGCACGTCGAGCGGCTTCAGCAAGCTGATGCGGTCGGCGGCCGAGAAGACGGCGGGCTACGCGGGCGAGACGCACGGCCTCGACGGCGCGCGGCTCGCCGCCGACCTCGCGCCGTGGTTCGCCTTCGGCGCGCGCGTCGCCGCCGGCGCGCCGATGGGCGGGCCCGACCGCCCTCCGTTCCCGACGCTGACCTACCGCGACGGCGTCGTGCGCGCGCCGCTGCCGCCCGACGAGTGACCGCGCGGTGCCAGGAAAGTTGTTTTCACGCGCGCGGCGCGTGACAACAACGGCTTCGGCACCCGGAGGACCTCGATGGACCCGCTCGCCCCCGACGCTGCCCCGCCGCGGCGCGGCATGTCGTTCGCCACGCTCCTCGCCGCGCTCGGGCTCGCGGCGGTGCTCGTGGCGTGGATGCTGCCGTGGATCCACCCGGACTCGGCGTCGCGCGAGCGGCTCGGCCTCGCGCGCTACTCGCGCGCCGACATCGACGAGCAGATCCGCCGCGAGGGGCTCGAGGGGCGCGCGGCCGACGTCGCCCGCCGCTTCGCCCTCGAGGAGATGCTCACGGGATTCGACCTCGCCGCCGCGGCGCAGCTTGCGGTCGACCGCGAGTCGTCGTCGAGCTCGCCCGAGGAACGCCGAGGCTTCTCGCTCTTCGCCCGCGTAGGCGGGCTGCTCCCCTGGGGAGCCGGGCTCCTCGCGCTGGCGCTGTTCCTCGGGCGGCTCCGGCCGACGGGCGCGCTGCTCGGCGGGCTCGTGATCGCGTTCGGCCTCGTGCTCGGCGGCTTCGCTGGGCTGCTGCTGCTGGGGATGTCGCAGTCGGCGCGCGAGGAGACGGGGCGGCTCGCCTTCGAGCTGTCGAGCGGCGTCTCGGTCGCGGCGATCGGAGGCGCGGTCGCCCTGCTCGCCGGGTTCTTCTCGCCGCGGTGGGGGCGCCGCTGGCTGTCCGTGCTCGTCGCCGTCGTGCTCGTCGTCGGCGCCGGGTTCGCGATCGCGGGCTACGTTCGCGGTTGACGCGCCCGCGGCGCCCGCCGGGCCGTGCTCGCGCGGCGCGCGTCCGTCGCCCGCCGCGTCCGTGCGCGTCAGTTCAGCGTCGCGTCGGCGCGCGGCGGGAGCTCGTCGTCGCCGCGGCGCGCGCGCGCCTCGAGCGCCTCGAGGATGAGGTCGAGGCGCGCGAGCACGTCGCCCTCGGCGAGCACGCGGTAGCGGTCCTGCGGCGGCAGCTCGGCGGCCTCGGCCGCGGCGTCGGCCAGCCGGCCGGGCCCGCCGCCGCCGCCGCGCACCTGCGTCGCGAGCATCCGCAGGCGGCCGACGCGCCCGCGCCGCCCCGGCATCCGGTCGAGCACCGCGTGGAGCCGCTCGTCGAGCTCGTCGGCGCGGTCGGCCGCCACCGTGTCGCGCAGCACCTCGACGCGCGCGCGGCGGTAGGGGACCTGCTGCGTCTCCTCGAGCACCCGCGCCCGGAACGCGCCGTAGAGCAGCAGCTTGTAGCGCCCGTCGGGGAGCTTCTCGTGCGACACGATCGACCCGACGCAGAGGTGGTCGTAGAGCGGCGGGTTGCCCTCGTAGGCCGTCTCCCAGCCCGGCTTGAGCAGTGCCATGCCGACCAGCCGCTCGCCCTCGAGCGCGTCCGCCGTCATCGCGCGGTAGCGGTCCTCGAAGATGAGCAGCGGCGCCACGACGTCGGGCAGCAGCACGAGGCTCGGCAGCGCGAAGAGCGGGACCTCCCCCGAGAACTCGCGGAGGACCTTCTCGACGTCGAGGGGCGGCGCGGTCATGGCGGGGGAGTGTAGCCCCCGCGGGGGGCGGTCGGACGCGGGGCGGGCGGGCCCGCGCCCCGTGGTTCGATGGCGGCATGGACCGCGCCCGCCTCCTCGCGCTGCTCGACGCCGTCCGCCGCGGCGAGACCGACGTCGCGACGGCCGCGGACCGCCTCGCGGCGCTCCCGCACGCGCCGCCGACGCACGGCGCCGACGGCACCGCCGTCGCGGTCGTGGACCACCACCGCGCGCTGCGCTGCGGCTTCCCCGAGGTCGTCTACGCGCCGGGCAAGACGCCCGACGACCTCGCGCGCATCGCCCGCGAGATCCTCGCCCGCAGCGAGCGCCTCCTCGTCACGCGCGTCGAGGGCGCGGGGCTCGCGCGCCTGCTCGAGGCCGTCCCCGACGCCGTGCACCACGCCCGCGCGCGGGCGGTCACGGTGACGCGGGGGGAGAAGGGCCCCGGGAGGCGGGGGGTGGCGATCGTGACCGCCGGCACCGCCGACGTGCCCATCGCCGAGGAGGCGCGCGTCACCGCGGAGGCGCTCGGCGAGGCGCCCGAGACCATCTACGACGTCGGCGTCGCGGGGCTGCACCGGCTGCTGTCGCGCCACGAGCGCATCCGCGCGGCGCGCGTGCTCGTCGTGGTCGCCGGCATGGAGGGCGCGCTCGCGAGCGTCGTCGGCGGGCTCGTGGACCGCCCCGTCGTCGCCGTGCCCACGAGCGCGGGCTACGGGATGAACCTCGGCGGCGTGACGACGCTGCTCGCGATGCTCAACTCGTGCGCGCCCAACGTCACCGTGGTCAACGTGGACAACGGCTTCGGCGCGGGCTACGTCGCGTCGCTGGTCAACCGGCTCGCCGAAGAGGGCCCCGCGCCGCGTTGACGGCGCGCGGGCGACGGACGCGGCGGGCCCCGACCTCGTCGGCTCGTGGGAAATCCGGGCTCAGCCCGGATTTCCCACGAAAGACGAGGGGCTTCGTGGACCGACCGAGCGGCGTCCCGCGGTCGGGGCCGATGCAGGGTCGTCGGGCGCGGGGTTTCACCGACGACCGCGTGTTCTTGGGACAC
>JADZCA010000108.1 GCA_020851795.1 Planctomycetota bacterium | reverse complement strand
TACCTCAACCCGATCTTCTGCATGGCCGAGTCGGGCGCCCGCGGCTCGATCGAGCAGATCCGCCAGCTGGCCGGCATGCGCGGCCTCATGGCGAAGCCGAGCGGCAAGATCATCGAGACGCCCATCAAGGCGAACTTCCGCGAGGGCCTGCACGTCCTCGAGTACTTCTCGTCGACGCACGGCGCCCGCAAGGGTCTCGCGGACACGGCGCTCAAGACGGCCGACTCCGGCTACCTGACCCGCAAGCTCGCCGACGTCGCCCAGAACGTGGTCGTCTCGGACGACGACTGCGGCACCGCCAACGGCATCAGCAAGGCGGTGATCTACAAGGGCGAGAAGCTCGAGGTCAGCCTGGCGCAGGCGATCCGCGGCCGCGTCGCCCGCGACACGATCATCGACGTCGTCACCGACGAGGTGATCGTCCGCGAGAACGACCTCATCACCGACGAGGTCGCGCGGCGCATCGAGGAGATGGGCTACGAGAAGGTCCGCGTCCGCTCGCCGCTCACGTGCGAGGCCGAGCAGGGCGTGTGCCGGCGCTGCTACGGCATGGACCTCTCGCGCTCGCGCGAGGTCGAGCCGGGCCTCGCGGTCGGCATCATCGCGGCGCAGTCGATCGGCGAGCCGGGCACCCAGCTCACGATGCGCACGTTCCACATCGGCGGCACCGCGAGCCGCACGGTCGAGGAGACCGAGATCCGCGCCTCGGCCTCCGGCCGCGTGAAGTTCCAGGGGCTCTCGGTCGTCGTCGCGCCCTCGGGCGAGCCGGTGTCGATCAGCCGCAGCGGCGAGCTGCTGCTCGTCGACTCCAAGGACCGCGAGATCGACCGGTACGTGATCCCGCTGGGCGCGGTGGTCCGCGTCCACGACGGCGACTCCGTCAAGGAGAAGGCCGTGCTCGTCCGCTGGGACCCCCACAACGTCCCGATCCTCGCCGAGCGTGACGGCTCGGTGCGCTTCGACGACGTCGTCGAGGGCAAGACGATGCGCGAGGAGACCGACCCGGGCTCCGGCGTGCGCCGTCGCGTCGTGATGGAGCACAAGGGCGACCTGCACCCGCAGATCGTCATCGAGGACGAGAAGGGCCAGCCGATCGCCCTCTACCCGCTGCCGGAGAAGGCGCACATCGAGGTCGAGGCGGGCTCGAAGGTCCGCGCCGGCTCGCTGCTCGCCAAGACGCCGCGCGAGATCAAGGGCACGCAGGACATCGTCGGCGGCCTCCCGCGCGTCACCGAGGTGTACGAGGCCCGGCGTCCGAAGGACCCGGCGGTGATGAGCGAGATCGACGGCGTCATCGAGCTCGGCGAGAAGCGGCGCGGCAAGCGCTCGATCGTCGTCAAGAGCGAGGGCGGCCAGGCGGTCGAGCACGTCGTGCCGCACGGCAAGCACCTGCGCGTGCACTCGGGCGACCGCATCCGTGCGGGCGACGCGCTCGTGGACGGGCCGCTCGTCCCGCACGACATCCTGCGCATCTCGGGCGTCGAGGCCCTCCAGCAGTACCTGCTCAAGGAGGTCCAGAACGTCTACCGCAGCCAGAACGTCACCATCGACGACAAGCACCACGAGATCATCATCGGGCAGATGCTGCGCAAGGTGCGCGTCGAGGACCCGGGCGACACCGACCTGCTGCCGGGCGCGGTCGTGGACAAGTTCCGCTTCCGCCGCAAGAACCGCAAGGTGATCGAGTCGGGCGGCAAGCCGGCGCGGGCCGAGCCGCTCCTGCTCGGCATCACCAAGGCGTCGCTGCAGAGCGAGTCGTTCATCTCCGCCGCGTCGTTCCAGGAGACGACGAAGGTGCTCACGCAGGCGGCGCTCGCCGGCCGCATCGACCACCTCGTGGGCCTCAAGGAGAACGTGATCCTCGGGCACCTGATCCCGGCGGGCACGGGCTTCAAGACCTACACGAAGACGCGCGTGCGCAAGAACATCCCGCTCGAGGAGTCGCTGGCCGGGTTCGCGGAGGTCCCCGAGGACCTCGAGGCCCTCAAGGAGCTCAAGGAGCTCCTCGGTGGGGGCGACGGCACCGGCGGCGGCGAGGCCGCGGCGCCGGGCGCGTAGCCCGTCTCGTCCCGGCTCCACCCGGGGCGCGACGGACGGGCTCCCGTCGTCGCGCCCTCCGGTGGTCGGGCGCGCGCGGTCCGCGCGCGCCCGGGCGGCCCCCGGCCGCAGCCTCCGGGGGTGGCGGCGCACTTTCGGTGCGCCCAACGCTTCCTCCCCCGGCGCATCGCGCTACCATCCTCCGCTTCCCGTCCGGAACGCCGCATGCCGACGATCAACCAGCTCATCCGCAAGGGCCGCCGCAAGATGCGCAGCCGGTCCAAGAGCCCGGTGCTGGAGTGCTGCCCGCAGAAGCGCGGGGTGTGTCTCGTCGTGAAGACGACCACCCCGAAGAAGCCGAACTCGGCTCTCCGCAAGATCGCGCGCGTGCGTCTGAGCAACGGCCGTGAGATCACGGCGTACATCCCCGGCGAGGGGCACAACCTGCAGGAGCACAGCATCGTGCTCGTGCGCGGCGGTCGTGTGCGCGACCTGCCGGGCGTCCGCTACCACATCATCCGCGGGACGATGGACTCCGCGGGCGTGGACGGCCGCAAGCAGCAGCGTTCGAAGTACGGCGTGAAGAAGGGCAAGTAGGAGGGCGGGGCGCGATGGCCGGCAAGTACTTCCAGTCGTTCGAGCATCTCCTCCGCGCGGACCCGACGTACCCGCAGAGCCAGAACGTCTCGAAGTTCGTCAACTGCATCATGCGGGAGGGGAAGCGTTCCCTCGCGCAGGGCATCGTCTACCGCGCCTTCGGCCTGATCAAGGCGAAGGTCGGCGACAAGGACCCGATCGAGGTCTTCGAGGCGGCCGTCGAGAACGTCAAGCCGGTCGTCGAGGTGCGCAGCAAGCGCGTCGGCGGCGCCAACTACCAGGTGCCCGTCGAGGTGAACCGCAAGCGCCAGCGCGCGCTCGCGTTCCGCTGGATCCTCGAGGCCGCGCGCGAGAAGAAGGGCAAGCCCCTCCACCGCACGCTCGCCGAGGAGCTGCTGGCCGCCTTCAACCGCGAGGGCGGGGCCATGGCGAAGCGGGACAACACGCACAAGATGGCGGAGGCGAACAAGGCCTTCGCGCACTTCGCCTGGTGACGTAGGTCGGGCCGCGACAGCCCGAGCTTCGTCGGAAGCCGGACCCCTCGGAGGGTCTTCGAGGCGGGCCGCCGAGAGGCGGCCCGTCGTCGTTCTCGCCCCCCGCGTGCCGATCGGCGCGCACCGTGGTGGGCGCACGGTCTCGCGCGGACGGTCGGCGGCGGATGTGCCCGCGCACGTCGTCAGGGTACGGGCGGAGCGTCGGGTCCGCGCGGCGGCGGTCGGCGAGGCGCCGGCGCCTCGGTCGGGGCGGGCGGGTCCGCGGCGGCGCGGATCGAGGCTGCGGACGAGGGCCCCACGCCCTCGACCTCGGTCAGGGCGCCGGGCGGCGCGCCGAGCACGGCCGGCACCGAGCCGAAGCGTCGTAGCAGCCGTCGCGCGCGCACGTCTCCGATGCCCGGGATCGCGCCCAGCACGTCGAGCGCCACTCGTCGTGCGGGCCGCGGCGTGGCTCCGGAGGCCGCGCGCCGATGCCGCCGGCGGGACTCCTGGCGCGCGATGGCGGCCAGGAACTCGGCCGTCTCGTCCACGGAGAGCGTCCGGAGCAACGGGAGCCGAAAGGCGACGAGCAGCGACACGAGCACGCCGCGGAGCGGACGCTCGGGGATCGCCGCCGCCGGGATGGAGTCGGCTCCCTCGACCACCAGCAGCGGTCGCCACGGGCCTCGGCAGAGCCGCGCAGCCTGGTCAAAGAGCCTCCCGTCGCTCAACGACGCCGAGAAGTCGGCCACGGTCTTCCGTTCGACGCGCACGCCGGGCCCGACCTCGACGTCCCCGACGTCGAGTCGCGCGACGTAGACGGGCTGCCACCGCGCGGCGAGCGCGTCCCCGAGCGCCGCGGCCTGCTCGCGGTCGTCGACGACGACGGCCACGGGTTCGATCGGCGACGACGGCGGCTCCACGGGAGGACATCGCGCGCGGCGGCCCGTCGGTCACGGCGCCGTCCGGCACGTCGCACCCGCGGTCCGTCGGCTCGTCCGTTCGCCGATCGGTTCCGACGCGGCCGGAGTCCGGCGTGCAGGGTCACGTGCCCCGTCGGGCCCCGCTCCGAGGGTCGGGCCGTCTCCCTCGGCCGCGTCCGACGGTCCTGCGCGTGCGACGGCGACGCGCCCTGTTCACGGGTTCGTCCGGTCCTCGCCGGACGGAGGCCCGTCGCCGACCGGCGCGGTGCGCTCGGACCGGTGCCTCCGGGAGGGTCGTGGCCTCCGTCCACGCCCGGGCGAACGTCGTCGCCCGTCCGTGTCGGCGCATACCCTTGGGGCTCACGCGAAGCGAGAGCCCCATGCCAGAGAAGCTCCCTGCCTCCCCGCTGCTCCGCGTCCGCAACTTCGGCATCTGCGCCCACATCGACGCGGGCAAGACCACCCTCTCCGAGCGGCTCCTCTTCTACACGGGCAAGGAGCACCAGATGGGGGAGGTGCACGAAGGCACCGCCAAGATGGACTACCTGCCCGAGGAGCAGGAGCGGGGCATCACGATCACGGCCGCGGCGACCACGTTCCGCTGGCGCGAGCACGACCTCCACCTCATCGACACGCCCGGGCACGTGGACTTCACCGCGGAGGTCGAGCGCAGCCTGCGCGTGCTCGACGGCGCCGTCGTCGTGTTCGACGGCGTCAACGGCGTCGAGGCGCAGTCGGAGACGGTGTGGCGCCAGGCGACGCGCTACCACGTGCCGCGCGTGTGCTTCGTCAACAAGATGGACCGGCCCGGCGCCGACTTCGAGCGGTCGCTGCAGAGCATCCGCACGCGCCTCCACGCGACGCCGGTGGCCGTCACGATGCCCGTCGGTGCCGGCGAGGACCTGCGCGGCGTCGTGGACCTGCTCACGCTCGAGATGCTGACCTTCGACCCGGGCGACAAGGGGCGCACCGTGCGCCGCGGGCCCGTGCCCGAGGACCTGCGCGCCGAGGCCGAGATCCGCCGCCACGAGCTCGTCGAGCAGGTCGTCAACCACAGCGAGGCCGCGGGCGAGAAGTTCCTCGCGGGCGAGACGCTGTCGGTGGACGACCTCAAGGCCGGGCTGCGCGAGGCCACGCTCTCCGCGCGGCTGTTCCCGGCCCTCTGCGGCACGGCGTTCAAGAACATCGGGGTCCAGACCGTCCTCGACGCGATCGTGGACTACCTGCCGAGCCCGCTCGAGGCCGGCGCCATCGACGGCCGGGACCCGAAGCACCCCGAGAAGACGCTGCACCGCGACCCGTCGCCCGACGAGCCGCTGTGCGCCCTCGCGTTCAAGATCGTCTTCGACAGCCACGGCGACCTCACCTTCGTGCGCGTCTACAGCGGCGTGCTCGAGCAGGGGATGGGCCTGTGGAACCCGCGGCTCGCCAAGCACGAGCGCGCGATGCGCCTGCTGCGCATGCACGCCAACGAGCGCGAGCCGATCGAGAAGGCCGTCGCGGGCGACATCGTCGCGCTGGTCGGGCTCAAGGAGACCGCCACGGGCGACACGCTCTGCGACCGCAAGGCGCCGATCGTGCTCGAGGCGATGCACTTCCCCGAGCCCGTGATGTCGATGCGCATCGAGCCGAAGACCAACGCCGACCGGGACCGCCTCACGGCCGGCCTCGCCACGCTGGCGCGCGAGGACCCGACGTTCCGCGTGAAGATCTCCCCCGACACCGGCGAGACGTTGATCGAGGGCATGGGCGAGCTGCACCTCGAGGTGCTCACGCACCGGCTCACGCGCGACCTCGGCGTGGACGCCAGCGTCGGCAAGCCGCGCGTCGCGTACCGCCAGACGGTCTCCGGCTCGGGCGAGGGGGAGGCGACCTTCGAGCGCCAGATCGCCAGCAAGGTCCACGCGGCCACGGTCGAGCTCGGGATCGAGGCGGCGCCCGGCTCCGGCGGCGTCGCGTTCGAGAACCGGGCCCGCCCCGACCAGGTGCCCGCGGTCGCGGTCGCGGCCGTGGAGCGCAGCGTGCGCTCGGCGGCGCAGGGCACCGCCGGGTTCGCCTGGCCCGCGATCGACGTCCGCGTGGTCCTCCTCGGGGGCCGCACGCACGAGCTCGTCCCGCCGTCGGAGCCCGCCTTCGAGGCGGCGGCCGCGATGGCCTACGAGAAGGCGTTCGAGGCGGCGGGGCCGGTGCTGCTCGAGCCCGCGATGAAGGTCGAGGTCCACACGCCCAACGACTTCACCGGCGAGATCCTCGCCGACCTCAACCGCCGCCGGGTGGTCATCGAGGCGAGCGAGGTCACCGGGGACACCCGCATTCTCACGGGGCGGGCCCCGCTCTCGGCGATGTTCGGCTACTCGACCACCGTCCGGTCGCTCTCCCAGGGCCGCGCCGGGTACTCCATGGAGCCCGCCGGCTACGAGCCGGTCCCCCCCGAGCTCGCCAAGCAGCTGTCGATGTGAGCGGGGGCTCATCGGTTGCATCTTGCAACCGATGAGCCGAAGTCCGTCCCACCGGGGGGCGCTCGGAGCGACCGCCGGGCCCCGCGGCGCCGCGGCGCCTCGATGGGCGCCTCCGCCCGCGGTTGACAGCCGGGGCGGTTCGTCTACCCTCCGCCCCTTCACCGCCGTTCCCCCGTCGAGTGTCGCGGGACCGCCTGCGACAGACCCTCGGGGCCAAGGCACCTGCGACGGGAGACCGTCGAGGCTCCGAGGACGACCCGGCACCACCCATGACCATCGCCGCCCAGCTCATCAAGATCCGCATGGAGGCCTACGACCACGAGGTCGTGGACAAGAGCGCCGCCGACATCGTGGACACCGCCAAGCGGACGGGCGCCCGCGTCGCCGGGCCGATCCCGCTGCCCACGCGCGTGGAGCGGTACACGGTGCTGCGCTCGCCGCACGTGGACAAGAAGTCCCGCGAGCAGTTCGAGATCCGCACGCACAAGCGGCTCCTGTTCATCTCGGAGCCGACGGCCAAGACCATCGACGCGATCAGCAAGCTGAACTTGCCGGCCGGCGTCGACATCCGCATCAAGGTCTGACGGGAGACGAGGACGCCATGGCCGAGGTCAAGACGATCGACGCCGGGTCCGGTTCGACCGGGACGGCCACGCTCGACGAGGCGCGCCTGCTCCGCAAGACGCGCCGCGAGGGGCGGGGCTTCCACCCGGTCGTGCTGCGCGACGCCGTCGTGATGTACGAGGCGAACGCCCGCGTCGGGACGGTGCAGACGAAGGAGCGCCACTTCGTCTCCGGTTCGACGAAGAAGATGTACAAGCAGAAGCACACCGGCAACGCCCGTCAGGGCGACGGCAAGGCCCCGCACTTCCGCGGCGGCGGCGTGTGCTTCGGGCCGCACCCGCGCTCGTGGCGCTTCGCGCTCCCGCGCAAGGCGCTGCGCAAGGCGCTCGCCGTGTCGCTGTCGCGCAAGATCGCCGACGGCGAGGTCACGGTCGTGCGCTCGCTCTCGTTCGGCAAGCCCAGCACGAAGGCCTACGCGAAGATGCTGGCCTCGGCCGACGCCGGCCACGCGTCGCTGCTCGTCACGGTGGGCGCGGCGGACGAGAACGTGCTGAAGTCCGCCCGCAACATCCCCGGGGCGCGCGTCGTCCCCGCGGCCGAGCTCAACGCGCGCGACGTCGCCGCCTGCACCCGCCTGCTGCTCTGCGAGGGCGCGTGGGACGCGATCGTCGGCCGGATCGGAGACGCGTCGTGAACCCCACCGACCCTCGCCAGGTCGTGCTCCGTCCGGTCGTGACGGAGAAGACGCTCCGCCAGTCGGAGCGCAACAACGCCTACACCTTCGAGGTCCACCCGCGGGCCAACAAGGTCCAGATCCGCGGCGCGGTCGAGACGATCTTCAAGGTCGACGTCGTCGCGGTCCGCACCGACACCCGTATCGGCAAGGCCCGCCGCGTCGGCTGGCGCGCCGTCAACGCGCCCGACACCAAGCGGGCGATCGTCACCCTCAAGGAAGGGCAGTCGATCGACGTCTACTGACGTCGAACCGACCGCGCCGGAGCCGAGACGATGCCCATCCGCCGCATGCGCCCCACGAGCCACGGGACGCGCCAGATCACCTACCTGGTCAACGACGACCTCACGAAGGGGAAGGCGCCCGAGGGCCGGCTCCTCGAGCCGCTGCCCCGCTCGGGCGGCCGCAACAACCACGGTCACGTCACGATGCGCCACCGGGGCGGCGGCGCGAAGGCGCGCTACCGCGTGATCGACTGGAAGCGCAACAAGGACGGCGTGCCCGCCAAGGTGACCTCGATCGAGCACGACCCGAGCCGCAACGCCCGGATCGCGCTGCTCACCTACGCGGACGGCGACAAGCGCTACGTCCTCGCGCCGCTCGGCCTCGAGGTCGGCCACGTCGTGATGAACGGGCCCAAGGCCGAGGCCAAGAACGGCTCGTGCCTGCCGCTGCGCAACATCCCCGTCGGCCTCACCGTGCACGCGGTCGAGCTGGTCCCGGGGCGTGGCGCGCAGATGGCGCGCGCGGCCGGCGCCGGCGCGGTGTTCACGGCCAAGGAGGGCGACCACGCGCTCCTCACGCTGCCGTCCACCGAGATGCGCCGCGTCCACCTCGACTGCCGCGCGACGGTCGGCCAGGTCGGCAACCTCGACGCGAACCTCGTCGTGATCGGCACCGCGGGCCGCCACCGCCACATGGGCTACCGCCCGTACTCGCGCGGCTCGGCGCAGAACCCCGTGTCCCACCCGATGGGCGGCGGCGAGGGCCGTCGTGCCGGCGGCCGTCACCCGGTCTCGAAGTGGGGCGTCCTCTCCAAGGGCGGCAACACGCGCAAGCCCCGCAAGGCCAGCAACCGGTTCATCGTCCGTGGCCGCCGTCGCGGCCCGCAGGTCGGGAGGTAGCCCATGGGCCGCAGCCTCAAGAAGGGCCCGTACGTGGACGCGCGGCTGTACGCCCGTGTCGAGAAGGCCGGCGCCGCCAAGCGCGAGGCCTTCAAGACGTGGGCGCGCCGCTGCGACATCGTGCCCGAGTTCGTCGGCCACACCTTCATGGTCCACAACGGCAACCGCTTCGTCCGGGTCTACGTGACCGAGGACATGGTGGGCCACAAGCTCGGCGAGTTCGCGCCGACGCGCATCTTCCGCGCCCACTCGACCCGCGCCGCCGAGGGCGCCGCGCCGGGCGCGGGCGACCAGGCGAAGAAGTAGGAGCGCCGCCGTGGCCCCCCGCAACCGCAACCGGATCCAGATCGTCGGCAAGACGTTCACCGCCGTGCACCGCCACGCGCGGATGTCGCCGTACAAGGCGCGTCCCGTCGTGGACCTCGTGCGCGGCAAGCCGGTGGACGAGGCCCTCTCGATCCTCGAGTTCCAGCCGCGTCGCGCCGCCCCGATGATCCGCAAGGTCATCAAGTCGGCGCTCGCCAACGCGAGCAACGACCTCGAGGTCAAGCTCGGGCGCCTCGTCGTCACCGACGCGCGCATCGACGGCGGGCCGCTGCTCGGCGGCCGCAAGCGCTTCATGCCGCGCGCCATGGGGCGTGCGTTCCCGATCCGCAAGCGCACCTGCCACATCACGGTGACGCTCGCCGAGGCCGAGGTCGCCGGCGGCGGCCGGAAGGCGAAGAAGGACGGGGCGAAGGCCTCGAAGGCGAAGGCGGGGACGCGCGGTGACGCCGCGGCCCCGGCGAAGGAGTAGCACGTGGGCCAGAAGACCCATCCCGTCGGCTTCCGGACCGGCATCTACCTCGACTGGTCGAGCCGCTGGTACGCGACGAAGCGGGAGTTCGGCCGCCTCCTCAAGGAGGACCGGCAGATCCGCGAGTTCGTCAAGCAGGAGTTCTCCGGCGCCGGCATCCCGAAGGTGGAGATCGAGCGCAAGGCGGACGCCCTGCGCGTCGTAGTCCACACGGCCAAGCCCGGCATCCTGATCGGCCGCAAGGGCGTCAAGGCCGAGGAGCTCAAGGCGCGCCTCGAGGGCATGCTCAAGCGCAAGGTCGGCCTCGACATCCTCGAGATCGCCAAGCCCGAGCTGAACGCCCAGCTGGTCGCCGAGGGCGTCGCGGAGCAGCTCGTCAAGCGGGCGTCGTTCCGCCGCACGATGAAGCGCGCGATCCAGCAGACGATGGAGCGCGGGGCCAAGGGCATCAAGCTGCAGGTCGGCGGTCGCCTCGGCGGCGCGGAGATCGCGCGCGTCGAGAAGCAGATCCGCGGCTCGATCCCGCTGTCCACGCTCAAGGCCGCGATCGACTACGGCACGGCCACCGCGAAGACCACCTACGGCACGATCGGCGTGAAGTGCTGGGTCTACACCGGCATCCTCGCGAAGGCCGAGCCGGTGCGCCAGGAGGCCAGCTGACATGGCCACGATGCCGAAGCGGGTCAAGTTCCGCAAGTCGCAGCGGGGCAAGATCCGGGGAGTCGCACAGCGCGGCAACGAGGTCTCCTTCGGGGAGTTCGGGCTCCAGTCCCTGACCCCGGCGTGGATCCCCGCCAACGTGATCGAGGCGTGCCGCGTCGCCGCGGTGCGCGGTGCCCCCGAGGGGCGCCTCTTCATCCGCATCTTCCCGCACAAGTCCGTCACCTCGACGCCCGAGGAGACGCGAATGGGCACCGGGAAGGGCGAGCCCGACTACTGGTGCGCGGTCGTCAAGCCGGGCACCGTGATGTTCGAGCTCGGCGGCGTCGACGAGACGACCGCCCGCACCACGTTCAACCACGTCGCGCACAAGCTCCCGATCAAGGTGCGCATGGTCCGCCGGAGGCACCGGTGAAGGCGAAGGACATCCGTCGGCGCACGTCTGGCGACCTGCGCGCCGAGGTCGCACGGCTCTCGAAGGAGGTGTTCGAGCACCGCTTCAAGGGTCGTTCCGAGGAGAAGACCGACCGCGGGTTCACGCGCCGCACGCGTCGCGACGTCGCCCGCATCATGACCGTCCTGCGCGAGCGCGAGACGGGTGCTGCGGCCGAGCCGGCCGGCGGCAAGGAGTGAACAGCCCCATGGCCGCGAGCACGAACAGCCGCTCCCCGCGCCGCACGGTCGTCGGGATCGTCGTCTCGGACAAGATGGCGAAGACCATCTCGGTGCGCGTCACGCGCAAGGTCCGCCACGCGAAGTACGGCAAGTACATCACGCGCCTCGAGACGTTCAAGGCGCACGACGAGGAGCGCAAGGCGAAGCTCGGCGACGTCGTCGAGATCGCGTTCGCCCGTCGTCTCTCGAAGACGAAGTTCTGGCGCCTCGTCCGCGTCGTGTCGGCGGCCCGCGTGGTCGCCGTCCGCGGCGAGGAGGAGCTGGCTTCGCTGCCGGGCAAGACCGCCCCGGCCGCCAAGCCCGCCGCCGAGCAGGGCAAGGCCCCGGAGGCGTCGTCGTGATCCAGATGCGCACGTGGCTGGACGTGGCCGACAACACCGGCGCGAAGCTCTGCTGCGCGATCAAGGTGCTGGGCCGGTCCAACAGCCGGTTCGCCGAGGTGGGCGACATCGTCGTCGCCTCGGTCAAGAAGGCGCTGCCGTCGTCGGAGATCAAGGCCGGCGCCGTCGTGCGCGGCGTGGTCGTCCGCACGCGCAACAACACGCGCCGCGCCGACGGGTCCTACGTCCGCTTCGACAGCAACGCGATCGTGCTCGTCGACGACGAGAAGAACCCCAAGGGCACCCGCATCTTCGGCGCCGTCGCCCGCGAGCTGCGCCAGAAGGGCTTCATGAAGATCGTGTCCCTCGCGCCGGAGGTCGTGTGATGGCGCGCATCCGCAAGGGCGACCTCGTCGTCGTCAGGGCCGGGGCCGAGAAGGGCAAGCGCGGCAAGGTGCTGAGCGTGCTCCCCGGCGAGGGCGGCGGCAAGGCGATCGTCGAGGGCGTGAACCTCGTGTTCAAGCACCTCAAGAAGAGCCAGAAGCACCCGCAGGGCGGTCGCATCCGCCGCGAGGCGCCCGTCTGGCAGAGCAAGCTGATGCCCGTCGACCCGAGCACCGACGAGGGGACCCGCGTGTCCTTCCGCGTCGTGGACGGGAAGAAGGTCCGTGTCGCCCGCGGCAGCGGCACCTCGCTCGAGGGCGAGGTCAAGGCCCGCGGCGGCCGCAAGCCCGCCGCCAAGGGCGAGGAGTCCTCGTCGTGAACCGCGTCCCGCGTCTGCTCGACCGCTACCGCAACGAGGTGCGCCCGCGCCTCCGTGAGCGGCTCAAGGCCGACAACGACCTCGCGCTGCCGCGCCTGCGCAAGATCACCCTCTCGATGGGGGTGGGCGGCGCGATCGAGAACAAGAAGCTCGTCGAGGCGGCGGCCGCGAGCCTCACGGTCATCTCCGGCCAGAAGGCCGTCGTCACCCTGGCTCGCCGCTCGGTCGCCTCGTGGAAGCTCCGCGAGGGCATGCCGATCGGCGCGAAGGTGACGCTGCGCGGCGCGCGTGCGTGGGAGTTCTTCGACCGACTGGTCTCGGTCGTGATCCCGCGCATCCGCGACTTCCGCGGGTGCCCGGCGCGCTTCGACGGGCGTGGCAACTACAGCCTCGGCATCGCCGAGCAGACGGTCTTCCCCGAGATCGACATCGAGAAGACCGAGGGGCTCGCGGGGCTCAACGTGACGATGACGTTCTCCGGCGGGTCGGACGCGGCGAGCCGCGCCCTGCTCGAGGAGTTCGGGTTCCCGTTCGCGCGGGAGGAGGCCGGCAACCGTGGCTAGGACGTGTCTGCGGGTGAAGCAGCAGCGGAAGCCGAAGTTCCCGACCCGGCGCTACAACCGCTGCCAGTTCTGCGGCCGTCGCCGCGCGTACTACCGCAAGTTCGGCATCTGCCGCCTCTGCTTCCGCTCGATGGCGCTGCGAGGCGAGATCCCGGGCGTGCGCAAGGCCTCGTGGTAGGGGGGCGAAACCGATGTCGATGACCGACCCCATCGCTGACCTCCTCACGCGCGTCCGGAACGCCATCCGCGTCCGGGCGACGACCGTGGACATGTCGGCCTCTCATTTCCTCCGCTCCGTGGCGGAGGTCCTCAAGCGCGAGGGCTACGTCGAGGACGTCCGCACCGCGGACGGGCCCGACGGGCGCCCGCGGCTTCGCATCTACCTCAAGTACGACGCGGACGGCAACCCCGTCATCTCGTCGATCGGCCGTGTGAGCCGCCCCGGCCGCCGCGACTACCGCGGCGTGCGCGAGCTGCCCCGCGTGCTGAACGGGCTCGGCATCGCCGTGCTCTCGACGAGCCGCGGCGTGTTCTCGGACCGCGAGGCCCGCGCCCACGGAGTGGGTGGCGAGATCCTCTGCGAGGTCTGGTGACCGGGAAGGCAGGCACCCCATGTCGCGCATCGGAAAGATCCCGGTCCCCGTCCCTGCGGGCGTCACCGTCTCGGTGGACGGTGCCACCCTCAAGGTGAAGGGCCCCAAGGGCGAGCTCGCCCGCACGCTCGACGCCGGCGTCACCGCCAAGGTCGAGAACGGCAACGTCGTGCTCTCTCGCGCCGGCGACGAGCAGACCGACCGCGCCCGCCACGGCCTCTACCGCGCCCTCGTCAAGGGCATGGTCGAGGGCGTCACGCAGGGCTTCGAGAAGCGCCTCGAGATCGTCGGCGTGTCCTACCAGGCCAAGCTGGCGGGGCGCACGCTCACGCTGAGCCTCGGGTTCTGCAACCCGGTGGTCCGCGAGGTCCCCAAGGGCCTCACGGTCGAGGTCCCGCAGCCCACGATGGTCATCATCCGCGGCCACGACAAGCAGCTGGTCGGGCAGTTCGCCGCCGAGATCCGCCGCATCCGCCCGCCGGAGCCCTACAAGGGCAAGGGCGTGCGCTACGTCGGCGAGAAGGTCGTCCAGAAGGCCGGCAAGTCCTTCGTGGGCGGGGAGAAGTAAGCCGTGAAGGCCCAGAAGCGACTCGCCAAGCGTCGTCAGGACCGGGCGTACCGCGTGCGCAAGCGCGTGCGCGGCACCGCCGAGCGGCCGCGCCTCTCGGTGCACCGCACCGCCCTGCACGTCTGGCTCCAGCTCATCGACGACGAGGCGGGGCGCACGCTGTGCGCGACCTCGACCAAGGCGCTCGACCTGCCCAAGACGGCCAACGTCGCGGCCGCGAAGTCGGTCGGCGAAGACCTCGCCCGCAAGGCCCTGGCGCTCGGCGTGAAGGCCGTGTGCTTCGACCGCGGTGCGTTCCAGTACCACGGCCGCGTCAAGGCCGTCGCGGACGCCGTGCGGGCGGCCGGGATCTCGGTGTAGCGGGGCGTTCGCCCCGGAGGACCCACGGATGCGTCGCGAGATCGACTACGTCTCCCCCGACTCGCTCACCCTCACCGAGACGGTGGTGAAGGTGAACCGGTCGGCCAAGGTCATGAAGGGCGGCCGTCGCTTCGGCTTCTCCGCCCTCGTCGTCGTCGGCAACCACGAAGGCGTGGTCGGCGTCGGCTTCGGCAAGGCCAACGAGGTCCCGCCGGCGGTCGAGAAGGCCGTCGCGGACGCGAAGAAGCGGCTGGTGCGCGTGCCGGTCGTCGGCACGACGCTCCCGCACGCCACGATGGGCCGCTACCGGTCCTCCTCGGTCAAGCTGATCCCGGCGGCGCCCGGCACGGGCGTCATCGCCGGCCAGGGCGCGCGCGCGATCCTCGAGGCCGCGGGCGTCAAGGACGTGCTCACGAAGGCGTACGGCTCGACGAACGCCGTCAACCTCGTCAAGGCCGCGTTCGAGGGCCTCATGAACCTGCGCACGCGCGACCAGGTCGCCCGCGCGCGCGGGGTGGAGCTCCGATGAACCTCCAGGACGTCTACGCGATCCGCGTGCCGCGCAAGGAGCGCCGTCGGGTCGGCCGTGGCTGGGGCTCGGGCCTCGGCAAGACCTCGGGTCGAGGCGAGAAGGGCGCGGGGCGCCGGTCGGGCACCCGGTTCCGCATGCGGTTCGAGGGCGGCCAGATGCCGCTGTACCGCCGCCTGCCGAAGAAGGGCTTCGGCAACCACTCGTTCCGCCTGCGCTTCGAGGCGGTCAACGTGGGCGCGCTCGAGAAGGCGTTCGGCGCCGGCGCGACGGTGGACATCGACGCGCTGCGGGCGGCCCACCTCGTCCCGAAGACCGCGACGCTGTGGAAGCTCCTGGGCGACGGCGAGCTCAGCAAGAAGCTCTCGGTCCGCTGCGACGCGGCCAGCGCGGGCGCCAAGGCCAAGGTCGAGAAGGCCGGCGGCACCGTCGAGGTCGTCGCGGGCGACGCGCGCGAGCGGCTCGAGGCCGGCGCGGTGCGCCGGGCCGAGACCGCCAAGAAGCGCGTCGTCGCGGTCGAGGCCTACAAGGCCGAGGCCGTCAAGGCGGGCAAGCCGAAGAAGGCCGCCGCGCCCGGCAAGGGCAAGGGCGGCGCCGGCAAGCCGGCGAAGCCCGCGGGCGGCGAGGGCGGCAAGCCCGAGTCGAAGGGCGGGGACGCCAAGGGCGGCAAGCCCGCGCCCAAGAAGGACCAGGGATGATCGGTCGCCTCGTCAACCTGTTCCGCGTCCCGGAGCTGCGGTCGCGGATCTGGATCACCGTCGTCTTCCTGGTGGTCTACCGGGTGGGCATGAACGTCCCGCTGCCGGGCGTCAACATGACCTTCCTCAAGCAGGTCGTGCAGGGCCGCGAGGAGGGGACCGACTTCCTCGTCCTCGTGAACATGCTCTCGGGCGGCGGCATCGCGGGGTGCGCGCTGTTCAGCCTCGGGATCATGCCCTACATCAGCGCGAGCATCATTTTCTCGCTGCTGGTCAAGGTCGTCCCGCAGCTCGAGGCGATCGCGAAGGAGGGCAGCGCCGGCCAGCGCCGCATCAACCAGTGGACGCGGTACGCGACCGTCCCGCTGGCCTTCTTCCAGTCGTGGATCGTCGTCCGCACGATCTACCAGGCCAACTACTTCCAGGGCTACGGCGCGCAGCAGCTGATCGACCCCGGCTTCTTCGTGGCGATGGGGGCGGTGCTCGCGCTGACCACCGGCACGATGCTGCTGATGTGGATCGGCGAGCAGATCACCGAGCACGGCGTCGGCAACGGCATCTCGCTGCTCATCATGGCGGGCATCATCGCGCGCCTGCCGGAGAACGTCCGCGAGCTCGTCCGCAACCACCCGTCGCCGCTCACGCCGGTGCTGCTGCTGGCGCTGTTCGTCGGCGTCGTCGTCGTGGTCGTCTACATCACGAAGGGGACCCGCAAGATCCCCGTCCAGTACGCGAAGCTGATGCGCGGCCGTCGCGTGTACGGCGGTCAGCGCCACTTCCTCCCGATCAAGGTGAACCAGGCCGGCGTGATGCCGGTGATCTTCTCGTCGAGCCTCCTCGCGTTCCCCGCCATGCTCGGGCGCGGGCTCGGCTGGACCGGCCTCGTCAACAGCATGAGCTACGGCTCGTGGTGGTACACGGTCCTCGACATCGCCCTGATCTTCTTCTTCTCGTACTTCTGGACGTCGCTGATGTTCAACCCGGCGGAGATGTCGAAGAACATGAAGGAGGGCGGCTCCTTCATCCCCGGCATCCGCCCGGGCCGGCACACGGCCGACTTCCTCCAGCGCGTCATGGTGCACATGACGCTCGCCGGCGCGACCTTCCTCGCCGTGATCGCCCTCGTCCCCGGCTGGCTCGCCCGCAACGCGGACGCGCCGCCCCAGATCGCGCAGTTCCTCGGCGGCACGTCGATCCTCATCGTGGTCAGCGTCGCCCTCGACCTCGTGGACAAGCTCAACAGCCACCTGCTGATGCGCCGCTACGAGGGGTTCATGGGGGGCGGGGAGTAGGCCGTGAGGATCGTGCTCCTCGGTCCGCCCGGTTGCGGGAAGGGCACGCAGGCCCAACGGCTCTGCGCGCGCGAGAAGGTCGTGCACGTCTCGACGGGCGACCTCCTGCGCGCCGCGGTCGCCGGCGGCACGCCGCTCGGCCTCAAGGCGAAGCCGATCATGGACGCGGGCCGCCTCGTGCCCGACGACCTCGTCGTGGACCTCGTCCGGGAGCGGATCGCCCGCCCCGACGCCGCGGCGGGCTTCCTCCTCGACGGGTTCCCGCGGACGATCCCGCAGGCGGACGCGCTCGACGTCGCCCTCGGGCGCAACGGCGTGCAGGTCGTCGTGTACTACGTCCTCGGCGACGAGGAGATCGTCCGGCGGTCGCTCGGCCGCGGGCGCTCCGACGACACCGAGCCGGTGATCCGCGAGCGCCTGCGCGTCTACCGCGCGCAGACCGAGCCGCTCGTGGCGCGCTACCGCAAGGCGGGCCTCCTCGAAGAGGTGGACGCGTCGGGCACGATGGAGCAGGTCGAGGTCGCGACGAAGGCGGCCGTCGCCCGGCGCGCGGCAGGGTCGGGGCGATGATCGTGTACAAGTCGCCCCGGGAGATCGACGTGATGCGCGAGGCCGGCCGTGTGGCGCGGCTCGCGCTCGACGCGGCGTGCGCGATGGTGCGCCCCGGCGTCAGCACGGCCGAGATCGACGCCGAGGTCGAGCGGGTGATCCGTGCGCACGGGGCGACGCCCGAGTTCAAGGGCTACCACGGCTACCCCGCCTCCACCTGCATCAGCGTGAACGACCAGGTCGTGCACGGCATCCCGGGCACCCGGCGCCTCAAGGACGGCGACGTCGTGGGCATCGACGTCGGCGCGCGCCTGAAGGGCTACGTCGGCGACAACGCCGCGACGGTGTGCGTGGGCAAGGTGGGGGAGAAGGCCCGCCTGCTCGTCGACACGACGCGCGAGTGCCTCGAGCGCGCGGTGCGCGAGTGCGTGCCCGGCCGCCGGCTCTCCGACATCGGCCGCGCCGTGCAGGCGCACGCCGAGGCCCGCGGCTTCTCGCTCGTGCGCGAGTACGCCGGCCACGGGATCGGCACGCGCATGCACGAGGACCCGCAGGTGCCCAACTACGTCGACGACGCCACGCTGCGCCGCGACCTCGTGCTCCGCGAGGGGCTGTGCATCGCGATCGAGCCGATGCTCAACGCGGGGCGCGCCGACGTGTACACGCTCGACGACGACTGGACCGTCGTCACGAAGGACGGTTCGTTGTCCGCGCACTGGGAGGACACGGTCGCCGTCACGAAGGACGGGCCCGTGGTCCTGACGAGGGCCTGAGCGTGCCGAAGGAAGACGCCCTCCGCCTCGAAGCCAAGGTCGTCGAGGCCCGACCGAACGCCACGTTCGTCGTCGAGCTCGAGAACGGCCACCGCATCCTCGCCCACGTCTCGGGCAAGATGCGGATGCACTACATCCGGATCCTCCCCGGGGACCGGGTGACTGTCGAGATGAGCCCGTATGACCTCTCGAAGGGCCGCATCGTCTACCGCGAGTAGGCCCGCACGGGAGGGGAGCAAGCCGCCATGAAGGTCCGTTCGTCCGTCCGCCGTATCTGCGAGAAGTGCCGGATCATCCGCCGTCACGGCAAGGTCCGCGTCATCTGCAGCGACGTCCGCCACAAGCAGGTCCAGGGCTAGGCGCGCGGTCGCCGTCCCCGGCACAGTCCCCCCGGTAGGAGCACGTCCATGGCCCGTATCGTCGGCGTCGACGTCCCGAACGACAAGGTGGCGTGGGTCGCCCTGACCTACATCCACGGCATCGGGAAGAAGTCCTCTTTCGACATCCTCGGCGCGGTCGGGGTCGCCCCCAACCGTCGCGTGAAGGACCTGACGGACGAGGAGATCGCCCGGATCACCACGGAGATCGAGAAGAACTACGTGGTGGAGGGCAACCTCCGTCGCCAGATCCAGCAGAACATCGGGCGGCTCAAGGAGATCGCCTGCTACCGGGGGATCCGGCACCGCCGTGGTCTCCCGGTCCGCGGCCAGCGCACCCGCACCAACGCCCGGACCCGCAAGGGGCCGCGCAAGACGGTCGCCGGCAAGAAGAGCGTCAAGGAGCTGCGCTGACCGAACGCCCCCCCCGGGGGGCGTCGGTCTCGTCCAAAGTTGCCGGGCGTTCGAGCCCGGATACCCTTAGGGATTCCTCACCGACCCCCCGTCGGATCCGGGTGCCGCGCCCCGGGCCGTCGCAGGGCTGGAGGCTTCATGGCGGGCAAGAAGAAGATCCGGCGGAACGTGCCCCGAGCGGTCGTGCACGTGCAGGCGAGCTTCAACAACACGATCGTGACGTTCACCGACCCCAACGGCGAGACGCTGTGCTGGGACTCGGCGGGCACGATCGGGTTCAAGGGCTCGCGCAAGTCCACCCCGTTCGCCGCCCAGCGCGCCGCCGAGCGCGCGGCGGAAAAGGCGCTGAAGATGGGCGTCCGCGAGGTGGACGTGCGGGTCAAGGGGCCGGGCACCGGTCGCGAGTCCGCGATCCGCAGCCTCCAGGCCCGCGGCCTCAAGATCCGCGCGATCGAGGACGTGACCCCGCTCCCGCACAACGGCTGCCGTCCCCGCAAGCGCCGCCGCGTCTAGCGCCCCCGTCGAGAAAGGCTCCGAGGTACCCCGAACATGGCCCGTTTCATCGGCCCGAAGTGCCGTCTCTGCCGCCGCGAGGGCGTCCAGCTCTTCCTCAAGGGCGACCGCTGCGACACGGTGAAGTGCGCGGTGAAGAAGCGCGAGAAGGTGCCCGGCATGCACGAGTTCCGCCGGGTCAAGCACACGCAGTACGGCATGAAGCTGCGCGAGAAGCAGAAGGTGAAGCGCTACTACGGCCTCACCGAGCGCCAGTTCCAGCGCGTCTTCCGCGAGGCCGCCCGTCGCGAGGGCAACACGGGCGAGACGCTGCTCGTGCTCCTCGAGCGTCGCCTCGACAACGTCGCGTACCTCCTCGGCTTCGCGCCGTCGCGGAGCGCGGTGCGCCAGATGATCGCCCACGGCAACCTGTGCGTGAACGGCCGCCGCGTGGACGTCCCGTCCGCGATCGTGTCGGTCGGCGACGTCGTGACGCCGAGCAAGCGCCAGTCCGCCAAGGACGGCGTCAAGAAGTCGTTCGAGGAGCGCGCCCGCCACGTGCCGGCCTGGCTCCTCCGCGACGACGCCGCGCTCGAAGGCAAGGTCACGGGGCTCCCCACCCGCAGGGACGTGCCGCTCGAGGTCAACGAGCAGCTCATCGTCGAGTTCTGCTCGCTGTAGTCCGAACGAGGCGCCGGCCGCGGGCCCCGCGTGGGTGCCCCCGGCCGTCGTCTCCTCCCACGAAGAGGCCCTCCGACGGTCCGCCCGGCCGTCGGTCGCACGGAGGTGCACATGAGGATCCGCTGGCGGAACCTGGAGCTCCCGACGAAGGTCGTCGCCGACCCCGCCACCCGCACGGACACCTACGCGAAGTTCGTCGCCGAACCGTTCGAGCGTGGCTTCGGGGTGACCGTCGGGAACGGTCTTCGGCGCGTGCTGCTCTCCTCGATCGAGGGGACGGCCGTGACCTCCGTGAAGATCCAAGGGGTCAAGCACGAGTTCAGCAGCCTCGAGGGCGTCAAGGAGGACGTGACCGACCTGGTCCTCGCCTTCAAGCGCCTCCGGGTCCGCTTCCACACCGACGACCCGAAGGTGCTCACGGTCGACAAGCGCGGTCCGGGCCCGGTCACGGGCGCCGACGTGCAGTGCGGCAGCGACTGCGAGGTCGTCAACAAGGACCTCGTGATCTGCACCCTGACCACCGACCGCGCCTTCGAGGCCGAGATCGAGGTCAAGAAGGGCCGCGGCTACGTCACGCAGGAGGAGAACGCGCGCGAGGAGCACGAGATCGGCGTGATCCCGCTCGACGCGATCTACTCGCCGGTGCAGCGCGTCCGCTACCGCACCGAGAACACGCGCGTCGGCAAGATGACGAACTACGACCGCCTGATCCTCGAGCTGTGGACGGACGGCACGGTGACCCCGGAGATGGCGCTCGTCGAGGCGGGCAAGATCTACCGCAAGCACCTCAACCCGTTCGTGCACTTCTTCGACGTCGGGCGCGAGCTCGGCACGCCCGGCGCCGCGCCCACGATGGGCGAGGTCGCCCCCGCGGCCGCGCCGGTCGCGGCGCCCGTCGCGACGGCGGCCCCGGCCGACCTCAAGAAGAAGCTCGAGATGCCGGTGTCGGCGCTCGACCTGTCGGTGCGCGCCAGCAACGCGCTCGAGGCCGAGGGGATCCAGACGGTGGGCGAGCTCGTGCGCCGCACCGAGGAGCAGCTCCTCAAGCTGAAGAACTTCGGCCGCACGTCGGTGAAGGAAGTCGAGAAGAAGCTGCAGGCTCTCGAGCTCTCCTTCGGGATGGACGTCGCCGCCGCGACGAAGGACTCGTAGTCGCGGGCCCCACGGGGGACCCGCGAAGGGACAAGCAACGCCATGCGTCACCTCGCCGCCGGCCGCTACCTCAACGCCGACACGCAGCATCGCCTCGCGATGCGCCGCAACCTCGCGCGCAGCCTCTTCCTCCACGACCGGATCGTCACGACCCCGGCGAAGGCGAAGGCGTCGCGCCGGTTCGTCGAGCGGCTCATCACGCGCGCCCGCAAGGCGCTCGCGGCCAAGGACGCGAAGGACAACGGCGCGTGGCTCCACCACGTCCGTCTCATCGCGCGCGACGTGCCGGACAAGGTGGCGCTCCGGCGCCTCCTCGCCGAGGTCGCCCCGCGCGCCAACCGCCCGGGCGGCTACACCCGCCTGATGCGCCACGCGCGCAACCAGGTCGGCGACAACGCCCCCCGCGCGATCCTCGAGCTGGTGGACCGTCCCGTCGCCCCGCCGCCCACCGAGGGCGAGGGGGACGCGAAGGGCGGCAAGGCGGGCAAGCCGGCCAAGGGCGCGAAGGCGGCCAAGGGCGGCAAGAGCAAGGCGGCGGCGGCCGACGCGTCGTAGGCGCCTGCCGGCCCGGGCCGGGTCCCGGGCGGCGGGGCCGCGGAGGGACCCGTGGCTTCGGCGGCGTTCGACGGCGGGAAGGCCTGGGACTTCCTCGTCGCGTTCTTCGCGGCGCGTCGGTCCTTCCTCGCGGTCTTCGCCCGCTACGAGGCGCGCGTGCACCGCTTCGCGCGCGAGGCGGGCGTCCACCGCGACGACCTCGTGATCCCGCCGGCCAGCCTCGCGCGCCTGTTCCACGCGCGGCGCCTGCAGTACCTGCGCGACGTGCGCTTCGCGGCGCTGCGCTCGCACGCCCACGGCCTGTTCCGCGAGTCGGGCATCGTCGAGCCGCTCGACACCGTGGCGAGCCACTGCTACCACGAGATCTCGATCCTGCTCGAGGAGCACCTCTCCGTCGTCCGCTTCCAGCACCTCTCCGACCCGCGGCGCTACGAGCAGATGTTCGAGGAGGTGAGCGGCTACTACCCGGCACGCCTGCGGCGCGTGCGCAAGCTCCTCGCCGACGGGGTGCGTCGCGTCGAGGAGATCCTGCCCGAGTGGGCTCGCGACCGCGTGTTCGTGCGCAGCGCCTACCTCTTCGGCGAGCGCCTCGCGCGCGGCGTCTGGGAGGGCGAGGGCGGCCTCGACGGGCTCTACGCGCACGCCTACCCGGGCGGCGCGCCCGAGGGCTACCTCGAGGCGGGCCGCTCGTTCGTCGCGTCGGGGTTCCAGCCCGAGGGGCGCCGTGCGCTCGAGCAGGCCGTGGCGATCGCCCGGCGGCCGCGGCGGGCGCGCTCGCGCCGCGCGTCGGGGTGCATCGCCGAGGCGCGCCGGATGCTCAAGGCGCTGCCCCAACCGAAGCCGGTGCCCGCGTGAGCGACGACCGCCCGGGGCTTGCGGCGCCCGAGGCCGCGCGTTTGATGGGGCCCGTGAGCACCCCGTCGTCCGACGCGCCCTCCTCGCCCCGTCGGGTGCACCTCGTCCACTTCGGGTGCCAGATGAACGAGCTCGACGCCGAGCTCGTCGTCGGCGACCTCGCGCGCCGCGGCTGGGGCCGCACCGACGACGCCGCGCAGGCCGACCTCATCCTCGTCAACACCTGCTCGGTGCGCGAGCACGCCGAGGAGAAGGTCTGGAGCCTGCTCGGCACGTACAAGCCGCTCAAGAAGCGGCGGCCCGCGCTGCGCATCGGCGTGCTCGGCTGCATGGCGCAGCGCGTCAAGGGCGAGATCGCGCGCCGCGCGCCGCACGTGGACCTCGTGCTCGGGACGAGCAGCTTCCGCCGCGTGGTCGAGGACCTCGACGACGTGGAGCGCCGCGGCGGGCGCATCGTGCGCACCGACCGCCGGCCCGACCCGGACTCGCTCCCCGACGCGGACCGCGAGATCTCGGTCCGCGAGCACCGCCACCGCGCCTACGTCACGGTCATGCGCGGCTGCGACCACGTCTGCGCGTACTGCATCGTGCCCTTCACCCGCGGCCGCGAGACGTCGCGCCGGAAGGCCGACGTCCTCGCCGAGGTCGAGCGGCTCGCCGCCGACGGCGTGCGCGAGGTGACCTTCCTCGGCCAGAACATCAACACCTACGGCAAGGACCGCCCCGACGAGGGCGGGCTGTGCGGGCTGCTCGAGGACGCCGCGCGCGTCCCGGGCGTCGACCGGCTGCGGTTCCTGACGAGCAACCCCTTCGACATGACCGAGGACATGATGCGCCGCTTCGGCGCGCTGCCGAAGGTCATGCCTTGGCTGCACATCCCCGCGCAGTCGGGCTCGGACCGCGTGCTCGCGCGGATGAAGCGCACCTACACCGCCGCGCAGTACCGCGAGGTCGTGGGCTGGGCCCGTCGCCACGTCCCCGGCGTCGAGGTCACCTCCGACTTCATCGTGGGGTTCCCCGGCGAGACCGACGAGGACTTCGCCCTCACGAAGGCGCTGCTCGAGGAGACGCGCCTCGTCCAGGCCTACGTCTTCAAGTACAGCGTGCGCCCGAACACGCTCGCCGCGCGGACGCTCGAGGACGACGTCCCCGAGGAGGTCAAGCGGGCCCGCAACCTCGCGCTGCTCGAGGCGCAGGACGCGATCTCGGAGGCGGCCAACCGCGCGCTGCTCGGCACGGTGGTGGAGGTCCTGCTCGACGAGCCGAGCAAGACCGACCCCGCCCGCATGAGCGGCCGCACCCCGGGCAACCGCCTCGTGCACGTCCTCGCCGGCGGCGAGCTCGCCGGCCGCCTCGCGCGCGTGCGCGTCACCGACGCGACCGCGCACTCGCTCCGCGGCGAGCGCGTCGAGGTCGAGCCGGCGCCGCGCGCCTGGACGTCGTCGCGCTGAGCCGCGCCGCCGACGATCGCCGGTTCCTGACGGAGGCGCTGCGCCTGGCCGAGCAGGGCCGCTTCGGCGTCGAGCCGAACCCGCTCGTCGGCTGCGTCCTCGTGCGCGGCGGCCGCGTCGTCGGGCGCGGGGCGCACACGGCGTACGGCGGCCCGCACGCCGAGGTCGTGGCGATCCACGACGCGGGGCCCGCGGCGGCGGGCGCGACCGCCTACGTCAGCCTCGAGCCCTGCACGACGCACGGCAAGACCCCGCCGTGCGCGACCGCGCTCGCCGACGCCGGCGTCGTGCGCGTCGTCTACGCCGCGACCGACCCGAACCCCGTGCACCACGGCCGGGCGAGGGCGGCGCTGCGCGCCCGCGGCGTGGCGGTGCGCGGCCCCGTCGAGGTCGAGGGCGCCCGCACGGTGCTCGCCCCGTTCCGCCGGGCCCTGCGTGCGCGCCGTCCGTGGGTGCTGCTCAAGTGGGCGTCCTCGCTCGACGGCCGCGTCTCGCCCGCGCGCGGGCGCGGGGGCGTGATCTCGGGCGCCGCGTCGATGCGGTTCCTCCACGAGCTGCGCGCGCACGTGGACGCGATCGCGGTGGGGGCGGGGACGGTCGCGGTGGACGACCCCCGCCTGACGAGCCGGCTGCCCGAGGGCCTGCCCGCCGGACGCCGCCAGCCCGACGCGGTGCTCGTGGACTCCGCGCTGCGCGTCCCCGAGCGGGCGCGCGTGCTCCGCACGCCGGGACGACGCGTCTTCGTCCTGACCGCGCGCCCGCCGGCCGCGAAGGCGCGCCGGCTCGCCGCGGTCGAGGGCGTCGAGGTCGTCGTCGTCCCCGGGCGCGACGGGCGGGTGGACCTCGCGCGCGGGCTCGCCGTGCTGCGCGACCGGGGCGTGCGGCGGCTGCTGGTCGAGGGTGGGCCCCGTGTCGCCGCGTCGCTGCTCGCGGCGGGCCTCGTGGACCAGGTCGCCGTGGTCCTCGCGCCGCTGCTGCTCGGCGGCGGGGACGCGCCCACGGCGCTCGCCGGGGCGCCGTTCACCGACCTCGCGACCGCGCCGCGCCTGCGCTCGCCGCGCACGCGGCGGCTGGGCGAGGACACGGTCGTCGAGGGCTACCTCGCGCCGGCCCGTCCCCGCCGCGTCAGCGCACGATCGGGTGGGCGTTCGTGACGTCGCTGGCGCGGTAGCGGATCCGGCTGCGGCCGATCTCGTCGCGCAGCTCGAGCAGCGCGGGGTCCACCGGGTCGACGTAGGAAGCCCGCGCGGCCCACTCCTCGGCGCGGGCGTAGACGCGCGCGTCCCAGAAGAACTTCGCCGCGTCGAAGAGCAACCGGTACTCCGTCCGGTCGAGCTGGGTCAGGAGCGCGAGCACCTCGTCGCGTTCCGGCTCGTCGCGTCGCACGATGCGGCGCAGGCGCCCCAGCTCCTTGCGCGCGGCGACGTAGGCCTCGTCGGCGGCCTCCGCCGACTTGCGCACGCCCGAGACGGCGCCGCGCGGCATGATCGCGCGGGCTTCGTCGGCCCGCTTGTCGCCGAGCGCGATCTGACGCTTGGTCTCCACCGTGCGGGCGAGGATCTCCTTCTTGCGGTCGGCGTCGAGGCGGAGGCGCTCGAGCTCCTCGGCGGCGCGGCGCAGGTCCTCGTCGCGTGCGCGGATGCGCGCGTCGAGGTCGGAGAGCATCGGCCCGACGCGCCGCGGGTCGAGCGCGGAGGCGAAGTCCATCTTGAGCGCGCGCAGCACGGCGAGCGCGCCCGCGAGGTCGCCGTCGTCGGCCGCCTTCTGCGCTCGCGCGACGAGCGTCTCCACCGCGCGGTGCTCGGCGTCGGCGACGGCCCGTTCGTAGGCCTTCGCCTCGATCGCGCCCAGCGCGAGCGCCTTCTCGTACTCGGCGCGGGCGAGCGCGAAGAGCCCGAGGTCGGCGGCCAGCTCGGCGAGCGCGAGCCGTCCCGGGCCGTCGTCCGCGGCGACCTTGCTGGCGCGGACCGCGAACGCGCCGGCGGGCGTGAGGGACGACCACGCGAGCGTGCGGGGCTCGGCGCCGGCCGGGCGCACCACGACCCCTCGGGCGTCGGCGGACTCGACGACGCCGACCACGGTCGTGCCGTCGACGAGGAGGATCTCGGTGGCGGCAGTCGCCTGCGGGGCCGCGGCCGCGGGCGCGTCCGCCGCGCGCGCGGCTGGGACGGCGACGACCGCACCGAGCAGCACGGCGAGCAGGACGGCGCGGCGGGTCGGCATCGGGGCTCCCTGAGCGAGGGCGTCCATGCTACGAACGCCTCGGCGTCGAGGGCGCAACGCCCCCCGGGCCCCGGGGCGCCAGAGGGTCGAGCGCCGAGGACCGGGGGGCCGCGGCCCGAGCGGGCGGGGCGTCAGCGGGCCGGCAGGGGGGTCGGCGGCGGAGGCGGCAGGGGCGCGGGCGGCGGGGGCGGCGGCGGAGCGCCGCGCGTCGGTACGGGCCCGCGGGGCGCGGGCGCGGCGAGGATCGCGCGGTACTTCTCGAGCAGCTCGGCCGCGTCGATGCGCGCCTGGCGGTCCTTCACGGGATCGGTGACCTTCAAGTACTGCTCGAGGTCGTTGACGGCCTTGCCGTAGTCGCCCGACATCGCGTAGGCCTGCCCGCGCTCGACGTAGGCGGCGAGGGTGGTCGGGTCGATCTCGAGGACGCGGTCGTACTCGGTGATCGCGCCGCGGTAGTCGCGGTTGCGCACCAGCACCGACGCGAGCAGGAGGCGGATCTTGGCCTCCTTGTCGCGTGCGCCGCGGATGCGGTCGCGGAAGAACTTCTCCTGCTCCTCGGTCAGCGTGCCGCGCTCGGTCTTCCAGTCGTCGCGCTGCTTGGCGCGCAGCGCCTGGCTCCGCTCGCTCAGCGCGATGTAGCGGCGCGCGTAGTCGATGCCGCGCTGGTCGTCGCCGACGAGCAGGTGCGCCTTGGCGAGCCCGCTGAGGCAGTACGGGTTGTCGGGCGAGCGGGCCAGCGCCTCCTCGTAGAGCGGGATCGCCTTCATGAGGAGCTCGTTGCGCTTGGCGATCTGCACCTGCATCTGCTGGCGCAGACGAGGGGCGTCGGCGGTCGGCGACGAGGCGAGCTGCTCCTGGATCGCGCGCGCGTCGCGGTCGTAGTAGTCGGCGAGCTGCGAGTAGACGTCGGCGAAGTCCTTGATGACCTCGTGGCGACGGTCGCCCAGCGTCGGGTGCGTCCAGTCCCAGTCCTTGATGCGGAGGAAGATCTGCTCCGCCTCCCGGAGCGACGCGGGCGTGTCGAGCATCGAGAGCGACTTCGCGAGGCCCCAGTTCGCCTTGGGCCGGTCCGGCTCGAGCTCGACGAGCCGGCGCCACTGCACGACGGCCTGCGCGTAGCGTCCGCCGTCGTAGTAGGTCTGCGCCGACTCCTCGTAGTACTTCTTCTTCGCCTCGAGGTCTTCCTTCTCGTCCGAGCCGCCCGGCTTGGGCATGTTCGCGCAGGCCGCGAGGAGGCCCGCGGCGACCGCGGCGGCCGCGACGGCGGCGCGGGGGAGGGACCGGACGGGCTGGCGCATGCGAAGGGGCTCCGAGTCGGCGCGACCATCGCCCCCCGTGGTCACCGCCCCGTCACTTGCGACGGGGCGGCGTCCGGGGGGCTCGCGGGCGGTCTCCGTCCGTGCGACACCGAGCGGCGCCGACGCGGGGGGACGGGCGGCGCGGCTGGGTTCCGGGGCTTCCCGTCGCGAGGCCGCACGGGCCGAGGGCGGCGCGCCGCCGCCCGGTCCGTGCGGACGCGACGGGAAGGGTCCCGACGCTGAGCCTAGGACAGCTCGGCGGCGACGTCGTAGATCCAGCCGCGGTTGCCCTGCGGGTAGTCGAGGACCTCGCCGGGGCCGAAGAACAGCGCGAGCTCGCGCGCGGCGCTCTCGGGCGAGTCGCTGCCGTGCACGAGGTTGAACGAGTCGCTGATGCCGAAGTCGCCGCGGATCGTGCCGGGCGCGGCGTCCTTGCCGAACGTCTTGCCCATCAGCCCGCGCACGATCGACACGGCGTTGAGGCCGCGGAGCGCGAGGACGACGGACGGGCCCGACGACATGAACTGGATGAGGCCGGGATAGAACGACTTGGCCTTGTGCTCGCCGTAGTGGCGCTCGAGGAGGTCCTTGCCGAGGTGGGCGAGCTTGAGCCCCACCACCTGGAGGCCCTTGCGCTCGAAGCGGGCGAGGATCTCGCCGACGAGGGCGCGACCGACGCCGTCGGGCTTGACGAGGACGAGGGTGGTCTGCATCGGGGGCACGGGCACGGCGGATCTCCGGTGGTTCGGTGGGGAAGCGGCCAAGGGTACGGCCGGGGGGAGGGCGCACCCACTTGCGGCGCGACCCCGGGGTTGACGCGCCCCGGGGGCCCCGTAGCGTGCGGTCCCCGCCCACCGGAGACCGCCGTGACCACCATCCTCGCCGTGCACCGTGACGGCCGCTCGGTCCTCGGCGGCGACGGGCAGGTGACGCTCGGCAGCCAGGTGCAGAAGCACGGGGCGGTGAAGGTGCGGGCCCTGCGCAACGGCTCGGTGCTCGCGGGCTTCGCGGGCGGCGCCGCCGACGCGCTCGCGCTGCTCGACCGCTTCGAGGCGAAGCTCGACGCGACCGGCGGGCAGCTGCTCAAGGCGGCCGTCGAGCTCGCCAAGGACTGGCGCACCGACCGCGCGCTGCGCCGGCTCGAGGCGGTGCTCGTCCTCGCCGACGCGTCCTCGGTGCTGCTCGTCTCGGGCAACGGCGACGTCGTCACGCCCGACGACGGCGTGCTCGCCGCCGGCTCGGGCGCCGCGGTCGCCACCGCGGCCGCGCGGGCGCTCGTGCGGCACACGAAGCTGTCGTCGCGCGAGGTCGTCGAGTCGGCGCTCAAGGTCGCCGGCGAGATCGACCTCTACACCAACGCGCACCTCACGCTGCTCGAGGTCGGCCGGTGAGCGCCGCGGGGCCCGTCGAGCCCGACCAGCTCACCCCCGAGCGGGTCGTCGCCGAGCTCGACCGCTACGTCGTCGGCCAGCAGGCCGCCAAGCGTGCGGTCGCCGTCGCGATCCGCAACCGGTGGCGCCGCATGCGCCTGCCCGCGGACCTGCGCGAGGAGGTGACGCCGAAGAACATCCTCCTGATCGGCCCGACGGGCGTGGGCAAGACCGAGATCGCGCGGCGCATCGCGACGCTCATCCGCGCGCCGTTCGTCAAGGTCGAGGCGACGAAGTACACCGAGGTCGGCTACGTGGGGCGCGACGTCGAGTCGATCGTGCGCGACCTCGTCGAGGCGTCGCTCGCGCTCGTCCGCGCGGAGAAGCGCGGCGAGGTGGAGGGGCGCGCGCGCGACGCGGCGGAGGAGCGCGTGCTCGACGCGCTGCTCCCCGGGAGCCGTCCGAACGACCCCGCGCTCGACCCGTTCGGGTTCGCGCGCGAGGTGCCGCCCTCGTCGGCGCCCGACGCGGCGGCGACGCGCGCCCGCCTGCGCGAGCGGCTGCGCGCCGGCGCGCTCGACGACCGCGAGGTCGAGGTGCAGGTCGAGGAGGGCCAGCCGCTCGGCAGCGTGCTCGGCGCGTCCTCGTTCGAGCAGACCGGCGTGGACCTCCAGGGGCTGCTCGAGCGCCTCGGGCCCGGCCGCCGTCGCACGCGGCGCGTCAAGGTCCCCGAGGCGGTCACGCTGCTGACCGCGCAGGAGGCTGACACGCTCCTCGACCGCGAGAGCGTCACCGCCGAGGCCGTGCGCCGCGCCGAGCAGTCCGGGATCGTGTTCCTCGACGAGATCGACAAGGTCGCGGCGCGGCGCGGCGCCTCGGGGCCCGACGTCTCGCGCGAGGGCGTGCAGCGCGACCTGCTGCCGCTCGTCGAGGGGACGACGGTCTCGACGCGGCACGGGCCCGTGCGCACCGAGCACGTGCTCTTCGTCGCGGCGGGGGCGTTCCACGTGAGCAAGCCCTCCGACCTGATGCCCGAGCTCCAGGGGCGCTTCCCGATCCGCGTCCAGCTCGAGGCGCTCACCGAGGCCGACTTCGTGCGCATCCTCGAGGAGCCGCGCAACGCGCTCACGCGCCAGCACGCGGCGCTGCTCGAGACCGAGGGCGTCGCGCTGTCGTTCACGCCCGACGGCGTGCGCGAGGTGGCGCGCGTGGCGGCCGCGGCGAACGCGAGCCAGGAGAACATCGGCGCCCGGCGGCTCGCCACGATCCTCGAGCGGGTGCTCGAGGAGGTCTCCTTCGACGCGCCGCGGCGCGCGGGGACCTCGGTGGTCGTGGACGCGGCGTTCGTGCGGGGTCGCGTCGCGAGCCTCCTCGCCAACGAGGACCTCGCGAAGTACGTGCTGTAGGAGCCCGTCCCGGGGACGAGCCGCCCGGTGGCCCGCGCTCAAGGGCCGGAGGCGGGGCGGTCCACCGGCGCCCTCGACCGTCCGTCGCCGGCGGCCGCGTCGCGCGCCCGTGCGCGTCGGCGGGCCGCCGTCGCGCGGGCCCGCCCTTCCTCCGGCGTTTTGCGCCGGGGGGGCGTCCGCGCGGCGATAGACTCCGCGCTCCCGCCCCGGAGGACGACCATGCGCTCTGCCCTGCGTACCCACACCTGCGGCGCCCTGCGCCGGGCCGACGTCGGGTCCCGCGTCTCCCTCTGCGGGTGGGTGGCCTCGCGGCGCGACCAGGGCGGCGTCGCCTTCGTCGACCTGCGCGACCGCCACGGCGTCACGCAGGTGACCTTCAGCGGCGACCGCGACGCGTCGCTGCTCGAGAAGGCGTCGGCGCTCCGCCCGGAGTGGTGCGTGCGCGTCACGGGCGTCGTCGGTCCCCGTCCCGCGGGCGCGGTCAACGCGACGCTGCCCACCGGCGAGGTCGAGGTCGGGGCGGAGGCGCTCGAGGTCCTCTCGGAGTGCCCGGTGCCGCCGTTCTGGCCGACGGACCGGACCGAGGCGGGCCTCGACCTGCGCCTCGAGTACCGCTTCATCGACCTGCGCCGCCCCAAGATGACCCGCACGCTCGTCGAGCGCGCGCAGATCGTCTCCACGGTCCGCCGCCACCTCGAGGCGCAGGGGTTCCTCGAGGTCGAGACGCCGCTGCTGACGCGCAGCACCCCCGAGGGCTCGCGCGACTTCGTCGTCCCGAGCCGCCTGCACCCGGGCTCGTTCTACGCGCTCCCGCAGTCGCCCCAGCTGTTCAAGCAGCTGCTCATGGTCTCGGGCTTCGACCGCTACTACCAGATCGCGCGCTGCCTGCGCGACGAGGACAGCCGCGCCGACCGCCAGCCCGAGTTCTCCCAGGTGGACATCGAGGGCTCCTTCCTCGCCGAGGAGGACGTGTACGGCCTGATCGAGCCGCTGCTGCGCACGCTGGTCCAGCGCTACCGCGGCCACGACCTCCCCGACCCGCTCCCGCGGATGCGCTACGACGAGGCGATGGCCCGGTTCGGCAGCGACAAGCCCGACCTGCGCAACCCGCTCGAGCTCGTCGACGTCTCGCGCGAGGCCGCCGCGCTCGGCTTCCGCGTCTTCTCCGACGCGGTCGCGGCCGGCGGCGTCGTGAACGCGCTGCGCCTGCCCGGCGGCGCGGCGCTGCCGCGCAAGGACGTCGACGGCTGGGAGGCGGAGGCGAAGGCCGTCGGCGCCAAGGGGCTCGCGTGGGCGAAGTGGGGGGCCGAGGGGCTCGCGGGCCCGCTCGCGAAGGTCCTCGCCGGCGACCCCGGCCGCGCGCTGCTCGCCGCCGCCGGCGTGCGCGAGGGCGACCTCGTGCTCTTCGGCGCGGGGCCCTTCGCGCTGGTCAAGAAGGTGCTCGGCCACCTGCGCAAGCCCTGCGGCGAGCGCCTCGGCGTCGTGGACCGGAACCGGACGGCGGCGCTGTGGGTGACCGACTTCCCGCTCGTCGAGTGGAACGAGGACGAGAAGCGCTGGGACGCGTGCCACCACCCCTTCACCAGCCCGCGCGAGGAGGACTGGGCCGTCCTCGAGCAGGACCCGGGCGCGGTGCGCGCCCGCGCCTACGACCTCGTCGTGGACGGCTACGAGGCCGGCGGCGGCAGCATCCGCATCCACCGCCCCGACCGCCAGCAGCGCATGTTCTCGCTGCTGGGCATGAGCCCCGACGACGTGCAGCGCCGCTTCGGCTGGTTCGTGGACGCGCTGCGCTTCGGCGCCCCGCCCCACGGCGGCATCGCGCTCGGCGTGGACCGCCTCGTGATGCTCCTGCTCGGCGAGGAGGCGATCCAAGAGGTGATCGCGTTCCCCAAGACCGCGCAGGCCCGCTGCCTGCTCACGCGCGCCCCCGCGCCGCTCGACGAGAAGCAGCTGCGCGACGCCTCGATCGCCGTCGTCGCCCCGCCGCCGAAGCAGGGCTGACGCGTGCCACCACCGGGGACGGGCGCCCGCACGGCGCGGGGCCCGTGGCGCCCGTGGGCCCGCCGCGAACGGGGCCCTCGCGGCGCCGCGTCCGCTTCCGGCGCCCCCCGGGTATGCTCGACGGGCCCCGGCAGGTCGCCGGGGCGCTTCGTTTCCCCCCGACCAAGTCCGCGCGGCGCAGGCCCCGCGGTGGAGACCCCCTCCCATGTCCTCGCTCCTCGACCTCGTCCTCCCCGACGGCACCGTTCGCAAGGTCCCGGTCGGGACGACGACGGCCGACGTCGCGAAGGGCATCGGGCCGGGGCTCGCCAAGGCCGCCGTCGCCGGCGTCCTCGACGGGCAGGTCTACGACCTCCACCGCGCGCTCCCGCACGGGGGCTCGTTCCGCATCCTGCGCCGGCAGGACAAGGAGTCGCTCGAGGTGCTGCGGCACTCCGCCGCGCACCTGCTCGCGATGGCGGTGCTCGACCTCCACCCCGGCACCGACCTCGGCTTCGGCCCCGCGACCGAGGACGGCTTCTACTACGACTTCCGCCCCGCCCAGCCGTTCCAGGAGGCGGACCTGCCGCGCATCGAGGCGCGCATGCGCGAGATCGCGCGCGAGGCGCGTCCGTACGCCCGCACCGAGTGCGGCAAGGACGCGGCCAAGGCGCGCCTGCAGCGCGTCGGCTACGCGCTCAAGCTGCCCCACGTCGACGAGATCCCCGAGGAGGCGATCTCGTTCTACGACTCGGGCGGCTTCACCGACATGTGCGAGGGGCCCCACGTCCCCGACACGTCGTGGATCGGGGCCGTCAAGCTGCTCTCCGTGAGCGGCACCCACTGGCGCGGCGACGTCAACGGCGTGCCGATGCAGCGCATCCGCGGGACCGCGTTCTTCACGCAGGAGGACCTCGACGCGCACCTCAAGCGCGTCGAAGAGGCCAAGCTGCGCGACCACCGGCGGATCGGCCGCGAGATGGACCTCTTCTCGTTCCACGAGGAGGCCCCGGGCGCCGTGTTCTGGCACCCCAAGGGCATGGTCCTGTGGAACACGCTCACCGAGTTCGTGCGCACCGAGCTGCGCCGGCGCGGCTATGGCGAGGTCGGCACCCCGATGGTGCTCTCCGACGAGCTGTGGAAGAAGTCCGGCCACTGGGACCACTACAAGGACAACATGTACTTCATGGAGGTGGACGAGCGCTCCTACGCCGTCCGTCCCATGAACTGCCCGGGCTGCTGCCTCGTCTTCGGCACCACGCCGAAGTCGTACAAGGAGCTCCCGATGCGCCTGGCCGAGTTCGGGCGGGTCTACCGCCACGAGCTGTCCGGCGTGCTGCACGGCGCGATGCGCGTCCGCACCTTCACCCAGGACGACGCGCACATCTTCTGCGACGTCGAGCAGATGCAGGACGAGATCGCGGACATGATCGACATGTGGAAGGTCGTCTACCGCGCGCTCGGGTACGACCTCGCCGGCGTGGCGGTCAAGGTCGCGACGCGGCCCAAGGACCGCATGGGCGCCGAGGCCAACTGGGACCGCGCCGAGCGGGCCCTGATGGACGCGCTGCGCAGCCAGGGGCTCGCGTTCGGCATCGCGGCGGGCGAGGGCGCGTTCTACGGGCCGAAGATCGAGTTCCACGTCACCGACTGCATCGGGCGCACCTGGCAGTGCGGCACCGTGCAGGTGGACTTCTCGATGCCGGAGCGCTTCGGCCTCGAGTTCACCGGCAAGGACGGCAACCGCCACACGCCCGTGATGCTGCACCGCGCGATCCTCGGCTCGATGGAGCGGCAGGTCGCCGTGCTCATCGAGCACCACGCGGGGAAGTTCCCGCTGTGGCTCGCGCCCGTGCAGGCGCGCGTCCTGCCGATCACCGAGGCGCAGAACGACTACGCGACGCGCGTCGCGGCGACGCTGGCCGAGGCCGGGCTGCGGGTCGAGACCGACCTCGGCTCGGACAAGGTCGGCAGCAAGATCCGGCAGGCCACGCTCGAGCGCATCCCGTTCATGCTCGTGGTGGGGGCCCGCGAGGCCGAGGCCGGCGCCGTCAGCGTCCGGGAGCGCACCGGGCAGGACCACGGCGTGATGCCGGTCGCCGGGTTCCTCGACAAGGCGCGCGCGCGGATCGCCGAACGCACGTAGCCGGGTGGGCACGGGGCGGGCGGGTCCCGCCCCGTGCCCCCGACGTCACGCGGCCCCCGGGGCCCGATGCCCCGGGGCCGTAGTTCCCTCCGGCGCGGTCGTGTGGCATCCTTCGGGGCTCGGCCGGCCCGGCGGCGGCGGCCGAAGGCGACGGAGCCCCGAGCGGCACCGGGGGCCCGCTCCGGCCCCGCGCCCGACCCCGGCCGCCCTCTGGAGGCTTCGCTCATCCGTCCCGACGACCGTTCGATGCCGGCGCCCGCGACCGGCCCGCGGATCAACGAGAGGATCCGCATCCGTGAAGTCCGCCTCGTGGACGACGAGGGCAAGCAGGTCGGCGTGGTCCCGACCGAGCAGGCCCTCGCGATGGCGCAGGAGAAGGGGCTCGACCTCGTCGAGGTCGCGCCCAACGTGCGCCCGCCCGTCTGCAAGATCATGGACTTCGGCAAGTTCAAGTACGAGCAGAACAAGAAGGCGCACGAGAGCAGCCGCAAGCAGCACAAGACGAAGCTGAAGACCGTCCGGCTGCGTCCGAAGACCGACCCGCACATGATGGAGATCCGCGTCGCGCAGGCGCGCGAGTTCCTCGAGCGCGGCGACAAGGTCCTCGTGATGGTGATGTTCCGCGGGCGCGAGATGGCGCACCAGGACATCGGCGTCGGCCTCTGCAACGAGGTCGCCAAGCGCCTCGACGAGCTCGCGCGTGTCGAGCAGCCGCCCCGCACCGAGGGCCGGCGCATGTCGATGCTGCTGACCCGCAAGTAGCCGCGGCGGCGCCCCATCCCGCCCCGCCGGCGGGTGACCCGGGGGCCCGCGCGGCGCCGTCGCCCCCCTCGCCGCGGCGGATCGCGGCGGGGGAGGGCGGCGGGCTTCCTTGACGACGGGGGCGGGTGGGATACCCTCGCCCGCTTCCCCCGCCCGAGTCCCGCCCGATGCCCAAGCTCAAGTCCAACCGGTCCATCAAGAAGCGCTTCAAGGTCACCAAGACGGGCAAGGTGGTCCGGTACCGCGCGGGCGGCAGCCACCTCAACAGCCACAAGCGCGCCAGCCGCAAGCGCAAGCTCCGCAAGAACGGCCTCGTCGCGGGCGCGCAGGCGGTCACGTACCGCAAGTTCCTCGGCGTCTAGGCGCCGACCTCGACCCCGACCGCGCCGGAGACGACCCATGGCTCGCGTCACCAACACCCCCGCCCGCCTGCGCCGCAAGCGCCGCCTCCTCAAGGCGGCCAAGGGCTACGTCGGGTCCCGCGGCAAGCTGTTCAAGGTCGTCAAGGAGACGGTCCACCGCGCCGGGCAGCACGCCTACAAGGGCCGCCGCCTCAAGAAGCGCGTGTTCCGCAGCCTCTGGATCGTCCGCCTCGCCGCGGCCTCCGAGGAGCGCGGGCTCACCTACAGCCGCTTCCTCCACGGCGTCAAGAAGGCGGGCATCGGGCTCGACCGCAAGCAGCTCTCCGAGCTCGCCATCCACGACGCGAAGGCGTTCGACGCCGTCTTTGCCAAGGCGAAGGCCGCCCTCTCGTAGCGACGCGGAGCGACACGAAGAGAGCGCGGCCCCCGGACGGGCCGCGGGTACGCTCCCGCCGGCCCCCGTGGGCCCCGCTCGGGAGATCCCCGCCATGTCCGGCACGCCCCCTTCCGGCTCCGTCGAGGCGCTCCGCGCCGAGGCGCTCGCCGCCGTCGAGGCCGCCACGACCGCCGAGGCCGTCGAGGCCCTCCGCTCCGCCTGGCTCGGCCGCAGCGGCCGCCTCCAGGACGTCCTGCGCGGGATCGGCGCGCTCCCGCCCGAGCAGCGCGGGCCCGTGGGGAAGGCCGCCAACGAGGCCAAGGGCGCCGTCGAGGCGGCCATCGACGTGCGGCTCGCCGCGCTGCGCAGCGCGCACGAGGGGGCGCTCGCCGACCGGGAGTGGGTGGACCCCACGATGCCGCTCGCCGCGGTCGCGCCGGCCGCCGCGCCCGCCGCGACGGGCCGCGGGCTCGGGCTCGTCCACCCCGTCAGCGGGATGCGGCGCGAGCTCGAGGACATCTGCCTGTCGATGGGGCTCGAGGTGCTCGACGGCCCGTGGGTCGAGGACGAGTGGCACAACTTCGAGGCGCTCAACATCCCGCGCGACCACCCCGCGCGCGACAGCCACGACACGACCTGGCTCGAGGACGGCAACCTCCTGCGCACGCACACCTCGCCCGTGCAGATCCGCACCATGGCGACGCGCAAGCCGCCGATCCGCGCGGTGGCGGTCGGGCGCGTGTTCCGGCACGAGGCGCTCGACGCCTCGCACGAGAACACCTTCCACCAGCTCGAGGGGATCTTCGTGGACCGCGACGTCCACGTCGGGCACCTCGTCTCGACGCTGCGCACGCTGCTCGGCGAGGTGTTCCGGCGCGACGTCGAGGTGCGCCTGCGCCCGTCGTTCTTCCCGTTCACCGAGCCGTCCTTCGAGCTCGACGTCCGCTGCCTCGTCTGCGGCGGCACGGGCTGCGCCGTGTGCAAGCGCACCGGCTGGGTCGAGCTGCTCGGCTGCGGGCTGATCCACCCCAACGTGCTCCGCGCCGGCGGGATCGACCCCGCGACGTGGTCGGGCTTCGCGTTCGGCCTCGGCGTGGACCGCCTGACGATGATGCGCCACGGCATCGAGGACATCCGCCACTTCGCCGCGGGGGACCTGCGGTTCCTGCGCCAGTTCGCCGGAGGGCTCGTCGGATGAAGGTCTCCTGGCGACTGCTGGCCGAGCTCGCCGACCTCGCGGGCGTCTCGCCCGACGAGGCGGCCCGGCTGCTGCCGCTCCGGGTCGCCGACGTCGAGGGCGTCGAGCGGCTCGGCGCCCTGCCGGGCGTCGTGACCGCGCGGGTGCTCGAGGTCGAGCCCCATCCCAACGCGGACCGGCTGCGGCTGTGCACCGTGGACTTCGGCGGTGCGGCGACGCTGCGCGTCGTCTGCGGCGCGCCCAACGTGGCCCGGGGCCAGGCCGTCTGCTTCGCCCCCGTCGGCACGACGCTCCCCGGCGGGCTCACGCTCAAGAAGGCGAAGATCCGCGGCGTCGAGAGCGAGGGGATGATCTGCGCCGAGGACGAGCTCGGCCTGGGCTCCTCGCACGAGGGGATCATCGTGCTGCCCGAGGGCACGCCCCCGGGCCGGCCCGCCGCGGAGGCCTTGGGCGTCGCCGACGTCGTCCTCGACCTGAACAACACCGGCATCACCAGCCGCCCCGACCTCTGGGGGCACGTCGGCGTCGCCCGCGAGCTCGCCGCGGTGTTCGGACGCCCGCTGCGCCTCCCCTCGACCGCGAGAGCCGAGGCGCTGGTGCGGGCGGCGTCGTCGCCGGCGTTCCCCGTCACGGTGGACGACCCGTCGGGCTGCCGGCGCTACGTAGGCCTCGTCCTCGAGGGCGTCCACGACGGCCCGTCGCCCGCGTGGCTCGTGCGCACGCTCGAGGCCGTCGGCCTGCGCAGCGTCAGCCTCCTCGTGGACCTGACCAACCTCGTCATGGTCGAGCAGGGCCAGCCCCTGCACGCCTTCGACCTGCGCGAGGTGTCCGGGCGCGTCGTCGTGCGTCGGGCCCGCGCCGGCGAGCGGATGAAGACCCTCGACGGCAAGGACCTCGCCCTCGACCCCGAGGACCTCGTCATCGCCGACGAGCGCCGGGTGCTCGCGCTGGCGGGCGTGATGGGGGGCGAGGCGTCCGGGGTCCGCGTGGACACCACGGCCGTGCTCCTCGAGTCCGCCTGTTTCGACGCCGCGCGCGTGCGGCGCTCGGCGATCCGCCACGGGCTGCGCACCGACGCCTCGGCCCGCTTCGAGAAGTCCCTCGACCCGGTCGGCGCGTGGACCGCCGCGCTCCGGTTCGTCGAGCGCGCACTCGACGTCGTCCCGGGCGTGCGCGTCGCGCGGGCGGCGGCGGACGAGTTCCCGCGGCCCTACCCGCCGGTGGCCGTGGACCTCGACCCCGACCTCGTGCGGCGCCGCCTCGGGATCCCGCTCGACGACGCGGCGGTCGCCGACCGCCTCGCCTCCGTCGGCTTCCGCTGCGACCGCGCGCGGTCACCGTGGCGCGTCGAGGTCCCCTCGTGGCGCGCGACCAAAGACGTGTCGATCGCCGAGGACCTCGTCGAGGAGGTCGGGCGCCTTCACGGGTACGAGCACGTCCGCGTCGAGGCCCCGCTGGCACCGATGCGGCCGCTGCGACCGACCCCCGTCCGGGCGCTCGAGCGCGACGGTCGCGCCGCGCTCTCGCTCGCGCTGGGCTACGCCGAGACGGCCACCTACGCCTTCCACGGCGCGGCCGAGTGCGCCCGGCTGGGGACCGACCCCGAGGCCGCGCTGCGGCTGTCCAACCCGCTCTCGGCCGCGCAGGACCGCCTCCAGACGACCTGCACGCAGAACCTGTTGGGCGCGGCGGCGCGCAACCAGCCTCGGGAGCCCGTGCTGCGCCTGTGCGAGTGGACGCGCGTCTTCGTCAAGCGCGACCGGCGCGACCGCGCGCTCCCGCTCGAGGTGCGCGTGCTCGGGATGCTGCTCGCGGCGCGGGACCGGGCCGACGACCCGCGGGGCGAGACCTTCCTCGCGCTCAAGGACGACGTCGTGGCCTGGCTCGACCGGGTGGGGGTCGGCCCCGTCTCGGTCGTCCCGGCGGACGGCGCCTGCCTCGACGAGGGGCTCCCCCCGCCGGTCTGGCTGCACCCCGGGCGCCGTGCGGCCCTGCGGGTGGGCGACGCCGTCGTCGCCCTGGTGGGCGAGGTGGCGCCCAAGGTGGCTCGGGCCTTCGACCTCACCGGGCGCGTCGCCACGGCCGAGGTCCACCTCGACCGCGTGCTCGCGGCCGGCCGCCCCGGGCGTCGCTACGCGGGGGTGGCGCGGTTCCCGTGGTCGCCCTTCGACGTCGCGGTGGTGGTGCCGCGGCGGACGTCCTCCGAGGAGGTCGCGACGGTGCTGCGTCGCTGTGCGGGCCCCGCGGTCAAGGACGTGGCCCTCTTCGACGTCTACGAGGGCGCGGGGATCCCCGACGGCCACCGGTCGCTCGCCTTCACGGTGACCTTCGGCGACGACGACGGCACGCTCAAGCCCGCGGCGCTCGAGAAGCTCCAGACGCGGGCCCTCGACGCGCTGCGCCGCGCCGGGTGGACCGTCCGCACCGGCGCCTGACCCCGCCCTCTGCCGCCGGCCGGCGCGGCGTGGCACGCGGCGCCGCGCCCGGCGTCGCGCGCGCACGCGTCGGCGGTCCCCACGGGCCCCGCTCCTTTCATCTTGCGTGCGCCCCCAACCGACGTAGCGTATGGACCCATCGTCCCCAACCGCTTGCGGGTGCGGGGGGACGAAGGCGTCGCGGAGGTCGCATGCGTCCGACCTGGATCGTGCTCGGGCTGGTGGTGGGTCTCGGGGCCGTGGCGTACGTGAAGCTGCGCGAGCGCGCGGACGCGCCGCCGCTCGCGAAGTCCCCGGCCGCCGTCGCGAAGGCCGGCGAAGGCGCGGCCGGCGCCGGCGAGGACGCCGCGGGGGCGCGCAAGGCCGTCGAGCCGGCGGGCGAGGCGCCGCCGCTGGCGAAGTCGGCCGGCGCGCCTTCGTCGCTGCCGCCCGAGGAGGCGGCGGCCGCCGAGGTGCGCACGCAGGTGGACGCCAAGCGTCGCGCGGGGGACGGCGCGGCGGCCGACCTGCTCGAGAAGCGCCTCGACGGCGAGCTGGCCGAGACGGCGGAGGCCCGCCGTCATGCGCTCGAGCGGGGGACGGCGCTCGCGAAGGAGGCGTTGCGCGAGGACCGGCCGCTCGACGCGCGCGTGCCGCTCGCCGACCGTGCGCGGCGCGACCTGTCGCGCGCGCTCTCGCTGCCCGAGCTGTTCGACGCGGCGGGGGCCCCGACCGAGGAGCGCGCCCGCCTCGTCGCGACGATCGCGACGCTCAACGCGACGGTCTACACGTGGCGTGGGACGCTGCCCGGCGTGACGACGGCGTACGAGGTCAAGCCCGGCGACAGCCCGGTCCGCATCGTCTCGCGCGAGAAGCTCCCGTACGGGCCCAACGTGCTGCTGTTCTGGAACCACGGCGGCAACCTCGACCCGTCGCGTCTGCGTGCGGGCGAGCGGCTGGTGCTGCCGACCGAGGCGCTCGAGGTCCGCGTGGACCGTGCGCGCCACCGCATGGGGCTCTACGTCGGCGGTGTGCTCGTCAAGGAGCTCGCGGTCGGCGTGGGCAAGCCTTCGACGCCGACGTACCCCGGCGTGTACGAGGTCAAGGACAAGTACCTGAACCCCGACTGGCACGTGCCGCCCGAGCTGCTGCGCCCCGGCGACGCGCGCGTGGTGCCGTACGGCGACCCGCGCAACGAGCTCGGCGACGCGTGGATCCCGATCTCGTCGGTCGAGCACCCGACGGGCTACGGGATCCACGGCACGAACAAGCCCGACACGGTCGGGACCGACTGCAGCAACGGATGCGTGCGCCTGCGCAACCCCGAGGCCGTCGAGATGACGGGGTGGGTGCGAACGGGGAAGAACGAAGGCCCGGCGACGAGGGTCGTGATTCGGTGAGCCGGCGGACGGGAGGCGCGCGGCGATCCCTCGCGCCGCGTTCACCGCGGTCGCGCGGGGGCACGCCTCGACGCAGCAGCGCGAGACCGGCGTAGCTGAGGACGCCCTCCCGGCGGACGAGAGTCGGGCGCGACCGCGGGCGGCGCGGGAAGGGGCACCCCGCGCGGTCGCGCGGGGACGTGCCTCCACACGGCGACGCGAGACCGGCGTAGCTGAGAACGCCCCGTGGGCGGACGAGAGTCGGGCGCGCGACCATGCCTCGCGCCGCGTTCACCGCGGTCGCGCGGGGACGTGCCTCCACACGGCGACGCGAGACCGGCGTAACTGGAGACGCCCCGCCGGCGGACGAGAGTCGGGCGCGACCGCGGGCGGCGCGGGAAGGGGCACCTCGAGCGGGCGCGCGGGCACGTGAGCGCGCGAGCGCGCGGGATCGGCGCCGCGCGCGGTCGGCCGTCAGCGCGACGAAGGCGCCTGCGGCGGGAGCGGCGTCGCCTCGAGGCCCTCGAAGTCGGTGACCGAGTCGGACTTCGTCCAGACGCCCACCCGACCGCCGCGCACGTACGTGTCGTAGCCGACCACCGCCTCGCCGCCGTCGAGCCGCGCCCGGATCTCCGGGCCGCGCGCGACGACCTCGAGCACGTGCCAGCCGTCGCCGAGCCCGTCCACGCGCGCGCGTGCACCCGGCAGCGTGCGCCGCAGCCCACCCGCGACGCGGAAGATGCGCAGGTCCCCCTCGACCGCGTTGACGCGGGCCACGAGGTACGTGTGCGCGTTCTCGCCGCGCACGACCAGACCGCCCGCACGGTCCTGGCGCCCGCCGACGAGCCGGATCCGCACGGTCGCGCTCACGTCAGGCGCCCGCAGCGCCGTCACCCACGCCATCGGGAAGCGGATCCCGGTCGGGTCGTCGTCCGTCTGACGCAGCCACGCGTGCGTGCCCTCCGACTCGACGCGGAACGCCGGCGGTCGGCCGTGCCCGCCGAGCAGCGCCTCGAGCCCCAGCGTCCCGAGCGGCACGTCCCGCGCCGCAGGCGTCAACGCGAGCGAGAACGGGGTCGGGCTCGGCGCCGGCTCGCCGGACGGAAGCACCGCCGCGAACTGCTCCTCCTCGTCTTCGTCCTCCTCGGGCCGTCGCCCCAGCGGCGCCGTCGCCTCGATCGTCGCGCCCGCGCGGACGTAGACGAACGAGAGCACGTCGCCGACCTCGTGCGAGCGGATCGCGAGCCCGAGCGAGACCGGGTCGGTCGTCGGGCGGCCGGACACGGCGACGAGCACGTCGCCCTCGCGCAGGCCCGCGGCCTCCGCGCCCGTCGCCGGGTACACCTTCGTGATCTTCATGCCGCCCTGCGCCGCGCCCGAAGCCGCCACGGGGTCGGCGTCGACGCCGAGGTAGGGGAGCGGCATCGCCTCGTCGAGGACGACGCGTGCGTCGAGGTGCGCGCGCGCGGCGTCGGCGTCGATCTTCGCGTCGAGGCGCGACAAGATCGCCTGCCGCACGCGCACGCGGTCGAACGGACGCGGCGAGGACGGTGCGTCGCCCGCGCGCGCGCCGACCGCGAGCATCGCGGCGGAGGCGACGGCCACGGCCGTGGGGACTGCGAGGAGTCGGCGCATCGGTAGTCCTCCCGAGACCCTTGCATCCGGCTCTGCTTCGGAACCCTCCCTGCTGCGTCCGCACGGACCGGGCTGCGGCGAGGCGTCCTCGGCGAAGAGCCTCCTCAACGGGTCAGGAACCCGCCTCCGGGGCTCTTCGCCTGCGGTGCCTGGCCTCGCCTCGG
>JADZCA010000107.1 GCA_020851795.1 Planctomycetota bacterium | reverse complement strand
CGGGACCGGAACCGGACGGAGAAGGCGCTACCGCCACGGCGTCCGCGCAGAATTCTCTTGCTGCCTCTCATAGAACGCCGAGGAGCGGACGACGCGTGGCGACACGCATCGAATCGCCGACGGGCCCCACCTCACGCCCGGGCGCAAGACGCCGCCCCGACCTCGTCGGCTCGTGAATTCGGCGGGCGGGCCCGCCGAATGCACGAAAGACGAGGCCCGTCGGGCGCCGGTCGCACGTCAGGCCCCCGTCGGGGCTCGCGGATTGCGCCCGGGCGCGCGTCGGCCGCGACGACCGCGTGTTCTGGCACCACCCCGAGGAGCGGACGACGCGTGGCGACACGCATCGAATTGCCGACGGGCCCTGCGCCACGCCCGGGCGCAAGACGCCGCCCCGACCTCGTCGGCTCGTGAGTTCGGCGGGCTAGGCGGCGGCCGACCGCGCGCGCGACCTTGCGCAGCGCGAAGACGACCGTCATCGCCACCATCGCGAGGTCGTAGGTCGCGCTGCGGTGGCGCGCGTGGTGCATCTCGGCCTCGAAGCGGCGCGACCAGTCCGCGACGAGGCCCGTGCCCGCGTCGTTCTCGACGACGCAGACCTGCCCGAGGTTGGTCAGGCCGGGCTTGACCGCGAGGCGACGGGAGAAGCCCGGGATCTCGCGCTCGAGCCGCGTCTGGAGCGCGAACCCGATCGGGCGCGGCCCGACGAGCTGCATCTCGCCCCGCAGCACGTTCCACAGCTGCGGGAGCTCGTCGAGCTTTGTGTCGCGCAGGATGCGGCCGATCGGCGTCACCATCGGGTCGGCGAGCGTCACGCCGAGCTGGCGGGTGACGTCGCGGTCGGCGCCGTTGCGCATCGTGCGGATCTTCCACGCGCGGAACGGGCGCCCGTGGAGGCCGGGGCGCGTCTGCCCGTAGAGGAACGGGCGCCCCGACGTGAGCACGACCGCCAGCCAGAGCACGACGAGCACCGGCGAGAGCAGGACGAGCGCGACGAACGCGATCGGCCGCTGCAGCGCCTCCCACACCGGCAGCGACGGGAGGTCGGGCGGCGTCACGCGGCCGCCGTGACGAGCCGCGGCGCGCCCACGATGGCGCGCGTCAGCACGTCGAGGAGCGCGTCCACCGCGGCGTGCGCCGCCCCGACCTCGCCGTCGGAGAGGACGCGCTCGAGGTGCGCGGCCGCGTCGCCGACGGCGGGGTAGCCGTAGGCGCCGCCGGTGCCGGAGAGGTGGTGCGCGCAGCGCGCGAGCGCGACGCCGTCGCCCGTCTCGACGAGCGCGCGGACGCGGTCGCGGGTGCGGGCGAGGTCGTCCACGTAGGCGAGCAGCAGCGGGAGGAAGCGCGGGTCGTCGGCGCGATCCGAGCGGAGGGGGACGATCGGGGGCGAGAGGGTCGGCACGGCGGGCTCCGGGTGGACGCGAGGCGATCGCAACGACCGTGCCGCGCGACGCGGGGCCCGTGGCGACGCCCGTCCCTCTCATCGCGAGCCCCTCCGCCCCGGACGGCGTGTCAGCTTGCGCGTGACGCGTCTCGCCGTGCGCCGCAGGAGCCACGCGGGAGGCGTGGCCCCGGATTTGAGAGGGCGGGCCGCGTGACGCCGACCGCCCCGCCCTCCCCGCCCGCCCGGTCCCGCGCGCTGCGCGCCGTGGGCCTCGTCCTCTCCGGCCAGGTGCTCGCGCAGGGCCTCGGGCTCGCGCGCACCGTCGTGCTCGCGCGCCTCCTCGGGCCGCACGCGATGGGCGTCGCGGCGGCGGTCACGCTGCTGCTGGCCTTCCTCGAGGCCCTGGGCGACGCGGGCGCGGACCGGCTGCTCGTGCAGGCACCCGACGGCGACGACCCGCGCCTGCAGGCGGCCGCGCACACCGCGGGCCTCGTGCGCGCCGCGGGCCTCGCCTCCCTCTCGGTGGTCCTCGGCCTCGCCCTCGCGGGACCGCTCGGCGTGCGCGCACAGCGGTGGGACTGCCTGTGGGTGGCGGCGATCCTCGTCGTGCGCGGGGGCGCGCACCTCGACGTGCGTCGCTTCCAGCGCACGTTCCGCTTCGCGCCCGGGGCCCGCGTGGACGTCGTGGCGGCGGCGGTCGCGCTCGCGGTCGCGGCCCCGCTGGCGCTGCTCCTGCGCGACGAGACCGCGGTGCTCGTGGCCACGCTCGTGCAGTCGGCGGTCGCCACAGCGCTCTCCCACGTCGCCGCCGAGCGGCCGTGGACCCTCGGTGCCGACCGCGCGCGACTGCGCCGCATCGCGGCGTTCGCGTGGCCGCTGGCGGTCAACGGCGCGCTGTTCTTCGCGTTCCTGCAGGGCGACCGCGTGCTGCTCGCGCTCGGCGCGTCGAAGGAAGAGCTCGGGCGCTTCGGCGCCGCGTTCGCGCTCGGCGTGCTGCCGACCGTGCTGCTCGCGCGCGTCACGCAGAACCTCGCGCTGCCGTACCTCTCCGGCGCGCGCACCGGGGCCGAGCTCGACCGGAGGTCGCGCGAGGTGTCCACGGTGGTCGGCGTCGCGGCCGCGACCTTCGGCGGGCTGTTCGCGGCGGTCGGCGGCGCCGTCGTCGCGGCGCTGTGGGGCGGCGCGTTCCGGCCCGACGCGGCGCTCGCGACCGCGGTGGCGGCGGGCGCGGTCGGGCGGCTGCTGCGCGAGGGGCCGGTGGCGGCGTCGCTGTCGCGCGGGGACGCGCGCTCGGTGCTCGCGAGCAACGTCGTGCGGCTCGTCGGCCTCGCGCTCGCCGTCGTCGCGCTGCTCGCCGACGGCGGCACGGCGGCGATCGTCGGGGCCGCCGCGGCGGGCGAGGTCGCGGCGCTCGTGCACGCCTCGCGCCGGCTGCGACGCCACGGGCTCGCCCCGCGGACCGTGCTCGCCCCCGCCGTCCCGGCCGTGCTCGCGCTCGCCGCCGGCGGCGCGGCGGCCGCCGGGGCCTCCGGCACGGCCGCGCTGCTCGGGGCCGCGGCCGTCGCCGCGGCCGCGACCGCGCTGGGGCGCGTGCTCGGTCGGCGCACGGCGGGGGCCCCGGCGCTCGCGCCCCCGTGCGGGAGCGAGGCGGCGACGTGAGGTCGGCCGGGCCGAGGACTCGCCTCCCGTTCGCCGTGGCGGCGTTCGTGGTCGGGCTCGCGCTGCCGCCGGAGGCGTCGGTCGCGCTCGGCGGGCTGCGCCTGTCGGCCTATCGCGTCGTGCTGCTGGTCGCGTTCGTCCCGGCGCTCGTCCGCACGTTCTCGCGCCCCGCGCCGCGCTGGCTGCGCGCGGCCGACCTGCTCGCCACGGCCCACGGGCTGTGGGCCGCGGTGGCGCTCGCGCTGCACCCCGCGGCGGGCGGGGTCGAGTCGGCCGGGATCTACCTCGTCGAGTCGTCGGGTGCCTATCTCCTCGCCCGCGCCTGGGTGCGCGACGAGGCGACGCTGCAGGCCGCGATGCGGCTCGCGATCACGCTGCTCCTCGCGCTGCTGCCGTTCGCGCTCGTCGAGTCGGTGACGGGCTCGCACGTCGTCCGCGACCTCGCGCGGTCGGTGTTCGGCGGGCCCTCGGCGCACGCGATGGAACGCCGCTTCGGGCTGACGCGCGCGTTCGCCTCGTTCGACCACCCGATCCTGTTCGGGATGTACGCGGCGACGGCCTTCGCGTTCTCGGTCGAGGGGCTCCCGTCGCGCCTGCGCGGCGACCCGCGCCCCTCGATGCGCACCGCGCTGGTCGGCCTCGCGGTCGTCGCGTCGGTCTCCTCCGGCGCGTTCGCGGCGGTCGCCCTCGTGCTCGCCCTGCGTGCGTGGGAGCGGGTCACGCGCCGGGCCCGGGGCCGGTGGCGCGTCCTGCTCTCGGCCTTCGCGGCCCTCTACGTCGTCATCGGGCTCGCCTCGCCCCGTTCGCCCACGAAGGTGTTCGTCTCCTACCTGACGTTCAGCCCGGGCACCGGCTACGCGCGGCTCTCGATCCTCGACCTCGGGCTCGAGGAGGTGCGGCGCAACCCGTGGTTCGGCATCGGGCTGGGCGAGTGGACCCGACCCGACTGGATGGCCAGCTCGTCGATCGACAACTTCTGGCTCGCCACCGCGATGCGCTATGGCGTGCCGTCGGCGGTCGCGCTCGGCCTCGCGGTGCTCTGCGTCGCGCTCGCCGGGGCCGCGAGCGCGCGCCGCGGCGGCGCGGCGCCCCTGCGGCGCGCGTTCGGCTTCGCGCTCGCCGGCCTCTGCGTGGGCGGCTGCACCGTCCACTTCTGGAACGCGCTCCTGTCGCTCTTCTGCTTCCTGCTCGGCGCCGGGGGGGCGGTGGCCGGTCGCACGGCCGCCCCGGCGCTCCGTCTCAATTCGACGCAGCGCGCGCCGTGGCTCCGGGCGCGCGTCGCAGCCTGACACGGCGCGCCGACGCAAGTCGTTGTGGCGGCCCGGGCTCCGACGGCACGACGTTTGTTCTCCCGTCCGGCATGGAACCGACGTCGAACCCCGCGCGCCGCCCCGACCTCTCGGTCGTCGTCGTGAACTGGAACACGGTCGCGCTGCTGCGCGAGTGCCTCGCCTCGGTCCGCGACCACCACGGCGCGCTCGACGTCGAGGTGCTCGTCGTGGACAACGGCTCGACGGACGGCTCGGCCGCGATGGTGCGCGCGGAGTTCCCCGACGCCGTGCTGATCGCCAACGGCGACAACCGCGGCTTCGCCCCGGCGAACAACCAGGCGCTCGCGGTGGCCCGCGGGCGTCACGTCCTGCTGCTCAACTCCGACGCGTTCGTGCTCGGCGACGTCCTCGAGCGCACGGTCGCGTACCTCGACGCGCACCCCGAGGTCGGCGCGATGGGCTGCCGGGTCCTCAACCCCGACCGCACGCTGCAGGCGACCTGCTTCCGCGACCCGACCGTGGGCAACCTCGTCCTGATGGCCTCGGGGCTGCACCGCCTCGCGTGGCCGCGCTTCCTCGGCCGCCCGCAGTACCGCGGATGGGACCGCCGCGACGAGCGCGACGTGGACGTCGTGACGGGCTGCTACCTCGCGGTCCGCCGAGAGGTGCTCGACGTCGTGGGGCCGCTCGACGACGCGTTCTTCCTCTACGGCGAGGAGACGGACTGGTGCCTGCGGATCCGCCGCGCCGGCTTCGCCGTCCGCATGGCCCCCGTCGGCGAGATCGTCCACCACGGCAGCGCGAGCGCGTGGCGCTGCAACCACCGCCGCGACCTGATGCTCACCTCGGGCATCGTCCGCTGGCACCGCAAGCACCGCGGGCTCCTCTCCGCCGCCGTCGCGTACGGCGTGCTCTACGTCTTCAACCTCTCGCGCGCGACCTGGTGGACGCTGCGCGCGCTCGGGTCGCGCGACGCGCGCGTGCGCCGCCGCCGCGACCACTTCGCGGGCGTCGTCCTCGGCTACCGCGCGGCGTGGCCGCGCACGGCGGGAGCCGCGTCGTGAGCGGGCGCCTCTCCGTCCTGCTCGTCGCGTACCGCTGCGACGCCACCGACGTCAGCGAGTCCTGGGCGGCGCACCGCTGGGCCCGCGGCCTCTCCGACCGCGTGGACCTCACGCTCCTGACGACGCACCGCGCCGGCCGGCCCTCGCCCGCGTCGCAGCTGCCGGGCGTGCGCGTCGTCGCGTGGCCCGAGGCCCCGCGCGCGCGCCGCTTCGAGCGCCTCGACTCGATGCTCAAGCCCGGCTGGGGCCGCTTCGCCCGCCGCGCGCGCCGCTGGATCCGCGCCGCGACGGCGCGCGGCGAGCGCTTCGACCTCGTCCACCAGGTCGCGCCGCTCGCGCTGCGCTACCCGTGCCCCGCCACGGACCTCGGGCTGCCGGTCGTCCTCGGCCCCGTGGGCGGCAGTCTCGCGACGCCGCGCCCGTTCGCGCCCGAGGTGCGGGCCCCGTGGTTCACGCGCCTGCGGGCGCTCGACCGCCTGCGCCTGCGCGTGGACCCTCGCCTGCGCCGCTCCTTCGAGCATGCCGACCTCGTCGTGGGCGTCGCGCCCTACGTGCGCGAGGTGCTCGACGGCCTGACCCTGCGCCGCTTCGAGACGCAGGCCGAGACCGGCTTCGACGCGCTCCCCGCGCCGGCGGCCCCGCGCGAGGGCACGGGCCCCGCGCGCTTCCTGTTCGTCGGGCGCGTGATCCGCACGAAGGGCGCGCGCGACGCGGTGCGCGCCTTCGCGCGCCTCGCCCCCGGCACCGACGCGACGCTCGACGTCGTCGGCGACGGCGAGGACCTCGCCGCGTGCCGCGACGAGGCCGCGCTGCTCGGCGTCGGCTCGAAGGTCGCCTTCCACGGCCGCGTGCCGCGCGCCGAGGTGGACGCGCACTACCGCGCGGCCGACGTCTTCCTGTTCCCGAGCTGGCGCGAGCCGAGCGGGACCGTGGTGTTCGAGGCGCTCGCGCACGGCCTGCCGGTCGTGTGCGCGGACCGCGGCGGGCCCGGGCACGTCGTGGACGACTCGTGCGGCGTGCGCGTCCCCGTCGAGACCCCGGCGGCGTTCGCCGACGGGCTCGCGCGGGCGGTCGAGGCCCTCGCGGGCGACGCCCGGCGCCGCCGCGCGCTCGCCGAGGGCGCGCGCCGCCGCGCCGACGCGGTCGGCTCGTGGTCGCGCCGGCTCGACTGGATGGTGGCCCGGTACCAGGAGGTGGTCGAGGCTGCGGCCCACCGCCTCGCGAGGAGGCGTCCCCTTGGCTTCGCGTAGTCTCCGCGTCCTCGCCGTCGCCTCCGGCGGCGGCCACTGGGTGCAGCTGCTGCGCCTGCGCCCCGCGCTGCGCGGTGCGGAGGTCACCTGGGCCAGCGTGGACCGCGGCAGCGCGGGCGACGTCGCCCCCGACCGCTTCGTGCGCGTCCCCGACGCCAACCGCGACCGCAAGCTCGCGGTCGTGCGCAGCGCGCTCAAGGTGCTGTGGACGCTGCTGCGCGTGCGGCCCGACGTCGTCCTGACGACGGGCGCGGCGCCCGGCCTCCTCGCGGTGCGCCTCGCGCGCCTCGTCGGCGCGCGGACGCTGTTCCTCGACAGCGTCGCCAACGCCGACGAGCTGTCGTACTCGGCCCGTCTCGCGCAGGGGCACGCGGACGCGGTCTGGACGCAGTGGCCCCACCTCGCGCAGCCCCCCCACGTCCACTTCCACGGAGCCGTCCTGTGATCCTCGTCACCGTCGGGACCCAGCTTCCCTTCGACCGTCTCGTCCACACCGTGGACCACTGGGCGGCCGCCGCCGGCCGCACCGACGTCCTCGCGCAGATCGGCGCGGGCCGCGCGCCCTCGCGCTTGCGCTGGGTTCGCTCGCTCGCGCCCGACGTCTTCCGCGAGCAGCTCGAGAAGGCGAGCCTCGTCGTGGCGCACGCGGGCGTCGGCGTCACCCTGTCGGCCCTGCGCGCCGGCCGCCCGGTGATCCTCCTGCCGCGCCGCGCCGAGCTCGGCGAGCACCGCAGCGAGCACCAGGTCGCGACCGCGCGCCGGCTCGCCGCGTGGCCGGGCGTGCGGGTGTGCGACGACGTCGAGGCGCTGCTGTCGGCCCTCGACGCCCCGCCCGCGCCGCCCCCCGCCGGGGTCCTCTCCGACGCGGCGCCCGCGCCGATGCTCGAGGCGGTGCGCTCGTTCGTGTTCGCGACGGAGGCGGCATGAGCGCGCCCCGTCCCGAGCTCTCGACGAGCCTCTTCGCGCCGCTGCTGCGGGGGCTCTACCGCTGGACGGGCGCGGCCCGGCGCTGGCGCCTCGCGCGCCCGCTGCTGGCGCTCGCGCTGCGCCTCGAGGGCGGCCCGTGCCGCTCCGCGACGGCCCGGCGCCTGATGCGCGAGCACCACGGCGTGGACGTGGGCGCGCACAGCTACGGCGAGGCGCTGTTCGACCCGGCGCGGGCGCCGCGCGGGATCGCGGTGGGCCGCTACGTCAGCGTCGGCCCCGGCGTGCGCTTCGTGCTGCGCAACCATCCGGTGGACGGCGTCTCGACGCACCCCTACTTCTACGACCCGCGCCTCGGCTTCGTCGCGGAGGACCCGCTCCCGCCCGCGACGCTCACCGTCGGGCCCGACGCGTGGATCGGCGCCGGCGCGACGGTGCTGCCCGGCTGCTCCCGCATCGGCGCGGGCGCGGTGGTGGCCGCGGGCGCCGTCGTGACGCGCGACGTCGAGGACTTCACGGTGGTCGCCGGGGTCCCCGCCCGCCCGCTGCGGACGCGGTTCCCGCGGGCGATGGCCGCGCGGGTGCTGGCCTCGCGCTGGTGGGAGCGCGCGCCGGAGGAGCTCGCTCGCGAGGCCGCGGCGATGCGAGAACGGATCGACCCGCGCGCGGTGCACCCCGTGCTCCCGGCGCCCACCGGCGAGGCCGCATGAACCGCGCTCCCGTCGCGTCCGTCGTCGTCCCTGCCCACGACGAGGCGGCCGTCATCGGCCGTCTGCTCGGCGGCCTGCTCTCCGGCGCACGCCCCGGCGAGCTCGAGATCGTCGTCGTCGCCAACGGATGCCGCGACGCCACCGCCGCCGTCGCCCGCTCGTTCGGGCCCGCCGTCACGGTGGTCGAGACGCCCGTCGCGTCGAAGGCGAACGCGCTCAACCTCGGCGACCGCGCGGCCACCGTGTTCCCGCGGCTCTACGTGGACGCCGACGTGGCGATCGACGTGCGCGCGGTGCGCGAGACCGCGGCGGTGCTCCGGTCGGGCCGCGCGCTCGCGGCGGCGCCGCGGATGCAAGTGGACCTGCGCGGCGCCTCGCGCGCGGTGAAGGCGTTCTACGCCGTGTGGATGCGCCACCCGCACTTCCGCGAGGGCATGGTCGGGTCGGGGGTGTACGGCCTCTCGCAGCAGGGGCGCGCGCGCTTCCACCAGTTCCCCGAGGTGACCGCCGACGACGCGTTCGTGCACCGGATGTTCGGCGCCGACGAGCGCCTGACGGTCCGGACCTGCACGTTCACCGTGCGCGCGCCGCGCACGCTCGGAGCGCTCGTGCGCATCAAGACGCGGAGCCGCCGCGGCAACCTCGAGCTCGACGGGCGCTACCCGGCGCTCGCCCGCGGGCGCGCGCGCGGCCGCACGACGCTGGCCACGGAAGTGCTGCTCCGCCCGACGCTGTGGCCGGCCGCGCCCGCCTACCTCGCGGTCACGCTGGCGACGGCCTTCGCCGCGCGCCGCGGCCGCGGCAAGGGGATCACCTGGGAGCGGGACGAGACGACCCGGAGGCCGTCGTGAGCGGCGCCTCCCACGAGCCCGGCGACCTCGCCCCCGCGCCCGCCGAGCCGGCGGTGCACCCGCTCCGCTCGGTGCTGCGCGCGCTGCGCGGGCACGTGCGCCGCACGCTGGCGGTCGCGCTCGTGCTCGGCGCGGCGGGCGCCGCGGGCGGGTACGCCTCGACCCGTCCGGAGTACGAGGCCTCGGGCATGCTCCGCGTCTCCCCGACGACCCCGCGCGTGCTCCACGACGAGTCGGACGCGCCGATGCTCCCGCCCTACTTCGACGCGTACGCGAGCACGCAGACGAGCTACCTGACCAGCACGCCCGTGCTCGCGCGCGCCACCACCGAGCCGGCGCTCTCGCGGCTCGGCTGGCCCACCGGCGACGCGGGCGTGGACGCGCTCGGGCGCGCGGTGAAGGTGGACCGCCCCAAGGGCACCGAGCTCGTGACCGTCAAGGGCACGGGCTCGAGCGCGGAGGAGGCGGCGGCCGTCGTGAACGCGGTGCTCGCCGCCTACGACGCCGTCCACGGCGCGGCGAGCCGCGAGACGGTCTCGGTGCGCGAGCGGGCGCTCGTCGAGCGCGAGCAGGAGCTCACCCGCGCGCTCGCGGCGGTGGACGCGCAGGCGCTCGAGACGGGGGGCGAGTTCGAGGCGCAGTCGCTGGCCAAGGCCCACCTCGACAAGGTGACCTACCTCCAGGACCTCGAGCGCCGCGTGGCCGAGCTCGACGACTCGATCGCGCAGGAGAGCACCAAGTCGGGCGACGGCGACCTCCGCGGGGTGGACGAGGAGATCATGCGCCTGACGGTCCTCGACAACGCGATGGCCGGCCTGCTTTTCGAGCACGCGAAGCTGACGGCGAACCTCGCGTCGCTGCGCGAGACCTATCCGGAGAAGAACCCCACCGTGCGCGCCGCGGCGCGCCAGATCGAGGTGCTCGACAAGGCCATCGAGGACCGTCGCACGCAGCTCACGCTGCTCGGCAAGAACGGCGTCCTGTCCAAGCGCGGCGCCGCCGCGGGCGCGGAGACGCTCACGCGGCTGCGCGCGCTGCGCGAGTCGCTGACCTCGACCCGCGAGCGGGTGCGCGCGGAGGCCGTCGAGCTCAACCGCAAGAGCCTGCGTCTAGGGACGCTCGAGACCGAGCGGGGCCGCCTTCGCTCGCAGCTCGAGGAGACGCGCCGCGAACTCGAGCGGGCGCGAACCGAGAGCCGCGCCGAGCTGCCCGGGCGCGTCAGCGTCGCCGTCTGGGCGAGCGCGCCGCCCGCGGCCGCGCGCGACCGGCGCCGCGCGCTCGGCGCGCTCGGGGCGATGCTCGGCGCCTTCGGCGCGCTCGGCCTCGCGGTGGTCGGCGGGCTCCTGTCGCGCCGCGTGCGCTGGAGCGACGACCTCGACCGGCTCGCCTCGCACGGCGAGGTGCTCGGGGTGCTGCCGTGGCTCTTCCCGGACCGCCCCGCCTCGCGCGCGGCGTTCGAGCACGCGGCCCGCCAGGCGGCGCAGGTGCTCGAGGTGCGCTCGGCCGGGCGTCGCTCTGGCGGCGTGGTCGTGGCCGTGACCGGCGCGTCGCGCTCGGGCGGCAAGACGACCGTCGCGACCGCGCTCGCCACCGCCCTCGCCCGGGCGCGGCTGCGCACCGTGCTCGTGGACGCCGACCTCGGGGTGCGCGGCGCATCCGCGCGCCTGTCGCTGCTCGACGCCGCGGGCATCTCCGACGCGGTGGGCGGGGCCCCGCTCGAGGCGTGCACGCACGCGACCGCGTGGCCGGGGCTGAGCGCGGTGCCCGCGGGGCACATGGCCGACCATCCGTCGCGACTCGCGCGCGCGCCGGTCGCCGCGCTGCTCGACGACCTGCGGGCACGCCACGACGCGGTGATCGTGGACGCCGGCGCCGTGGACCTCGGTCTCGAGGGCGGGCTCGTGTCGGCGGTCGCCGACGAGACCGTCGTCGTCGTCTCGGCCGGCCAGCCGCTCGACGCGGTCGAGGGCGCCCTGCGCCTGCTCGACCGCTACGCCGGCCGCCGCCCCGTCCGCTTCGTCCTCCACGGCGCCTCGCACGGCGACCCCGGCCTCACCCCGTCGCCGGACCTTGCCGCCTCGACCGCCCCCTCGACCCTCGCCCTCCCGGAGCCCGCATGAGCCCCCGACGCACCCGCGTCCTCCTCCTCGACGACGACCCGCAGGCCCTCGCCGTCCTGCGTCACGACCTGAAGACGGCGTGCCCCGACCTCGAGGTCGAGACCCGCACGGTCGCCGACGTCTCGGGCCGCGCCTTCGACGTCTACGTCGTGGACAACGACTTCGGCGGCGACGCGAAGGCCACCGCGCTGCTCGACGCGGTGCGCGCGACCGCGCCGCACGCGCTCGTGCTGGCGTGGTCGGCCCGCCTCGACGCGCCGACGCTGCGCCGCCTGCTCAACGCGGGGTGCGACGGCGCCTTCGCGAAGCAGGACCGCGCCGAGACCGCGCAGGCCGTGCGGGTCGTGGCGGCCCGGGCGGCCGCCCTCACCCGGGCGGGCCGGGGGCGCCGCGGCCCGGTGCTGGCGGTGCTGGACGCGGTGACCGACCTCCTGCGAGAGTGGAATCGCCGCCTGGACGCCGAGGAACGGGCGCACGCCGCGCCCGTGGGCGACGGGGGGCACCGGAGGTGACCCTGCCCCGCGTCCTGCTCGTCGACGACGACCCGGCGTTCCTGCGGATCGCCGAGCACCTGATGCGGCGCCACGGCTTCGCGACGGTGGCCGCGACGTCGTGGCCCGACGCCGCCGCGCTGGCCGCGCAGCAGCGCCCCGACGTGATCCTGCTCGACCGCGACCTCGACGGGACCGACGGGCTCGCGCTCCTCGCGGGGATCCGCGAGACGCTGCCGACGACGCCGGTCGTGATCGCGACGGCCAACCGCGAGGTCGAGGACGTCGTCCGCGCGATGAAGGCGGGCGCCCTCGACTACCTGCCCAAGCCGCTCGACGAGGTCCGGCTCGTCGCGACGCTGACGAAGGCCGTCGCGCACGGCGAGCTGCTCCGCCGCCTCGCGCGCCTCGACGACGACGGCGGCGAGGCCGGGCTCGACCAGATGGTGGGCGCGTCGCCGCCGATGCGGACGCTGTACGCGATCCTGCGCAACGTGGCCCGCACCGACGTCACGGTGCTCGTCACGGGCGAGTCGGGCACGGGCAAGGAGCTCGTGGCCCGGGCGATCCACCGCTGCAGCCGCCGCGCCGCGGGCCCCTTCGTCGCGCTCAACATGGCGAGCGTCCCGCGCGACCTGCTCGAGTCCACGCTGTTCGGCCACGAGAAGGGCGCGTTCACGAGCGCTGACCGCCGCCGCGACGGCGCGGTGGGCGAGGCCGAGGGCGGCACGCTCTTCCTCGACGAGATCGGCGAGCTGCCGGTGGACCTGCAGAGCAAGCTGCTCCGGTTCCTCCAGGAGCGCTGCTACCGTCGCGTCGGCGGCGGCGAGGACCTGCGCGCCGACGTCCGCGTCGTCGCGGCGACGAACCGCGACCCGCTCGAAGAGGTGCGCACCGGGCGCCTGCGGCTCGACCTCTACTACCGCCTCAACGTGGTGCCGATCGCGATGCCGCCGTTGCGCGAGCGGCCCACCGACGTGGCGCGGCTGACGCAGCACTTCCTGCGCGAGCTCTCGGCGACCCACGGCAAGACGTTCACCGGCGTGGCGCCCGACGCCCTGGCGCGCCTCGAGGGCGCTCCGTGGCCGGGCAACGTGCGCCAGCTGCGCCACGTCGTCGAGCGCGCGGTCGTGCTCTTCGAGGGCCCCACGCTGACGGCGGCGATGTTCCCGCCCGACCTCGACGCCGACCCGCTCTCGACCGCGAGGCCCGTGGCGCCGGCCGCGGCTGCGACGACCGCCCCCACCGAGCCGGCCCCGTCCCTGCGCGCCGCGCCGGCGGCGACGCCGCCGTCCCTCCCCGCGCGGGCCCGTCCCGAGGACGTCGAGCCGCTCGCGGCGCTCGAACGCCGCGCGATCGAACGCGCGCTCGAGGCCTTCGACTCGCCGGCCGACGCCGCCGAGGCGCTCGGCATCTCGCCCGCGACGATGTACCGCCGCATCAAGGAGTTCGGGCTCCGCACGGCGCCCGACACGAAGGCGTAGGGGCGGGGGCCCGTCTCGGCGACGCGCGGCCGGAAGGCCCGCGCCCGGGACGGGCGCCTATCGGCGTCGCGGGGCGCGGGCGGCGTCGACGGCCTCGAGGAAGGAGGCCGCCGCCTCGGCGAGCGCGGTGCCAGTGGGACGCGACGCCATCGCCTCCTCGCAGCGGGACGCGGCGCGCGCGAGCGCCGGGAAGCCGTAGCTGTCGGCCGTGCCGCGCGTGCGGTGCGCCGCCCGGCGCAGCGCGTCCACGTCGCCCGTCGCACCCGCGTCGCGCACGGCGCGGGCGAGCTCGGCGAGCCCGGCCACGTACTCCGCGATCAGGGGCGCGAAGGCCGGGTCGTCCGCCAGCGAGCGCGCGGCTGCGTGGCGGTCGTCGGCGGCCGCCTCGGGGGGCGGGACCGCCGCGGCCGCGCCGCCGAGCAGCCGGTCCGCCGTCGCCGCCAGCTCGGCGGGCACGATGGGCTTCGCGAGGTAGCGGTCGCAGCCCGCCGCGAGGCAGCGCTCGGCGTCGCCCGCCATCGCGTACGCGGTCAGCGCGAGCACCGGGGTCGAGAGCCCGCGGTCGCGGATCGCCTTCGCGGTCTGGTAGCCGTCCATCACCGGCATCTGCATGTCGAGGACGACGAGGTCGAATTGTGGCCCCGCCGCCGCGAGGCGCTCCATCGCGAGCCCGCCGTGCTCGGCCTCCTCCACCGTCGCGCCCTTCTCCTCGAGCACGAAGCGCAGGATGCGCCGGTTGTCGGGGCTGTCGTCCACGACGAACACGCGACGGCCCGCGAGCGACGCGCCGGCGCCGGGCGCACCCGCCGCCGCCGCGCGCGGCAGCTCGCGCGGCGCCGGGCGCAGCTGGGCCTCGGGGACGGGCCCGAGGTCGAGCACCAGCGTGAAGGTGCTCCCCTCGCCCGGCACCGACACGACGTCGATGTCGCCGCCGAGCATCCACGCGAAGCGCCGCGAGATCGCGAGCCCGAGCCCGGTGCCGCCGCGGCGGGTCTCGTCGGCCCCGTGCGCCTGCGCGAAGGGCTGGAACAGCGCGCCGAGCTTCTCGGGGGGGATGCCGACGCCGGTGTCGGTCACGCGGTAGCGCAGGCGGAGGCGGCCGTCGGCGCCCCGTTGGCTCGAGAGCACGAGCTCGACGCGTCCCCGGTCGGTGAACTTGAGCGCGTTGCCGACGAGGTTGACGAGGATCTGCTGGAGGCGGGTGGGGTCGGTGCGCAGCGTCGGCGGCAGGTCCCCCTCGGCGGCGACGCGCAGCGCGAGCATCCGCTCCTCCGCGCGCGGCCGCAGCAAGGCGTCCACCTCGGCGAGCACCGCCGCCGGGTCCACGTCCTCGAGCCGCGGCGAGACCTTGCCCGCCTCGATGCGGGAGAGGTCGAGCACGTCGTCCACCAGCGACATGAGGTAGGCCGCGTTGCGGCGCAGGTGGCCGCGCCACTCGTCGGCGCGCGCCGCGTCGAGCCCCGGACGGGAGAGGAGGTCCGCGTAGCCGACGACGGCGCTCATCGGCGTGCGGATCTCGTGGCTCATGCTCGCGAGGAACTCGCTCTTGGCGCGGCTGGCCGACTCGGCGCGGTCGGCCGCCTCGCGCAGCCGCGCGGCGCCCTCCTCGCGCTCGCGCGCCCGGGCGAAGCCCTCGGCGAGCGCCTGGATGACGGCCACCTCCTCGGGTCGCCACGTGCGGGGACCGCCCGTCGCCTCGAAGCCGACGACCGCCTCGAGCGTGCCGCGCAGCAGCACGGGCATGGCGAGGCAGGACGCGGAGGCGGCCTGGTCGTGGAGCCCGGCGAAGACCCGGCCCGCGGACAGCACCGACACGACCGTCGGGGGCAGCGCGGCGTCGGGCGGGAGCGCGGCCGCGGCGCCCGAGGTCCACTGCTCGACGCGCGCGAAGTCGCCGTCGCCCCGGCGCCGCGCGAGGAAGGCGCGGTCGGCGTCGAGCGCGCGCCCGACGCGGCTCAGCATGAGCGGCACGACCGACGCCGTCGTCTGCTCGTGCAGGAACGACGTCAGCACCTCGCGCACGACCCACTGCAGGTGGGCGAGGCGCCCCTCGCGCCGGTCCTGCTCGACGCGGTCGGTCACGTCGGTCTCGATCGCGATGTAGTTCGCGAGCGCGCCGTCGGCGCCGAGCACCGGCTGCGCGTCCACGCGCACCCAGTACGGGCGCCCGCTGCGGTGGAAGTTGAGCACCTCCACGACGAACGCGCGTCCCGCCCGGATCGCCTGCCGCATGCGCTCGATCGTCCGCGCGTCGGTGCCCGGCCCCTGGAGGAAGGCGCCCGGGCGGCGTCCGACCACCTCGTCGAGGCCGTAGCCGGTCATGCGCGTGAAGCCGTCGTTGACCCACGTGATCACGCCGGTCGCGTCGGTGATGACGACGCCGTTGCTCGTGCGCGCCGCCACCATCGCGAGGCGGGCGGCCTCCACCTCGCGCTTGCGCAGCTGCTCCGCGTCGTGCTCGCGGCGGGTGACGTCGCGGTACTGCCAGTAGTGGCCGCGGTCCACGCCTTCGACGCGCACCGGGACGTAGTCGCGCTCGAGCACGGTGCCGTCGCGCATCCGCAGGACCTCGCCGAGCACCGGGGCCCGCGCGGCGAGGATCTCCCGCACCCGCGCGAGGAACGCGTCGGGCTCCGCGAAGAGGTCCTTGGCGGTGTCCGCGGCGTTGGCGCAGTCGGCGCCCACGAGCGTCTCGGGCGCGACGGGCACGCCGAACAGGTCGCAGAAGCGCTGGTTGACCAGCACGATCCGGCGCCCCTCCGACTCGAGCAGCACCCCCGCCTCGACCGCGGAGAGGATCGCGGAGAGGCGCGCGTTGGCGGCGCGGAGGTCGTCCTCGGCGTGGCGGCGGCGGCGGTCGATCCGCATGCCCTGCACGAGGCTCGTGCACGTCTCGAGGATCGGCGCGAGGTAGCGCAGCAGCGACTCGTCGTAGCCGCCGGGGCGGTTGGCGAGCCCGACCATCGCGACCAGCTCGCCGCCGCGCCGGAGCGGGACCCCGAGGAAGCAGCGCATCACGGGGTGGCCGATCGGTCGGCCGCCGGAGCGCGGGTCGGTGGCGACGTCGTTGGCGAAGACCGGCTGCTCGGTGACGAGCGCGTGGCCGAAGAGCGTCTTGAGGTTGCGGAACTCGAGCCCGCGGGCCTCGTGGACCTCGTAGAGCGCGCGCGTCTGCGCGTCCCACGCGATGTTGGTCAGCGCGTGGGTCTTGAGGAACGGGGCGCCGTCGGGACCGTGGTCCACCTCGGCGACGAAGCCGTACTCGCTCCCCGACAGCGAGAGCAGCTGGCGCAGCAGCGTCCCCGCGAGCGAGCGGGCGTCGGCCCCGGCGATGAACTCGGCTTGGGCCGCCGAGACCTCCGAGAGCATGCGCACGGCGGGGTCCTCGGAGCGGACCGCGAACGGCAGGTCGGGGTCTCGGCGGTCGGAGCCCATCGTCGTCCTCGCGCGGCCGGGGCCGGCGTCTCGGCACGATACGGGGCCCGCCGGTCCCGTCTCAGCGTGCGTCGCGCCGATCGTAGCCCCGATCCCGTTGAGACGGATCCCCCCGGTGGAGGGCGTGGCACGCGCTTTGGAATGGCGGTCGGCGTGATCCTCCCCCCCGCTGCGCAGAGCACTCCTTCCACATGGGTCGTGACCGGCGGCGCCGGCTTCATCGGCTCGCGCGTGGTCCGCACGATCCTCGCCGAGACGCCCCACGAGGTCGTCGTGCTGGACGCGCTGACCTACGCCGGCCACCTCGCCAGCCTCGCCGACGTCGCCGTCCACCCCCGGTTCCGGTTCGTGCGCGGCGACGTGGCCGACGCGACGCTGCTCGAGTCGGTGTTCCAGCGCCACCGGCCGGCGGCGGTGCTCCACCTCGCGGCCGAGACCCATGTGGACCGCTCGATCGACGGGCCGCGGGCGTTCGTCAAGACCAACGTGTCGGGGACGCTCGAGCTGCTCGAGGCGTCGCGCCGCCACTGGAGCTGGCTCGTGGGGCGCGAGCGCGAGCGCTTCCGCTTCCTCCACGTGTCCACCGACGAGGTGCACGGCACGCTGGGCGCCGCCGGCACGTTCACCGAGGCGTCGAACTACGAGCCCAACTCGCCCTACGCGGCGAGCAAGGCGGCGGCGGACCACCTCGTTCGCGCCTGGAACCGCACCTACGGCCTGCCCACGATCACGACGAACTGCTCGAACAACTACGGCCCCCACCAGTTCCCCGAGAAGCTGATCCCGCTGATGACGCTCAACGCGCTCGAGGGGCGCGACCTGCCGGTGTACGGCGACGGCGGCCAGGTGCGCGACTGGCTGCACGTGGACGACCACGCCCGCGGCCTCGTGACCGCCGTCGAGCGCGCGGCGCCGGGGACGCGCTGGCTGTTCGGCGGCGGCGCGGAGCGCACCAACCTGCAGGTCGTCCACGCGATCTGCGCGGCGCTCGAGGAGCTGCGCCCGGCCGCGCACAACGACGCGCTGCGCGCCCGCGGGCTCGCGCGCTACACGGACCTGCTCGTCCACGTCACCGACCGCCCGGGCCACGACCGGCGCTACGCGGTGGACGCCTCGGCGACGCGCCGCGGGCTCGGCTGGGCGCCCACCCGCTCGTTCGAGGACGGCATCCGCGAGACGGTGCGGTGGTACCTCGAGAACACGCGCTGGAGCGACGCCGTCCAGGGCAAGGGCTTCCGGCGCGAGCGGCTGGGCCGCAGCGCGGTGGCGGTGGCGTCGTGACCAAGGGCATCGTCCTCGCCGGCGGGGCGGGCACGCGCCTGCACCCCGTCACCCGTGCGGTCAGCAAGCAGCTGCTGCCCGTCTACGACAAGCCGCTCGTCTACTACCCGCTCTCGTCGCTGATGCTGGCCGGCGTGCGCGACGTGATGCTGATCACGACGCCGCACGACCAGGAGGCGTTCCGCCGCCTGCTCGGCGACGGGAGCGACCTCGGGCTCCGGCTCGAGTACGCGGTGCAGCCGCGCCCCGAGGGCATCGCGCAGGCGTTCCTGATCGCCGCCGACTGGCTCGCGGGGTCGCCGGTGGTGCTCGCGCTCGGCGACAACCTGTTCTTCGGGCACGGCCTCCCCGAGCTGCTCGAGCGCGCGGTCGCGCGCACGTCGGGCGCGACGGTGTTCGCCCATCCCGTCGCCGACCCGGAGCGCTACGGCGTCGTCGAGCTCGACGCGACCGGCCGCGCCGTCTCGCTCGAGGAGAAGCCCGCGCGGCCGCGCTCGCGCTGGGCGGTGACCGGGCTCTACGCGTACGGCGCCGACGTCGTGGACGTGGCGCGCGCGCTGCGCCCGTCGGCGCGCGGCGAGCTCGAGATCACCGACGTCAACCGCGCCTACCTCGCGCGGGGCGACCTGCACGTCGAGCGGCTCGGGCGCGGCTACGCGTGGTTCGACACCGGCACGCACCCGTCGCTGCTCCAGGCGAGCAGCTTCGTCCAGGCGCTCCAGGAGCGCCAGGGCGTGCCGATCGCGTGCCTCGAGGAGATCGCGTGGCGTCGCGGCTGGCTGTCCGACGCCGCGCTGCGGCGCGTGACCGCCTCGCTCGGCAAGAGCACCTACGCCGACCACCTGGCGACGCTGTGCGGACGGGAGGAGCTGCGATGCGCGTGACGCCGACCGAGATCCCCGAGGTCCTGCTCGTGACCCCGAAGGTCCACCGCGACGAGCGGGGCTACTTCCTCGAGACGTACCGGGCCGACCGCTACGTCGAGGCCGGCATCCCCGCCTCGTTCGTGCAGGACAACCGCAGCCGCAGCACGAAGGGCGTGCTGCGCGGGCTGCACGCGCAGCGGCGGCGCCCACAGGGCAAGCTCGTGCAGGTGGTCTCCGGCCGCATCTTCGACGTGGCGGTGGACCTGCGACGCGACTCGCCCACGTTCCGCCGCTGGGTGGGCGCGACGCTGACCGCCGACGGCGCCGAACAGCTGTGGGTGCCGCCGGGCTTCGCGCACGGGTTCTGCGTCCTCTCCCCCACCGCGGTGGTCGAGTACAAATGCACCGCGCCCTACGACCCCGCCGACGAGATGCGGATCGCGTGGGACGACCACGAGATCGGCGTGCGCTGGCCCGTGGAGGCGCCGGTGCTGTCGGAGAAGGACCGCACCGCGCCCCGCCTCGACGACTGGCTCGACCTGCTCCCGTGGCGCGCGCAGGCCGCCTGAGCCCGCCGAATT
>JADZCA010000106.1 GCA_020851795.1 Planctomycetota bacterium | reverse complement strand
CCCGCCGAATTCACGAGCCGACGAGGTCGGGGCGGCGTCTTCGGCCCGGGCGTGACGCAGGGCCCGTCGGCGATTCGATGCGTGTCGCCACGCGTCGTCCGCTCCTCGGCGTGGTGCCAGAACACGCGGTCGTCGCGTCCAACGCGCGCCCGGGCCGAATCCGCGAGCCCCGACGGGGGCCCGACGTGCGATCGGCGCCCGGCGGGCCTCGTCTTTCGTGAACTCGGCGGGCTCGGCGCGTTCGCGCGGTGCCAGGAACGTTGTTTTCACGCTTCGTGAAAACAACGTTCCTGGCACCGCCCAGTCCTCCGGAGGGTCAGGGCCGGGGGGCGGCTACGATGGCCGGGATGATCCGCATCCTCGCCGTCGGCGACGTGGTGGGCCGCCCCGGGCGCGTCGCCCTGGCCCATTTCCTGCCCCTGCTGCGCCGCGAGGCGCAGGTGGACTTCGTCGTCGTCAACGCGGAGAACTCGGCCGCGGGCGCGGGCATCAACGAGAAGATCTACCGCGAGATCCGCGAGCTCGGCGCCGACGTCGTCACGATGGGGGACCACGCCTTCGACAAGAAGGACGCGTTCCCGGTCTTCGAGCGCGAGGAGCGCCTCCTGCGGCCGGCGAACTGGCCCCGGTCCGCGCCCGGGCGCGGGTGGTGCCTCGTCGACGGGCCCCGCGGCACCCGCGTCGGCGTCGTCCACCTGCAGGGGCGCGTGTTCATGAACGCGTGGGGCGACTTCTTCGAGGAGGCCGACCGCGCGGTGGCGTCGCTGCGCGAGCACACCAACGTCGTCGTCGTGGACATGCACGCCGAGGCGACCAGCGAGAAGGTCGCGATGTCGTGGTACCTCGACGGGCGCGTGTCGCTGCTCTTCGGCACGCACACGCACGTGCCGACCGCCGACGCGACGATCCGGCCCGGCGGCACCGCGTTCCTGACCGACTGCGGGATGACCGGCCCCTACGACGGCGTGATCGGGCGCGTGAAGGAGGCGGTGCTCAAGAAGATGCGCACCAACGTCCACGAGCCCTACGCGGTGGCGTCGGGCGACGTGCGCCTCGGCGCCGTGATCGTGGACGTGGACGAGCGCACCGGCAAGGCCCTGCGGATCGAGCCGGTGTTCCGCCCGCTCCCGGCCGACGTGCCGGTGCCCGCGGGCCGGGACTGAGCCCCGTGGCCGACGAGGCCCCGCGCCCCGGCACCCCGGTCCGCACGGTCACCGAGCTCACGCTCGAGATCCAGGGCGTCCTCGCGCGGTCCTTCGACGAGGTGTGGGTGCGCGGGCAGGTGAGCGGCGCGCGCCGCGTGTCCTCCGGCCACGTCTACCTCTCGCTCAAGGACGAGGGCGCGGTGCTGCCCGCCGTCGTCTGGCGCTCGCTCGCCGCACGGCTGCGCTTCTCGCTCGAGGACGGCGTGGAGGTCCTCTGCCGCGGCACGGTGGACGTCTATCCGCCGCACGGCCGCTACCAGCTGATCGTCCACGAGGTCTCCCCGCTCGGCGTGGGCGCGATGCAACTCGCCTTCGAGCAGCTCAAGCGCCGGCTCGAGGCCGAGGGGCTGTTCGCGCCCGAGCGCAAGGTGGCGCTCCCGTTCCTGCCGCGCCGCGTCGCGCTGGTCACGTCGAAGACGGGCGCGGCGGTGCGCGACCTCGTCACGGTGGTCCACCGCCGCTTCCCGCGCGTCGAGCTCGTCCTCGTGCCGGTCAAGGTGCAGGGCGCGGGCGCGGCCGACGACGTCGCGCGGGGGCTGCGCTTCGCCGACCGGGCCGCGGGCGCCGACGTGATCGTCGTCGGGCGCGGCGGCGGGTCGCCCGAGGACCTCCACGCGTTCAACGAGGAGCCGGTCGCGCGCGCGATCGCCGCGTGCACGACGCCGGTCGTCTCGGCGGTGGGCCACGAGGTGGACGTTACCATCGCCGACTTCGTCGCCGACGTCCGCGCGGCGACGCCGAGCCAGGCGGGCGAGCTCGTCGTGCCGGTGCGGCGCGAGCTCGCCGACGACCTCGACCGCCGCGCCGCCCGCCTCGCCCACCTCGTTCGCGTCCGCGTGGACCGCGCGTGGCAGGCCGTCGAGGCGCTCGCGGGCCGGCCCGTCGTGCGCGCGCCCGCCGACGCGGTCGCGGCCCGCCGCCGCGCGGTCGAGGCGCTCGGGGCGCGGCTCGCCTCGCGCTCGCCCTCGGCCGAGCTCGCCCGGCGGCGCCGGGGGCTCGCCGACCTCGCCTCGCGCGCGCGGCGGGCCCTGGCGGCGCGGGCGGCGGCGGCGCGCGGGCGCGTGACCGAGCTCTCGGCGCGCCTTCTCGGCGCGTCGCCCCGGGGCCCGCTCCGGGAGGCGCGCTCGACCGTGGACGACCTCGCGGGGCGTGCCGCCGCCGCGGTGCGTCGTCGGGTGGACCGCTCCGTCGCCGCCTACGAGGTGCGCCGGGCCGCCCTCGAGTCGCTCTCCCCGCTGCGGGTCCTCGACCGGGGCTTCTCGTTGACGCGGACCGACGGCACGCTCTTGAAGTCCGTGTCCCAGGTGAGGCCCGGGGACCGGATCGCGACGCAGGTCGGCGACGGCACGGTGACGAGCCGCGTCGAGGCCGTGGAGCCGGCGCCGCGGCCGACCGGGCCCGGGAGTCCTCCGTGACCGCAGCCCCCTTCCGCGTCGGCTCCCGTGCCAGCGCGCTCGCCCGCACCCAGACCGAGTGGGTCGCGGAGCGCCTCGGCGACGGCGTGGCGCTCGTGTGGGTGCGCAGCGAGGGCGACCGCGACCAGACGAGCCCGCTCGCCGCGATGGGGGGGCAGGGCGTGTTCACCGCGGCGCTGCACCGGGCGCTGCTCGAGGACCGCTGCGACGCGGCGGTGCACTCGATGAAGGACCTCCCCGTCGGGCCCGAGCGCGGGATCGCCGTGGGCGCCGTCCCGCCCCGCGAGGACCCGCGCGACGCGCTGCTCTCGCGCGAGGGCCACGGCCTGCACGCGCTGCGCAAGGGCGCCGTCGTCGCGACCGGGAGCCCGCGGCGGGTGGCCCAGCTGCGCCGGGCCCGCCCCGACCTCGAGGTGGTCGGCCTGCGCGGCAACGTGGACACGCGGCTGCGCCTGCTCCACGAGGGGCGCTTCGACGCGATCGTGCTCGCGCTGTCGGGCCTGCGCCGCCTGCGCCTCGACCACCACGTCACCGAGGTGCTCGACCCCGACGTGATGCTCCCCGCGGCGGCGCAGGGCGCGCTCGCGCTGACCATCCGCGAGGGCGACGCCCGCGCCGAGGCGCGCGTGGCCCGCGTGTCCGACGTCCGCTCCGCGGCCGCGGCCGCGGCCGAGCGTGCGGCGCTGCACGGGCTGGGCGCGGGCTGCCACGCGCCGGTGGGCGCGCTCGCCGAGGCGAGCGACGGGCGGCTGCGGCTGCGCGTGCGGGTGCTGGCGCTCGACGGGAGCGCGGCGCTCGACGTCGCGGAGGAGGGCGCGCTCGGCGAGGCGGACGCGATCGGCCACCGCGCCGCGTCGCGCCTGCTCGGCATGGGCGCGGCCGCCTTCGTGTGAGCGCGGCGCGCCCGCGCCCCGTCGTCGTCGTCGCGACCGAGGAGACCGCGGCGGCGTGGGCCCGGTCCGTCGAGGCCGCGGGCCGTGCGGCGGTGGCCCTCGCCTTCGCCCGCGCCGCGCCGCCCGCCGACCTCGGGGCCGTCACGCGCGCGCTCGCGCAGGCCGACCTCGTGCTCGCCACGTCGGCCAACGCGGCGCGCTACCTCCCGGCCGGCGTCGGCGGCGGGAGGCCCGCGGCGGCGGTCGGGGCCGCGACCGCGCGCGCGCTCGAGGCCGTCGGGTTCCGCGTGGACGTGCGCGGGGACGGCGGCGCCGAGGCGCTCGCCCGCGCGCTGGTGCGGTCGCGCGCGCGCGGGCGCGTGCTCTGGCTGCGCGGCGAGCGGGCGCGCGAGGACGGGGCGGCGGTGCTGCGCGACGCGGGGTTCGTCGTGGACGAGGTCGTCGCGTACGCCGTCGAGGACGACGTCGCCTTCCCCGCCGCGGTGCGCGCGACCGCCGCGGCCGCCTACGTCGTGGGGAGCCCTGCCGCCGCGCGGGCGCTCGCCGCCGCGGTCTCGCTCGCGGGCGTGCCCTGCGTCGCGGTGGGCGACGCCACGGCGCAGGCGCTGCGCGCGGAGGGCGCCGACGACGTCTCGGTCGCCTCGCGGCCGACCGCGGCCGACCTCGCGCGGGCCGTCGAGGCGCGGCTGTCTCGGGGCGGCGCCGGGCCCCGCCCCGGCGGGGCGGGCGGGCCGTCGGTCGGGTAGGTTCGGTCGCCATGGACCTCCGCCACCGACCCCGACGGCTGCGGCGCACGCCCGCGCTGCGCCGGCTGGCGCGCGAGACGCGCCTGCACCCCGCCGACCTGATCGCGCCGCTCTTCGTCGAGCACGGGCGGGGCGTCCGCACGCCGCTGCCGTCGCTGCCGGGCCAGACGCGGTGGTCGCCCGACACGGTGGTCGAGGAGGCGCAGCGGCTCGCGGGCCTCGGCGTCGGGGCCGTCATCCTCTTCGGCCTGCCGGCGCAGAAGGACGCGCGGGGGACGTCGGGCTTCGATCCCGCGGGGCCCGTGCCCGAGGCGCTCGCGCGCCTGGCGAAGGCCACGCCCGACCTCGTGCTGATGGCCGACGTGTGCCTGTGCGAGTACACCGACCACGGCCACTGCGGCGTGCTCGCCGGCGGCGACGTGGACAACGACGCGACGCTGCCGCTGCTCGCCGCCGAGGCCGTGGCCTACGCCCGGGCCGGGGCGCACGTGGTCGCGCCGAGCGCGATGATGGACGGCCAGGTCGCGGCGATCCGCGGCGGGCTCGACGCCGCGGGCCTTTCGACCACCGCCGTGCTCGCCTACTCGGCGAAGTCGGCGTCGGCGTTCTACGGCCCCTTCCGCGACGCCGCCGGCAGCACGCCGGGCAAGGGCGACCGCAAGGGCTACCAGATGGACTTCGCCAACCGCACCGAGGCGCTGCGCGAGGTCCTGCTCGACGTCGAGGAGGGCGCGGACGCGGTGATGGTCAAGCCGGCGGGGCCCAACCTCGACTGGATCGCGGACGCCGCCGACGCCGTGGACGTCCCCGTCGCCGCCTACCAGGTGAGCGGCGAGTACGCGGCGCTGCACGCCGCGGCCGACCGCGGCTGGCTCGACCTCGACCGCGCGGCGCAGGAGACGCTGGTCGCGATCCGGCGCGCGGGCGCGCGGTGGATCCTCACGTACTTCGCGGGCCACGCGGCGGAGGCGCTGCGCAGCGGACGTTGGGACCGCGGCTGACCGCGGCGGACCGCGGCGGCGCGGGGCGAGGTCGGCGGAGGACGGACCGATGAGCGCGAGCGAGCAGGGCGGACCGGGCGGCGCGGGGCCGCGCAGCCGGCGGCTGAACGAGGCGGCGCGGCGCCTGTTCCCCGGCGGCGTGAGCAGCCCGGTGCGCGCGTTCAAGTCGGTGGGCGGCGAGCCGCCGGTCGTGCGCTCGGCGCGGGGCCCGTGGCTCTTCGACGTGGACGGGCACCGCTACGTGGACCTGATCGGCGCGTGGGGGCCGATGATCCTCGGCCACGGCCACCCCGCGGTCGTGGCCGCGGTCACGCGCCGCGTGCGCCGCAGCGTCGCGACCGGCACGCCGTCGCCCGACGAGCCGCGGCTCGCCGCGAAGATCGTCAAGGCCGTCCCGTCGGTCGAGCGGCTGCGCTTCGTGTGCAGCGGCACCGAGGCCTGCATGTCGGCGCTGCGGCTGGCGCGCGCGGCGACGGGCCGCGACGTCGTCGTGAAGTTCGAGGGCTGCTACCACGGGCACGGCGACGCGTTCCTCTCGTCGGCGGGCAGCGGCGCGTTGACCTTCGACGCGCCCGACAGCCCGGGCGTGCCGCCGGCGGTGGTGGGCGCGACGGTGACGGTGCCCTACAACGACCTCGCGGCGGTCGAGCGGGCGTTCGCGACGCACGCGGGGCGCATCGCGGCGGTGTTCGTCGAGCCGATCGTGGGCAACATGGGCTTCGTCGAGCCCGAGCCCGGCTTCCTGCCCGGCCTGCGGCGCGCGTGCGACGCGCACGGCGCGCTGCTCGTCTTCGACGAGGTGATGACGGGCTTCCGCGTGCACCGGGGCGGCGCGCAGGCGCTCTACGGCGTGCGGCCCGACCTCACGACGCTCGGCAAGGTGATCGGCGGCGGGTTCCCCGTCGGCGCCTACGGCGGCCGTTCCGACCTGATGGCGATGGTGGCGCCCGAGGGCAAGGTCTACCAGGCGGGCACGTTGGCGGGGCAGCCCGTCGGCATGACCGCGGGGCTGACCACGTTGCGGGAGGTGCTGGCGCCGGGCGTCTTCGAGCGTGCGGCGGCGGCGACCGAGGCGCTCGCCTCGGGGCTCGAGCGCGCGTTGCGCACGGCGGGTGTCGAGGCGGTGGCGCCGCGGCGCGGCGCGATGATGGGCCTGTGGTTCTCCGCGCGCGCCCCGCGCAACCTCGCCGAGGCGAAGGCGACGCGCGCGGACCGCTTCCGCGCCTTCCACCGGGCGATGCTCACCGCGGGCGTCTACCTGCCGCCGTCGCCGTTCGAGGCGTGGTTCGTCTCGACGACCCACGACGACGCGGTCGTCCGCCACGTGGTGGACGCCGCCGCCGCGTGGGCGCGCACGGGCCCGGCGTAGGGGGCGGGCGGGAAGCGTCCTCAGGAGGTGCGTCGTGGGGTACCGAGTCAGGAAAGTCGCGCGCGGATTCGGTGACAATCGACTCGGGCGGCACGCGGTCGGTCAAGGTCCGGCCTACTCCTCCGGTGCGCCAGGGCGGCCGAGTGCTTCCGTAGCGGACGCCACGCTCGATCCTCTGGATTGGGGGACGCCGCGCCAGACTGCGACGGCGACGTCGCCGGTTGGCTCATCCGAGCTTCGAACGAAGTTCGTCACGCGATCGTGTTGTGTCACGGAATCCGCGCGCTGCTTTCCTGACTCGGTACCCCCCTGGTGGCACGGTGCTACCACCTGGTACAGTTGTCGAAGTCCGCCGACCGTGAGGACTCGCATGCGCCTTGCAGACTCGGAAACCGTGGACTACTTGAGCCTTGAGAAGGGATCGGGTACGATCGTCGCGACGCTGGTGGATGACTTCGTCGGCACCGGCGAAATCGAGAGGCTCGCACTCTTGCAAAAGAAGCTGAATCGCTACTTTGACTTCATCGAGAGCGGCGAGATCTATCAGCAACTGACGCGATCAACGGGTAGTCAGGTCTCTCGGGGTAGCCGAGTGCGGATAAGCATCGTTGCGAAGCAGGAGCTCGTCGGCGAAGGCCAGAGATTCCTGCGCCACGCCGAGGAGGCGGCGAAGGACGCGAATGTGGAGCTGGCATTCAAGGTTGTGCCCGCATAACTCAGGTGCGGACCGGCTGCGCTGGTAGCAGCGAGGGATGCTGACTGCCCGACAAGCGGGCTCGGATCGCGCTCTCCAAGAAGCCCAGGATCGACCGACCCTGCGCCCGGAGACTCTCGCAGACTGTCAACATCCGCTCGGCGAAACGCGAGCCCCACCGGCTCGCGGATCCGAACGAGGTCTTTCGCCAGAGGACGGCCTTGCGGACGGCGCGCTCGGCTGCGTTGTTCGTGGGCTCGACGCCTTCGACCCGAGCGAACGTCCAGAGCGCAGCGCCGTACTCGCGGAGATCCTTCGCGATCTTGTGGGCGGCCGGGACGGGGTTGTTGACGTGCCGTTGCAGCAGTCGTTTCAGTTGGAGCCGGAGCGGCGCGAGTCGTCGGCGGAGTCCTCGACGGGTGAGTTCCTCCTCGCGGAGGGACGTACGGTGCCGCGTACGATTCCACCGACGCGGGGACGAACGGTGCCGCGTGCGATTCCACCGACGCGGGCGTCATCCGCGCGACCTGCCGAACGAGTCCACCGACGTCGCGTGCGTGGGCGAGGAGATCCCCGGGCCTCTAGTTCGAACGCGAAGGTCGCCGGGAGAGGACCGGGTGCCGTGGCGCGCGGACGGTGGTACTTGGTGGAAAGGTACGCGGGCTCGGCCCCCCGGCGCGTCGGCCCGTCGAGTACAACGGCGACCCCGACGCCGCGTCCCTGCGAGGAGAGTCCCCGTGACGTCACGACGTTGCCTCGTGCTGACCGTCCTGCTCGGTCTCGCCGGTGCGGCGCGGGCGTTCGCGGAGGCCCCGGAGCACGGCGGCGTCCCGGCCGCGCGGGGTCCGATCCTCGTCGCCGACGCTCCGGGCGCCCCGTCCCTGCTGGCGTGGCAGAAGGTCGGCGTCCGGCTCAGCTACTACGTCTCCGACTCCGTCTCTCCCGGCGCGAGCACGACCCTGACGCCGCAGGCGAACGGGCGGTGGCTCGACCCGCGCACGGGGAAGACCTACGGCGAGAAGGAGCTCCGCGGCTCGGGCGGGGTCGGACGCACGTCGGTGGACATCGTCGGCGTCGAGGGCGACGCGCTCGCCGTCAGCGTGACGGGCTACCTCGCCACCGGCGTGGACCTGCAGACGCTCGTCCCCGCGCCGTCGATGAGCTTCGGACGCTACTGCCGGCTCTCCGGCGACGTGGACCTCTTCCAGCGCCCCGAGCGCCTCGCAGAGCTGCGGGACGGCGTCGCCACGAGCGACGGCGTCGAGACCCGCACCGCGCGCGTCCCCCTCGAGCTCGACGGCCGCACGTTCCGTGCGATCTCCGTCGCCACCCAGATCCGCGGGGGCTGGAGCAACTACGTCTACGACCTCGACTCCGGCGTGCTGCTCGTCCGGGCGACCATGACCGTCGGCGACGCGACGACCGCCGTGGACCCCGCCACGGGCCGCGTCAGCCAGACGGGCCGCGGGCGGATCAGCTCCTACCTGCAGCTGATGGCGATCCGCGACCTCGACGTCGGCCCGCCCGCCGACGTGACGGCCACCCTCCGGCCGGGCACGACGATCGCGGTGAACGGCGTGAGCATCCTGCCCGGCCCCATGGGCGAGCTGCGCACGCCGTACGCCCTCGCGATGCGCGTCGAGTCGGCCGGACGACAGAGCGTGGGCGTCAGCACCAAGTACCTCGTGGACGCGAACCTGAACGTGTGGAACGACGGCCACCCGATGGTGGTCAGCAACAACGCCACGCTGGGGTTCGCCGTCCGCCCGGCGCGGTTCGCCCGGACGCCGCCCGGCACGGAGGTCGATCGCGACCCCGTCACGCGCACCACCGTGAGCTACGCCGGCAGCCAGGCCGGGACGCTGTTCCTCGTCGAACGGGGCGCGACGTGGGAGATCACCCGCGGCTACGACGCCGGGACCGGCCTCCTCGTCCGCTACCGCAAGGTCGAGACCACGCCGGGCGTCGGCACGACCGCCCAGGAGTCGACGATCACCTACGCGTCGCGGTGACGCGACCCCGTGGTCGGCACGCCGACGAGGCGCGCGCGGCGCGTCCGCGCCGGGGCCCCGCGCCCCGCGCCCCGCGCCCCGCGCGCCAGCCCGCGGAGTTCACGACGGACGAGGTGTGTCGAGCGCCCGACGCAGGTCAGGCGCCGACCTCGTCGGCTCGTGAGTCCGGCGGGCTAAACCGCCGCCGCGGCGCAGGCGTGCACGCCCACGCCGGTGAGGTGGCTCCCAGAGAGCACGAGGCCGTGGCGCGACAGGAGCGCCTGCGCCGAGGCCATCCGCGCACGGTGTCCCGGCGAGAGCACGGGGATCGCCCGAGGCCAGCGGCAGATCGAGACGAGGTCGGGGCGCACCGGACCGCCGAGCGCCGTGGCGAGGTCGCGCTCGACCACGCGCGCGACCTCGTCGTCGGAGAGGTCCGCCGCCGCGGGGTCGGCGCCGCCGCCGGCGAACACCGTCACGAGCTCGTGGCCCGCCGGCGCCACGGCGGGGTTCCAGCACGAGGGGAACGAAGCGCCGAGCACCCGCCCCTTCGCGCCCGCGCCGCGCAGGAAGCCGAACCCCTTGGGCAGCGGGGGCGCCCCACCGGGCGGCAGGCCGACCGCGACCACGACCATCGGCACGTAGGCGACCGTCGAGAGCGTCTCCGCCGCCGCCGTCGAGAAGGGCTCGACGAGGCGCGCCTGCTCGCCCGCCGTCGTCGCGAGCACGACCCGCCGCGCGAGGTGGGGGTCGCCCGACGAGGTCGCCACGCGCAGGAGCTCGCCCTCCTTGCTCACGCGCACCACCGGCGTCGAGACGCGCACCGCGTCGCCCAGCGCCGCGGCGACCGCGCGCGGCAGCGCCTCCATGCCGTCCTCGAAGACGAGGATCGTCCGCTTGCCCCCGCCGCCCTTGCGCTTTGCGAAGCCGCGCAGGAGGCTGCCGGAGGCGCGCTCCATGTCGGCCAGCATCGGGAACGCGTCGGCCAGCCCGAGGTCTTCCGGGCGCGTGCCGTAGATCCCCAGCGTCATCGGGCGCAGCAGCCGCTCCGCGACGTCGCGGCCGAATCGGCGCCGCACGAAGCCGTAGGCCGACTCCGGCGTCCGCACCCGCCGCGGGCCCCGCAGGAGCTCGGCGAAGAGGCGCACCTTGCCCCGGAAGGGGAGGAACGGCGAGCGCAGGAGCGCCGGCGGCGTCCGCGGCAGCGCGAGCAGCCCTCGGTTCGTCCACAGCCACTGCCCGTTGGCCTCCGGCGGCGGCGTGCGCACCGTCGGCGGGGTCGGCAGCGAGCTCGCGAGCTCGAGCAGCGCGGTCGCCGACGACGGGAACGTGGCGGCCGCACGCTCGACGCGGTACCCGCCCACGCGCTCGGTGCGGATCACGCCGCCCACGCGCGGCGACGCCTCGAGCAGCAGCACCGAGCGCCCCGCCCGGCGGGCGCGCCACGCCACCGAGAGGCCGGTGATCCCCGCCCCGACGACGACGAGGTCGTGGACGAGCGCGCTCATGGGCACCTCCGCAGCACGATCGACGCGAGCGCCTCGACGAAGTCGGCCCGGTCGTTGAGCGACGGCGCGCGCACGAAGCGTTCGACCCCGCGCGAGCGCGCGAGGTCGCCGTACATCCGGTCGATCTCGTAGAGCGTCTCGAAGTGGTCCGAGACGAAGCCGAGCGGCACCACCACGAGGTCGCGCACGCCCTCCGTCGCGAGCCGCTCGATCGTCGCGTCGGTGTAGGGCTTCACCCAGGCGACCGGCCCGACGCGGCTCTGGAAGGACAGGTGCGTCGGGACCGGGAGGCCCGCGGCGACCGCCGCCCGCGTCGCCTGGATCTCGCGCACGTAGGGGTCGCCGCGACGCTCGAAGCGCTGCGGGAGCCCGTGCGCCGAGAACAGGACCTGCGGCGCCGTCGCGCCCTGCGCGCGCACCGCCGCGAGCGCCTCGTCCACTGTCGCGCGCACCGCGGCGACGTAGCCGGGGTCGTCGTGGTAGGAGCGCACCTCGTCGAGCGGCGCCCCGGGCGCGAGGGCGGCGAGCACCCGCCGCAGCTCTCGGCTCGACGACTCCGTCGTGGCCTCCGACTCCTGCGGGTACAGCGGGAGGTGGAGGAACCGGTCGCACCCCGCCGCGAGGAGCGCGCGCACGGCCTCCTCGGTGAACGGGCGCCAGTACCGCATCGCGACCGCGCACGCGAAGCGCCCCGGGGCCCGTGCCTCGAGCCGCGCCTTGAGCGCCCGCGCCTGGAGGTCGGTCAGGCGCACCAGCGGCGAGGCGCCCCCGATGAGCGCGTAGTCCTTGGCGACCTTGGGCGCGCGTCCCTTGGCGATGCGCCGCGCGACGAAACGGCGCAGGAAGCCCGGCCCGAACGCGAGGATGAGCGGGTCCGAGAACAGGTTCTCGAGGAACGGACGGATCGCGTCGGGCGTGTCCGGCCCGCCGAGGTTCGTGAGCACGACGCCGATGCGACCCATGCCGCGATCGTAGGCGACGCGATGCCCGATGCCCCCGGGAGCCCGGGGCGGTTCGGTGGAGCTGGCCCCCTCGAGTGCCGCGCGCAGGCGGGGGCGTCCACGCGCGCGCAGGCCGGGCTTCGGCCGGCTATCGGTCGGGGAGGACGTCGTCCTCGGTGTCGGCTTCGCCGTCGGGGCCGAGGCTGCGCACGAGGAACCCGTCGGGCGCCTTGGGGTGGTCGGGCTGGTAGTGGAAGGGGCGGCCCCACGGGTCCACCGGGACGCGCCCGAGCAGCGGGTCGAGCGTCGCCTCGTCGCGCGAGAGGGCGGCGAGGCCCTCCGCGGCGGTCGGACGCGCGCCGAAGCGCTCGGCGTGGGTCCGCACCGCGTCGGAGAGCGTGCGCGCCAGCCTCGCCGCGGCGCCGCGGCTCTTGCCCGGCTCGCGCTCGGGGCCGACGTGCGTCGTGAAGCGGAGCACGCGCCCGTGCTGGGCGACCGAGGCGGCGTCGTCCGCCTGCGGGCGGAACCGGCCCGCCCACAGGCGGCGGAACAGCGTCGTGTACGCCGCCAGCTCGCCCTCCGTCGCCGTCACCACCGTGCGCACCTCGCCGCGCCGGGCCGCGTCGAGCATCACGCCCGCGGAGGCGAGCGGCGGCGGCGGGACGCCCGGAGGGCGCCGGCGCGTCGTCGAGGCGATGCCCGCGTCCACCTCGGCGGGCATCCCGGCGGGCACCGCGGCGCAGGCCTCCCGCACCCCGGCGCCGTCGCGCAGGCTCTTGCGGCGACCCCGGCGCACGTCGATCACCTGCGCCAGCGTGGCGTCGTCGCCGACCCACGTGACGACGCGGCCGTCCACGACCGCGAGCACGGGTGACTCGCCGTCGGCGTGGCGCCAGCCGACCGCCCCGGCTTCGATCGGCATCGCGACGTAGCCGCGCGCCGCCAGCGCCTTGCTCAGCGCGGCGTCGTCGAGCGTCGTCTCGAGCACCGCGAACCGCAGGGGCTCGTCCACCGAGACGACCGACCGCAGCGCCGTCGCCGCGAGGCCGAGCTGGCGCACCCACGTCCGCCGCGCGTCCACCGCGGCGTACCACGCCGACGTGGACTGCCACGCGGCGGGGTGGGCGGCGAGGTCGGCGACGTCGAAGACCCACACGCTCGTCGAGGCGCGCTCCGCGTCGGGCACCCACGCGCAGGCGTCCCACGCGGCGCCGACGGGCTCGTCCCGCCACGGGTCGCGGTCGTCGCGCAGCGGCGCCGGGTCGGGCGGCGGCGCCGCGCGAGCCGGCGACGGTGCGGGCGCGCCCGGAAGCCCCGCCGGAACCGCGGCCGACGGCGTGCCGGTCGCCCCGGGGCCCGCGCCGCCGCCCGACGGCGCGTCCTTGCCGCAGGCTGCGAGCGCGAGCGTCGCCATCCAGACGAGCGCGCGCGGCGGGGGGCGCGACGAGCGGGTCATCGTCCGCCTCCGGCCGGCGCGAGCCCGAGCGCGCGGGCGCAGGCCGCGATCGTCTGCTCGGCGGCGAGGCGCGCGTCCTCGGGGCCCGGCGCGAGCGCGCCGGCCCGCCCGGACGCCGCCGCCCGGTCGCGGGCGCCCGCGAGCAGGGCCGCGAGCAGCTTCGCGTCGGCGGGGGAGCCCAGCGTCGCGACGAACGCGCGGCGGGCGGCGCTCGTGCGGGCGAGCGCGCGGGCCTCGTGCTCGGTGCGCGCCTGCGTCAGCGTCGCGCGCGTGGCCTCGAGACGCGCGACCTTGGCCGGGTCGGTCGCCACCGCGAGCACCGCCTCGACACGGGACAGGCGACGCGCGAGCCCTTCGGTCCGCGCGCCCTCGGCGGCCTCCTCGGCCGTCTCGGCGACCACCCACGCGAGCACCGGGTCGCCGAGCGACGCGGCGCGCTCGACGGGGTCGGCGAAGAGGTGCCGGACCCACGCCTGCGCCTCGTCGGGGTCCTCGGCCGCCGCGTCCTCGATCCCGCGGCCCACCACGCCGAGCGGCGCGAGCAGCTGCCCGAGCAGCGCCGTCGCGACCTGCTGGCGCGCGCTGACCACGACGTTGGTGACGGTGTCGTAGACGTCGGGGGTGGGCGCGAGCGCGCGCAGCGCGGACAGCGCGGTGCGCGGGTCGCCGTCGGGGCGGTCGGCCTCGAGCCCCGCCGCCATGCCGAGGAACGTCGCCTGCACCATCGCCTCCGCGGGCGCGACCGGCGTCCCGGGTGGGGGCAGCGCGGCGAGGAGCGTGCGCACGCGCGCGAGCATCGCCGCGTCGTCGCTCTTCCCGCCGCGCTCCATCGCGTCGAAGAGGAGCTTCACGCCCTCGGCGGCGGGTGCGGACGGCGTGCCCGCGTACGCGGCCACGAGCCGCTCGAGCGCCGCCTTCATCGCGGGCGGGCCTTCCTGCTCGGGCAGGCGGAGCACGATCGACGTCTCGAGGATCGAGAGCACCTGCGCGACGCTGCGCCCGTCGGCCGGCATCGCCTGCGCGAGGAGCCCGTCGCCCTGCGGGTCGAGCCCGCGGCACGCGGCGAACCCGTCGATGGCGCCGCGCGCGTCGCCGCGCTTGAGCGCCGCGAGCGCCCGCAGCCAGCGCGGCGACACCCAGCCCGGGTGCGCGCGCTCGAGCGCGGAGGCGAGCGCGTCGATGCGCTCGGTCGCGTCGGGCTCGGCGCCGACGCGGTCCATCAGGGAGCGGGCCAGCAGGAACGAGACGGTCTCGTCGGCCAAGGCCTCCGCGCGCGCGGCGGGCGACATCCCGCTCTGGGCGAGCGTCTCGAGGGCGCGCGTGAACGCCGAGACCGCGCCCGCGGCGTCGCCGGTCTGCTGCGCGCGCATCCCCTCGTAGATCGAGAGCTGCGCGTCGGGCGGGAGCATCAGCTGCGCGCGCGCGATCCGCCGGGCGCGCTCGGGGCCGTAGACCGCGAGGGCGCGCATCGTCTGCACGGCGAGGCCCGTGGCGAAGTCGGACGGGTCCGCGGCCACCGCCGCGCGGGCGTCCGCGACCGCGCCGGCGAGGTCGCCGTCCACCGCGCGCGCGACGGCGCGCATCCCGAGGCCCTCGGCGTCGGCGCCGCGGGCGACGGCCGCCGAGAACGCCGAGACCGCGGCCCGGGCGTCGCCGCGCTGCAGCGCGATCCAGCCGGCCACCTTCTGCAGCGACGGGTCGTCGGGGACCGCCGCGAGGCTCTCCTGCACCGCGCGCGACGCCGTCTCGACGTCGCCCGAGAGCCACAGCACCGTGTCGAGCACGACGTGCGCCGCGGCCGACGTGGGGCGCACCTTCACGGCCTGCAGGGCCGCCGGCACCGCACGATCGAACCGCCGGGCCAGCGCCGCCGCCGCCGCGCTCGCGCTCAGCGTCGTCTCGAGGACCTCGGCGACGGCGGGTCGCATCCCCTCGAGCGCGGCCGGGTCGCCCGCTTCGAGCTGGAGGTGGCGCAGCAGCGCCTCCGGTCCCGGCGAAGCCGGGTCGAGGGCGACCGCCTCCGTGGCGTCGAGCAGCGCGCCCTCGGGGTCGCCGGCGCGCGAACGCGACGCCGCGCGCAGGCCCAGCAGCTCGGGGTCGGCGGGCTCGTCGGCGAGGAGGTCGGAGAACACGTCGGCCGCGTCGAGCCACTTCTCGGCGGCCTGCGCCGCCAGCCCGGCGAGCTGGCGCTCGTCGCGCGCGCTCCCCGAGCCGGTCGGCACGGGGCGCGCGCCGGGCAGCGCGCCGTCGGCCCCCCGACGCGCGAGCGCGGCGAACGCCGGGTGGCGCGCGTCGAGGAAGCAGCGGTCGGTCACGCGCGCGTCGAGGTCGCAGCCGCCCATGAGCGTCACCGCGGTGCCGTGGACGGCCTCGGTGACGGTGATGCCGGCGTACGTCTTCGGGAGGTCCACGCGGACGTAGGGCCGGTCCGCCGCGCGCGCGAGCAGCGGGTGCGACGGCGCGAGCACCCGCAGCACCTGCGCACAGGTCACGACGTCGAAGAGCGTGCGCAGCTCGGCGAACACGGGCACCGCGCGGGCGAGCTCGTCGTAGCGCGCCGAGAGCGACCGCGCGCACGCGTCGCCCGCCGCCCCGGCCTTGCCCGTGCCGGTCTCGCCCCCGATCGACGCGGTCTGCATCGCCTCGGTGCGCACGCGCACCCGCGCGGTGAAGAGCGCGGCGGCCGTGTCCGGCGCCGTGAGCACGTCGCCGCGCGCGAGCGGCACGGGCGTCAACCAGAAGCGCTGCGAGCCGATCTCGCCGCCGGTGTCGCCGAGCGCGGCGAAGAGGTCCACCACGCCCTCCACCTTCGGGGCGCCCGGCGCGCGGCCCACGATCTGCTTCATCGCGTAGTCGGCGTCGAGCATCGTCTTCCCGAAGCGCGAGTCCGCGGGCACGCCGAGCACGCGCACCGCCTGCGGCCCGCCGGGGTTCTTCGGGTCGGGGTCGAGGCTGCAGCCGGGCACGCGCCCCTCGCGCCACACCGTCCGCAGCGCCACCGTGAGCGCGTCGAGGGGGACCGCCGGGGCGCCCGCCTCGACCACGCCGACGAGCGCGACGTCGGCGCCCGACGGGTCGCACGCGACGCCGAGCACCCGCGTGAGGCCACCGCAGGTCGCGGCGGGGTCGGCCGTCGCGGGGGCCGCGTCGAGCAGCGCGCGCAGCGACACGCGGCGCAGCCCCCCCTCGCCGTCGAGCGCGCCGACGACGGCGGCCTTCTGCGCGTCGGTGAAGCGCGCGAGCCGCGCGACGACGGCCCCGCCGTCGCGCGCCGCGAGCAGGTCGCGCTCGAGCGCGTCGAGCGTCTCGCGTTGCGCGGGGGGCTCGCTCGCGCCCATCGCCCGGCGCAGGAGGGCTTCGTCCACGTCGATGCGCACGCCGCGGACGACGACGTCGGTCGGTGACGGCGGGGCCGCGGTGACCGGCGGCGGCGGCGGGGCCGGCGGGAGCCGCCGCAGCCGGTCGAGCCGGCTCGGCTGGAGCACGAACGGGCGGTCGTCCACCGACGCGGGGCGGAACCCGCCGCGGAAGATGCGGTCCACCTTGCGGTCGGAGCCCGCGACGACGGGTCGGTCGTGCGCGACCACGCCGCCGTCGAAGGCGACGCCCGCGAGCACCTCGACCATCTCCGGGACCGTGCGGGCCTGCGCCTGCTCCCCGCGCCGGGCGGCCTCCTTGAGCCCGCGGACGGCCACGGCGGGCGGCAGCGCCGTCCGCCCGGGGCCCACGGGCGTCGTGGCGGCGTCGGGCACGGGCACCGACTCGTCGAGCACGTCGGCGACGCGGCGCGTCGAGAGCGCTTGGCGGCGCGCGTCGAGGGCGTCGATCGTGGCGCGAGCCCCGTCGGCTCCCTGCGCCGGGGCGGGGGTCGGCAGGGGCCACGGGTCGGCGGGCGGCGGCGCGTCCTGCGCGCGAGCGGGCGCCGCCCACGCGACGAGCGCCGCGAGCGTGAGGATCGCGGCGGGCGCGCCGCACCGCGGGCGGCGCGGGCACGCGGGGCGCGGGGACGCGGCGCTCACCGCTTCGCTCCCGCGATCGCCGCCTCGGCGTGCGCGCGCAGCGCGGCGAGCACGTCCGGCGCCGAGGGCTCGGTGGCGCCGTAGAGCCGCAGCAGGCGCCGCGACCCGCCGACCCAGCCGTAGAGCGCCCAGCGCGTGCCACCCGCGGCGGCCTCGCCCGTGAGCGAGTACCAGACGGCCTTGGGCTGCGCATCGGGCTGCGACTCGGCGCACAGCCACGTGAGGCGGTGGAACGGCACGCCCGACGCAGGCACCTCGCCCGGGCAACGCCACCCCGAGAGGGTCAGGGCGCGGTCGTCGGGCAGCGAGAGCTCGATCGACTCCGCGGGCTCCTGGACGGCCTGGCCGACGCCCTCGAGCGCGCGACGGAACACCTCGGCCCGCTCGGCCTCCTCGGGCGGGTAGAAGCCGAGGCCGGCGACCGCGAGCGCGTAGCAGCCTTCGGCGAGCGCGCACACGATCCGCGCCTCGCGCGCCGGCGCGACGTCGGCGTCCAGCGACGACGCGGCCTCGAGCGCCGCGACGTGGTCGCGCCAGAGGAACGCGAGGTTGGCGCCGCGGTCGCTCCCCGCCTCCAGCGGGACGAGCAGCGCGTCGGCGACCACGAGGTCGCGCAGGACGCCGAGGTGGTCGGGGAACCGCATCCGGGCGCGCTCGAGCGCGCGGTACGCCGTCAGCGCGGCGGCGGCGCGCGCCGTCGGGTCGTCGGTCTGCACGGCGCGTGCGAGCAGCGCGCTCGCCGCCTCCCACGGCCCGCGGGCGCCGACCGCGGCCGCGACGAGGTCCTTCGCGACGGCGAGCGCGGTCGAGTCCTCGGGGACCGCACCGGTCGCGACGAGCACGCCGTCGTCCTCGCCCGCCCGGTCGAGCCACGACAGCGCGACGGACGTCCGCCCGCCGTCCTCGGGCCACGAGTCCACGCGGTAGCCGTCCACGATCGCGCCGTCGCGCAGCACGAGCAGCCGGTACCAGCCCTGCGTCGGGCCCTCGCGCGGACGCGCCGGGTCCTCGTGCACCTCGACGGTGGCGTCGCCGAGCGCGTAGACGTCCTTCTTCTCGTACGAGACGCCGCCGAGCCACGGCGTGCGGTCGGGATCGTCGGCGAGTGCCGCCGCGCTCCCCACCACGAGGAGCACGAGGACGGACGCGAGCGCGCGGAATCGCCCCATGCGAGGACTGTATCCGCCGCGGTCCCCGCGCGGCGAGGGGGCGGTCGGGATCCGATCCGGCCGCGCGACGCGGGGCCCCGGTCCGCCGTCCCCCGGGCTCCGCGGTCGGGGGCGCCCGCGCGTGCCGGCGGCGCGCGCGCGACGGGGCGTCCGAGGACCGTCAGACCGTGCGGGAGTAGCGCGGGGCGTCCGGCTTCTTCGCGCGCGCCGGCGCCTTGCCGAGGTGCGCGTCGAAGGCCATGCACACGTTGCGCACGAAGAGGCGGCCCAGCGGCGTCAGGCGCAGGCCCTCGTCGCCGACGACGAGGATGCCGTCCTCGACGGCCGGGGCGAGGCGCGCCAGCTCGGGCGCCCACGTCTGCCGCCACGGCGTCCCCGCCGCCTCGAGCAGCGCGACGGGCACGCGCCCGTTGCACGTGAGCTCCTGGATGATCGCGCCGCGCACCCGGTCGTCCTCGGTGCGCGCGTAGCCGCACTGCACGGGCAGGCGCCCCTCGGACAGGTCGCGCTCCCACGCCGCGAGCGTGTGGCGGTTCTGCAGGTAGGTGCCCGCGACGTCGCCGATGCCGGTGATGCCGAAGGCGACCATGTCCGAGCCCGCCGACGTGTGGAAGCCCATGAAGTTGCGGTGCAGGTCGCCCGTGCGGCGCGCGACCGCCATCTCGTCGGTGGGCTTGGCGAAGTGGTCGAAGCCGACGAACTCGTAGCCCGCGCCGACGAAGGCCTCGACGCCCGCCTGGAACAGCGCGAGCCGCTCCTGCGCGCGGGGGAGCGTCGCCTCGTCGATCTTGCGCTGGTGGCTCTTCAGCCACGGGACGTGGGCGTAGCCGAACAGCGCGACGCGGTCGGGGGAGAGCCGCGTCAGGACGAGCTCGAGCGTGCGCTTGAACTTCTCGAGCGTCTGGAACGGGAGCCCGTACATGAGGTCCACGTTCACGCTCGAGAAGCCCAGCGCGCGCGCGTCGGCGACGAGCGCCGCGGTCAGGTCCACCGACTGCACGCGGTGCACGGCCTCCTGCACCTGCGGGTCGAAGTCCTGGATGCCCATGCTCAGGCGGCGGAAGCCCAGCCGCGCGAGCGTGGCGAGGTGGGCCTTCGTCGTCACGCGCGGGTCGGCCTCGAGCGCCTGCTCGGCCTCGGGGAGGAGCGAGAACCGCGCGGTCACGAGCCCGTGGAGCCGCTCGAGCTCGTCGGGCGAGAAGTAGGTCGGCGTGCCGCCGCCGAGGTGGAACTGCACGACGTCCTTGCGCCCGCCCGAGAGGGCGTCCGCGGCGAGCGTCATCTCCTTCTCGAGCCCGGCGAGGTAGCGCTCGACGATGGCGTGGTTGCGGCTGATGATCACGTTGCAGCCGCAGTAGGTGCACAGCGACTCGCAGAACGGCAGGTGCGCGTAGAGCGAGAGCGGCGGCGACGTGCGCGTGCGGGCGCGGTAGAGCGTGCGGGCCGTCTCGCCGTCCACCGTGTCCACGAAGTGGGGCGCGGGCGGGTAGGAGGTGTAGCGGGGCCCGGGCTTGTCGTACCTGGGGGCGAGCTCGAGCGCGCGCGCGAGGTCGGCGCGGTCGGGCGGGCGGTCCTCGAAGGCGACGGGCGTCATGACGGCCTCCTCGGCCGGTAGGCCTGCACGGCCGCGACGAACGCCCCCGCGTGCTCGGGCGGCACGTCGGGCAGGATCCCGTGGCCGAGGTTGCCGAGGTGGGGGCGGCCGGGCGGCACCTCGTCGAGCATCGCACGGACCCGGCGGCCGATCTCGTCGGGCGTGGCGTAGAGCGCGGCCGGATCGAAGTTGCCCTGCAGCCGCACGCGCGCGCCGACGCGGGCGTAGGCCGAGGCGAGGTCGGTGCGCCAGTCCACCGAGAGCGCCTCGGCGCCGGTGCTCGCCGCGGCCTCGAGGTGGCCGCCCGCGCCGAGCCCGGGGAAGTAGATCGTCGGCGGGCGCGACGCGCCCAGCCCGGCGAGCACCTCCTGCACCGCGGGCACGACGACCTCGCGGTAGTCCTTGGGCGCGAGGATGCCGGCCCAGGTGTCGAAGAGCATGAGCGCGTCGGCGCCGGCGGCGCGCTGCGCGTCGAGGTAGGGGACCAGCGCACGCGCGCACCGCGAGACGACGGCGCGGAACCCCACGGGGTCCGTGTGCAGGAAGCGCCGCACGGCGTTGAACTCGCGGCTGGTGCCGCCCTCGACGAGGTAGCAGGTCAGCGTGAACGGCGCGGCGGAGAAGCCGATCACCGCCTTGCTCGCGGGCAGCGTGCGCCGCAGCAGCGTCACCGCCTCGAGCGTGCCGCGGACGTGGGCGAGGTCGGCCTCGTGGAGGCCCTCGGCGTCCGCGGCGCTGCGGATCGTGCGCGGCAGGTGGGGGCCCGCGTCGTCGAAGACGACCGGCGCGCCCATCGCCTCGGCCGTCAGCAGGATGTCGGCGAAGACGATCGCCGCGTCCACGTCGAAGCGCTCGACGGGCTCCATCGAGACCTCCGCGGAGAGCGTGCCCGAGCGGCAGAGGTCGAGGAACGGCGTCCTCGCGCGCACGGCGCGGTAGCCGGGCAGGTAGCGGCCCGCCTGGCGCATCATCCACACGGGGAAGCGCTCGACGGTCTCGCCCCGCAGGGCCCGCACGAACAGGGGCGCGGTCATCAGTCGTCCTCCGGCGGCTCGCGGTCGGGGCGTGCGCGCGTCGGGGACCGCGGGTCCCCTGCGTCGGCCTCGTCGAGGCCGAACACGGCGCGCAGGTGGTCGGGGGTGGGCATCGCGGGATCCTGCGCCTCGGCGCCCTGGCGGACGCGCGCCGTGGGGCGGCGCAGGATCTTCTCGACGATGCGCCGCGTCAGCGTGTCCACGTGCTCGCGCAGCGCGGCGGGCACGTCGGCGGGCAGGTGGCCGAGCTCGGCGCGGCGGATGTCCTCCGCCCACGCCTGCAGCGAGCGGATCGCGGGGACGACGCGGCGCGTGCGCTGCCAGGCGCGGAACGCCGCGAACTCCTCGGAGAGGATCGTCTCGACGGCGGGGACGGCCTCGTGGCGCGACGCGAGCGACTTCGCGAGGATGCGCTCGACCGCCTCGAGGTCGTAGACGAAGACGCCCGGGAGGTCGGCGACGGTGGCCTCGACCGCGCGCGGCACGCAGAAGTCGAGCAGCAGCAGCGGGTCGCGCCGCCGCGCGATCAGGGGCTCGAGCACGGCCCGCGTCATCGGCTCGCCGCCGCCGGCGAAGATCGCGACGTGGGCGCCGGGCACGTGCTCGGTCGCGGAGGCGAGCGGCACCGCGCGCCCCTCGGGGAGCGTGCGCGCCAGCGCCTCCGCGGCCTCGAGCGTGCGGTTGGCGACCACGAAGCGCCCGCCGGGCAGCGCGGCGACCGCGGTGGCCGCGCGCGTCGCCATCTCGCCCGCGCCGACGACGAGCACCGTGCGCCGGGCGAGGTCGCCGAACACGCGGCGCGTGACCTCGTAGGCCGCCTGCCCGTGCGACACCGCGCCGCGGCACAGCGCGGTGTCGGTGCGCGCGCGCTTGCCCGCCTTGAGCGCGAGGCTCGCGAGGCGGTCGAGCACCGCGCCCGCGGTGCGGGCCTCGAGCGCGAGGCGGTGCGCCTCCTTCACCTGGCCCTGGATCTCGGTCTCGCCGATCAGCGCCGAGTCGAGGCCCGCGGCCACGCGGAAGAGGTGGAGCGCGGCGGCCTCGCCGGTGCGCCGGACCCACGCGGCGTCGTCCTCGGCGGGCGCGTCGCTCACCGAGCGGCGCAGCGCCGCCACGAGCAGCGAGGGCGCGTCGGGGTCGGCCGACACCGCGTACGCCTCGGTGCGGTTGCAGGTCGAGACGACGAGCACCTCGGACAGCCACGGCTCGGAGGCGAGCGCGGCGAGCAGTGCGGGCATGCGGTCGCCGCCGACCGCCATCCGCTCGCGCACGTCGAGCGGGGCCCGGTGGTGATCGACGCCCACCTGGACGACGTCCACTACCGCCCTCCCGCCGCGACGTGCGGATGGACGATCGCGAACGCGAGCACCGCGAGCACGGTCGCGACGACGTTGAGCCACGCCGCCGACGCGCCCCGCATCGGGCGCCGCCACCAGACGAGGCCCGCGACCAGGACGAGCGCCCACTCGACGCTGGCCAGCGCGAGCTCGGCCGCGGTCCACGCGTCGCGGTGGTCCCCGCGGGCGAGCACCGCCCAGCCGAGCCCGAGCGCGGGGGCGAGGAGCGCCACGCCCGCGAAGGACGTGTCGCGCGCCAGCCGCTGCAGGCCGGAGAGCGACGGGCCCGGCGTCGCCTCGAGCGCGACGTCGAGCGCCTTCATGCGACGGTAGGCGCCGAGGTATCCGACCGCGAGCAGCCCCCCGGACACGACGGCCGCCGTGCCCAGCAGCGCGAAGCCGACGTGGAGCGAGAACTGCACGTCGGGCTCGCGCGCCGAGCGGACGAGCGTCCCGGCGCGCGCCAGCCCCGGCACCGAGGCCGCGGCGAGCACCGCGGTGAGCAGGTGGAAGCCGCCGCCGTAGGTCGCCACCCCGCTCGTGCGCTCGAGGACGACGTAGAGCGCCGCGACGGCGAACGCGAGGAACGAGAGCGCCTGGTCCTCGGTCTGGAACGGGCTGCGTCCGGTGACGCGCCCGACGGCGATCATGGCGACGAGGTGCAACGAGACCGTCGCGAGCCCGACCCACCGCGCCCACGTCGGGGGGCGCTCGCCGCGTCGGCGCGCCTCGAGGTAGCCCACCGCGACGGCGGCGTAGGGCGCGCAGACGAGCAGGAGGATCGCCTCGATCACCCCGCCATCCTCCCCGTGCCCGGGGCCTGCGTCCACCGTCGCCCCGGGGGTCGCGGGCGGGCTCCCGACGCGGGGCCCGTGGCGCCGCGCGGGGCGCGGAACGGGGGAGGCGTGCGTGCTATCCTCCGCGCCATGTCACCCCCCGGGCCGACGGAGCCGAAGCCGGGCACGTTCGAGGCGCACCTCGCGGCGCTCGAGCGCGTCGTCTCCGACCTCGAGGGCGACGCGCTGTCCCTCGAGTCGTCCATCGCGCGCTACCAGGAGGGCGTGGGCCACCTCGCGGCCTGCCGGCGCATCCTCGACGCGGCCGAGCAGCGCCTCGTCGAGCTCGTCGCGACCCCCGACGGCGGCGTCGCCGAGAAGCCGCTCGCGGTCGGCCCCGACGGGCTCGTGGACGCGCCGCCCTCGGCCGGGAGCGCCGCCGCGAAGCCCAAGCGCGCAGCCAAGAAGCCGTCGGCGCCGGGCGACCCGGGCGACGACCTGCCGTTCTGACCGGACCCCGGGCCCGACGCATGACCCCCGCCCCCGCCACGACCCCGTCCCCCGCGCCGCGTCGCCGCGGCGGTCCGCTGCTCCTCGTCGTGGTCGGCATCGCCGCCGCGGTGGCGGTCGCGGTCGTCGTCGCGGGGCCCGGCGCGCTCTCGCGTCTCACCGGCGGCGCGGTCGGCGGGGGCGACGGCGGCGGCGAGCGCCCCGAGGGTGGCAAGCCCTACGTCGCACCGACGGCGATGGACGCGGCGACCGCGTCGCTCGCGGTCTCGCCCGAGGGCTCGACGCTCTCGCTCGTGGTGCGTCGGGTCGGCGAGGGCGAGGCCGTGACGGCGCGCCTGCGCGACTCCGAGGGCCAGGGGCGCGCGCTCACCGTGTTCCTCGACCGCGCGACGCCGAAGTCGGCGGTCGGGTTGCTCGACGTGACCGCGGCGCCGGGCGACACGCCCGACGCGCGGCGCCTCACGGTGCGCCTGCCGCGCCCGGTGGACCGACTGACGGTGGTGGACCTGCGCGGCGACCGGCGGTGGGAGGGCTTCGAGCTCACCCCGGCGGGCGCGACGAAGTGACGCGTCGGCGCGTCGCGGTGGCGGTCCCCACGCGGGGACGGCCGGCGTGGTGCGCGGAGGCGGTGGCGAGCGCGCTCGGTCAGGACGGGGTGGACGTCGAGGTGGGCGTCGCGCTCGACGGGCCGCAGCCCGAGACGCGCGCGGCGCTCGGCGCGCTCGGCGACCCGCGCGTGCGCGTCGTCGAGCACCCGCCCGCGGGCCGCTCCGCCGCCCGCAACGCGGCGGTGCGTGCGACGACCGCGCCGCTCGTCGCCTTCCTCGACGACGACGACGTGCTGCTCCCCGGCGCGCTCGCGGCGCGCGTGGCCGCGCTCGACCGGCATCCGCACGCCGTGCTCGTCCACGGGCCCGCGACCGCGCGGCGCGGCGCGCGCGACGACGGCGGGGCCCGCGGCGTCGCCGAGGCCGCCGTCGTGGGGGCGAGGGCCGCGGAGACCTGCGGCGACGGGCTCGCGCGCCAGCTCTCGGGGCGCTCGCCGCTGCCGAGCACGGTGCTGCTGCGGCGCGAGGGCTTCGACCGCGTGGGCGGCTTCGACGAGGACCTGCCCACCGGCGAGGACTGGGTGTTCTTCCTGCGGCTCGCGGGCACGGGGCCCTTCGTCACGCTCGCGGCCCCGACGGTGCTCTACCGCCGCCACGACGGGCAGGTGCGCTCCGATCCCGCGGCGCAGGAGGCGGCGCTGGCGCGCTGGCTGGCGCGCTACTTCGACGACCCGCGCACGCCCGAGCACGCGCGCGCGGCCCGGGCGCGCGTCGAGGCGCGCCACCTCGCCTGGATCGCGCGCAACCACCGGCTCGCGGGGGACGCGGCGGCCGCGCGCCGGTGCTTGCGTCGCGCGGTGGCGCTCGACGCGCGCCTGCTGCTGCACCCGCGCCGCTTCCTGCGCTGGCTCGGCGTGCCGCTCGGCGGGACCCGCGCGTAGGATCGACGCCATGCGCGCGCCGCGTCGCCTCGCCGTCGCCCTCGGGCTCGCGGTCGCCTTCGTCGCGGCGGGCTGCGGCGACGAGGGGCCGGCGCCCGCGCACGCCCCGGCGCCGGTCGAGGGGCCCGATCCGTGGGCGCCGCGCGTGGACCCGCCGGTGCCGACGGGGCCCGCGGTGCGGGTGACGCGTGCGCCCGACCCCGGCACGCCGTGGCGGGCGAAGGGCTCGTGGTCGTGGCGACGCGACCTGCGCGGGCGGCTCGCGCCCGAGGTGAAGGCCTCGTCGCTCGCCTACGAGGGGACGTTCTCGCTCGAGCGTCGCGTCGTGGCGAGCGCCGGCGCGCGGCACGCGCGCGTCGAGGGGACGCTCGCGCTCGCCGCGGCGTCCTCGGGCGGCGCGCGCGCGGTGCCGCTCGTGATCACGTTCGAGCAGGACGCCGACGGCTTCGGCAAGGCGCCGGTGCGCCTGTCCGCGCCGGGGCTCGAGGACCCGACGGCGCTCGAGACGTTGCAGGCGGCGGTCGTGGACCGTTTCGCGCCGCCCGACCGCGACGTGCGGGTGGGGGACCGTTTCGCGCCCAAGGAGGCGATGGCGCTCGACGAGCAGCTCGTGCGGCCGCTCTTCGTGCTGTTCCAGCGCACCCTGACGACCTGGCCGCCGATGCTGCCCCAGCCCACGGGGGCGGTGTGGGTGGCGGCGGTGGACGGCACGGGGCCCGCGGCGTCGCTCGTGCTGCGCGCGGCGGTGCGCAGCGAGCACGAGGGCGACACCGACCGGCCGCCGCTGCCCAAGGAGAACGTCCACATCGCGGTCGTGCAGGCGCTCGAGGGCACGCGCCGGCTCGCGCTCTCGACGGGCGACGTCCTCGCGCACGACGTGACGCTGCGGCGCCGCCTGCACTTCACCGGTGCGGCGTTCGACTACACCGTCGAGGTCGTCGGCCGCACGACGCTCGAAGGCACGCGCACGCCCTGAGCCCCTGTGGAGTCTCCCGAGGAACCTCCCGTGCCCCCGCCCCTCCCGACCTGGACCGACGAGCAGTTCGACGCGCTGTGCTGGCACGACTGCCACGTCTACGGGTGGTCGATCGTCGAGGGCGAGCACGGGACGGCGACGCTGACGCTCGACCTCGACTTCATCGTCGCCGGGGCGCCGAGGGGCGACGGGATGCCGAACTTCCGCGTGGCGCCCGCGACGCTCACGTTTCTCGAGGTGTCCCGCCTGAGGTTCGAGGTCGACTACGGCGAACTCGGGATGTTCCCGTTCTCGATCGACGGCATCTGTCGGGAACGGAGGGGCGGGGCGGGGGACGATCGCTTTCGCTGGACGATCAAGGTCAACTGCCCGAGCGGCTCCCTCGTGTTCGATGGTGCGGGGTTCCGCCAGACGCTCCGGGCGGAGCCGGTCGCCTGCGAGGGGTTGGCCCTCGGGTCCGCCCGGCGCCGGGCGCTCCTCGACGCCGACGAACGCGGGCCCGGCTCCGACGGCCGTGCCCGCGACGACGGGCCCCGCTGAGCGAGCGGGCGCCCGCGTGGCGGGGCGTCGGTGCGCCGCGCCGACCCGAGGGGCTACCCCGCCGTCGGCGCGGCGGCCGGCAGCACGATCTCGGCCCCGGTGGGGGACGGAGGCGGCCACGGGACCGACGACGACGGCGACGCGTCGAGCGCCAGCGAGCGCCGGTCGCCGCCGACGCGGTCGGTGGCGGCGCGGACGACGGCGATGCGCAGCCACAGCAGGCCCAGCGGCCCCGCGAGCAGGCCGACGACGGTGCAGAGCCGCGCACCGGCGGTCGTCGTGCAGTGTCGCCGGCCGAGGCGCCGCGCGAGCCACGCGCACACGAGCGCGCCGAGCACGTTCGCGGCGAGCGCCGGCGGCCGGTGGCCGCCCGCGACCGTGGGGTCGCGCCACCACCACGCGGCCGCGTCGTCCGCGCGCGCCGGCGGCGCGGACAGGGAGGACGCCACCGCGGACGGCAGCGGCCGGAGCGCGAGCGGGACGCAGGCGAGCGTCTCGAGGGCGCGTTGCCACGCGCCGGTGGGGACCCAGACGAGGTCGAGTCGGCGCACCGGGCGGCCGAGGCGCAGGAGTCGGTAGCGCGTCGCGTCCGCGAACACGTCCCCCGTCGGGGGCGACGTCTCGACGACGAGGGCGAGCGGGCGAGCCGCAGACCCCAGCGGATCGACGGGGGGCGGCCCGTGCCGCGGGAGCGCCACCACACTCGTGTTCGAGATTCGCTCGTCGGGATCCAGCCGCGCCTCCGCGCGGACGCGCCCCTCGGGGTCCACCCACCGCACCCGGCCTGCCGAGGTGACCGGTCTGAGCTCGTCGGCCGCGACCGCGTCCGCGACGTCGGCGCCGGGCGCGGGCGGCGCGGGCACGAGCGGCTGGAGCACGACGGTGACCGGCGGTGGCTGCGCGAGGTTGTCGGTCGAGGCTCGCGTCACGAGGACGAGACGGTCCCGCGTCTCGTCCACGAGGCGGACGTGCCAATGCGAAAGCGGGTCGTACGTCCATTCCTCTTCGCGGTCCGCGAACGACAGCTCGCCGAAGCGGTCCTCGCCCAGGGCGGCGAGGCTCGCGTGCGAGCCCGTGGGGCCGATCGCGGCGACGACGTCGCCCGACGACGGTCGCCGGGCGACCAGCGCGCCACCCTCCCACGACCACGAGGCGGCGGGGCGGAGCTCGCGCGCGAGGCCGAGCAGGAGGTCGCCCGCCGACCGGCGCGCGAAGGGGTCCCCGAAGAAGGTCGGCGTGTTCCACGTCCGGTCCGGGCCCGGCGGCCGCCGCCGGAACGGCGAACGGATCCACAGCAGGTCCGGGACCGCGGCGTCGGGCCGGGGCAACGGGGTGCGCAGGACTTCGCGCCGGTCGGCAGACCAGACGGTGCGCTGCGCCACACCGCCCTCCCAGCGGTCCCGGACGAAGACCGGCTCGAGGTCGGCGCCGATCGCCGCGAACGGGTAGGACGCGACGAGCGCGTCCCGTGTCGCGTGCCGCGCCCAGTGCAGCGCCTCGGTGCCGAAGACGAGAACGGCGACGGCCGCGAGTGCGGCCCTCCCACGACGGCGGACGTTCATCGACGGTCTCCCGCGAGGTCCCACAGCCCCCAGACGGCCCACGCCAACCCGGACGCGCCGGCGATCGCCGCGGCGGCGACGGCGTCCGGGGCGCGCGCGACGAACGACCACGTGCCGAGGGTCGCGACGCCCGTGACGGGGACCGCGAGGAGCCGCCGCGGCCGGGCGACGCCGAACCGCGTCGCCGCCCAGCCGGCCCACGTCACGGCGACGAGCAGCGCGAGGACGCTCGTAGGCAGTCCCACGGGGATCGTCACGGTGCCGGCGTCGTCGCCCTCGCGCAGGACCAAGATGTCGGAGTAACGCGCGAAGCCGGACGCAGGAGCGAACGACCGCGCGGCCCATCGGGCGCGTTCGTACCCGAGGCCCGCGGCGAAGGCGCCGGCGCCGAGCAGCAGCCAGCTCAGTGCGGCGAGCCCACGCGTCCCGTGCAGCACGAGCGCCGAGGCCGGGCGGTGCAGGAAGAACCCGTCGTCACGACGGCGGCGGTCGAGGAGGCCTTGGAAGAGCCCGAGCCCTGCGCCGACGACGCCGAAGACGGCCACCCGGTCGGCGGGGCGCACGTAGATCGCCCAATGCACGCCGAGCGCCGCGAGCGCGACGACGGCCCCGAGGCCGGGCAGGAGCAGCTCCCGCACTTCTCTCCACCAGACCGCCCTCATGACAGGACCTCCTCTCGGGTCGTGTACTCCACGAACACGTCCTCGAGCGACAGCGGCTCGACGCCGGCGACCTCCGCCCCGGTGGCCCGCACGGCGGCGACCACCGCGGCCTCCTCGCCCCGCACCGTGACCGTCCAGCGGCCGTGGCGGCGGCGCGCGCGGACGAGCCCCGCGATCGGCTCGAGGGTCTCGGGCGGCACGCCCGCGTGGACGAGCTCGTAGCGGCGGACGAGGCGGCGCACGTCGTCGAGCGGCGCGTCCACGCGCACGACGCCGCGGTCGAGCAGCACGACCCGGTCGGCCACGCGCTCGACGTCGGTGAGCACGTGGCTCGTGAGCAGGAGGGTGCGCCCCTCCTCCTGGATCAGGTCGATCATGACCTCGAGGAACTCGCGCCGCGCGACCGTGTCGAGGCCGAGCGCGGGGTCGTCCATCACGACGAAGTCCGGTCTCGGCGCGAGCGCCACCGCGAGCGCGAGCTGGGCGCGCATGCCGCGCGAGAGCTGCATCACCCGCCGGGTGCGCGGCACGTCGAACCGCTCGAGCCAGCGGGTGCACTGCGCGCGGTCGAAGGTCGGGAACCCCGACGCCTGGTACGCGACGACGTCCTTCACCTTCATCCAGCGCGGCAACGGGTGCCCCTCCCCGACGTACCCGATCCGCGCGCGCAACGCCGGCGGCACGGCGAGCGCGTCGTGGCCCAGCACCTCGACCGACCCCCGCGTCGGCGCGAGGAGCCCGAGCAGCGTGCGGATCGCCGTCGTCTTCCCGGCGCCGTTGCGACCGAGCAGGGCCGTGACCCCGCCGACCGGCACGGCGAACGACGCGCCGTCGAGCGCCCGATGCGTCCCGAAGCACACCGTCACGCGGTCCCACCGCGCGACGTTCCCCTGCGCACTCATGACCCGCCTCCCTTCGCGCCGCGCAGCCGCGCCATCGCGTCCTCGAACGCCTTCCGCGTCTCCTCGTCGGTCGCGCCCCACGGCACGGCCTCGGTCAGCACCGCCTCGAAGCCCTCTTCCAGGCGGCGGCGACGCTCCTCCCGGCTCATCGTGGGCCGGCGCTCGGCGACGAACGTCCCGGCGCCGGGCCTCGAGACCGTCACGCCCTCGCTCTCGAGCTCGCGGAACGCCTTGGCGATCGTGTTCGGGTTCAGGACGAGCTCGCGCGCGAGGTCGCGCACCGAGGGCAGCCGGTCCCCGGGCGACAGGGCGCCGGTCGCCACGGCGCGCTTGACCGCGTCCACGAGCTGCTGGAACGGCGGCTCGCCTCGCGACGGGTCCACGCGGAAGATCGGCATCGACGGGCTCGTCCTCAGATGTACTAGTACAGATAGTACACTTCGCGCCGCGGGTGTCAAGGACGGATCCGGCGGGCGTCCGCCAGGGACCTCCGGGACGCGCGCCCGGGCGCCATCCGCGAGCCCCGACGGCGGCCTGACGTGCGTTCGACGCGCGAAGGGCCTCGTCTTTCGTGAATTCGGCGGGCTCGCCCGCCGAATTCACGAGCCGACGAGGTCGGGGCGGCGTCTTCGGCCCGGGCGTGACGCAGGGCCCGTCGGCGATTCGAAGCGCGTCGCCGCGCGTCGTCCGCTCCTCGGCGTGGTGCCAGAACACGCGGTCGTCGCGCCCGACGCGCGCCCGGGCCGAATCCGCGAGCCCCGACGGCGGCCTGACGTGCGTTCGACGCGCGAAGGGCCTCGTCTTTCGTGAATTCGGCGGGCGAGGCCGGGCGGCGGCGCGACTCGCGTGCGGTTCTCGACGCGCGCCCGATGCCCGTGCGAGCCCGGTGGGCCCGCACCTCGGGGCGTCAGGGCGGGGACACGACGCGCTGCGCCAGGCGAGCCGTCTCTTCGTCGGGGCTCGCCAGCTCGGCCGCGAGTTCGGTGCGCAGGTCGGGGCGCCGTGCCTTGAGCGCGTCCAGCGCGCGCAGGACCCCCAAGCGCGAGACGCCGGGCTTCGTCTTGAGGAGCCCCACGACCTCGTCGGTCACGTCGATGCCGTGCTTTCGGAACTGGCCTGCCACGCTGAGTGCAGAGTATCCGACGGGAGTTTTCGCGAGAATCTCGACCCAAGTCTCAAGAATGGCCTGATCGTGGAGCCCGTCGAGGGCGCAGAGGTACAGCGCTTCACTACGGACGTCAATGTCAGCGTCCGAGAGCGCGGCGCGCAGCGCGTCCTGGACTTGGACCCGGCCTGACTTCCCGTACACTCCGTCTAGCGACGAGAGCGCTGATGAGCGGACGTGCGGGATCGGGTCGCTCCGCGAGAGTCGCAGGATGGTCTCCCGCGCAACTGCCGACTGACAGCGCGACGCTGCCATGGATCCCAGCGACGCGTCCCGCACCCCACCGTCGGCGTCCCCCGCCATCCCCAGCAAGATCTGCTCGATCGCGGGACTGCACTGTTCCACCTGACCTAGGCCCATCGCGAGCCTCCGCCGAAGCTCGACAGAGGAGTCTGTCGACAGTCGCGCGGCAATGTCGAGCGCGTCAGCGGAGCCGAATGCGAGCGGACCCGCCCATGCTGCCGCCAGCGAGCGATCCCGTTCGTCGCGACGACTTAGAGACTGCATGATCGCTGGCAAGGGTGGCTGTGCACCCACCGCGATGCCGAGTGCCTGTCCCAGTAGACTGCACGCGCCCGAATCGAGGCGGCGCTGCGCTAGGTCGAACAGACTCGACAGGGCGGGCCCGCTGTCTGCGATCAGCCGAATCGCGTCACGCAACCCGGACCGGAGGACGTCCGCGACGGGGCCGCGGAGATTCGCGTTCGCGAGGGTCATCGCTTCCACAGTCGCGCCAGGGAGCGACCCGGGGGGCAGACGAGGCAGGCACGCAGAGAGGCGCGAGACCCCCTCGAGCGGACCACTGCGGAGTTCCTCGACGGTCGCTCGAACTGACCTCGCCACCGCCGCCTCCGACGCTCGCGCCAGGGCGGTCCGGACGATCTCCTCGTGCTTCGCTTCGACGTACGCGAACAGGACCCAGCTCACCGAGGACTCGACGGCGTCGGTCGGCGCGTCGCTGGCGAGCCACCGCAGGACCTGGAGCT
>JADZCA010000105.1 GCA_020851795.1 Planctomycetota bacterium | reverse complement strand
CTGATCGAGGCGCTCGAGAACCGGGGCGCGGTGCTCGACGCGAGCCTGCCCGAGGCGCTCGCGCAGGAGGCCGTCGCCGCGCGCACGCGCGACCGGGTCGCGCAGGCGGCGCTGCAGCGGGCGGTGGCGTCGGGCGACCGCGAGGCGATCCGCGCCCGCATGAAGGACGTCGCCGTCGCGGAGGAGGGGCTCTCGGCGGTGCGCCAGCGGATGCAGCGTGAGGCCAAGCGCACCGCCGAGGTGCTGTACCACGAACCCGCGACCCTCGACGAGGTCCGCGGGCTGCTCGCCGACGGCGACGCGATGGTCCTGTACGCGCTGCTCGACGTCGAGGACGCCGCGCGCGCCCTCGTCGTGACGCGCGGCGGGGCGCGCGTCGTGAACTTGGGGACGAAGGCGCAGGTCGAGGCCGCGTGCGGCGCCGTCGCGGCGGGCGACGCCGCCGTCGACGCGACGGCGGCGGTGGCCGCGTTGCGGGCGCGCGTCGTCGACCCGTTGGGCCTGCCGCCGACGACGAAGCGCGTGCTGGTGTCGCCCGACGGCGCCCTCTCGCTCATGCCGCCGTCGCTGCTCTTCGGCACGGAGGCCGCGCCGGTGGACGTCGCGTGCGTCCTCTCGGGGACGGGGTACGCGACGCTCCGCGAGGACCGCGCGACCGAGGGGACGCGGGTGCTCGCGCTCGGGGACCCGGACTACGACGTCGGTGCCGACCCGCGCGGCGACCTCTCGCCGGTCGCCGTGCTGCGCGGCTCGGCCCGGCTCGTCCGGCTGCCCGGCACCCGGGAGGAGGCGAAGGCGGTCGGCGACCGGGTGCTCGTCGGCAAGGACGCGACGATCGACGGACTGCGCGCCGCGCTCGGCGGGCACCCGCGCTGGCACGCCGTGCACCTCGCCTGTCACGGGCTCGCGCGCGTCGACGACGGGATGCTGTCGTCGCTGGCGCTGACGCCGGCGGACGGCGACGGCGGGATGCTGACGGCGGCGGACGTCTTCTCGACGCTGCGGGTGCCGGCCGACCTCGTGGTGCTCTCCGCGTGCGAGACCAGCCGCGGGCGGTTCGTGCGCGGCGAGGGCGTGTACGGGCTGACGCGGGCGTTCCTGTTCGCCGGGGCGTCGCGGGTGATCGTCTCGCTGTGGAAGGTGGACGACCGCGCGACGCAGACGCTCATGACGGCGTTCTACGCCCGGTGGAAGGCGGGCTCGCCCCCTGCGAAGGCGCTGCGCGAGGCCCAAGCCGCGGTGCGCGCCGACCCGCGTTGGAAGCATCCGGCGTACTGGGCCGGCTGGGTCCTGTGGGGGCTGCCCGACTGACGCGCACCGAGCCGCGTACGTTCTCACCAACGCGGGCGGCCGTGCCGCGCGTTCATCCGTTCGATGCCGCGCCGCGCCGGACTCGCCATGGCGGCGGGACGGGACCGGGCGGAGACGTCCGCGGCTCCTACGTCGGGCTGGGTGAAGACGTACGCGACTCGGTACCTTCCCCGCAGCGCGCGGGGCGCGGACGACCGTCAGCGCAGCTTCGACGAGAGCCAGTGCAGCGCGCGGCGCGCCTCGTCCTCCGAGTCGCCGCTCCACCCGTGGCCGCCCTCGTAGGTCGCCCACTCGACGGCGAGCCCCGCCTTGCGGGCGGCGTCGCGTCCCTGCTCGGCCAGCTTGATCGGGCAGCGGTCGTCCGTGGGCGAGTGCAGGAGGAAGAGGGGCCGCCCCTTCCCGTTCGCGAGGAGGTCGAGCTCCGCGGGATGGAACACCGACATCGCGATCAGGTGGCCGGTCACGGGCGACGCCTTCTCGGAGAGCATCCGCCAGCATGCGGGGCCGCTCGACGACCAGGACACCGCGACGATCCGACGGCGGTCCACCTTCACCCGACTCCCGATCTCCTCCACGGCCGCGGCGACGAACTCCTCGGTCGTGAACTTCATGCCGGCGACCGTGGACCTCGCGGTGGGCCACACGACCGCCTGCGACGCGCTCCACTTGGGCGCCACGAGCTCCGCCCACACCCAGCCCGCGTCCACCCAGCTCTCGTACCGCCCTCGGACCCAGTCGCGGAAGCCGTCGCCACCGTCGCCGCCCGGCAGGACGAGCACGATGCCGAAGCCGCCGACGGGCTCGACGTCGCCCGCCTTCGGCCCGGTCAGGAACACGCGTTTCGCCGGGTCGCCGCCGGCCGCCAGCTCGCGGTCGGGCGTCTTCGGCGCGACGAGCGGCACGTCCACGACGGTCCCCTCGGCCGAGGGGACGAGCAGCGTGCGTTCTTCCCACGCTCCCCCGGGAAGACGCGCCTGCACGGCGACCCAGTCGCCCGGGAGGAAGAACTCGAGCGAGACCGTCCCGTCGCCGCCCGTCGTCGACACGGACGAGCTCTCGGGCTCGCCCGGGACCGAATGGCGCACGCCGTTCCCGTCCGCTCGCATCGAAGGCGCGACGCTCACCCCCGCGAGCGGCGTGCCGTCGGCGGCCCGGAACCGGAGTTTGAGCGGCTTCGCAGGTTCGACGCTCAACTCCACGGGCTTCATGGGCTCGGGTTTCGGCGACCAGACGTAGCGAGAGGAGAGCGCCCAGCCCGGCGCGACGGCGGCGGCGTACACGCCGTAGCGCGAGCCGTCGGGCACGACGCCCGCGAAGGAGGCGCGCCCCTTCGCGTCCGTCGTCCCCGCGTGGCGGGTGAAGCGGAACTTCCCGTCCGGCCACGCCTTCACCCCGACCTGCACCGGAACGTCCTTCGCCGGCTTCCTCCCGGGGCCGGTGACCGACACGACGACGCCGTCGCCGGTACCCGCCGCCCCGACGTTTCCCGACGCCCAGCCGCACAGCACGCCCACGAGCAGCCAACGACGCATGGTCGCCTCCCGAGGGCGGCCCGCTCGACGCCCCGGGATTCGAGTCTACCGAGTCAGGAAAGCGGCGCGCCGACTTCGTGACACGACGCGTTCCCGCTCGCGTCTCTGTCGTCGTCGGCGCCGCGGAGGAGCCGTCGCGCGAGCTCGACGACGACGCCGCGGTAGCCGACGTCGTGTTCGAGGGCGTCACGGTGCTCGAGGTGGAGGCGTCGGGCTCCGTCGCGTCCCGTCCCCAGGCGACGGCCGATCGCGACGAGCGTCTCCCCTGCGAGGCTCCGCAGGAGCCCGGCGAGGGCGACGTCCCAGAGCGCGATCGGTCGCTGTCCCCCGGCGTGGATCCACCCGCCCGGCGCCCGCGCCCGGTGCTCGTTGACGAGGCGCGCGACGGACTCGGCGCGCACGAGCGGCAGGCCGGGGCGGGTCCCGTCCGCGAGGCGAGCCTTGCGCCGCATCCACGCGAACACGCGCGACCCCGCCGCGGTCGCGAGGTCCTCGAGTGCAATCGGGGTGCGGTGGGGGTGCAGGAGTCGTCGCTCGACCCACCGTCGCGCGTCCGCGGGGAGCCGTGACGGGTACGCGCGCGCGTAGGCCTCGGCGCGCGGCACCCCCGCCGCGAGGAGCGGCAAGAGCGGCCCGTCCACCAGATCGCGGTGAAGCCACCGAGGGCGGGGTAGCCCGGCGACGTGGCGGACCGCGCTGCCGAAGTCGTACGCCGCCGCCACGGGCGCGAGCCCGGCCTCGACGGCGTTGTCGTCGATGTAGCGGACGAGGGTCCGTACGTGACCGGCGCTGTCCACCGGGACCGAGCGGAATCGCCCTCGGAAGAGGGGCCCGTCACGGCGCCGGGTCCTGTTGAACCACCGGACGTACACGTTCTGAACGCGCCGGAGTGTCTCGGAGAGGTTCCCGTCGAGGCTGCGCACGAGCAGGTGGAAGTGGGTGCTGAGGAGGACGAACGCGTGGAGCTCGATGCGCCGCTCGCGCACGGCGCGGGCCAAGAGCGCGAGGAACACCCGCTTGTCCCGGCGCGACTCGAACACGGTGCGCCGAGCGATCCCGCGGTTCATGACGTGGTGCAGGCGACCGGGGCGGTCGACACGGGGGCGGCGGGGCACGGCGGACTCCTCGCCATCAACTCGCCCGAGCCGCCCGTTCGGTCACTCGAGCCGACGCCCGCGAGTCCGGCTCGACGCCGGAAGCCCGCACTCGGACTCCGCTCCCGGGCCCCGCGTCCCGCACGACCGCTCGGGGCCGCGCGGCGACGCGGGTCGGTCGAGAGACTCCGGCTCACGCGCACCCCGCCCGGCCGCCGGGCGGCGCTGTGTCACGGAGTCCGCGCGCTACTTCCCTGACTCGGTACACTCCTTCCATGTGGGCACGACTCCGAAGGCGATGCGCGGCGGTCGTCTGTCTCGGACTTCTCTCCAGCCTGGAGCCGGGGCGTACGTTCGCTGGAGGCGAGGAGGCGGTGCCGGCCCCGCTGCCGGGGTGCGTGTTGATCGTGCCGCCGCATGATCTCTCGCAGAACGACGCGTACGTCCGGTTCCAGCCCGGGACCGGCCGCACCTGGCACGGCGTGCGCGAGAACAGGGCGGACGTCTACTTCAAGGAAGCCATCGAGAGCAGCCCTCCCGGCCCGGGGCCCTTCGCCCTCGAGGTGCTGGCCGTCGAGGGGGACGGAGTCCGGCTCTTCCGCATTCACGAACGGAGCGGCCGCTCGTGGCTAGGGGATGGCGGGATTCGCCAAGTCGTCGATTTCGATCTCGGTCACGACGACGAGGAGGAGGAGCCGCCGCCCCCGCCGGACCTCGCGGCGCATTGGCAGGAAGTGGCGGAACTGTCCAGCGTCGAGACTCGCACGCAGGCCCTGCCCGCCTCCGAGGCGGCGCCCTACTTCCTTCGCACCGCGGCGAAGCGCGACCGCGCGTTCCTGCTCCGTGCGCGTCGCGACACGGGTCAGACCTGGACCACGACGGGGTCGGGCTGGACGCCCGTCCGCGAGACGGCTGATCCGGGGCCCGGCCGATACGACGTCGTCTGGGCCGTCGGGGACAAGCACCCGACCACCCTCCTTCGGTTCGACGCGTTCAGCGGCCGCTTGTGGTCGGCGCAGCCGGGCCGCCCCTGGGAGCTGGTTCCCGAGGAGAGCGGACCTGCCGCGCCGCAGGCTCCCCCCACGCCCGAAACGGCCCGGAGCCCGCGCTACGGTTGGATGGTCGAGGGAGCGCACGGCCCGCTGGCGGTCACGCGCTTCGATGCGAGCACCGGCCGCATGTGGATCGTCAAGGACACGTGGATGCCGTTCACGGAGGAGAGCGAGCCGCCGGCGGCGGACTACGCGTTCGGCCTGATCCCCGGGACGGATGCCCTGCCGCCCCTCCCGTTTCGTTGGGCCCGCCAAAGCGGTCGCCTGTGGCTCACGCCCGACGGGAAGCGCCTGACGCAGTTGGACGCGGGGAAGGACCTGCCGGGCAGCCGAGAGCGCTTTCAGATCGTGGCGGCCGCGAGGGGGCGCGACGTCCACGTCGCGCGGCTGGACCGCCTCGCGGGCGCCGTCGCGGCATTCGACGGAGAGAGCGCGCTGCGCGAGCTGAAGGACGCCGTCCCCGTCGCCTCAGGGGACTACGACCTCGCCCTGGCCGTGAGCGGCTCGGGACGTTCCTTCCTGATGCGGCTCGACCGACGGTCCGGACGGTGGTGGTTCGCTGCGGATGGGGAATGGGTGCCCGTGCGCGGCCTTCCCGAGCCTGCGTCCGGGTCGGAGGCGCCGCGCTTCTCGCAGCGGGTGCTGGGTGCGGGGGAGTTCATGGTCGCCGCCCGGTTCGACGAACGGACCGGGAACGTGTGCCAGCTCGAGCCGGATGGCGACGATCCCGGGCGTTGGCTCGCACGAACGGTGCCGGAGCGTCGCCCGCCTCCTCCGGGTGCGTACGTGTTCGGGTACGCGCTCCTCGGCGGCGAAGGCCACGGCACGCTGGCCAGCCTGTCGCGCATGGAAAAGGAGAGCGGCCGCGTCTGGGTGGTCAGTCCGAACGAATCCGACGGGGGGCGCACCTGGACGGAGGTTCGAGGTACCGAGTCAGGAAAGTAGCGCGCGGACTTCGTGACACGACGCGCTCGCGTCCGCGGCTCCCTCGTCGCGCGCGCCGCGTGGGGATGGTCCAGGGCGCTTGACGACGAAGGCAGGGGTGTTCCGTCCTGGCCGCGGAAGTCGCAAGGAGTGAGGTGCCATGGCCTCAGCGGTCGGAGGCGGAGTTGCCGCCGACCTCCGCGCCGGATGACCGAGCGGGGTGCAGTTCGAGATCGCACTCGACCGACGCGGCGGCGATGGGGCGTGTCCGGCCGCATTGGATTCCCATCGAGCCGCCCGCCGTCGAATCGGAGTGTCATGGACCCTGCGCGCCACTTTCCTGACTCGGTACTCCCGCCTCCGGGTCCGCCTCCGTCCGGTAGAATCGGTTGTTTGGACCGAGGTTTCGCGGAGATCGTCATGACGACCAAGCGACGAGCCCGTTGGCTGGGTGCGTGGGTCACCCTCGGCGTCGTCGCCGCGGTGCTGTCCGCCGGCGTCGGGGCGGCGCTAGCGGGCGAACCGGAGGCAGAGGCCCTGCCCAACATCGTAGGGGAGCCGCTGCCGCTGCTCACGCCCGACGAGATGGAGGCGTGGATTGCGCAGCAGGCCCCGCGCACCGACGGCACCCTCGACTACGTGAAGGAGTGCGTGCGCGGGGCGCTCGAGAAGGGCCCGCCGGGCTGCGGCAGCTTCGGCAACCACATGGCGCGCGTCGTGGCGGCGACCTTGCCCGCCGCGGCCTACCTCGGCCGCGCGTCGTTCGAGCACGCCGAGGCGATCTTCGCCAAGGACCCCGCGAACGCGGAGGCGTACTTCGTCCGGCCCCTCGCCGTCGCCGTCCTCCTCGGCCAGCGCAAGGACCAGACGCCGGAGGTCGTGGAGGCTGCGGCCTACGCGCGGCTCGCGCACGCCTGGTCCCGGTTCCTCGCCGGCGTCGACGTGGACTCCGTGCGGGTCGTCCAGGCCGCGCAGGCGGTCGGGGCCGCGACGTCGGCGCCGCCCCCGGACGCATGGGCGCGCTTCGTGCGCGCAGCGCTGCGCGCGAGCGCGTTGCGCAGCGACGACCGCCTGGCGCGCTGGGCGGAGGGCGAGCGAGACCGGCTGGCGAAGGCGGCCCCCGACGACCCCGCGTGGAAGCCGTCCGTCGGCGACGCGCTCGCGAAGGCGGTGCGGCTCGCCGAGTACGAGGAGGCGGGCGCGGCGGCGGCGCTGAAGGCGGTCCTCCTCGCGCCCGAGACCGTGGCCGCCGTGAGCGCGGATCGAGGGCTGGCGGGCCTCTTCAACCGGGCCGTGACGCGCGCGCGTGCGCTCAAGCTCGGCCTCAAGGTCGGCTACGTCACCGACGAGCGGCGCACGGCGAGCGGCGTGCTCGCGTTCGACGTCCCCCGCGCGTGCGGATGGAAGCCGCAGGAGGTGGACGGCGAGCAGGAGGAGGGGACGTGGGTGCGCGACCGCGGCGTGTCCGACCTCTCCGAGCTGCGCGTGTGGAAGTACTCGACATCGGTGGACTACGTGGGCGAGGGCGGAAAGACCATCGGCGGCGACAACGTCGGGGCGCGCATGCGGAAGTACTTCGAGGCGGACAAGGCCTCGCTCGTCAAGACCAAGAAGGCGACGCCCACGATCGCCCGCCTCTCCAAGCGCGTGCCCGACGGCCGCGGCTACGAGGTGCGCGGCGAGGACGACCTCGGCCACGACGTGTGGTACCGCGAGTGGTACTTCAAGCCGGAGGGATCGCCGGGATTCGTCGTGGTCGTCTCGATGCGGCGCGAGGGCGTCATCCTTGACCCGGATCCCGAGATCGACGCGATCCTCGAGTCGATGCGCGAGCCGTGAGCCGGGCGCGCTTGCGCCGCGGGGGGGGCGGAGGCGTCCCGCGACGCCGCCGGCGCTCGACCGACGACAGTCCGCTGCGCTTCTCGGACGCGTCGCCGCCCGCAGACCCAGGTACCGAGTCAGGAAAGTAGCGCGCAGACTCCGTGACACGACGCGCGCGCGTCCGCGACTCGCTCGTCGCTCGCGTTGTGCGGGGATGGTCCAGCGGGCCTGACGACGAACGTAAGCGTTCAGCTGTAGGAGCCTCATCCGGCGAGCGTGGGGCCCCGCGTGCGCCCGAAGACTGGACGCCGGACGAGGCGGCGCGACGGGTGAAGCAGCTTGAGACGGAAGGGCCGCGGAGTCATGG
>JADZCA010000104.1 GCA_020851795.1 Planctomycetota bacterium | reverse complement strand
GTCGCGTCGCGTCTTCCCGCGTCGTGGGGCCGAGGGCGAGAGCGCGAGGGACCGCGCAAGCGGGCGGTCCCCGACGCGTGTTGTCTGAAACACGCGAGGGGGCCGTCCGCGCCGCCCGGTCCCCCGCGATCTCGCCCGACCCCGACAAAGAAGTGGCCCCGGCGGAGGGAGACCGCCGGGGCCGAGCCCGAACCGAGGGGACTTGTGAGATAAGGGATGTGGTGGAAGTTTTACTTGCTGGGCAAAACCCCGGCCCGGACCGATCCGTCGGGCGGACGAGGGCCGCGCTCGCGCGTCCCGCAACCGTCCGTCGGATCGAGCAGCCGTCTCGTCGAGGCCCGTCGGGCGTCGGTCGGGACGGCTGTCCCTGTCCGGCCCGCTCCTATCGACCGAGACCCCGGAGGACTTGAACGCCGCGTGCGCAAGTCCGTGCGGGCGAGCATGTTGAGGAATCTCGACGCTCGTGGCGCGCGCATGCGACACGCGCGTTGCAGGGGACGGAAGTCCTCACGAGATCACGACTTGCCCCGCCGCGCGCAGCGCCGCGACGTCGTCGGCGGAGGGACGCGACCCGCGCGGCCACGTCATCAAGCCGGGGGTCCCGGCGCGCGTGGGGTCGCCGAGGGTGAGGATCGCGTCGGCGGCGGCGAGCGCGTCGGGGAGCGCCCCGGGGCCCGCGACCTCGACCCCGTCCTCGCGCAGCGCGGCGAGGAACCGCTCGCCGTCGGCGGAGAGCGCGTCGGTGTCGGGGTCGCTCAGCCGCCCGACCGCCGCGCCGATCTCGACGAGGGTCACCGGCACCCCGACGGCCCGCAGCGCCGCCAGCGCCCGCAGGAACTCGGTGGTGTCGGGGCCGTCGAGCGAGGCCGCGGCGACGAGGGCGAGCACGCGGGTCACGGGAACGCGCTCCACAGCCGCGCGCCCGCGGCGACCTCGCGCAGGTGGGTGGCGAGGCTCGACCAGCGCACCGTCGGCGGCACCGCGATCGGGTTCACCTTGCGCAGGCGGGCGCTGTGCGCGCAGATCGCGGTGCGCACGCCGGCCGCGACGAGGCGCGCGGGCCAGGGCCCCGACAGCGCCGCGAGCCCGTCGCCGGTCCACAGCACGTCCACGACGGTGCCGGCGCGGGCCTCCCGCTCGGCGGCCTCGAGCAGCGCCTCGACGCCGGGGCGACCGGGCGCGGCGGCGACGAGGACGGCGAGCGGGGCGGCGGGCACCGCGCGAGGGTAGCCCTCCCCCGGCCGGAGGAGGAGCCCGTGCGGCGCGTGGTACGTTCCGCCCTCCCCCGGTTTCCCCCCGCCCCGGACGGCCGCGACGCCCATGGACCAAGACCCGGATCGCGCGCTGATCCGGGAGCTCTCGTCCGACGACGACGCGACCCGGCGCCGCGCGCTCGGCGCGCTCTACGACCGCTACCACGGTCGCGTCTTCGGCATCGCGTACCGCGTGCTCGGGTCGGCGGCGGACGCGGCCGACGTGACGCAGGAGGTCTTCCTCCAGGTCGGCGACCGCATCGGCGGCTTCCGCGGCGACGCGAGCCTGACGTCGTGGCTCTACCGCGTCACGCTCAACCTCGCCATCGACGCGCGGCGCAAGCGGCTGCGCCGACCGGCCCAGTCGCTCTCGGCCGCGACGGGCGAGACCGAGGCCGACGTCAGCGAGGGCCGGCCGGGGACGGCGGCGCCTCCCGAGGACCCGGCGGCGGCGTCGCTGCGGGCCGAGCGCGAGCACCGGGTCCGCGAGGCGCTCGACCGGCTCTCGCCCAAGCTGCGCGCGGTCGCGGTGCTGCGCTACTTCGAGAACCTCTCCTACGACGAGCTCGCCGAGGTCCTCGACACGAGCATCGGGACGGTGAAGTCCCGGCTCAACCGCGCGCACGCGGCGCTCGAGCGCCTGCTCCGCTGACCGTCGTGGGCGCGGGTGCGCCTCGCCCGCGTGCCGCGCGCCTCCGCGCGTCCGCCTACCGCTCGACCTCGGCGACGTTGGCGACGATGCGGTCCACGATGCCGTACGCGACGGCCTCGTCGGCCGACATCCAGTGGTCGCGGGCGAGCTCCTTCTCGATCTGCTCGACCGGGCGGCCCGTCTCGCGCGCGTAGAGGTCGTTGGCCTTCTTGCGCAGCCGGATCAGCTCCTTGGCGCTGACCGCGATGTCGGCGGCGGTGCCGCGGATCATCGTGCTCGGCTGGTGGAGCATCACGCGCGCCGACGGCGTCACGAGGCGGCGGCCCTTCTTCGCGCCGAGCAGCAGGATCGTCGCGGCGCTCGCCGCCATGCCCGTCACGATCGTGTACACGGGCGCCCGCACGAACCGGAAGAGGTCGTAGAGCGCGAAGCCGTCGTCGGCGACGCCGCCGGGGCTGTTCACGTACACCTTGATCGGCTTCTCCGCGCTCATCGTGTCGAGGAGGAGGATCTGCGCCGTGACCTCCTTGGTGAGCTTCGGCTCGATCGGGCCGTAGATGAGGACCGAGCGCGACTTGCGCAGCCACTTCGTCGGGTCGTGCGGCTTCTTCTTGGCGGGCGCGGCGTAGGTCGGCACGGGAGAGCCTCCGGGTCGGCAAGACCCTACGCGATCCCCGTGGGGGCCGAAGCCTTCTCCCCGGAGCGGGGCCCGTGGCGACGGCCGAGCGGGCCCCGGTCGGGTCGGCCCGGTGGGGGGCGCGGGAGGCGCGCGGGCCGGGCCCGATCTCGGAACTTCCCGTCGCGAGGCCGCGCGGGCCGAGGCGAGGCCAGGCACCGCAGGCGAAGAGCCCCGGAGGCGGGTTCCTGACCCGTTGAGGAGGCTCTTCGCCGAGGACGCCTCGCCGCAGCCCGGTCCGTGCGGACGCAGCAGGGAGGGTT
>JADZCA010000103.1 GCA_020851795.1 Planctomycetota bacterium | reverse complement strand
CGAAGATTGGAGGCGCGACTACAACGAGTCGAGGCCGCACTCAGCCCTCGGGGGTGTGTCCCCGGCGGCGTTCGCCTCTCTGCTCCCGGCCCTCGGGCCGGGAGCAGAGAGGCGCTGACGAAGCAGAGGTTTTTCCCGTTATCCTTGGACCAGAGACGGGGGGCACGTCACGACTCCTCCCGCGGGCCCATCGGCCTGGTCGAGGGGCAAGGGCTCGGGCAAGGTGAACTGCAAGCGGCCCTCGTTCCGTCTCTCGGGGCCGAAGGCGTGCCGCTCGCGCACCCGCAGAGGCACAGGGCAAGCGCCACTGCCCCGCGGCCGAACCACCGTGCATGAACAGGAATGAAAGGACGGCGTGATGCCATGTGATCCTCCGCCAGCACGGTAGTGCCGAGTCCGCGCTCCGCGATTCCCGGATTCCTGAAGCCGTCCTTGCGCAGACCCGCGGCGCCCGGATTTCGGGAATCTCAACGCCTCCGGGGGGCACAGTTGGGGTAGACGCCCACCTGCCGAGGTAGTCCCCCCGATGCGGGCAGCGGACGCGAAGGCCGCCTACGAGACGCTCGTGCGCCAGCACGCCGCGGATCTCTACCGGTTCGCGTACAGGCTGGTCGGGGACGCGTCAGGCGCTGAGGACCTCGTCCAGGAGACCTACTTCCACGCCTGGCGTTCGATCGGCGGACTGCGGGAGCCCGAGAAGGGCAAGGCGTGGCTGATGACGATTCTTCGGAGGCGCTGGATCAGGAGCATGAAGGCCAGCCATCCGCTTGCCACCGCGGACGACGTAGACGTTGACGACACGGCGTCGCCGCTTCCCGGGCCAGACCTCGACCTGTTCGCGCGCCGCGAAGCGGTCCAGAGAGCCCTCGCCCGTCTCGATGTGCGGTACAAGGAGCCGTTCTTGCTGGTGTTCTTGGAAGGTCTGTCGTGCAGGGAGGCGGCCGGGAGGCTCTCGCTCCCGCTCGGTACCGTGCTCTCGCGGATTCACCGAGCCCGGGCTGCGCTTCGGGCCTACCTCAAAGAGACGCCCGAGTCGGGGCGCGGGGACGCGGATGCGCGCCGGGCTTCCCCCGGAGGTGGCCTGTGATCCCGCGCGACCACGAGGCATGGCGCCGTGCGATGGGCGAAGCCGCCTCGCTGCCCCCCGACCATCCGCAGCGGGTCGAGATGCAGGCGGAGGTGTCGAGGCTCGGCGCGTGGGCCGAGGCGGAGTGGCTGGCACTCCTCGAGGAAGGCGAGCGCTGGCGCTTGGAACTCGTGCGCGTGGAGGTCCCTGAAGGCCTCGAAGACCGCCTCCTCTCGATCCCGGCCGAGGTGCGCGTCCCGACGTTCTCGCGCCTCCTCGGTCTGCGGCGAGGCATCTGGGCGGCCGTCGCCGCGGCTCTACTCGTGGCCGTCGGCGCGTGGCTCGCTCTCGGTCAAGGCGGCTCCGAGCCGTCGACGAGGCCTCTCGACACGCTCGCGATGCTCGCGATGAACGACCACCTCGACACCCACTCGCTCGACGTCACCTCGGGCGACCCCAAGGAGGTCGAAGCCGGACTTTACGAGCGCATCCCCTTCGAGATCCGCTGGCCGGACTTTCGGGGCGCAATCCGGCTCGAAGGGGGTCGCCGCTGCACGCTCGGCTCGCACCCCGTCTGCTTCACGACGTGGAGGAAGGACGGCGTGCGGTTCACTCTCCTCCAGATCCGCCGGCGCGACTTCGGTCTGCCCGAGCACCTGGCGCCCACGACCGTCACGCCCAAGGGCGCGGCCGCCGGCAAGAAGCCCCTCGACGTCCTGATCTGGACGGAAGGAGATGTCGGCTGGGCGCTTGTCGCCGACGACCCCTCCGCGCTCGCGACGGTCCGCCCGGGACCGCGGTAGGCCACGTGATCCGCGCGATCCTCAAGAGCCCGTACGCGGTGATCGTGCTGGTCCTGGTGACCGCGGTCCTGGGACTGACCGTCCTCCAGCGGATGCCGATCGACATCCTCCCGCAGTTCAAGACGCCGGCCGTCCAGATCGTGACCCTCTACCCCGGGATGCCCGCCGAGGTCGTCGAGCAGGACATGACGAGCCGGCTCGAGCGGTGGACGGGGCAGTCGGTCGGGATCGAGCACCAGGAGTCGCGCTCGATGCTGGGCGTCAGCATCGTCAAGGACTTCTTTCGCGAGGACATCGACCCCAACTCGGCGATCTCCCAGGTGACGTCCTACGCGATGTCGGACCTCTACTACCTGCCGCCCGGGACCGTCCCGCCGATGGTGATGCCGTTCGACCCGACGGCGGGAATCCCGCTCTGCCTCCTCTCGGTATCGAGCGCCACGCACGACGAGACGACGCTCTACGACATCGCGTACTTCCAGCTTCGTAACCGCCTACAGGGCATCTCGGGTGTCGTCGCGCCTGCGGTCTACGGGGGGAAGCTCCGGCGGATCCTCGCCTACGTCGACCGGGAGAAGCTGGAGTCAAAGTCCCTCTCGCCCCGGGACGTGGTCACGGCGCTCCAGTCGAACTCCGTCTTCATCCCGGTCGGGAGCGCGCGGCTCGGGCGCACGGAGTACCAGCTCGACACGAACGCCCTCCCGCCGACCGTCGAGGAGATGAACGCGTTCCCCCTCAAGACCCACAACGGGTCTCTCGCGTACTTGAGGGACGTCGGCGACGTCCAAGACTCGGCCGAGATCCAGTCGAACCTCGTGCGCGTGGACGGCCGACGCCAGGTCTACATCCCGATCTACCGGCAGCCGGGCGCAAACACGATCGTGGTGGTCCAGGGCGTCCAGGACCAGATCGACACGTTGAAGACGCAGTTGCCCGCGGGCGTCAACCTCGACGTCGTCTTCGACCAGTCCGTCTACGTCAAGCAGTCGATCCGCGCGCTCTCCGTCGAGGCGATCCTCGGTGGGCTCTTGGCCGCGCTCATGATCCTCGTGTTCCTCGCGAGTGCGCGCTCGACGCTCTTCATCCTCCTGACGCTCCCCCTCTCGATCCTCGCCGCCTTGATCGGCCTCTACGCGACTGGCCAGACGATCAACACGATGACGCTCGGGGGACTCGCGCTCGCGACGGGCCTGATCCTCGACGAGGGGATTGTCGCGATCGAGAACATCGTGCGGCACCTGGAGATGGGGAAGAAGCCCTTCGACGCGGCGCTCGACGGCATGCGCGAGGTGGGGCGGCCCCGCCTCCTGATCGCGCTCACGGTGATGGTGGTCTTCTTCCCGGTCGTCTTCCTCGCGGGTCTCGCGAAGTTCCTGTTCGCCCCGCTCGCGATCGCCGTCGCGTTCGCGATGGCGGGATCCTACCTGTTCTCGATGACGGTCGTTCCGCTCTGCGCGTCCCGGTTCCTGCGCGCCCGCGGGGCGGATGCGCAGCGCCCGGCGCTCGCGCAGTTCGTCCAACGAGGGTTCGAGGGCCTCCAGCGTCGCTACGCGAACGGCGTCCGCGCGATGCTGCGCCACAAGACGCTCGCTCTGGCCGCGACCGGCGCGCTCTTGGCCGCCGTCGGGTTCCTCCTGCTGCCGCGCATCGGGAGCGAACTCTTCCCTGCGGTCGACGCCGGCCAGTTGATGATCCGGGTGCGTGCCCCCACGGGGACCGACTTGAAGCGCACGGAGGCAATCCTCGTCGACGTCGAGAAGGCGGTGCAGGCCGAGATCCCCAAGCCCGTCCTCTCGAAATTGATCACCAACATCGGGGTGCTCAACGACTGGCCCGCGGCCTACACGCCCAACGCCGGGCCCGGCGACGCATTCGTCCTGATCCAGCTCGCGGAGGGCGAGGGGCGCAAGCCGGTCTCCGAATACGTCGAGCGCCTGCGGACGCGTCTCAACCACGACTTCCCCGGGATCGAGTTCGCCTTCGACACCGGCGGGATGCTGACGGCCGCGGTCAACCTCGGGGCGGCGTCCCCGATCGACGTCCAGGTGCAGGGGAAGAACCTCGCCGTGGCGCAGGACCTCGCGCGCGAACTACGGCGGCGGATTGCGGCGGTCCCCGGCGCCGTCGACGTGCGCGTCCAGCAGCGCCTCGACGCTCCGCAGTACCGGATCGAGGTCGACCGCGAGAAGGCGGCGTTGCCCGGCCTCGACGCCGAGGACGCCGTCAAGAACGTGATCACGGCGTTCACGTCGAGCGTCTCCTTCGAGAAGGCGTTCTGGCTCGACCCCAACAACGGCAACCACTACTTCCTGGGAGCCCAGTACCCCGAGTCGGCCTTCGAGTCGAAACAGGCGATCGAGGAGGTGCCTCTCCGGTCCTCGGCCGGCGGACCGCCGATCCCGCTCAAGAACGTGGCGAAGCTCGTGCGCTCGACGGCCGCGTCCGAGGTGTCGCATCACAACATCAGCCGCGTGACGGACGTCTACGCCAACGTCTCGGGGAGGGATGTAGGCGGCGTCGCCGCCGACGTCGAGAAGGTCCTCGACGGCGCCCGACGCGAGGGTCTCGTGCCGCCAGGCTACTTCCTCAACGTGCGGGGCGAGGTCTCGACGATGCGCGAGTCCTTCGGAGGGCTGGGCTTCGGGCTGGTCCTCGCGGCGGTCCTCGTCTACCTGGTGATGGTCGTCCAGTTCCGCTCGTTCCTCGACCCGTTCGTCGTCATGTTCGCGGTCCCCTTGGGCTTCGTCGGCGTTCTCCTGGCGCTCTGGCTCACGGGCACGAACCTGTCCATCCAGGCGCTGGTCGGCGTGATCATGATGATCGGGATCGACGTGTCGGTCAGCACGCTGCGCGTGGATCTCGCGAACCGGCTCCGCGCGCAGGGGAAGGACGCGGCCGAGGCGATCGTCGAGGCATCCGCCGTACGCCTGCGGCCCATCCTCATGACCGCGCTCTCGGCGATCCTCGGGCTCCTCCCCATGGCGATCGCCGGGGGGGCGAACATCCCGCTGGCGCGGGCCGTGATCGGCGGCGTCCTCGCCTCGACGTTGCTCTCGATGTTTGTGATGCCCGTGCTCTACGTCGTGATGCGGCGTCGAGGCGCCGGCCCAGAGGTGACCGCATGAGCCGAGAGCGAAAGACGCAAGCCGCGGCGCTGACGCTGATCGCCGTGGTCGTGGTCGGGACGTTCCTGGCGCGGGGGCCTCTCGGCGGCTCCCCCGCGACCGCCGACGGGCCGGGGATGCCGCTCACGGTGCCCTCCCTTCGCCGGGTCGTCGTCCGGACGCCCGAGCGGCGCACGATCAAGCGCGTCGTGCGCGTCCCGGCCGACGTCGCCGGGTGGCAGGAGGCGACGCTCGCCTCCCGGGTTACGGGCTACGTGAAGTCGATCGGGGTCGACGTCGGAAGCCACGTCGAGTGCAATGCGGAACTCGCGGTGCTCGACGTACCGGACCTCGAGGGGGTGCTGGCGAGCGCACAGAGCCGCGTGATCGAGGCGTCGGCGCTCACGACGGAGGCGAAGGCGGCGCTGGAATCGGCGCTGGCGATGGCTCGCCAGGCGAGCGCGGAGACGGAGGCGGGCCGCGCGGCGCTTGCGCGCTCGCGCGCCGAGAAGGAGAAGGCGGAGGCGGAACTCGGTTACCGAACGACGGTCAGGGACCGCCTGGAGGCCGTCCTCGCCGCAAGCCCCAACCTCGTCTCGATGGAGTCGGTGGCCGAAGCCCGCGGCAAAGCGGCGACCGCCAAGGCGGAGGTGGCGGTCGAGGCGGCGCGCATCGAGGAGGCGAAGGCCCTCGCGGCGCTCGCCGAGGCCCGTGAAGCGGCCGCGAAGGCCCGTATCGACGCGGCGGGCGGCGCGCTCCAGGCCGCGAAGGGAGCGGAATCCGCCGCGCGAGCCGCGGCCGTCGAGGCGGAGAAGACCCTCGGCTTCGCCACGTTTCGCGCCCCGTTCTCGGGGATCGTGACCGACCGCTTCGTCGACGTGGGCGCGCTCGTGCGGGGTTCCTCCGGATCCCAGGAAGGCGCGAGGATCGTCCGGCTCGTGGACACGTCGAAGGTCCGCGTGCGGTTCCGGGTCGCCGAGCCGGACTCTTCGGCCGCGAAGAAGGAGAGCGCGTTCCGCCTCGTCGTCGACGCCGTCCCCGGGAAGGAGTTCAAGGGGACGGTCGCCCGCGTGTCCGAAGCCCTCGACCTCTCGAGCCGGACGATGGTCGTCGAGGGCGACCTCGACAACCCGGAGGGCGTCCTGCGGGCCGGGATGTTCGGACGCGTGTTCCTCGACCTCGAGCCTCACGAGAACGCGCTCGTCGTCCCGGCCGAGGCCGTGACGACCGTCAAGCGCAAGAGCAGCGTGCTCGTCGTGGAGGACGGAAAGGTCGCCAAGCGGGGGATCAAGATCGGGGCCGACGACGGGATCTCGGTCGAGGTGGTGGAAGGGCTCGGGGGCGAGGAGAAGGTCGTCACGACGGGCAAGGACCTGGTCTCGGAAGGCGACCGGGTCGAAGCGGTCGCGGAGCCGGCGAAGTGAATCGCCGGCTCGTCGGTCTCCTGTGCGTCGTCGTGAGCGCAGGAGGATGCACCGCGCCCGTCCCCACGCGCGCGACGCCCGGCACGGTCACCGTCCAGGGCACCATGGCGGCGGCAGCTCCCGGACGGCGGCCCGCGGCGGCGGCGCCGCTCCCGGCCGCTACGTCGGGCCCGATGGCGATCGACCTTCCGACGGTCCTCCGGCTCGTGCGGGACAGGAACCTCGATGTGGAACTCGTTGGGGAGCGCGTGCGAGAGGCCTATGCGAAGGAGCTCTCGGCCCGTCAGCGGTTCTTCCCGACCGTGGGAGTCGGTACGCGGTTCCTCGCGCACGACGGACGCACGCAGGCGACCGAGGGGAACTTCCTCGACGTCACGAAGCAGAGCGCGTTCGCAGGGGCGGCGCTGACGGCAGAGTGGGAGGTGGGCGAGGCGGTTTACGCCACCCTGGCGGCGCGTCAGAGGACCTGCGCTTCGGTCGCGGCGGAGGAGGCAGGAGGGGAAGACGCGGCTCTGAAGGCCGGAGAGGCGTACCTCGACCTCGTGCGCGCCGAGGCGAGCCTCGCGGTCGCCAAGGACGCCGTGGACCTCTCGCAGAGGATCGCGAAGGAGACCGAGGACAAAGTCGGCGCCGGGAGCGGGTTCGCGGGCGACGTGCTCCGCGCGAAGGCGCAGCTCGCCCACGACAGAGCGACCGTCTCGCTCGCCGCCGAAGCCCGACGGACGAGCGCTGTGCGCCTCGCGGAGATCCTGAACCTCCCGCCGGAGGTGGACCTCGTTCCCAGGGACGCCATCCCGATCCGGTTCACGCTCGTTGCCGCGACCGACCCGGAGGCGATGCTCATTCGCGACGCGCTCCTCTCTCGCGCCGACGTGCGGGAGGCGGACGCGCTAGCGTGCGCCGCCGACAAGGAACGCGACGCAGCCCGCTACGCGCCACTCGTGCCCAGGGTCGGTGTCGAGGCCTCGGCGGGCGGGCTCGGCCGCACTTATGGCGACCTTTCATCGAGCGACGACCTGCGGATCACGCTCGGATGGACCATCGGGTCAGGCGGCCTCTTCGACACGGGACGCATCGCCGAGGCGGACTCGCGCTACCGCCTCGCTTCGATCACGTCGAGCCGCGTGCGCGCCCGCGTGGTGCGGGAAGTCCGCGAGGCGTACGCCATGCTCTCGGAGCGCGCACGAGCGATCGGCTCCGCGGAGCAGGGCGCACGGGACGCGACAGAGGCGCTCGACCTGTATCGCAAGCGCCTCACCGGCGCCGTCGGCCTGCCGCTCGAAGTCGTCGTGGCACAGGAGACGCTCACGCGCGCGCGCCTCGACTGGATCGAGGCGACGGTGGGCTACGACAAGGCGCAGCTGCGGTTGCTTCGGGCGCTCGGCGGCGACCGAATCTCGGCCGGGCGCTGAAAGTACCGGTGCGCCGATGCGCGGGAGGGATTCCAGGCGGCGAGAGAGCCCGCGGGAACAGTGGGCGGCACGCCGAGGTTCAGGAGTTCCATCACGGAGGGCTCCTTGCTCTCGTCTGCGAGGTCCACTACCGATGCGATCGGGTCTTCTGCGTGCGCGCGGGCGTCGGCTCGCGGCTCGCCCAAGATCCCGGACAGTGCGAGCCCACGGAGCGTTCGCTCTACGCGGAGACCTCTGCCAGCGGAAGGGCGGGGGTCGTGCCACGGCGCCTGCGCCCCAAGAGGGAGAACAGCGTGGGGAGCACGAACAGCGTGAGAAGGGTCGAGGAAACCAGCCCCCCGATGACCACGGTCGCGAGCGGGCGCTGGACCTCCGCGCCGACGCCCGTGTTCACGGCCATCGGAATGAACCCCAGGCTCGCGACGAGGGCGGTCATGAGCACCGGGCGCAGTCTCTGCTCGGCCCCCGTGAGCGCGGCCTCGCGGACGCCCATGCCCAGGTCCAAGTGCTGGCGGATCGTCGAGACCATCACCATGTCGGCCAGGACGGACACGCCGGCGAGTGCGATGAAGCCGACGCCCGCGGAGATGCTGAAGGGCATGTCCCGGAAGTGGAGGGCGAGCACCCCGCCCACGAGAGCGAACGGGACACCGGTGAAGACCCGGAGCGAGTCGCGGACGTTCCCGTAGGTCGAGTACACCAAGACCAAGATCAGGAGCAGGGCGAGAGGCACGACGTAGCTCAGGGTCTTCGAGGCCCTCACCAGGTTCTCGTACTGGCCGCCGAACTCGACCCGGCAGCCCGTCTCGCGGAGGGCCTTCCCCATCTCGGCCTCGATCTTCTCGGACGCCTCGGTCACGAATCCGCCCAGGTCCCGTCCCACGACGTTGGTGGTGACGACAACCCGGCGCTTGCCCCACTCCCGGTTGACGACCAGCGGCCCGCTGACGCGCTCGACCTTCGCGAGACTCGTCAGGGGGAGGCGCTGGCCGTCGGGGGCCGGGACGAGGAGCGTGCCGAACAGGTCCGCGTTTCCGACGTAGCGCTCCGGCAGCCGCATCGCCAGGGGGAAGCGCCTCTGGCCCGTGCGCACTTCCCCGACTTCGAGGCCGCCGGCGGCCGCGACCAGGTCCAGGACGTCCCCGCCCTGGAGGCCGTGGCGCGACAACGCCTCCGGGTCCAGGCGCACCTGGAGGACGGGCTGGCCGGCCACGGGCTCCATCGCCGGCTCGGCGGCGCCGCGGATCCCGGACAGGATCCGTTGGACCTTGGTCGCGTGGGTCTTGAGCGTCTCGAAGTCGTCGCCGAACACCTTGACGCCGACGTCCGTCCGCACGCCCGAGATCATCTCGTTGAAGCGCATCTCGATCGGCTGCGTGAAGGAGAACGCCATCCCCGGCAGCGACTTGAGCGCGTCGCGAAACCCCTTCTCCAACTCCGCCTTGGTGCGTGCCCTCTTCCATCGCTCTCGGTGGGTGAGCATCACGAACACGTCGCTGACTTCGAGTCCCATCGGGTCCGTCGCGACCTCAGGGGTGCCCGTGCGCGTCCAGACCCTCTCCACCTCGTCGGGGAACCGATCGAGGAGGAGCCGCTCCACCTGGGTTCCGATCCGGACGCTCTCGTCCACGGAGACGCCCGGGAAGCGCACGGTGTTGATGACGACCGAGCCCTCGTCGAGCTTGGGCACGAAGACGGAGCCGAGCCCGAGCGCGATCGGCACCGTCCCGGCGACCGCCACGACAGCCGCGCCGATCGTCAGGGTCGGGTGAGCGACGGCGAAGCGGACGACGGGGCGGTAGAGGGCCTTGAGGGCGCGGACCAAGAGCGGCTCGTGGTGTCCGGTCGCGCGCCGCCGGCCGAGCAGGAGGCTCGCCAGGACCGGCATCAGCGTCAGGGACAGCACCATCGAGCCGATCAGGGCGAACACGACCGTGAGCGCCATCGGGCGGAAGAGCTTTCCCTCCACTCCTTCCAGGGCGAGGATCGGCAGGTAGACGATCATGATGATCAGCTCGCCGAACATCGTCGGTTTGCGCACTTCTTTGGAGGCCTCGGCGACGATGTCCGTGACCTTCCGGCCCGAGCGGTCGAGGTCGAGGTGTCGGACCGAATTCTCGATCATGATCACGGAGCTGTCCACGATCAGCCCGAAGTCGAGCGCGCCCAGGCTCATCAGCGTCCCGGCGATCCCCGCCTGGACCATTAGGTTGAACGCGAACAGCATGGAGAGGGGGATGGCGGCCGCGACGATCAACGCCGCCCGGAAGTGGCCCAGGAACAGGAAGAGGATCGCCACCACCAGGAGCGCCCCCTCGAAGAGGTTGCGCTCGACCGTCCCGATGACGTGGTCGACGAGGTCCGTCCGGTCGTAGAGGACATCGACCCGGGTGCCTTCCGGTAGCGCCTTCTTGACCTCCTCCATCTTCGCCTTCAGGCGGTCGGCGACCTCGTGGGAGTTCTCGCCCATCAGCATGAAGGCGAGGCCCATCACGATTTCGCCCCGCCCGTTGCCCGTGACGATGCCGCGCCGGGTCTCGTATCCCTTCACGACGTCCGCGACGTCGCGGACCCGGATCGGCCGTCCGTCCACGGACCGGATCGTGATCGCGCCGATCTCCTGCACGGTCGTGGCGACGCCGATGCCGTGGACGAGGAGATCCTCCGCGGCGCCGCGGGCCAGACCACCGCCCACGTTCGCGTTCGACCGCTCGACCGCCTCGACGACGTCGCGTGCCGTGAGCCCGTGCTTCGCGAGCCGCAGGGGATCCAGGACGATCTGGTATTGGAGCTCGAACCCGCCCCAGGAGTTGACCTCGGCCACGCCCTGCACGGACAGAAGCTGGGGCTTCACGACCCAGTCGTGGAGGCTTCGGGTGTCCGTCAGGTCGTTCCCGGGCGTGGTGATCATGTAGTGGTAGATCTCCCCGAGGCCGGTGGCGATCGGGCCGAGCGTGGGCCGCTCCAGGCCCTGGGGGATCTCGACGCTCTGGAGGCGCTCGAGGACTTGTGCCCGTGCGAAGTAGACGTCGGTCCCTTCGTCGAAGACGAGCGTCACCTGGGAGAGGCCGAACTTCGACATCGAGCGCACGAGCTTGAGGCGCGGGAGACCGCCCATGACCTGCTCGACCTTGGCGCTGATCTGCTGCTCGACCTCGAGGGGTCCCAGGGCCGGGGCGACCGTGTTGATCTGCACCATCACGTCCGTGACGTCGGGGAAGGCGTCGACCGAGAGGTGCTGGAGCGAGACGAGCCCGAGGGCGACGAGGAGGCCCGAGAGAACGAGGACGAGCTTCCGGTGCCTCAGCGACGCCTCGATGATCCAGTTGAGCATGGCGACTCCGCCGCGACCGCGGCGCTACTTCGAGCAGCTTCAGCCCGCGCCCATCTCGCCGCGCAGGACCTCGGTCTTGAGCGCGAAGCTCCCGACGGTCACGACCTGCTCGCCCGAGGCGAGCCCTCCGGTGATCTCGTAGGCGTCCTGGTACGGGACGCCCAGGTCCACCTTCCGCGACTTGAAGACGTTGGCGGTCGAGGACACGAAGACGAAGTGGCAGTCGCCATCCGTCTGGACCGCGATCCGGGGCACGAGCATCTTCGGCTCGGCGGGCCGGACCGTGACGTCGGCGTGGCCGAACATGTGCTCCCTGAGCAGGCCCTGGCTGTTCTTGAGGTCCGCGATCACCCGGAGAGTCCGCGTCCGCTCGTCCACGGACCCGCCGATCGCCGTCACCTTCCCCACGAAGCGCTGCCCGGGCAGGCCGTCGAGGGTGAACACGACGCGCTGGTCCTTCTCGATCTTCGGGAGATCCTGCTCGTGCAGGTCGATGTGCAGCCACATGCGGGAGGTCTCGGCGATCACGAAGAGGGGCCGCTCCGGCGAGGCGTTCTCGCCCAGGACGGCGACCGCTTCGAGGACGGTTCCGGCGAACGGGGCGGCGACCTCGACCGTCGAGCCAGGCTCCTCGCCCGTCTCGAGGGCGGTCACGCGCCCGTCCGCGAGGCCGAGCGTGAGGAGTCTCTGCCGAGCGGCGGCGACCGCGAGGTTCGCCTCCTCCAGCTCCGTCACGGCCACGAGCAGCTCGCGGCCCGAGGAGATCTTCTTCTCGGCGAGGTCCTTCTCCTGGGCGTGGGTCTTCTCGCGCAGGCGACGGACCGCGACGGCTTGGCGGTATCCGGTGACGGCCTCCGCCATTTCCCGCGAGTCGAGGAGGGCGAGGATGGTGCCCGGCTCGACGACGTCGCCGACCGCCGCCTTGACCTCCCGGACGACGCCCCCGGTGCGAGGAGCGACGCGCGCGAACTTCGTCGGGAGATAGGCGGTCTCGGCGGTCGTACGTAGGGTCTCGGTCACGGGTCGAGGCTCGACCTTGAAGAGCTGGATCCCGGCGCGCTCGACGACCTCGGCGGGGGCCGTGATCCGGACGAGGGTGTTCGGGCACTCGCCCTCCTTCGGCCCGCGGTCGCGCGCGACGAGCAGTCCGCCCCGGGCGAGCTTGGGGTTGCAGACCTCGTCCTCGGAGAGGGGGACTTGGTGGGTCGAGCACCAGTCCTCGCCGTGGGTGGGGGGAGGCTGCCAGGGCAGCCTCCCGTCGTGCCCGACGGCGTAGAACGCCAGGGCCAAGCCCCCGAGGACCGCGAGCGTCAGGACTCCCCGGATCAGCGCACGCACCATGGGGTCACTTCCCCTCCTGCTCCCCGGCGCACTCCTCGCAGAGGTCGGTGTCCTTGTGGTCCCCGGGCTCCCAACCGCAAGTCTTGCAGTAGTCGTAGGCGACCCACTTCTCGCCTTCCTTCAACTGGTACTTCGAGATCTCGATGAACTGGGTCTTCGGGTACTTCCATCCGAGGATCCGGACCTCTTTGCCCTTCAACTTCGAGCTCGTGATCACGCCGTGGCCCTTCGCGTTGTCCACGAACGACCACAGGGTGCCGTCGGGGGCGAGGAGCCCGAGAGCGCCCTTCGTGTAGAGGGTGTCCTGGGCGTCGGCGCCGAGCGACTCGAGCATCGCGCCGACGCTGACGAACGTCCCCGGGAACTCGGTCCGGTCCTTGTTCTCTCGGCGCTTGACTGCGGGCTCTTCCGCCAGCGCGATTCCCGCGGTGACCAGCGCGAGGGCTCCGAGCAGGGTCAAGGTCTTCGGTCTCATGGAAGGGACTCCTATTGGGGTTTCGGGTTCGGTTCCTGGGGCACGAGCGGGAAGCCGGTGAGCATCTCGAGCTCGGCGGCGGCGGCGTTCAGCTCGGCCAGCGCCGAGGCGAGGGCCGCCCGGGCCTCGCTCAAGGTGCGGCGGGCGTCGATGACGTCGAGGTAGGTGAACTTGCCCTTCTCGTGGCCGAGCCGAGCCTGCTCGAGGCTCTTCTCGGCCGTGGGCACGATCTCGGCGGCGAGCCGGGATGCCCGCGCCTGCGCCATCGTGAGCGTGCGATGGGCGGAGACGATCCGGCGCGTGACCTGCTGCCGAGCCGCCTCGATTCGGGAGCGCGACTGCTGCACCCGCGCCTCGGCGGCGGCGATCTTCCCCTGGTTGCGGTCGTTGAGCGGGAGCGGAATCCCGATCCCGAGGCCCACGACCCCGTCGCCGTCGGCGTTGACGCCGACCGTCGGCTCGAGCTCGAGGTCCGGGGTCCGTTCGGCACGGGCCGCCGCGACCTGGAGCCGGGCGGATTCCTGCTCGGCTTGGGCGATCTGTTCGAGGTGGCTCCGGCCCAGGACGGCGGCCTGGACGGCGTCGAGCGAAGGAACGACGAAGCCGCCGACGAGCGCCCCGGTCACCCGTTCGGGCGAGACTCCCGGCACGCCCACGGTCGCCACGAGCGCTCGTTCCGCTGCTCGGAGGCTTGCCTCCGCGGCGGCGACCTCCGCGTCCGCGCGCGAAGCCTCGACGCGGGACTTGAGGACCTCGGCTTCGGGCACTGCCTCGGCCGCTAAGCGTGCCTCGGCGGTCTCGAGCAGGGCGCGAGCCACTCCCTGCGACTCCCGGGCCACGTCGAGCGACATCCGGGCTGCGAGCAGGTCGACGTACGACTTTCGGACCTCGAGGAGGACCTCGCGACGGCGCCAGAGGTAGCGCAGCGCCGCGACTTCGCGTTCCTTCTCCGCCGCGCGAGAACCCGCGCGCAGGCGGTCGCCCACGACGATCGGGACGCGGACTCCGGCGCGGGCGACGCCCTCGTTGGAGCCCCCCCGGCTGGAAAACGGATAGTCGTCGAACTCCACGATCAGCGTCGGGTTCGGGTAGAGCCGCGCCTCCCAGATCGCAGCGGTGGCGATGTCGATCTCCTTCCGCTCGGTGGCGATCTCGGGGTTCCCCTCCTCCGCCATCGCGATGAGGGCGGCGAGGTCGAGGGCGGCGTTCGCACCCCGCGAGGGCGCCCTAGGACCGTCGAGCGCGCGCATCGGGGGTTCTCCGGCCTCCAGCGGCCGGAGGTCCAACGGAGCGGGCCGCGGCGCGGCGCAGCCGGCCGCCGCGAGCAGCGCGAGCCCTGCGAGGACGCGGACCATACTCCCTCCCTTCGGACGTCTCTCCCCGGTAGCGCCGGCAGGCGCCGACGCGGTCTCCACAGGTCTCCAGCAGGGCCGCGGCCGTCTCCAGGAGACGCGTCACGGCCGGCCGGGCGATCCGGTAGAAGACCCGGACGCCCCGCGGCTCCCTCTCCACGAGGCCGCACTCCCACAGGCAGGCGAGGTGCATCGAGGCGTTGGGCTGCGAGAGGCCCGTGCGCTCGATGACCGTCGAGACGTTCGCCGGCCCCGACCGCAGGACCTCCAGGATCGCCAGTCGAGAACCGTCCCCGAGACCGCGAAACAACTTCGCCTTGAGATCCAGGCCGTCCAGGACGGGGCCTTCGCCGGTGGGTGACCGCCCCATATCAGCGGTATGCTATATCAGCCGCCGACGATGTGTCGAGTTTCCGTCCTCCCGGGCGGATCAAGGTGGATGGCGAACCCACGATGCGCCGCAGGAGGCCGATGACCCGATCTGCGGACCCGTGCTCGAAGGACCTGCCGTGCGAGCGGCCGAGGTTCTGGAGCGGACCCGTTTGCGCGTCGGCGCTGGCGTGGCTCTTCCTGTGCCTCGGCCTCGTAGCCGGATGGACGGGAGCCACGACTCTCCGGACGCCGCTCTTCGTCGCAGCGATCCTCAGCGGCAGCTTCTACTTCGCCCGTGAGGCCGTCGAGGAGTTCTGGAAGGAGCGCGAAGTCGGGATCGAGCTCCTCATGACCGTCGCGATCGCTTGCGCGGCGGCCCTCGGCCAGTGGCGCGAGGCGGCGTTGGTCGCGGGCCTCTACTCGATAAGCGAGGCGCTCGAGGGCTACACGATCCAGCGAACGCGGTTCGCGATCCGAGGGTTGATGGACTTGGTCCCGCCGAAGGCACGGGTGCTGCGCGACGGGCGGGAAGTCGAAGTGGGCGTGGAGGAGGTCCGGATCGGTGAGCGGATCCAGGTCCGGCCTGGAGAGTCCATCCCGGTGGACGGCGTCGTTCGTGAAGGCGCCTCCACTGTCGACGAGAGCATGGTGACGGGCGAGTCGATGCCCGTCGAGCGCGCCACCGGACAGTCCGTCTTCGCGGGCACGCTCAACGGCAATGGTGCCCTGATCGTCGAGTCGACGAAGGCGTTCCAGAACAACACGGTCAGCGGGATCATCCACTTCGTCGAGCGGGCCCAGGCGCAGAAGGGTCGGTCGCAGATGTGGGTCGAGCGCTTCGGGCGGATCTACAGCCCGGCGGTGCTCGGGATCTCCGTCCTCCTGGCGATCGTGCCTCTCCTCTTGGGCCTGGACGCCTTCACCTGGCTGACGCGTGCGATCTCGTTCCTGGTCGCGGCGTCGCCGTGCGCGCTGGCCGTCGCCACCCCGGTGACGCTCGTCGCAGGAATCGGCTCGGCCGCGCGGAGAGGCGTCCTCATCAAGGGCGGCGGCGTGCTCGAGCTCCTCGGACGTGTGAAGGCCGTCGCGCTCGACAAGACCGGCACGATCACCCGGGGCAGGCCGGAGGTGACGGGCACCCTCCCGATCGGCATCGACGAGGCGGAGCTGCTAAGGCTCGCCGCCTCGGTCGAGCGCCTGTCGGAGCATCCGCTGGCGGAGGCCATCGTTCGGGCGGCGGTCGCCCGCGCGCTCGCCCTCGCCCCCGCGAGCGACTTTCGTGCGATCACGGCCGTCGGTGTCACTGGGACGGTCGAAGGACGTTTCGTCGCCGTGCTCAAGCCGGCTGCCGCGGCGGAGCGCGGCGCCCGGCTCGACGAGGGATCCCGGGCCTGGCTGGAAGCCGCGGAGGGACGGGGAGAGACCGCTGTGGTCGTCCTGGTCGACGAGAGCGTCCACGGCGTCGTGGCGCTCGCTGACACAGTGCGCCCGCAGTCCACTGCGCTCGTCGCGTCGCTACGGCGTGCCGGCGTCGAGCACGTCGTCATGCTGACCGGCGACAACCCCAAGACGGCAGGCGCGATCGCCGCACAGGTCGGCATCGCGGAGTACTACGGCGGGCTTCGGCCGGAGGACAAGGTCGCGAGGGTGAAGGATCTCCTCGCGAAGTACGCCAGCGTGGCCATGGTCGGAGACGGGATCAACGACGCGCCCGCCCTGGCGACCGCTTCCATCGGGATCGCGATGGGCGTGGCGGGCTCGGACGCCGCTCTCGAGGCCTCGGACGTCGCGCTCATGGCCGACGACCTGTCGCAGCTCGACTATGCGGTGAGGCTCGGGCGGCGCAGCCGGCGCATCGTCGTGCAGAACGTCGCCGCCTCCCTCCTCATCGTGGCGGCTCTCGTCACCGGCGTCTTCGCCGCCAACCTCTCCATGTTCGCTGCCGTCATCGGTCACGAGGGTAGCGAAGTCCTCATCATCCTCAACGGGTTGCGAGCGGCGCTTTGAGATGCGGCGACGCGACATCGTGGACGACGGGCGAGCGGACGAAAGGGATCAGTCGTCCCATGGCTCGCGTGGATCGGCGAACGCTGGAACGTCGTCGAAGCCGCGGTCGCCTGGGTGTCCGGCGCGGCCAGCTCGAGCGTCGCACTGATCGCCTGCCCGAGGAGGATCGGGCCAAGGAACGACTCGATCGCACTCTCGACTCGAGAGGTCCGCTCGGCTCGCGCAGTCCCGGGAGGGGTGGAGAAGCCGGGAGTCAGCCGGACCGGTCTCGGCATCGTGCTCGCAGGCGGACGCCGTCGCGGTCGTCCTGCTGATTCCGCTCCTCGTCCAAGGAGGATCGGGAGGCGCGGGGAGGACAAGGGCCTGGGACGGGATCCGGCGTCGATGCCCAGGGAACCGGTTCCGGCCCGGCTCGGGCGGATGCTTGAACAAGAACCAGTCATCCAGAAGATTTCGGTGGCGCGGAGCCGGGGCCCTGCTACACTCACCAGAGCATGCGGCTGTACGCGACTCTCCTGGCGCTCTGCGCCACCCTCGTGACCGGGGCACTGCCCTGGCAGCGGTGCATTTCCACGGAGGGGAGTGGTCCGCAGGGCGTGGTTCTCCCGGGCATGCACGTCCACGAGGGCAGGCAGGACCGCCTCTCTGTCTGCGACCGCAGTCCTGAGCCGGGCCACGAAGGTCACGAAGATCACGAGGGCGACCACGGGGGGGGGTGCTGCGTGCACACCCCTACGGACTCGGCGCAGCCGGCCTCCGCGACAGCCGTCGCCGTGCCGCCGATCTACGCCACCGCCGCAGTCCAGTTCGTCCGCCCTGCGCGTGCTCCCAATGAGATCGCGACGCCCGCCGCGAACCCCCCGGTCCCACGGCGTTCTACAGATACCGTAGCCCTCCTCCTCTGACTCCGACGGCTTCGAGGTCGTGATGCCGTTTCGTGAGTCGTCTTTGCGGAGGAGTCAATGTCCGACGTCGATGAAGTCCATTCCACCCGACGGGGGCCCCGGTGGGCCACCGTCGGCGCATCCGTCCTGACGGGCGCGCTCCTGTTCGCCGCGGGTCTCGTCGGCGGATGGGTCGCCGCGTCACAGAAGTCCGGTCCAGTGGACGCGCACGGTCACGGTGAGGATCCCGGCGACGCGCACGACCATGCGAAGCACGGCCCCACGCTCTCCCCGCGAACGCTGGCGAACCTCGGGGTCGAAGTCGCGGAGCTCAAGCCGGCCGAGTTCGTCCGAGCGCGGGAGATCCCGGCCGTCGTCGAAGTGCGCCCGGGGAGTCTCCGGCCCGTGTCGGTTCCGGTGCCGGGCGTCCTCGAGGACATCCTTGTCGTCGAGGGCCAACGCGTGGAGGCTGGGGCCCCGGTCGCCCGAGTCCGGCGGGACGCGTTCCCCCGACCGACGCTCGCGCTCACGGACGCCCTCCTGCGGCCCTTGAACGAGGAGTTCCACGCGGCCGTAGCGGAGATGCGGTCCTCCTTCCTGGCTCTGACCATCGCCCAAGAGGAGCTCGCACGGGTCCGCGGAGTCCTCTCGGAGACGAGCAACACCGTCCCGACGAAGGTCGAGATCGACCTGCGGAACGAGGAACGCCGTGCGCTGCGGGCGCTGGAGAGCGCGCGCCAGGAGGGCGAGCGCCACGGCATGACGCCGCAGGAGATCGCCTCGATAGAGTCGGGCGGCCCGACCCCTGCCGACTTGCCGCCCGCGGAACGGGTGCTGGCGCGGAACGGCCTCTGGTCGGAGGACGCTGCGACGGTGCTCGCCGCTCTCCCGGAGGAACTCCGGCGACAGTCCTACGTCGCCGCCGTCCTCGGAGAACTCGTCGGGTCCCGGGCGCTGACGCCCCGTATGGCCGAGGCGCTTCGCTCGAAGCCAGCGCTCGCCGCGGCCTTCCTCGACGTGGCCGGGTTGATCCAGCAGGGCTGGACGGTGGAGAGCCTCCTGGCGCTCATCGAGGCTGGGGCTCTCGAAGCCCTCGTCACGCTGCGGGCTCCGCAGGGAGGTTCCGACTGGGACGTCGAGACCGTGCGGGCGCGACCTGGCGACCGAGTCGAGGCCGGCTCGTCCATCGTGGACTGTCGAGACCTTTCCCATGTCCAGCTCGAGCTCGCGCCGGCAGGCCCGGACCTCTCCGCCATCGCCGCAGCGCTCACGGCCGGCGAACCGGTCTTGGCGGACCCGCTGTTGCCGGGTTCGGCCCCGTCGCTGGAGGGGCTCCGCATCGAGCGCCTGAAGGCTGCGACCGAGCACGCCGACCGCGCAGCGGCCATCGTGCCCGTGGCGAACCGCCCGCTCTCGGCGGCCAAGGGCGCGAGCGATCGCGAGTTCCGCTCGTGGGCGCTGCGTCCCGGCCTGCGCTACGTGGTTCGAGTGCCGATCGAGCGGCTCGCGGGGCGGTTCGTGCTCCCGGCAGACTCCGTCGCTTCGCAGGGACCCGACACGGTGCTCATCCTCGAGGACGGGGCCGGCTTCCGGCCCGTGCCCGTGAGAGTTGAACACCGGGACTCCCGCACGGTCGTGGTCGCGAACGACGGTGCCGTCTTCCCCGGCGATCGGGCGGTCGTACGAGGCGCCTACTCCCTGATGCTAGCGATCCAGGCCGCGGCGGGCGGCGGGGCGGACCCCCACGCGGGACACCAGCACTAATGCTGAACCTCAATCGGATCATCGCCGGAAGCCTGAGGGGCCGACGCATCGTCGCGGTGTTCGCCCTTGCCGTCTGCGTGTGGGGTGCGTACGTCGCGCTCGGACTTCCCGTGGACGTCCTCCCGGATCTCAATCGCCCCACCGTGACCGTGATGACCGAGGCCCACGGGATGGTCCCCGAGGATGTCGAGCGCCTCGTGACGCGTCCCGTCGAACAGGCGGTGAACGGCGCCACGGGCGTCGTGCGGGTCCGCTCGTCGTCCGGACTCGGGCTGTCCGTCGTCTTCGTCGAGTTCGGCTGGGAGACGGAGATCTTCCGCAACCGGCAGATCGTGCAGGAGAAACTCGCCGCGGCGCAGGCGCAACTGCCGCCCGGCGTCGAGCCGGTGATGGCCCCGATCTCGAGCATCATGGGGCAGATCCTCCAAGTGGGGATCCAGAGTCGCTCGGGCAACACCGACGCGTCGACGCTGCGTTCGCTGGCGGACCGCGTCGTGAGGCCCCGGATCCTGTCGCTCAGCGGCGTGGCGCAGGTCGTTCCGATCGGCGGGAGCCCCGCGCAACTCCAGGTTGTCGTGGACGGGCGGCGGCTACGCGCCCACGACGTGACACTCGAACAGGTGGCCGAGGCGATCCGGGCTGCGAACCGCGCCGGGTCCGGCGGGGTGCTCCCCCTCGGGGCCGAGGGCCCGCTCGTCAGCGTTCCCGGCCTCGTCGAAGGTGCCGCAGACCTGGAGGCGGCCACCGTTCGCTCCGATCCCGTGCGGCCCGTCCGGGTCCGCGACGTGGCGGACGTCGCTTTCGGCCCCGCGGCTATCCGGGTCGGCGAGGCGGGGATCAACGCGAAGCCCGGCGTGATCCTCACCGTCTTCAAGCAGCCGGCCACGGACACGGTCGACCTCACCGCGCGGGTCCACATGGCGCTCGAGGCCCTCGCTCCGTCACTGCCTCCGGACGTCGTCTTGGTCCCCGAGGTCTACGAGCAGGCCGGATTCATCCACCGCGCCATGGAGAACGTGACGGAGGCCGTTCGTGACGGCGGCATCCTCGTGGTCGTCATCCTCTTCCTGTTCCTACTTAACTTCCGAACCACGGTCATCACGCTCACGGCGATCCCCCTCTCGATCGCGATCACCGCGCTGATCTTCCGCGCCACCGGGATCTCCATCAACACGATGACGCTGGGGGGGCTCGCGGTCGCGATCGGAGCGCTCGTTGACGACGCCATCGTGGACGTCGAGAACGTCCACCGGCGGCTTCGCGAGAACCGGAGGTCCTCGTCTCCGACGCACCCGCTGCTGGTGATCTACCGGGCCTCGAGCGAGGTGCGGAAGCCCATTCTCGTGGGGACTCTGCTCGTCGTCGTCGTCTACCTGCCGCTCTTCGCGCTGACCGGGATGGAGGGTCGCCTGTTCACCCCGATCGGCGTCGCCTACGTCGTGAGCATCCTCGCCTCGCTGGTCGTCTCCCTGACGGTCACTCCGGTCATGTGTCTGTGGCTCCTTCCGAAGGCCAAGGCGATCGCCCGTCATGGCGACAGTTGGGTGGTCCGCAGGGCCAAGTCCATCGGCGAGAGGGTCATGTCCTTCTCCTGTCGCCACCCGTGGAAGATCTCGGGGGTCGTGCTCGCGGCGGCCGCGTCCAGCCTCGTCGTGCTGGCGACGCGCGGCTCCCAATTCCTCCCCCCCTTCAACGAAGGGACGGCGCAGGTCAACCTGATCCTGCCGCCCGGAGCAAGCCTAGAAACCTCCGACGCGTTCGCGCATCGCCTCGAAGCCGTGATCGCCCAGGTGCCCGGCGTGAAGTCTTTCGGCCGGAAGACGGGACGCGGGGAAGGAGACGAGCATGCCGAGGGCGTGAACATGTCGGAGGTGATCGTGACGTTCGACCCGGCCTCGCCGCGAAGCCGGGAGGAGGTGATCGCCGACATCCGGGAGCGCCTCGAGCACGAGTTCCCCGGCGTGGCGACTGCCGTCGAGCAACCGCTCGCGCACCTCCTCTCGCACCTGCTGTCCGGCGTGAATGCCCAGGTGGCGATCAAGGTCTTCGGGCCGGACCTCCAAGTGCTTCGACGCACGGCGACGGAGATCGAGGGGGCCATCCGGCCGATCGGCGGCGTCAAGGACCTCTTCGTCGAACCGCAGGTGCTCATGCGACAGGTCGACGTGCGGCCACGGCGCGAGGACCTAGCGAGACGCGGCATCGCCGTCGAGCGGGTGACCGAGCTCGTGGAGCTGGGCCTCGAAGGCGGCGAGGTGAGCCGCATGGTCGTCGGACAGGTCGCGTACCCGATCGTGGTCCGGCTCCGCCCGGAAGACCGTGCCGACCTCGAACGGATCGCCGACCTCGCCCTCCAGGATGAGGCGGGCCGGCGCGTCCTCCTCTCGGAGGTGGCCGACGTCCGCCTGACCTGGACGCCCAACAACATCAACCACGAGAACGTCTCGCGCCGCGTCGTCGTCCAGCACAACGTGCAGGGACGGTCGCTGGGGGAAGTCGTGGCGGACGTCGAGCGCGCGCTCGAGCCGATCCGGGCGGGGCTCGCGAGGACGCCGGGGTACTCGATCCAGATCTCCGGGCAGTTCGAGGCCCAGCGCGAGGCCCAGAGACGGCTGGTGATCCTCTCGCTCGCGTCCTTCGTGGCGATGTTCTTCATCCTGTTCACGCACTACCGTTCGATGAACCTCGCCTGGCAGGTCCTCGCCAGCATCCCGATGGCCCTCATCGGTGCGGTTGTCTTCCTCGTCGCGAGCGGACAGGTCGTCTCGATCGCGGTCCTCGTGGGCCTGATCTCGCTCGCGGGCATCGCGGCGCGGAACAGCATCCTCCTAATCGACCACTACCTCCACATGATGCGGGAGGAGCGAATGCCCTTCGGCCGCGCCCTGGTTCTCAAGGCCGGGAAGGAGCGGCTGGTGCCGGTGCTCATGACCGCCCTCTGCACGGGCATCGCCCTGGTGCCGATCGCGCTGACGCCGGACCGCCCCGGCCGGGAACTGCTCTATCCGGTCGCCACCGTGATCCTCGGCGGTCTCGTCTCGAGCACACTCCTCGACATTCTCGTGACGCCGGGCCTCTTCCTCGCCGTCGGTCGCAAGGCGGCGGAAGCGCACGCGGCGCATCCCGATCCCCGTGACCGCGTCGCGGAGGAGCTCGTCGAGGATCTCCGCGGGCCCGCGGCTCACGTCCACCCACTTGTTTCGCCCCCAGGAGAAGCCCATGCGAGTCCCTAGCCTGTTCCTGATCGCCATCGCCGCATCTCTCGCCGCGTGCGGCAAGGACGACGCGCCCGGCAAGGCGGCTTCCGGCTCGGGCCTGCCCGTGGCCACCGAGCCGGCCGCGGAGGAACACGAGCACAAGGGGAGACACGGAGGCGAGCTCCTCGAGCTCGGCGAGCACGAGGGGCACGTCGAGATCGTGCACGAGGAGTCCACGGGCACGATCACGGCGTACGTGTCGGACGCCGACATGAAGCCGATCGCGGTCGAGGCACCGGTGATCAACCTCACGAAGGGCGCCGTGCAGGTGTCGATGACGCCGCTGTCCGGGAGTGGGCCCAAGACCGACGCGTGGAAGGCCACACACGAGGGGCTCAAGATCGAGCCGCTGGACGGCCGGATCCGGGTGAAGATCGGCGACCGCACCTACCAGGTGAGCCTGGAGCACGAGCACAAGTAGGTCCGCGCACGGAGCGGCGGGGAGACACTCGCATGGGACGGCACGCGCGGACGCTTACGATGGTGGTGGCTTGGTCAGCGCTCTCGGGTTGCGCGGGCTACCGGTCGGCACCCCTGGACGTGGACCGTCCGCTGCGGGCATCGAGCCCGGTGCCCTCGCCGCTCACGTTCGACGAAGCGCTCCGGATCGCCGTCGAACGCAACCCCGACCTCGTGGCGCTGCGGGCGCGAGCCGCCGCCGTCAACGTCAACCCGCCCCCCGAGCCGCTCGAACTGGGAGCCGGTGTGGACTCGGACGAGCGCTGGGAGGCCGCCGCGTCGCTGGATGCCCTCTCGCTCCTCGGGCTCGGGACGAGGCGCGCGGAGCGGGCCCTGGCGTTCGCCCGCCGCCACGAGGCGTGGATGGAGCACCACGCCCGAGCCCGCGAAGTGGCCCGCGAGATCGCCGAGGTGTTCGCGGTCGAGCGGGGCCTCGACTCGCTCTCGGTTCCCGACCTCTCCGTGGACGCCGGCGTTTACGTGCGCGCGGGATTCGAGTCCGGCGTCGCCGAGACGCTGGCCGAGGCGACGCGGAGGGACTGGAAGGCCGAGGCGGACCGACGCTCGGCCGAACGGGCGTCCAATCATGCGTCGCTCGTGCGCCTCCTGGGGCTGCCGCCGGGCACCCCGCTCGCTCTGGTTCCCGTGCCCGAGGGCTGGCCGGTCGTCCCGTCGCCCGTTCCCGCGATCCTCATCCGCACGCGAGCCGACATTCAGCGTCGCGTCGCCGCCTTCGAAGTAGCGGACCGGGACCTTCGGCGCGCCGTGGTTGCACAGTACCCTTCGATCGTGCTCGAGCCGGCGATTGCGGCGGATCCCACGACTCTCTTCGGGGCGGTCCGGTTGCGCCTGCCGGTGGGTGCGAAGTCCGAAGTCTGTGCGGCAGGCGCGGCGCGAGAGGCCGCACGGAGCGAGGTGGAGAGCGCCATTCTCGATGCCCTCCGCGACGCCGAGCAGAGTCGGGCGCGGTTGAACGCGGCGGTCTCGACGCGCGAGGCAGCCGCGGGGAGGTTGGGGGCCTCGTCGGAGCTCTTTCGTGCGGTACGCACGCGGTTGCAGGTGCAGGTGGGCTCCGTCATGGAGCTCGTCCTGACGGCGGACTCGGTCGTGGACGCGGCGCGAGCTCACCGCGAGGCGGCGCTCGACGATGCGAGGCTGCGCGTCCGTGCTGCGAGCGAGGCGGGATGGCCGTCTCCGACTCCGTGAGATCCCGGCGCGGGGGATCGGCCCGACGGGCCGCTCCTCTTGGCCGCGGCTACCTTTCAAGGAACAGGAGGTTTCTTCGATGCGTCGTCCGTTCCTTTGGGCGGTTGCCCTCGCAATCCTGGCGTCCACGCTGGAGTGCTTCGCGGAGGAGGCACCGCCGTCGGCCCCCAAGCCCGAGGCCAAGCTCGAGTTCGTCTACTTGGAGTTCACAGGGGTGGAGGCCACGGAGACCGCGGCGGTAGCGAAGGCGACCGGCGAGGTCGCGGGGGTCCGCAGCTTCGCATGGACCGTGCAAGGAACCGAGGCGAAGGTCGTTCGGGAGGTCGGCAAGGCAGGCGACTCGTCGCTGATCCAGAGCGCGGTCTCAGCCGGAGCGACGACCGCTAGGACGATTCCGCTCGCTGCGACGACGTTCATCTTCAAGACGAAGCTCCACTGCGGCGGCTGCGTCAAGGCTGTGAACCAAGCACTGCGCGCCATTAAGGGTGTGAAGGAGTCGACCGTGCCGGCTGAGCTGACGTCGGTGATCGCCGTCTACGACACCCGGCTCGTCAAGGTCGCCGACATCGAGGCGGCGCTCGCCGCGATCGGGAAGCCGGCGAACCCCGCGCCCTGAGCGCGGCCCGGGCATCCCCCCTCGGGCTGGGAGAGAACGTTCCGAACACGGGTGGGGCGTGGGGAGCCACTTCACTTGTCGGACGCGCGGCGGAGAGAAACCGCGGCGCGAGGGCGTTCCGCAGGCCTCCCGCGGAGGGCGCCGTAACCCGCGCGTACATCTGGGGTTGCGACGACGGTTGCCGCCGACCCCGCGCCCACGGGTTCCCGCAGGGGGCGGGACTGTTAAGCGCGAGAGGCCCCCGAAACCTCTCGGACTCTCCCCGCTCTCGGCCCCACCCGCGCGAGTTAACAGGATCTGATGGGTGTGGGGCCCACGACATTAGTCGAACCAGAGAACTCCGCAGGAGTCTGCCTGGTCACCGCAGGCCGGTCGACGGGTTCCCGCAGACAAGTGGTGCAACGTGGTGTATCTTGGTGCCATGCCCACCCGCGAGAAGCCTACCCGACAGAGCGTGAGCCTCCCCGGCCGAGTCGCCCGGCGTGTCCAGGCTCTAGCGAGCGCCCGGCGAACCAGCGCGAGTCGAGTGATCGTCGACCTCATCGAGTCCGGCCTCGAGGCCAAGGAACGTGAGCGGAAGCACTACCTCGACCTCCTCGAACAGCTTCGTGCGGCCGACGATCCGGCCGAAGAAAGGCGCCTCACCGAGGAGCTCGCCCGCCTGACCTTCGGTGAGTGATGCCGAAGATCCAGTGGACGGACTTGCCCGAGGCGCTCCGGGTCCATCTGTTCCTGCGGGCGCGCGAGCGACAGGTCTCCGGCGAGGACCTGCTGAAGCTCAAGGCCTGGCGCGAGTCGGCGCCAGATGCACCGGAAGGTCCATGGTTCAAGGACTTCGGGTCGTTCAAGGTCTGCGGCGAGGGGCGATTCCCGAAGACCTTCCTCCTGCGGGGGCAGCCCGCGCGCGGCCAGAGGCTGTGACCCCGGCATGCGCGACGACATCCCCGAACTGACCGAAGCCGACTTCTCCCGCGCGATCCCCGGCGCGGTCCGCCGCCGCCTGTGCCGCGGCGAGGTCCGCAGCGGCAGGGACGTGGCCGCGCTGCGGCGCTTCGTCGGCATGACCCCGGAGCAGTTCGCGCGCGCGATGGCCATCAGCGTCGACACGATCCAGAGCTGGGAGCAGGGACGTCGACGTCCGCGGGGCGCCGCGGTGGCCCTCATCCGGATCGTGGCCTGCGACCCGCGCGTGCTGCGGCGCCTGCTCTCGCCGTCCGCGCGTCCGTAGACGACCGGCGGCGTTCGTCGCACCGATCGAACGTTAGGCCGCCGGGCAGGCGTTCCAATCCAGGCGTGGGCCGGCGTATCTCGAGTTCGAGAAGGACGGGCTCGGGGAGTTCCGCTTCATCGCGGTCCAGGGCCAGATGGACTGCCGGTTCGGGACCCGCGACGGGAAGGCGCTCGTGGAGTTGTCCTGGGACGGCCGTGACGAGAGGGACCCGGCGAGCGGGCGTGGCTGGGCGGTGCTCGACGGCGACGCCTTGGCCGGCCGGATCTGCATCCATCGGGGCGACGACTCGGCCTTCACGGCCGTCCGCGAGCGCGCCCGATCCGGTGCGCGTTCCCGGCGCGGGAAGGGCTGAGCTCGAGCTCGCGTCCCGACAGGCAGAGCGACCTCGGAGCTCGGTGGGGGCGTAGGGCGCCTCGGCCACGATCGACGTCGCCCGAGGGAAGCCGCGTCGTGCGGACGCTGTGCGGGCCTGCCGACAGGCGCGGCGCACGCTGCGCTCGACACGAGTGCGCGGGACGGCCCGCGGAGCCGTCGCGCTATCCTGTCGCGCACGGGGTGTCCCCTCGACCTGAATCGGCGTCTTGCGCTCGGTGTCGCTGTCTTGGCCGCCGCGACGGCGATCGGCAGCCTCGTGCTCGGGCGCGGGACCCGGGACGAGGCCCCCGATCGGCCGCTCGCGGCGCCGACGGGGCCGGCCGAGGGGCGCGACGGCGGCGCGGGGCTCGCGACGCCGTCGCGCTCCGTCGCCGTCGCGCCACGCGCGGCGGGCCGCTGCCGCCTCGAGGGGCAGGTCCTGCGCGCTCGCGAGCCTTCCCGCGCCGAGATCGAGGTGCGATGGACCGCGGCGCCCGCGTACCTCGCGGCCGACGCGCGGGCGTACTTCGTCGGGGCCTCGCGCGACGCCGACGCCCCCGTCGTGTGGCGCGGCCACGCGGCCGACGACGGCCGCTTCGCCGCCGAGGACCTCCCCGCCGGACGCTGGGACGTGACCGCCGTCGCCGCCGACGGCGCGCGGGGCGAGCGGGCCGTCCTCGCAGCCGTCGACGGCGTCCGTGAGGTCGTCACGCTGACGCTCCTCGCGGCGCGGGAGACGCTGCGCGGGCAGGTGCTCGGGGACGACGGGCGCCCCGCCGCATGCCGGCTCCTCGCGGCCGGGCGCCCCGTCGACGTTCGCGCCGACGGCACCTTCGAGGTCGATGGTCTCTGCGCGGGGCCCTGCGACCTCGCGGCCGAGGCCCCGGACGGCACGCAGGTCCGGGCAGTCGTCCAGCTCCCGCGTTCGACGCTCGTGACGCTGCGGATCCCGCGCGCCGACGGCGAGCGCGCGGTGCGCGTGCTGGCGTCGCCCGGCGCGACGCCCATCGAGGGCGCGGAGGTGTACGTCCTCGGCCGTCGCGGGCCGGTCGCGCGCACGGATCTCGACGGCCGGGCTCGCGTGCCCTTCGGCGGCCACGGGCCCTTCCGGTTCGCCGCGGAGGGCTACGCGACCGTCGCGGTGTCCGCGGGACGGGGCGAGGCGACGGAACCGTGGGAGGTGCGCCTGCGGAAGGCGGCGCGCATCGTGGGGCGCGTCCACAGCGCCGCGGACGGGCGCGGGCTCGCGGGCGTGCTCGTCGAGGCGTCGGCCGGTGACTTCCGCGCGAGCGAGCCCGCCGCGAGCGCCGTGTCGGGCGCCGACGGGTCGTACGTGCTCGACGATCTCGTGCCCGGGCCGTGGACCGTCGTCGCTCGCGGAAGGTCCCTGATCGTGCGCGGGCTCGCGTCGATGCCCGCGGACGACCACTTCGGTTCGATCCGCCGCGAGCGACTCGAGTGCGATCCGCTGCTCGTCGACGTGCCCCCGGGGACGACGACGCTGGACCTCGAGATGGTGCCCGGGGCGGTGCTGCGGGGGCGCGTCCTCGACGCGGTCGGCTCGCCCGTCCCGGGCGCCGAGGTGCTCGTCTACGCCCCCCGCGCCCCCTACATCTCGAGCGTCCCCGAGCCCGTCTACTGGGAGCGCTACGCGACGGCGACGGACAGCGACGGCCGCTACGAGCTCGCCGCGCTCGTCGCCGGGCGCCTGTACGACGTGCAGGCGAGCGCCTCGGGGAGCGGGACGCGCGTCGCGGTGCGAGTCCGAGACGACGGCTCGCCCGCGGTCGTCGATCTCCGCCTCCCCGCCGCGTTCGGGTTCGACGTCCGGGTCGTCGACGACGGGTCCGGCCTCGGTCAGGCGGGCGCCCTCGTCGGGGTCAGCGGACCGTACGGGGGCGAGGCGTCCCTCGAGGCCGTGACGGGGGAGGACGGTTGGGCCCGACTGGGTCCCTTGCCCGGCTCGGTCGAGAAGGTCTTCGCCCGTCGTCACCGTGGGGGGAGCAAGGCCGAGCAGGCGGTCGACCTTGCGAAGGGAGCGCCGACGGCGCCGGTCGTCGTGCGACTGCCCGCCTCCTCGCCGGACGAGGAGGCACCGGTCACGGAGGCCGCGTCGGCGGCGTGGCTCGCCGACGGGGCGGAGCTCTCGCGCCATGTCGCGCCCGTGCGACGCGAGCGGCATCGGTCGCTCCGCCCGGCGCGGGGAGGAGCCCCGTTCTCGGTGACGGCGCTCGACGCCGCGGGCTCGCCGGTGCCCTCCGCCGACCTCGTGTGGTGGGACTCCGGCGACCGGCACGGGGCGGAGGCTCGCGTGGACGACGGGAGCGTTCGGTTCGCCGTGCCCGAGTCCGTCGCCCAGCGCCTCTGGGTGCTCGTGCGAAACGCACAGGATCGCGACGGCGTCGCGCTCCCCGTCGGCCCGGCACGCGCGGGGCCGCTCGACGTGCGGACGGGGCATGCCGAGCTGCGCCTTCCCGCCGAACGGACGATTCGCGGCCGGGTCGTGGGGCCGGACGGGCGCGGCGTTCGGGGGATTCGGCTGCACGCCGTGCCGCTCGACTGGGCGTCGTTCGCGACGCGCACGTTCACGAGCTCGTACCCCGAGGCGCACACCGACGCGTCGGGGGCGTTCCACATCCGCGGCCTGGCGTCAGGACCCCACCACCTCGTGTTCGACGTGCCGCCCGAGTTCGCGCCGGTGCCGCCCAGCGTCCACGAGTCGGGCGAGCGCGACCTCGAGCTCCGCCTGCGACCCGGCGAGGTCGTGTCGCTGCGCATGATCGACCCCGAGGGCCGGCCGGTCGTCGGGGCGAGCGTGTTCGTCTCCGGGGTTCCCTATCGGCCGCAGCCGCTCCCGCAGGACCTGTGGTCGGGTCCGCGCCGAGGCGGCGAGAGCGGCGCCGACGGGATCGTGCGCCTCGCCGGCATGTCGCGCGAGGTGCCCTGCGGCCTCGAGGCCCAGCCGCCGGCCGACCGCGACGATCTCGCGCCGCTCGAGCTCGACGCGTGGGTCCCGGCGTCCGGAGACGTCGCGTTCCCCGGACTCTCAGTCGTCCGCGGCGTCGTCTCGAGCCCCGACGGTGCCCCGATCCCGCGGGCGCACATCGAGGTGCTCCGCGGGAGCACGTGGGAGCGCCTCGGGAGGGCGGGTCCCGACGGCGGGTTCGTGGTCAGGGTGCCCACGATCGGAGGGGCGCGGATCGAGGGCGTCGTCTACGAAGTCGAGAGGGGCGACCCGGACGGGATCTACTGGGGCGAGCGTACGGCCTACCGCTCGGAGCCCGTCGACGTCGAGGCGGGCGCGTCAGGGGTCGTGCTCGTCGTCGATCGCGGGGTCGAGCTCGCCGTGCGGGTTTCGTATCCCGGGTCTCGGGTCGGCTGGGGGCCGGGGACGACCCACGACGGCGTGCTTCTCGACGAGGCGGACGCCGCGTCGGGCCGCGCGTGGGAACGAGCGGCCGGGAGCGTGCGCGTCGGGGACCGGTACCGCTTCCCCCAGCTGCGGGCCGACCGGACGTACACGTTCTGGCTCGCTCCCGACCTCGCCGGCTTCTACGTCCTCGCGACGGGGCTGCGCCCGGTCCGCGGAGCCGAGGCCGTCACGCTGCAAGCCGTGAAGGGACGACCGGTGACGGGGCGGATCGTCGGGCTCGCCGACGTCGGACGCACGCTGATCTCCGCGACGCAGGGGGTCGTCCCCGTCTACGTGGAGTCCGAGCCCGACGGCCGATTCACGTTCCCCGGCCTTCCCGAGGGCGAGTGGCGCCTGCGTGCCGACGTGCGCCGCGACGGACAGGCTTGGTCCGGCCGAGCGGTCGTGGGGGCCGGGGGCGACGTGGACCTCCGGCTCGAGCTCGAGCCGGCGAAGTAGGCGGTCGTCGCGTCCGACGCGCGCCCGGGCGCGATCCGCGCGACCCGACGGGGGCCCGACGTGCGGTCGGCGCTCGACGGGCCTCGTCCTTCGTGACTTCGGCGGGCTAGGCGCGCGGAGGCCCCAGCGCCGACCGCGGCGCGAGCGGACGGGATCGGCGGGCGGGGGACGCCGGGCCCACGAACGGCGCCCGCCCGATCTGGCGCACGAGCCCGTGGACGCCGCGCGTCCACGGGCTCGTGGCGTGGGACCCGAGGGGCGGTCCCGGTCTCCCGCGACCCGCGGACGCGATCGCGCCCGTCGAGCCGTGGGAGAGGGTCGGCCGACGTCCGCGCTACTTCGCCGGCTCGAAGTCGCCGGGCTTCCAAGTCTTGTCGAACCAAGGCTGGAGCGGCCCGTAGAGGCGCAGCAGGACGTTGAAGCTCTTCCCGGGCACGGTCTGGATCCAGTTGCCCTCGTGGCCCTGCGGGGCCTTGGGCCCGAACCACATCGTGTAGGAGCCGTCGGCGTTGGGCTTCACCGCAGGGTTCTGGCTGTCGAGGCCCGCCAGCTTCTGGTCGGTCTCGAGCATCGAGCGGTGCTGACCGCTGTAGACCATGAACGACCAGAAGTTGTTCACGGGGACGGGCGCAGGCAGCGTCACCGAGTACGTCTTGCCGCCGTCGAGGTAGTCGCCGTGGGCGTCCTTCGGCGTGAAGGCGTACACCGAGCCGCTGCCGACCTTGGGCGACGCCATCGCCGGCGTGATGCCGGTGGCCATGTAATGGAAGAAGATCCGGTCGTCGAGCACCCGCTCGCCGTGGTCGAGGAACTCGTAGCTCCCGCCCGCGAACGGCGAGACCCACTGGCGGTCCGGGTAGAAGAAGACGCTCTGCTTGCGAGGCGCGAACGAGAGCGCGCGCGCCGAGGCGTTCCCGATCGCCACGGCCTCGGTCAGCAGCTTCTTCATCCGGGCGTCGGGCGAGAACGGCCGCCCCTTCTTGATCCCGATCGCGGCGAAGAGGCCGACCAGCTCCGGGTCGAACGCGTCGGCGGGCTCGTACTGGATGACGGCGTTCAGCTCTTCGAAGAACGTGAAGTCGTTGGCGTGGACCGTGTTGATCTGCTTCCCGGAGAGGTTGTGGAAGCGCTGCTCCGGCGGGTTGGACGCGGCCGCCAGCGGGTAGGCGCGGAACGTCTTCTTCAGCGCCGCCGCCGTGCCCGCGAGGTCGCCGTCCTTGACGAACGCGCGGAAGAACAGGAGGTTGCGGTACGTGGACGAACGCACCGCGAAGGCGCCCTCCGGCGCCGGGACCTTCTCGTCACGGTGGAGGAAGACGTACTTGCCGCCCTGGCCGCGGTCCGGGCCGGTCAGCCCGACGTCGGTCACGAACCGGAAGTAGGCGTCGTCCACGGGGCCGAGCACGCCCGGCGGGATCTCCACCACGAGCGGGCCGTCCTTGAGGTTCAGCTCGATCATCGCGTACATCGTGGTCGAGTTCGCCGTCAGCAGGAGCGTGCGGGCGTCGGCGAGCTCCTCGAAGAGGGCGAGCTCGCCCGGCCGCACGCCGGCACTCTTGACGCCCTCGAGCAGCGCGTACACCGACGCCGCGGGGATCCCGTCGAGGAACGCCTCCGCGCCGCGCGAGAGGTCGAGGAAGTCGTACGCCTTGCGGACGGTCTCCTTGCTGGGCATCCCGTCGAAGAACTCGAGGTCGCCGAGCAGCTCGGTGTGGACCTTGGCGGGCGTCTCGATCGCGGGAGGGACCTGCGCCTTGAACGTGGGCGGGTCGGCCTGGGCCGCGGTCCACGCGACGACGAGGGCGCCGGTGACGGCGGCGACGAGGAACGAACGTCCGGCAGTGACCTTCATGCGGGGCTCCGTGGCGCGCCCGTGGGCTCCTTGCAGCCGCTGAGGCCGGGCGTGCGGCGGCGGGATTCTCGCCCGCGTTCCGCCGCCCCGCGTGGAAATCGCGGAGGGGACGGATCGCACCGCCACGCGCCTCGCGCGCTGGGCCGCGGGCGCGAGCCGCCGCCACCGCGCGCCCACGGCAGAGGGCGGCCGCACGCTCGCTCGCCCGCGTCGCCTCCGCCGCCCCGGGATCACGAGCGGCGGGGCCCGTCCGGCGGCGTGCACTGTGCCGCCGAGTTCACGAGCGGCGAGGACGTGCGGGCGCCGAACGCACGCCAGGCCCCGTCCGGCGCTCGACAGGCCTCGTCGTTCGCGCATTCGGCGGGCTAGACTCCCCCGGTGGGTTCGGGCCTGCGCCGGACCACGGCCGGAGGTGCTCGATGGGCGTCGCGAACCTGACGATCCGGCAGCGGTTCTTGGCGATCGGCGTCGCCGCGCTGCTCGGATTCGGGGCCGTGATCTGGATCGGCGCACGCACGATCGGCGAGGTCCGGATCGGCAGCGACCGCTACGAGGCGATCGCGCGCGACGACGAGCTGAATGCCGAGCTCACGTCACCCACGCTCCACCTCGGTCCCGCGTACTTCTACGTGATGGAGGCCGCGATCACGAGCTCGGCCGAGCACCGTTCGGCCGCGCTCGCGAAGGCCGACGAGGCCATCGCCGCCTACCGCGAGCGGATGAAGTTCTGGGACGGGGTCTTGGTCGACCGCGGGCTCGGGCTGCGCGACCGCCTCTTCGGCGACGCGAAGTCCGCCGGCGACGAGTGCGTGGCGCGCCTCACCAACGACGTGCTGCCGCTCCTGCGCGCCTCGTCGGTGGACGCCGCGAAGGCGATCGCCGCGATCGAAGCGACCACTCCGACGTTTCGCCGGCACCGCGACGCGATCGAGTCGTCGGTCGGTGTCCTGCGCCGGCTCGTCGGGCGCCAGGAGGACGAGGCGCGCGCGGTCGCCGAGGCCGGCGAACGTGAGGTCCTCTGGATCGCCGTGGCCTCGGCGGTCGTCGTGCTGCTCGTCGGAGGCCTCCTCTTGCGCTCCGTCCTGCGCTCGGTCGTCGCGGTCCGGGACCGCATGCGCGTCATGGCCGAGCAGGACGCCGACCTCTCCGCGCGGCTCGCGGTCTCGTCGAAGGACGAGGTCGGGGAGCTCTCGCACTGGGTGAACCAGTTCATCGAGAAGATCGCCGGGCTCGTGCGCGCCGTGAAGAAGTCCACGATCCAGCTGCGCTCGACGGCGACCCAGATGGCCGCGACGAGCCACGAGCAGGAGGCGACGGTGAGCTCCTTCGGCGCGAGCACGACGCAGATCGCCGCGGCCACGAAGGAGATCTCGGCGACCGGCGCCGAGCTCACCACGACGATGGCCGAGCTCGACCGCGTCGCGAAGGAGTCGGCGACCCTCGCGTCGGGCGGGCGCGACTCGCTGACCGAGATGCGCGAGACGATGGGGGCGCTCGCGACGAACAGCGGGCTCATCTCGCAGCGGCTGTCCACGATCAACGAGAAGGCGCGCGACATCACCGGCGTCGTCACGACGATCACGAAGGTCGCCGACCAGACGAACCTGCTCTCGGTGAACGCCGCGATCGAGGCCGAGAAGGCGGGCGAGTACGGGCGCGGCTTCCTCGTCGTCGCCCGCGAGATCCGCCGCCTCGCCGACCAGACGGCCGCCGCGACGCTCGACATCGAGCAGACGGTGCACCAGATGCAGGGCGCGGTGTCGGCCGGCGTCATGGAGATGGACAAGTTCTCCGAGCAGGTCCGGCGCAGCGTGGGCGAGGTCGGGGCGGTGTCGGGGCGGCTCGACCGGATCATCGGGCAGGTCCAGACGCTGACCGACCGCTTCGCCCACGTGACCGAGGGCATGCGCGCGCAGGCCGAGGGCGCCGGGCAGATCAACGAGGCGATGGGCTCGCTCTCCGCGAACGTGAAGGAGACGGCGCGGTCGCTCGGCGAGTTCGCCGCCGCGGCCGAGGGCATGCGGTCGTCGGTCGAGGCGCTCAAGCAGGAAATCGGCAAGTTCAAGCTGGAGGAGTGACCGCTTGGACGTCCCGGTCGTCGCCTTCGAGGTCGCCGACGAGCGCTACGGCATCGAGGCCGTGCGCGTCGTGGAGGTCGTGCCCTCCGTGCCGCTGCGGACGGTGCCCGGTACGGTGCGCGGGGTCGTGGGGCTGCTGCGCTTCCGTGGCGGCCTCGTGCCGGTCGTCGACCTCGGGGTCGTGTGGGCGGGACGGGCCTCGCCCGCGCGGATGAGCTCGCGGATCGTCGTCTGCGAGCTCGACGGGACCGCGGGCGCGTGGGCCGACGCCGCGGCCCGCACGCGGCCGCGCGTCGCGGTGCGTGCGGAGCGCGTGCTGCGCGTCGCGACCGTGGACCCCGCCGCGGCCGACGCGGCGGACGGCCCGCGGACGCCCGGCGCGCGCGGGCTCGGGCGCCTCGTCCGCGACGGCGACGCCCTGCTCCAGCTCGTGCGGGTCGAGGACCTCGTGCCCGCCGACGTCCTCGCGACGCTCGTGCGCGACGCCGAGGCGGTGGACGCGGCGGCGCCCGGCGCAGGGGAGGCGACGTGAGCCTCCACCGTATCGCGACCACGCTGCGCACGACCGCCGGCCTCGAGCCGGACGCGCTCGGCGCGCGCCACCTCGGGGCGGCCGTCGAGCGGCTCGCCGCGCGGGCGGGCGTGGATGTCGAGGCGTACGCGGCCCTCGTGGCCTCCGACCCCACCGAGCGCGAGCGGCTCGTCGCCGAGCTGCTCGTCCACGAGACGTCGTTCTTCCGCTACCCCGCGTCGTTCCGCCACCTCTCGGCGCTCGGCGTCGCGCGCGCCGCCGCGGGCTCGGGGCCCGTCCGGGTGCTGTGCGTCGCCTGCGCGACGGGGCAGGAGGCCTACTCGGCCGCGGTCGCGCTCCTCGACGCGGGCCTCGCGCCGGAGCGGGTCGTCGTGGACGCGTACGACCGGTCGCCGGCGGCGGTGGAGCAGGCTCGCGCCGGGCGCTTCGACCGCGGCGCCGCGCGAGGGCTCGAGGGCGACGTCGCGGCGCGGTGGTTCTGCGACGACGCGGGCGTGCTCGAGGCCTCGGCGGCCCTGCGCGCGCGCGTCCGCTTCGAGATCGGCGACCTGCTCGACGCCGCACGGCCCTTCCCGGGCGGGCGCTACGACGCCGTCTTCTGCCGCAACCTCCTCATCTACCTCACCGAGGACGCACGCGGTCGCGCCCTCGCGGCGCTGCGGGCGGCCCTCGCCACGGACGGCGTCCTCTACCTCGGCCACGCCGAGGTGCTCGTCGCCCGCGCGCACGGCTTCCAGCCCCTGCCCGACGGCGCCACGTACGCGTGCGTCCCGCGCGCGGCCGCCGAAGGAAGCGCGCGCGCCGACGCGAGTCCCGCCCTGCGCACACGCGTCGCGCCGCGCCCGGGGACGGCGTCGCGCCCCGGTCCCGCGGCCGCCGCTCGCGCCCCGGCCGTCCCCGTCGCGCCCGTCTCCGAGGTCCCGTCGCCTCCGTCGCCGGTCGTCCCGCCGGCCGACCGCCTCGCGACCGCGCGAGCCCTCGCCGACGCGGGCCGTCTCGACGAGGCGGCCGCGCTCCTCGAGCAGGAGCTCGCCTCGGGCCGGCCCAGCGCCGACCACTTCCACCTCCTCGCGCTCGTCTTGCGCGCGGCGGGGCGGGCCCGCGCGGCCGACGACGCGCTCGGGCGCGCGCTCTACCTCGACCCGTCGCACGTCGGTGCCCTGCTGCTCGCGGCCGTCGCGGCCGAGGGGCGCGGCGAGCCCGCCGTGGCGGCGCGGCTGCGCGCGCGGGTCCGCGTCGCGGCGACGGGGGGACGCTAGCCGATGGCGACGCGCGAGCCCGAGGCCGAGAGCGCCGCGAAGCGGCTCCTCGAGCGCCAAGCGCCGGCGGAGTACCTCGCCGCGTGGGCGCGGTCGCTCGCGGACGCGCCCGCGGCCGCCCGGACCGCCGACGTCGCGGCCGCGGTGTTCCGCCTCGGCGACGAGCGCTTCGCGCTCGACGCCGCCGTCGTGCGCGAGGTCCACGTGCCGCGCGCCGTGCACCGCGTGCCCGGGCGCACCAACGAGGTCTTCCGTGGCCTCGTGGCGCTGCGCGGCGAGCTCCACCTCTGCGCCGACCTGCACGCCCTGCTCGGCTGCGCCCGCGTCGCCTCCGGTCCGACGCGGGTCGCGGCCCGCATGGTCGTGATCGCGCGGGCCGGCGAGGCGTGGGCGTTCCTCGCCGACGAGGTGCGGGAGGTGCTCCGCTACGACCCGGCCGCGGTCGCGCCGGCGCAGGTGACGGTGGCGAAGGCGGCCGTGCGGTTCACCGACGGCGTGCTCACCCTCGGCGACGGTCCCGTCGCCGTGCTGGACGCGACCCGCCTCTTCGCCGGGCTGGCCCGGAGCCTCTCGTGAGCCCCGCGGCCGGCGCCCCCGACGACCTGGGCGGCTTCGCCCTCTTCGACCTCTTCCGGATGGAGGCGCAGACGCACGGGGCCACGCTCGACGAGGGGCTGCTCGCGCTCGAGGCCGCGCCGGCCGACCCCGCGCGGCTCGAGGCGCTCATGCGCGCCGCGCACTCGGTCAAGGGCGCGGCGCGCATCGTCGGCGTCGAGCCCGTGGTGCGCGTCGCCCACGCGATGGAGGACGCCTTCGTCGCGGCGCAGCAGGGGCGGCTCACGCTCCACGCCGCGGCGATCGACGTGCTGCTGGCGGGCACGGACTTCCTCAAGTCCGTGGCAGCGAAGCCCGAGGCGGAGGCGACGGCCTACCTCGCGGGCCGTGCCGACGCGACGGCGGCGCTCGTCGAACGTCTGCAGGCCGTCGCGCGCGGCGAGGCGGTCCAGGCGGCGGGCGCCGGCCCCGTGGCGCCGCCGGCCTCGCCCGCACCGCCCCCCGCGACCCCGGCCGCGACGGCGGCTGCGGCACCCGCGGCGCCGACGCCCGCGCCCGCGGCGCCCGCGGCGCCCGCGGCGCCGGCGCGCAAGGCGAGCGCGACCGAGGCGGCCGACGCCTCCGTCGTGCGGATCAGCGCGGCGGGGCTCGGGCAGATGCTCGCCTACGCGGGCGAGACGCTGGTGGAGGCGCGACGGCTGGGCGCGGCCGCGACCGAGCTCGAGGAGCTGCGCCGGGTCACGCGGCGGCTGCAGGCGGAGGTCGAGGCGCTGGCGGTCGAGGGCACGGCGTCGGTCGCGGGCCTGCGCGAGACCGTGGTCGCGGCCCGTCGCGCGGTGACCCGCCAGATCGAGTCGATCGAGGCCGCGGCGCGGCGCAGCGAGGACCTCGCCGGGCGGCTGTACCGCGAGGTGCTCGCGAGCCGGATGCGCCCCTTCGGCGAAGGGACGGGGGGCTTCCCGCGCCTCGTGCGCGACCTCGCCCGCGAGCTCGGCAAGAAGGTGCGGCTCGAGCTCCGCGGCAAGGACGTGCTCGTGGACCGCGACGTCCTCGAGAAGCTCGACGCGCCGCTCAACCACCTGCTGCGCAACGCGCTCGACCACGGCGTCGAGGCGCCCGACGTGCGCGTGGCGGCCGGGAAGGACCCGGAGGCGCGCGTGCGGCTCGAGGCGAGGCACCGCGCGGGCATGCTCGAGGTGGAGGTCTCCGACGACGGCCGCGGGGTGGACTACGAGGCGCTGCGGGGCAAGATCGTCGATCGGGGCCTGATCGCCGCGGAGTTCGCCAAGGACCTCTCGCGGCCCGAGCTGCTCGAGTTCCTGTTCCTGCCGGGGTTCTCCACGAAGACCGCCGTGACGGAGATCTCGGGGCGCGGGGTCGGCCTCGACGTCGTGCAGACGACGGCACGCGAGCTGGGCGGCGTCGTCGCGGCGACGAGCGAGCCGGGGCGGGGGATCCGCTTCGTGCTCACGCTGCCGATCACGCGCTCGGTGGTGCGCGCCGCGCTCGCCGAGGTCGCCGGCGAGCCCTACGCCTTCCCGCTGACGCGGATCGAGCGGGTGCTGCGGGTCGAGACGGCCGACATCGGCTCGGTCGAGGGGCGCGAGCAGTTCGCGTGGGAGGGGCACGCGGTCGGGCTGCTGCCCGCGGCGCAGGTCCTCGGGGTGCCGCCGCCTCCGAGGGCCCCGGGACCCGTGCCCGTGGTCTTGATCGCGTCGGCGGGCCACCTGTACGGGCTCGCCGTGGACCGGTTCCTCGGCGAGCAGGACCTCGTCGTGCGTCCGCTCGACCCGCGGCTGGGCAAGGTCGCCCACGTCGCGGCGGTGTCCGTGGACGAGGACGGCGACCCCGTCGTCATCGTGGACGTCGAGGACCTCGTGCGCTCCGTGGACGTCGCCCTCCACCAGGGGCAGATGAGGTCGATCCGCGTGACGGGCGCCGCCGTCGGCGGGGCCGCGCGCGCCCGCAAGCGCGTGCTCGTCGCGGACGACTCGATCACGGTGCGCGAGGTCGAGCGGGGCCTGCTCACCGCGCGTGGCTACCTCGTCGACGTCGCGGTGGACGGGATGGACGGCTGGAACGCCGTGCGGGCGGGCGCGTACGACCTCGTCGTGTCCGACGTGGACATGCCGCGGATGGACGGGATCGAGTTCGTGCGGCGCATCAAGCAGGACGAGCGGCTGCGCTCGACCCCCGTGATGATCGTCTCGTACAAGGACCGCGAGGAGGACCGCCTCCGCGGCCTCGAGGCCGGCGCGGACGCCTACGTCACCAAGAGCTCGTTCCAGGAGGAGGGGTGGATCGGGCGGGTGGTGGACCTCGTCGGCGAGCCGACGGAGGAGCCCTCGTGAGGGTGGCGATCGTCAACGACCTCCGCATCGCGACGGAGGCGCTGCGGCGGCTCCTCGCGAGCCAGCCCGACTGCGAGCTCGCGTGGACCGCGCCCGACGGCGCCGTCGCCGTCGAGCGCTGCCGCGCCGACCTGCCCGACCTCGTCCTCATGGACCTCGTGATGCCCGTGATGGACGGCGTCGAGGCCACGCGGCGGATCATGCAGGCGACGCCGTGCCCGATCCTCGTCGTGACCGCGACCGTGGACGGCAACCTCGGGCGCGTCTACGACGCGCTCGGCGCCGGGGCGCTCGACGCGGTGAACTGCCCGACCTTCGGCACAGACGGTCGGCTCGAGGGCGGCGAGCCCGTGCTGCGCAAGATCCGGATCCTGCAGCGCATGCGCGGGCCCGCCGCCGCGGCGGGCGGCGGGCCGCGGGGCGCGGCGGCCGCCGGGCCGGGCGCGTCGCCGACGCCGGTCCCGGACCCCGCGCGAGCGGCCGCGGCCGAGGCCGGTCCCCGCCGCCCGATCGCGCCCGCCCCGCCGTCGGCCGCCGACGTCGGCGGCCCGAGCGTGCTGCTCGGTTCGTCCACGGGCGGGCCCGAGGCGCTGAGCGCGGTGCTGCGGGGCCTCTCGAGGGCGTGCTCGGCGCCGGTCCTCGTCGTGCAGCACCTCGACCCCGAGTTCGTGCCCGGCCTCGTCGAGTGGCTCGCGCGCGAGAGCGGGCGGACCGTGCGTGCCGTCGTGCCGGGCGACCGGCCCACGGCGGGCGTCGTGCACGTCGCGTGCACGGGCGACCACCTCGTCTTCGCACGCGACGGCTCGCTGCGCTACCAGGCGGAGCCCGTCGAGGAGCCGTACCGGCCCAGCGTGGACGTGTTCTTCGGGAGCGCGGCGACATCGGGCGTCGTGCCGGGCGTGGCGGCCGTGCTGACCGGGATGGGGCGCGACGGCGCCGAGGGGCTCCTGCGGCTGCGGCAGGCGGGCTGGCGCACGTTCGCGCAGGACGCGGCGTCGTCGGTCGTGTACGGGATGCCGCGCGCCGCGAAGGAGGCGGGCGGCGCGCAGCAGGTGGTGGCGCTGGCGGACCTCGGGGCCGCGATCGAGACGGCGTGGCGGGCGCTCGCGGGCGCCCGCGGGAGGGCGACCTCGTGAGCGAACCGGTGGACGGCGGGGGCCCCGCGGCGGCCGCGAGGCCCGAGCCCGCGGGGCGCGCGGTGAGCGTGCTCCTCGTGGACGACCAGGCCCTGATCGGCGAGGCGGTGCGGCGCATGCTGCTGCCCGAGGCGGGCTGGCGCTTCCGCTACGTCGCGGACCCGCGGCAGGCGGTCGCCGTGGCCAAGGAGTTCCAGCCGACGGTGATCCTCTCCGACCTCGTGATGCCGCAGATGGACGGGCTCGAGCTCGTGCGGCAGTTCCGGGCGGATCCCGAGACGGCGGGCATCCCGCTGATCGTGCTCTCGTCGAAGGAGGAGGCGGTGACGAAGGCGGAGGCGTTCCGGCTCGGCGCGAACGACTACCTCGTCAAGCTGCCCGACCGCATCGAGGTCGTCGCGCGCCTGCGCTACCACACCGCCGGCTACGTGGGCCGGCTCGAGCGCGACGCCGCGTACCGGACGCTGCGCGAGGACGTCGAGCAGGCCGCCCGCTACGTCGAGTCGCTGCTGCCGCCGCCGCTCGAGGAGCGCGTGCGCACGCGCTGGCGGTTCATCCCGTCGGCCTCGCTCGGCGGCGACGCGTTCGGCTACCACTGGCTCGACGACGACCACTTCGTCGTGTTCCTGCTCGACGTGAGCGGGCACGGCGTGGGCGCGGCGCTGCTCGGCGTCTCGGTGCTCAACGCGCTCCGGGCGCGCTCGCTGCCGAGCACGGACTTCCGCGACCCGGGCCAGGTGCTCGCCGCCCTGGGCGGCGCGTTCACGATGGAGTCGCAGGGCGGGAAGTTCTTCACGATCTGGTACGGCGTGTACCGACCGTCGTCGCGGGAGCTGCGGTGGTCGGGCGGCGGGCACCCGCCCGCGCTGCTCTTCGGGCCGGGCGGGGCCGCGCCGGTGGCGCTCGACTCGGCCGGGCCGATGCCCGGGATGATCGAGGGGCTGGCGTACGCGACGTCCTCGACGTCGGTGCCGGCGGGCGCGCGGATGCTGGTCTACAGCGACGGGCTGTACGAGATCCGACGCGGCGACGGCTCGGCGCACGACTGCGACGAGTTCGTGGCGGACATGGGGGCGGTCGCGCGCTCCGGCGCGGCGCCCCTCGACGCGGGGCTCGAGCGGGCGGCGCGGCTCGCCGAGGGGCGCGGCTACGACGACGACGTCTCGGCGCTCGAGGTCGTCTTCCCGTAGCGCTTCGGACCCACGAGCCGGCCGACGTCGAGAGGGGCGAGGGGCCGGCCGATCGCCGAACGAACGTCCGGCCCCGGTCGGCGCGCCGACGCCCCGGTGGGCCTGCGCGCCGGGCGACCGAGCCTCACGACGCGGTCGAGATCCCGCTCGCCCCGAAGCCGCAGCCGCGATGACGTGCCGCCGTGGCGCGACGCGCCGGCGCGCGCGGCGCGGTAGGGTGGGCCCATGCCCGATCGCTCGTCCTCCCCTGCCGCGCAGCTGCTCGCGTCGCTGTCGCGGTTCCCGCCCGACGTCGCCGCGCTCGCCAAGGCGTGCCTCCAGCGTCTGCGCCGCGCCCTGCCGGGCGTCCCGCAGCTCGTCTACGGCTACGCGCGGTCGGTGGTCGTGTCGTTCAGTCCCTCCGAGCGCGGCGCCGAGGGGGCCGTGGCCCTGGCGGTCGAGGCGCGCGGCGTCCGTCTCTACGTCCCCAAGGACGTCCCCGACCCGGCCCGCCGGCTCGAGGGCGCGGGCTCGAAGGTGCGCAGCGTCCGCATCGAGGCCGCCTCCGAGCTCGACCGCGGGGACGTCCACGCGCTGCTCCGCGCCGCGATCGAGCGCGCGGCGATCCCGCCCGCGCGAGGTCGATCGTCCCGCGTGGTCGTGCGGTCGGCGCGCGCGGTGAAGCGCCCGCGGCGGTCCGGCGGCGCGTAGGTCCCGCGAGGCGGGGCGCCCCACGACGACGGCGCGAGCCCCGCGCGCTGCTCAGCCCGGATTTCCCACGAGCCGACGAGGTCGGGGCCGCGCCGGGCCGTCGGGCGCAAGGAGACGCGCGTCGCGCGAGCGAGCGCCGTGCCGGCGGGGTTTCACCTCCTCGG
>JADZCA010000102.1 GCA_020851795.1 Planctomycetota bacterium | reverse complement strand
GCGAGGCGTCCTCGGCGAAGCGCCTCCTCAGCGGGTCAGGAACCCGCCTCCGGGGCTCTTCGCCTGCGGTGCCTGGCCTCGCCTCGGCCCGCGCGGCCTCGCGACGGGAAGTTCCGAAACCGAGCCTCGGCTCGGTTCCGGAACCCTCCCTGCTGCGTCCGCACGGACCGGGCTGCGGCGAGGCGTCCTCGGCCCGCGCGGCCTCGCGACGGGACGTTCCGAAACAGCGCCTCGCGCGCGCGAGCCGTCAGTCGAACCCGAAGATGCTCGGGTGTTCCCGTGCCAGCCGCTCGAGGTCGGCGGGCGTGCGCGCGGCGTCGAGTGCGGCGCGCGCGGTGCGGATGTCGCCGAGGTACGCCTCGTAGACCGGGTCGGTGCGGCCGTCGCGGGGAGCGTCCACGCGCAGGTTCTCCTCGTTGCGGTCGAGGACCGCGCCCCACGCCCGCCGGACCGTCTCCACGTCGTCGCGCCGCGTGACCCCGTGCACGACCGCGGGCCGCACGTCGCTCGACGCGCGGTCGGATGCGGCCGGCGCCTCGAGGCGCTGCGCGACCCGCGCCAGCAGCGCCTCGACCGCCGCAAGTCGCTCCTCGAGCGCCCGGTCGCCGCGCGGCACCGAGGCCAGCCCCGCCGGCGCGGGCGGCGCCGACGGGGTCGGTGCCGCGGGGTCGGCCGCGCGCGACCCGACGTCGGCGACGCGGCCCCGCGGCTCACCCGCCCGCGCGTGCCACAGCTCCACCGCCGCGGCCCCCACGGCCACGCCGATCAGCACCGCGATCCCGTGGCTGCGCATGGCCTCCCCCGCGACGGCGCGCCTCGTCCCGCCCGGCCACCGACGCCCCGGGACCCGCCCCGGAGCCCCGTCGGTCGCCCCGGCCGCCGCGCCCAAGGTGCCGCCGCGGGCCGCGTTGTCAACGGCCCCTCGGCGCGCGCCGTCGCGCTAAACGCGCTCAACGCGCGGCGACGGCGACGGTCACGTCGCGCGCGCCCGCCTCCACCTCGACGCGGCCCACGAGCGTGAAGCGACGCCGCGCGACCACCGTGACGCGGCCGGGCGGGACCCCCGCGAAGCGGAATGCCTCCCCGTCGCGCTCGACGTAGGCCGGGAGCGTCGCGCCGTCGGCCTCGAGCGAGAGGTCCACGGACGCGAGGTCCTCGGGCGTCCCCTCGAGCCGCCCCGTGAGCTCGAGCCCCTGCGCCGGCGCGAGCACGTGCGGCTCCTCGCGCCCGACGAGCCCCGTGCCGAGGACGTACCGCCCGTCGGGCCAGCCCCCGACGTAGACGCGACACGTCAGGCCCGCGCGGACGGAGGGCAGCGTCCACGTCCCGTCCTCCGTCTGGGTGGCGTAGGTGCCCCACGGCTTCCCCTCCGCGGTGCGCCCGGTGCACGACAACGGCATCCACGCACGCCCGCGCGGCCGACCCGGCCAGTCGGCGACGCGCACGCGCAGCGGGAGCCCCCGCTCGATCCGCACGTCCCCGACGTCTTCCCCCGCCCGCGCGTCGAGCTCCGCGCGCCCGGCCCAGTGGTAGGCCACGGAGACGCGGACCGCCCCCGCGACGAGCGGCCGCACGACGAAGCGGCCCTGCGCGTCGGAGGCGCCGTGCGCCGCCGACCGGCCCGCCGCGTCGACCGACGTCGCGCTCACGCTCGCGCCCGCGATCGGCTGCCCGTCGAGGTCGAGCACGCGGCCGCGGACGGCGAACGCCCGCGCGAGCGTGACCGTGACGTCGCCCGGCGCCCATCCCGAGAGCGCGCCGTCGAAGCAGTCCGCGCGGTCTGCCGGCGCCGTCACCGCGACGTCGTAGCGACGCGTCGAGTCGAGCCCTTCGGCGCGCGCGACGCCGTCGGCCCCCGTCGTCGCCCGCGCCGCGACGTCGTCGTCGAACGGCGACGCGCCCGCCTCGGCGCCCACGCGGCGCACGACGACCTGCGCGCCCGCCACCGCCGCACCGGCGGCGTCCACGACGCGCAGCCGCGCGGCGACCACGGCGTCGAGGACGAGCGACACGTCGGCGTCGCCGCCGCGCGCGACGCGCTCGCGCGCGATCGTGCCGGGCGGCGCGTCGGAGCGGAGCACGTGCTCGCCCTCGTCGGTCCCGCCCAGACGGAAACGCCCGGCCGCGTCGGTGCGCGCGGAGCCCACCGCGACGAGTTCGACGCCGTCTCGGCGCGGCGTCGCGGTCACGACGACCCCCGCCCGCGGCGCGCCGTCGGGGCCTCGCACGACCCCCTCGATGGGCCGCTCGGGCGGGAACGTGACGCGCACGGTGCCGCCCTCGGCCCCGTAGGTCCGCGCGGGCAGCACGGCCGCGGCCACCGGCAGCGGCGTCCCGGACGCGTCGCACGCGCCCGTGACCTGCACCGTCGCGCGCATCGGGTCGCCCGTGACGCGCAGCAGGAAGGGGTCCTCGAACCCGAACGACTGCCGCCCTGTCTCGGAGACGAAGTGCAGCGTGCCGCGCGAGACCACGCCGCCCGACGTCGTGCGGAACTCGAAGCGCCAGGGGGTGACGCGACGCGCCTCGTCGGCGCGCGCCGGCTCGCCCTCCGCGGCCGGCGCCAGCACGACGACGAGGTCGCGATCGCCGTCGGTCGCCTCGACCTCGCCGACGAGGGACGGGACGATCGTGCGGAACGCGAGGCGGTACCGACCGGGCTCGAGCGGGCCCGTCGAGAAGCGGCCGTCGTCGCCGACGTCGAGGCGCTCGCGGACCGGCGTGCCGTCGGCGCGCCCGACGTCGAACGAGATCCCGATCAGCGTCTCGAGGCCTCGGTCGAGCGTCACACGCCCCGAGATCGAACGTCCCGTCCGCAGCGCGACGCGCACCGACGGCGCCGCCACGGCGACCTCGGGGGCCGCCTCCACCGCGTCGGGGTGGCGCACCGCCACGCGCAGGCTCCCGCGCGGCAGCGGCCCGAGCGTCGCCCGACCGCGCGCGTCGGTGCGCCCCGCCACGCCGACCGTGAGCGTCCCGGTGTCGGTCACGGCGACCAGCGAGACGTGCGCCCCACCGAGCGCCGTCCCCGTCGCCTCGTCGACGACCTCCACGTCCACCCACGCCGTCGGGTCGAACGTGCGCGCGACCAAGTCCCGCTCGGCCGGCGCGACGACGGGCGCCGCGGCCACGGTGACGACCTCGGGGGCTTCGACGTCGAACGCGTAGCGGCGGCCCGGCACGGCGTCGTCGAAGACGAAGCGGCCGTCCGCCCCGGTCACGGTGCGCCAGCGGCCCCGCAGCGGCGGGTGGTTCCACGACTCGACGGTCCGCGCGTCGTCGGGCTCGTCGTCGAGCGCCACCACGGCGCGCGCGAGGGGCTGGCCCCGCTCGTCCACGAGGCGGCCGCGCACCGTCGCGGCCGGCACGACCTCGACGACGACCGTGGCGTCCCCTCCCGCGTCGGTGCGGACCGCGAGCGGGTCGTAGCGGCCGAGGCGGACCTCGGCGAGGCCCTTCGACATCCACCCGAGGTCGAGCACCCAGACGGTCACCTCGCCGACGCCGAGCCCCTCGATGCGGAAGCGTCCGTCGGCGTCGGCGACCGCCTCGCCCTCCCGGCGGCTCCGATCGTTCGGGTCCGACGGCGCGAGGCTCGCGCGCACGCGCACGCCGCCGACGGCGCGGCCGTCGGCGGCCCGCACGCGACCCTCGACCACGCCCGGCCGACGCCGCGGCGCCGGAGCGCCCTCGGCGTCGAGCGTCCAGACGACCTCGTCGTCGCGCAGCGGCAGCGTCGCGTACGCGGCCCGCGCGCGCCCGACGACGACGGCGCCCACGCGCACGAGCCCGCCCGTGAGCCCCGCGAGCACGCAACGCCCGTCGGCGTCGAGCCGCACGGGCAGCCGCCCGCCGACGGAGTCGTCCCGCGAGGCCTCCACGACCCACGCGACGCCGCGCGCCGGCGTGCCGTCGGGCTCGACCACGCGCGCCCGCAGCGTCGTCGCGCCGCCGGTCAGGTCCACCCGGCACCGCGCCCGCGCGCCGGGGTCGAGCAGCGCCACCTCGGTGAAGCGGCCGCGACCGTCGCGTGCGGTCACCGTGAGCACGTAGGCCCCCGTCGGGAGCCCGTCGAGCTCGAAGCGACCACGCGCGTCGGTCGAGACGACCGCGTCGGCCGTCTCGCGCTCGAGCGCCGCGACGGGCTCGGCGACGCGCCCCTCGGGCAGCCGCCGCGCCGCGACGACGGCCTGCGCCGGCGCGCCGTCCGCGGTCACGTACCCGACGACGCCGCACGCGACCCCGTCCTGCGCCGGTCCCCGCGCCGGTCCGCGCGGCGGAAGCGGGGCCAGCCGCCCGCCGCCGTCGGCGCTCACCGCCACGACCGCGGGGCCCCCGCCGTCGTGGGCGTCGCGCCCGACGACGGCCCACACGACCCCGACGACGGCCACGGCGAGCAGCGCCGCCGCGGCCCACACGACGCCCCCCACGCTCGGGACGGCCCCGACCGGGACCGCCGACAGCCCCGCGACCGCCGCGAGCGGGACCGCCCACGCGCGACGCCCGCCGCGACGGGCGTCGAGCCGCGCGCGCAGCCGATCCACCGCACGTCGCGTGCGGGTGCGCACCGTCTCCACGGGGATCCCGAGGCGCGCGGCGACGTCGCGCGGCGGGAGGTCCTCGTAGAAGCGGAGCACGAGGACGTCACGCGACGGCGCGTCGAGCGCGAGCAGCTCGTCCACGAGCGCGCGCCGCACCTCCTCGCGCACGGCGATCTCGTCGGCGGACGGCGTCGCGGTCGCGGGGCCCGTGGCGCCTTCGGCGCGCCGTCGCGCCGCGTCGCGTCGTCGCACGTCCACCGCCCGGCGACGCGCGACGGTGCCGAGCCAAGCGCGCAGGGCGCCGACCGCGCGCGGCCCGGTGCGCAGCGCCGCGACGAGGCTGTCCTGCACGACGTCGTCCACGCGGTCGTCGGCGCCGAGCACGGCGCGGGCGGTGGCGCGCACGAACGCCTCGTGGGCGAGCGCCGCGTCGATCGAGGGGGCGGAGGCGGGGTCCATCGTGCGATCCGAGGAAGAGTCGCACGCGGCCGCGGAAGCGGTTCAACGCGGGACCGCGCCGACGGGCGCGGTGCCCGCCGGCCGCGGCCCGGTCAGCCCATGCGCGGCGTGAACACGGCGAGGTTCGCGCCCGCGGGGTCGCGGATCACCGCGAAGCGCCCGATGTTGGGGATGTCCATCGGCGCCACCTCGACCGACCCGCCGAGCGCCTTCGCCTGCTCGGCGGTCGCGTCCACGTCGGCCACGCCCACGTAGGCGAGCCAGTGCGGCGGACAGACCGGCGTCTCCCCCGCCTTCGGGACCGCCATGCACCCCGCGAGGTCGCGGCCGCCCGCGGTGAAGATCGTGTACGGCCGGTCGGTCGCGGAGCCCTCGTGCGCGCCCCAGCCGAAGAGCCCACCGTAGAAGGCGCGCGCCGCCCCGACGTCGGTCGTCATGAGCTCGTGCCAGACCCACGGGGACGGGGCCGGGGGCACGGGCGCCGGAGCCTTCGGGGCGCGTGCGGCCGATGCACGCGCCGGGCGCGTGGACTTGCGGACCGCGCTCTTGCGCGGCGCCGGCTTGCGAGCCGCGGTCGGGCGCGCGGCCTTGCGGACGGGACGCTTCTTCGCCATGGGTCGTCTCCTGCGCGGGGGGGGGCTCCGATCGTACGCCCCGACGTCGCCCGCGCCCCGGCACGGCGGTCCCGGGACGGCGGCCCCGCGCGCCGGCGCGCCGCGCGCGGCTCCGGCCGGTGGCCGAAACCGAGGAACCGTCGCGTCCGTGCCGTACCTTCACGCGCTCTTCACGGCCCGGAGGTCTCCATGCGTCGTCTCGTCGCGGCAGCCGCCGCCGTCCTCGCCCTCGTCTGCGCCCGCCCCGCGCTCGCCGCCCCCGGCGAGGTCGTGCTCGCCAACGGCGACGTGCTGCGCGGCGACGTCACCACGACCGCCGACACGGTCGTCGTGGACCACGCGTCGCTCGGTCGCCTCACGCTCGCCCGCTCCTCGGTCGTCGAGGTGCGCAACGAGGCCGCGGCCGTCCCCGCCGGCGACCGCTACGCGCCCTACCTCCCCGGCGAGGCGCCCGACACCGCCCGCGCCGTCGCCCACCTCGTCGGCGGGTCGTGCGACCCGCTGCCGCTGTGCGGCTGCCCCGAGCCGTGGAAGCTCAAGCTCGGGCTCGCGCTGAGCCTGACGCAGGGCAACTCCGACACGTTCGCGCTCGTCGGCGACGTGCTCGCCAGCCGCGTGTTCGCGCCGTGGACGATCAAGCTCGGCGCGGCCTTCGTCTACCAGGAGAGCGAGGGCGACACGACGGCCGAGCGCTACGCGGGCCTGCTGCGTCTCGAACGCAACCTCGACGCGCGCACCTACGCCTTCGCCCAGGTGCTCTACGACCGCGACGAGCCCGCGGGGCTCGAGTACCGGTTCACCGGCACGGTCGGCGTCGGCCGCGTGCTGCACCAGACCACGGAGTCCTCGCTCAAGGGAGAGGTCGGCGCCGGCGCCGTGCACGAGAAGCGCCTCGGCGAGGACGCGACCACCGACCCGTCCGCCTACCTCGGTCTCCACTACAAGCGTGAGTGGGCCGACAAGCGCACGTTCGCGGCCGACCTCGACTTCACGCCGAACCTCGGCGACTTCGACCTGTCGGTGACGCGCCTCGCGCTCGCGCTCGGCTGGCCCGTCTCCGGCGGCTGGAAGTTCGCGATCGGCGCCCGCTTCGACTACGTGATCTCGCCGCCCGACGACCGCGACGAGCTCGACGTGCTGCTCACCGCCGGCGTCACCTACGAGATGTAGGCGGCGACGCGTCCTGCGCGCGCGGCCCCGGCCGCGCGCGCCCGACCGCCGACGGAGCGCGCCATCGGCGCCTCACGCTCCGCCCACGCGGAGCCCGTCACGGGAGCCGGCCTCCCGGCGCCCCGCTACCGCGACGGGATCCCCGCGGGGCGCGCGGCGAGGTACTGGCGCGGCCACGGGGCGCCGTGGACGCCGTACGCCGCCCCCGCCGCCATCGTCAGGTACGGGTCGCGCAGGTGCGCCCGTGCGATCGCGACGAGATCGGCGCGGCCGGCGGCCAGCACGGTGTTGACGTGGTCGGCCGACTCGATGCCGCCCACGGCCATGACGCGCACCTTCGCCTCGTGGCGGATGCGGTCGGCGAAGGGCACCTGGTACATGCGCCCGTAGCGGGGCTGGCTCTCGCGCACGTTGCCCGCGCTCGAGACGTCCACGACGTCGCACCCGGCCGCGCCGAGCGCGCGGGCCACCTCCACCGCCTCGGCGTCGGTCGTGCCCGAGCCGTCGGGCATCCAGTCCGAGGCCGAGATGCGGACGAAGAGCGGGCGGTCCGCCGGCCACGTCGCGCGCACGGCCTCGAGCACCTCGAGCGGGAAGCGCAGCCGGTGCTCGATCGGGCCGCCGAAGGCGTCGGTGCGCCGGTTGGAGAGCGGCGAGAGGAACGACGACAGCAGGTAGCCGTGCGCCATGTGGAGCTCGAGCACGTCGAACCCCGCGCGCTGGGCGCGGTCGGCCGCGGCGACGAACGCCGTCACGACGCGGTCCATCCCCGCGCGGTCGAGCGCGACGGGCACGGGCCCGTCGGGCTGGAACGGCACCGGCGACGGCCCGACGACGGGCCAGGCGCGGTCGCCGACGAGCGGCTGCCCGCCCTCCCACGGCACGGCGCACGACGCCTTGCGCCCCGCGTGGCCGATCTGGAGGCCGATCTTGGCGGCCGAGTGCGCGTGCACGAAGTCGGTCACGCGCCGCCACCCGTCCACCTGCGCCTCGTCCCACAGGCCCGTGCACCCGGGCGTGATGCGGCCCGCCGGCTCGACGGCCGTGGCCTCCGCCATCACGAGGCCTGCGCCGCCCACCGCGCGGCTGCCGAGGTGGACGAGGTGCCAGTCGCCCGGCCTCCCGTCCACGGCCGAGTACTGGCACATCGGAGACACGACGACGCGGTTCTGCAGCGTGAGGCCGCGCAGCGTCAGCGGCGCGAAGAGCGGCGGCGGGACGGTGCCGAGCGGGCCCGCCGCGACGCCCTCGCGCGCGGCGAACGCGTCGCGCACCCGGTCGACGAGCGCGGGGTCGCGGCGCGCGAGGTTGTCCCACCCGATGCGCAGGCTGCGGGTCATCAGGTTGAAGACGAAGGTCTCGGGGTCCTGCTCGCGCCAGCGCGCCACGTCCTCGAACCACGCCTGGCTGGTCGCGGCCGAGCGCTGCAGCCGCTCGACCTCGGGACGCCGCCGGGCCTCGTAGGTCGCGAGCACCCGCTCGACGTCGGCGGTCCCGTGCGCGCGGAACGCGTCCACGAGCGCGATCGCGTCCTCCATCGCGAGCTTCGTGCCCGACCCGATCGAGAAGTGCGCCGTGTGGACGGCGTCGCCGAGCAGCACCACGTTGCCGACGTGCCAGCGCTCGCAGCGGACCTCGGGGAAGACGCGCCACACCGAGCGGTTGGGGAGCACGCGGTGCCCCTCGAGGTGGTCGGCGAACAGGCGCTCGACGTACGCCACGGTCTCGGCGTCGTCGGCCCGGTCGAGGCCCGCGCGCTTCCAGGTCTCCTCGCGGCACTCGACGATCCACGTCGAGAGGCCCTTCTCGAACGGGTAGGCGTGGACCGCGAAGAGCCCGTGCTCGTTCTCGCGGAACACGAAGGTGAACGCGTCGAGCGGCTTCGTGGTGCCGAGCCACGAGAACCGGCACTTCCCCCACCGGATCGTGGGGCGGAAGCGGTCCTGCCACGCGGTGCGCACCCCGCTGTGGACGCCGTCGGCGGCGACGACGAGGTCGGCGTCGGGGAACGCCGCGGGCCCCGAGACCTCCTGCTGGAACCGCAGCTCGACGCCGAGCGCGCGCGCCCGCGCGTGGAACACCTCGAGCAGGCGCTTGCGCGACAGCCCGCAGAAGCCGTGGCCGCTGCTGCGCACGCGCCGCCCGCCCACCCACGTGTCGATGTCGCTCCAGTAGGCGAACGAGGCGCGGATCGCCGCGTAGGTCTCGGGGTCGGCCTTCTCGAAGTGGCCGAGCGTCTCGTCGGAGAAGACGACGCCCCAGCCGAAGGTGTCGTCGGGGCGGTTGCGCTCCGTGACGACGATCTCGGCGTCGGGGAACGCCTTCTTCATGAGGATGGAGAAGTAGAGGGAGCCGGGGCCCCCGCCGATGCAGGCGATCCGCAACGCACGCCTCCGAGCGGGGCCGCGGGCCGTACGCGCCGTGCCGCCCCGGGCCGAGCCTACCCGACGCGGGCCCGGCGCCGCCCGGAGGGCCCGAGCGCCCGGCGGGTCACCACTCGGCGTCCTTCGCGCTCGCCCACCAGGCGCGGACCCGGCGCATGGCCTCGGCGTTCGCCTCGGGGGACTTGCCCGACGTGTAGCCGGCCGCGTCGAGGTCGATGCGGCGGTACGGGTACAGCACGCGCAGGGTGGACTCGAGCGTCGTCACCGCGGCCGCCCGCACCGAGACGTCGGGGTCGGAGAGCGCGTCGAGCAGCGGCTCGACGGAGGCGCGGACGCGGAAGCCGGCGAGCACGCGCGCCGCCTCGGCGCGCACGATCGACGTCTTGCCCTTGGCGAGCACCTCGAGCACCGCCGGGAGGCCGGCGAGGTCGTCGCCGCGGCGCAGGGCTTCGGCCGCGGCCACGCGACGGGCGTCGTCTCCCCCCGTCAGCAGCGACTTGACGACGTCGGGCGTGAGCCCGCCCGGGATGCGCGTCAGCGCGGTGAACGCGGCCTTCGAGAGCAGCGTGTCGTCGCGCTCGAGCAGCTTGCGCAGCGCCGGCGCGGCCTTCGCGTACCCGGCGTCGCCGAGCAGGTCCACGACCAGCGTGAGCGACCAGCCCTGCGGCTCGCGCTCGAGGAGGCCGAGCAGCGCGTCGAGCACCGGCGCGGGCAGGCGCGTGCCGGCCGAGAGGAGCGAGTAGACGCGCGAGAACGCGTCGTAGGGCAGGTCGTCCGCGCCCAGCGCGGCGGCGAGCTCGGCGGCGCGCGCCTCGTCGCCGAGGCGGAGGAGGAACGCCGCGGCCATCGCGCGCACGCCCGCCGACGGCGAGCCGAGCAGGCGGTCGGCGAGCTTCTTCGACGGCTCGTCGCCGGCGTTGGCGAGGTGCCACAGCGCCGACCCGAGCGTGCCGGTGGGCTCCTCGGAGCGCACGTGGCCCCGGACCGCGTCGAGCACCGCCGCGTCCTTGAGGCCGGACACCTGCCCGAGGCAGAACGACATCACGTCGGGCGGGAGGTCGTCGCGCGCGATCACTTCGGCCACCGTCGCGGCGGCCTTGGCGTTGCCCGCGCGCAGCAGCGCGACCGCGCCGACCACCTTCAGGTAGGGCGCGTCGCCCGCGGCCCACTTCTCGTGCACGGCCTTGGTCTGCGCGGCGGGGTAGCCGGCCACCAGCGACACGCCGTAGTTCTGCGCGATCAGGGGCGCGCCCGGCAGCGCCTTCGCGAGCAGCGGCAGCGCCTCGGGGGGACGGCTCGCGAGCAGCGCGCGGTAGGCGTCGTAGCGCTCGGTCTGGTCCTCGCCCACGAGCACGCGGACGAGCGCCTCGACGTCCTCGCCCGCCGCGCGCGCCGACGGCGCCGCCACGCACAGGGCGAGGAGACCGGCGAGCGTGCGCAGGACGCGGCCCACGGTCAGCCCCCCGTCGTCGGGCCGCTGTCGGACCCGCCCGAGCCGCCGCGCGACGGTCGCTCGGTCGGCGTCGCGGCGTCCTCGCCGTCCTTGCCCGTCGGCTTGCGCGGCGGCGGCGGGACGACCTTGCCCTGCACCGTCGGCCAGAAGCGCGCGATCGCGGCCCGCCGGAGCGCGGTCGAGAACGGCGTGCCCGCGTAGCGCGACTGCAGGCCGACGAAGGCGCGGTCGAGGTCGTCGATCGCGGCCCGCAGCGCGGGCCCGCCGGGGAGGTGCAGCTCCTGGAACGGGCGGGCCCCGTGGCAGAGGGACCAGTTGCCGTAGCCGACGCCGACGAAGCGGCGGGCGTCGTCGTAGGTCGCCACCTCGGGCAGGAGCAGCGGCCGCTCCTTCTTGCCCGCGACGGAGGGCCCGGCGTCCTGGCACCACGCGACGTACTCGATCAAGTTGACGCGCGTGACGAGCAGCATGTAGCGGACCAGCTCGGCCACCGCGCGCCACCGCGGCGACGCGTCGGCCTCGCCGATCTTGGAGAGGTCGGCCTCGAGCTCGGCGCGGATCTTCTCGCTCGCCTCGAGCGCGCGGCTCGCGCGCGTGGCGTAGCCGGGGAACGACAGGCCGATCCCGGTCAGCGGCGCCCACGCGCCCTGCGTGGAGCGCGACGGCTTCGCCGTGCCGCCCGCGAGGTCGAGCGAGGGGCGGCTGCGCACGAGGCCCGCGTCGGCGGCCTTCTTCCACGCGGCGTGCACCGCGCGCCACGCGGGGTCCTTCGCCGCCGCCGCGTACACCTCGTCGCGAGGCGCGACGAGCGGCGCCACCGCCTTCAACCGGGCCCACACCGTCACGTCCCCCGCCGGGGCATGGTCGCCGGCGGTGCAGAACAGGCACTCGGCGTAGGTGCCGCACGAGTGCGCCCCGCCGGGCCCCGCGTGGAGGAACACGCGCCCCTCGGTGGCCGCCGCGACGCGCGCCAGGCCGAAGGGCGGGAACCCGCTCGAGGCCTCCTCGTGCGGGCTCGCCATCTGGAACAGCCAGCCCCACGGGACCTCGTGGAAGGCGGCCTCGCCCCCCGTCCACGACGTCCCGCGCGGCGCCGCGGTCGCGCCGTGGCTCGCGAAGTACGAGTCGGAGAGGAACGTCTCGGTCGCCACGACGAAGGTGCGCGCCTTCGCCCGCCGCAGCGCGGCGACCGTGGCCTCGAGGTCGTCCTCGGCGTCGCCGTTCTCGAGCGTGACGAGCAGCACCTCGCGCGCCCCGGCCCGCCCGGCCAGCGAGCCGGCCACCGTGCGCAGGTCCGCGTACACGTTGCGCGACTCGTTGCGCGGCGCGAGGAGCGCGTCGCCGACCGCCTTGCTCACCGCCTTGCGGTCCGCGGTCGGCGGAAGCACGACCGCGTCCTTCGCGCCGACGCGCGCCACCGACAGCTCGGTCGATCCGAGCTTGCCGGCGTGGCGCTCGAGCGCGGCGGCGAAACGCTCGACGAAGCCCGCCGACTTGAGCGACGGCGTCGGGTCCACGAGCACCGCGAGCGTGCGCGGGCCGTCGGCCACGCGCGTCGAGCCGTCCACCACGATGTCGAGCGCGCGGTCGAGCTTGCGCCCCGGCTCGGTCACGTCGGCGGCGGTCGTCGCCGCGTCGTCGGCGCCGCGCGCGCCGCCCGGCGCGGCGAGGCACGCCGCGAGCACGAGGAGCGGCCAGCGAGAGCGCATCGCCCCACGATACCCGGCCGGGCTCTCCCACCGGGAGCGGGAGGCCGCGCCGGCCCGCCGGGCGGCCGGGGCGGGACGCGGGTCCCGCGCCGCCTCACTTGACGAACGCGCACTCCCCCTCGAATCCGGGGAACGGGCAGCCGTCGGGCGGGGTCTCGGCCGGCGAAGGGTCGCGCCCGGCCAGCAGCGCGTCGAGCGCCTCGCCGAGGAAGCTGCGCGTGGGCTTGAGGAGGTCGTCGTCGAAGGCGCCGCGGTAGCGGATGCGGCCCCGGTCGTCGAGCACGATCGCCTCGGTGGCGGTGCGCCCGCCCGTCGCCTTGAGCACCGCCTGCGTCGGGTCGAGCAGCATGCGGTACGCGGTGGCGCGGATGCGGCCCATCTTCTCGAAGACCTGGTCGCGCGTGTCGTTGGGGTCGCTGTCGATCCCGACGAAGGCGACGCCCGCCTTCTCGTACTTCGCCACGATCTCCTTCATCCGCGGCTCGCGGGCGTCCACGCAGGGGCACTCGACGCTCCAGAAGTAGAGCACCGTGGCCTTGGCGCCCTTGGAGAGCTCGGCGAGCGTGCGGTCGCGCAGGCCGATGTCCTTGAGCGTGAAGTCGGCGACCACGCTCCCCATCGCCGCCCGCCCGCCCGCGTAGGGCGCGTCGGGGGCGTCGTGGAGCTGGGTCGAGACGGCGTAGGCCGAGCCCGCGAGCAGCACGGCGAAGATCACGACGTCGGGGCGCAGGCGCATGGCGGCGTTCTACCCCCGCGAGCGGGGGCCGGGGCCGTCCGCGCGCGGCCCCGGCCGATCCCGGGGGAGCGGGCCCCGCAGCGGTACGATCGGCGGGATGGCCGCCGGCGACCCGCCCGACAACGACACGATCGCCGCCGCCTTCGCCGAGGTGTCCGACCTCCTCGAGCTGACGGGGGACAACCCGCACCGCGTGCGGTCGTACGCGTCGGTGGCGCGCACGATCGAGGGGCTCCCCCGCCCCGCCTCGGCGATGCTCGCCGACGGCACGCTGCTCGAGGTCAAGGGCGTGGGCGAGGGCACGGCGGCGCGCGTGCGCGAGCTGGTCGAGACGGGGCGGCTCGCGCTGCTCGACGAGCTGCGCGCGAAGGTGCCCCCGGGCGTCGTCGAGCTGCTCGCCGTGCAGGGCCTCGGGCCCAAGCGGGTGCGCGAGATCTGGCAGACGCTGGGCGTCTCGAGCCCGGCCGAGCTCGAGTACGCCTGCCTCGAGAACCGCCTGCGCGACCTCAAGGGCTTCGGGGACAAGACGCAGGAGAACGTCCTCAAGGGCCTCGGCTTCCTGCGCCGCGCCCGCGGCAAGCGTCTCCTCTCGCAGGCGCGCGCCGCCGCCGAGCGCACGCTGACGCGGCTGCAACGGTGCGAGGCGGCGCTGCGGCTCGCGGTCGTCGGGCCCGTGCGGCGGATGGTGACCGTCGTGGACGGCGTGGACCTGCTCGCCACCGCGCACGACGCGGCGGCCCTGCTCGAGGCCTTCGTCACGATGCCCTTCGTCGCGCAGGTGCGGGCCCGCACCGCGACGTCGGCGTCCGTCGTGCTCGAGGACGGCACGCCGGTCTCGCTCGCCGTCGTCGACGAGCCCGCGTGGTTCGCCGCGCTCTTCGTCGCGACGGGCTCGGAGGCGCACGTCGCCGCCGTGACCGCGGCCGCCTCGGCCCGCGGCTACCGCCTCTCCCCCGACGGGCTCGTCGAGGGACGCCACCTCGTCGTGCTCGAGGAGGAGGAGGACGTCTACCGCGCCGCCGGCGCGCCCTTCGTCCCGCCCGAGCTGCGCGACGACGCCGCTCCCGCGCCGGCGCCCGACGACCTCCTCGTGGCGGCCGACGTGCGCGGCGTGCTGCACGCGCATACGCGCTGGAGCGACGGCGCGTACTCGGTGCGCGAGATGGCCGACCGCGCCCGCGAGCTCGGCTTTTCGTGGTTCGCCGTGTGCGACCACAGCGCGGCCGCCTCCTACGCGCACGGGCTCGACGCCGCGCGCGTGCGCGAGCAGTGGGCCGAGGTGGACGCGCTCAACGCGTCGGGCGAGACGATCCCGGTGCTCAAGGGCATCGAGACCGACATCCTGCCCGACGGCTCGCTCGACCTGCCCGAGGACGTGCTCGCCGGCTTCGACGTCGTCGTCGGGAGCGTCCACTCGGCGCTACGCCAGGCCCCGGCGGTGATGACCGAGCGCCTCGTGCGCGCGGTGTCGTCGCGGTTCATCCACGTCCTCGGCCACCCGACGGGTCGGCTGCTGCTCGGCCGCGAGGGCAGCGCCTTCGACGTCGAGCGCGTGCTCGACGCGTGCGCGGCCCACGGCACCGCGATCGAGCTGAACGCGAACCCGCACCGCCTCGACCTCGACGAGCGCTGGCTGCGCGCCGCGGCCGACCGCGGGATCCCGATCGCGATCGACCCGGACGCGCACGACCTGCGCGGCCTCGAGGACGTGGTGTACGGCGTGGGCACCGCGCGCCGCGCGCGGCTGCGGCGCGGCGAAGTGCTCACGGCGCTCGACGTGGACGCGTTCCGCGCGTGGTGCGCGCGGCGGCGCGGGCTCCCGCCCCCGGCACCGTGGCCGGTGCGCCCCGCGCCCGGCGAGGAGGAGGCGTGACCTCGCCCGACCCGTCCCCGCGCCCCGCGCCGCCGCGCCGGCCCCGCAAGCCGCCGCGCGCGCGGCGCGTGGACAGCAAGGCCCGCGGGCAGGCCGGGCGCGTCTTCGAGCGCCTGCGCGAGGCGCACCCCGACGCCCGCTGCGCGCTCGACTTCCGCACGCCCTTCGAGCTGCTCGTCGCGACGATCCTGTCGGCGCAGTGCACCGACGCGCGGGTGAACCGCGTGACGCCGGCCCTCTTCGCCGCGCTGCCGACGCCGCAGGCGTTCGCCGACGCCCCGATCGAGCGCATCGAGGAGCTCGTGCGGACGACGGGGTTCTTCCGCAACAAGGCGAAGAACATCCAGGCGGCCTCGCGTCGCCTCCTCGAGGCCTACGGCGGCGAGGTGCCGGCGGCGATGGAGGACCTGCTGACGCTGCCCGGCGTCGCGCGCAAGACGGCCAACGTCGTGCGCGGCGTGGTCTTCCACGTGGCCGACGGCGTCGTGGTGGACACGCACGTCCACCGGCTCGCGCACCGGCTCGGCTGGTCCGACGGCAAGACGCCGGTGCACGTCGAGCGCGACCTGATGGCGCTGTTCCCCAAGGAGGCGTGGATCGACCTCGCGCACACGCTCACGTTCCACGGCCGCCGCGTCTGCGCGGCGCGCAAGCCGCGGTGCGCCGAGTGCCCCGTGCGCGAGATGTGTCCCTCGAGCACCGCATGAGCACCGTCTTCTCCGTCGCCACCCGCCGCGCGCCCCCCTACGGCGCCGTCACCGCCTCCGTCGGGCCCGAGGGCCTCGTCTGCGCCGAGGGCCCGCCGGAGGGGCGCGAGTGGCCGGTCGGCGTGCGCCACTTCCACGAGGACGGCGTCTCGGCGCGCGGCGTCGAGGTCGAGCGCACCGAGGACGCGGTCGTGGTGCGGGTGGCCGCGTCGTCGTCGGCCGCGGACTGGGACCTCGCGCACCGCTTCCTGCGCGCGTTCTCGACCATCGCCGACGGCACGCCGGTCGTCGAAGAGGGCGTCGGGACGCCGATGGACCTCGTCGACCTCTCGATCGCGCTGCGCCCTGACGAGCTGGTGCGCCGCATCGAGCGCGACGCCGCGCAGCTGGCGGCGCTCGTCGAGCAGGAGGGCGCGAGCGCCGACGGCGCGCCGCGGGAGGCCCCCGACCGCGTGACGGTGCCCGGCGCCGTGCGGCCGGTCCACGTCGGGCGGGCGACGCTGGCGCGGCTGCGGGCCGCCGGCCCCCCCGAGGAGCTCGGCGGCCGGCTCACCGCGCTGCTGACGCGCGTGCAGTGGATCGAGGGCGAGGGCGTCGCCGTCCCGTCGGTCGTCGCCGCCGACGACGCGCGGGGCCGGCCGTGGAGCGGCCCACTGATCGTGCCCGGCGTGCGGCTGCTGCTGCCCACGGCGAGCCACCACGTCGTCCTCGACCCCGACGCCGACGCGCCCGCGCTCGTCGTGCCCGCGGCGGCCCTGACCGCGTGGGCCGGCGCCCACGTCCTCGAGCTCGTCGACGACGTGCAGGCGGTGGTCGAGATCCCGTCCGACGTCTTCGCGACGGCCCGCGCGGCCGCGCGGGAGCGCGCCGTCGCCGAGCTCGTCGGGCTCGACGCGTCCCCGTTCGACCTCCCCGCGCCCGAGGACGGCGACGAGGACGAGGACGAGGACGACAACAACAGCGACGACGCCCCGTCGGCACCGCCGCCCGCGGCCTCGCCCTCGCCGAAGAAGCCCTGGTGGAAGCTCTGGTAGCTCCGCCGACCGCAGCGCGGTGCCTGGCACCGCGCTGCGGCTCCCGCTACCGCGGCGGGCTCCCCGGGTCGACGGAGACGGTGCGGGTGACGGTCTCGCCCTCCGCCGAGGAGAAGCGCCAGACGACGGCGCGCTCGGGGACGTCGCGCGCGCCGACGAGGGCGACGTGCTCGCCCGCCGGCAGGCCCTCGAGGCGCAGGCGCCCCGCGTCCGCCGCGTAGCGCTCGCCGTCGAGCATCACGTCGGCGTCGAGCGCCGCGCCGTCGTCGCCGACCACCGTGAGGTCGAGCCGCCCGCTCCCGAACCGCACCTCGACGACGCCCGGACCGTCCACGCGCGCGGCCCGCGTCACGTAGCCGTCCTTCGAGGCCCAGACCGTGCCGCGCGTGACGAAGCCGAGCTCCTCCTCGTCGTGCGCCGCCGACGACGACGACCACGACGCGTGGCCGTCGGCGGCGTCCACGTCCACCGCGCCGGGCAGCGAGCCGTCGGCGAGCCGAACGCGCACGCGCGCCGACGCGCCGTCGTCCTCGATGCGCGCCGCGGCGAGGTCCACGTCCACCACGACCGCGCCCGCGTCGAGCGCGGGCAGCGTCACGGGGACCGCGAGGGGCGCGTCGCCCGCGTGCTCGAGCAGGAGCGACAGGTCGCCCGACGCCGGGGTCACGAGCGAGTCCCCGTCGAGCTCGGCCTCGACCGCGATCCCGCGCCACGTCAGGCCCGCGGAGTCCACCGGGAACGACGCCGGCCACCGCACGCGGTGGCGGGGCGGCGCGACGAGGCGCGCGCGGCGCACGCCGTCGGCGCCCACCGGCCCCACCTCGGCCCGCGCGCCGAGCGCGCCGACGACCACGAGGCGCGCGTCGGCAGGCACGCGAAGCTCTTCGTCCACCTCGAGCGTCGTACCGTCGTCGGCGTGGACGCTCACCGGGCCCGCACCCTCGACGACGAGGCGCGGCCGCAGCCGCGCCACGACCGTCAGCTCGCGGTGTCCGCCCGCCTCGACCGTCACCCGCGTGGGGACGACCTCGTACGACGACCCGAGCCCGGCGGCCGTCCGCACGTCGTAGGTGCCGGCCGGCACGTCGATCGCCGTGCCGCCCCACCGGGCCGCGGCCGGGTCGGTCGCCCCGTCCGCCGACGTCCACGCCTCGGCGTCGCCGTCGCCCGTCGTGCCGATCCAGGCGAGGCCGTCCTCGCCGACGAGCGCGACCGGGTGCGCGGGCACCGGCGCGCCGTCCTCGAAGCGCACGCGGACCCGGACGGTCGCGTCGGCGCGCGGGAGCGCCGGCCCGACGCCGGCGAGCCGCACGACGAGCGGCCGCGACGGGTCCACGTCGGGCACGTTGAGCGCCGCCTGCGTGACGGGGTGGACGAACCGGAGGCCGCCCGACGCGTCGAAGCCCGCGAGGACGAAGGTGCCGTCCGCCGCGGTCGTCGCGACGGGCCCGCGCGAGTGGGCGAACGCCCGCACCACGACGCCGCCGAGCGCGCGCCCGGCCGCGTCGAGCACCCGACCGCGCACCGTAGCCGCGGGGCGCAGCAGGAGCCCGAGGCCGCCCTCGCCGCGGAACCCGTCCGGGTCGCCCACCTCCTGCTTGAACGCCGCGTAGCCGGACGCGACGACCCACAGCGTCGCGTCACGGGGGAGCGGCGGGAGGGCGAAGCGCCCCTGCGGGTCGGTGGTCGTCGCGGCAACCGTGGGCCCGTGTCCGCACCCGAGGTAGGCCTCGACCGGGACGCCCGCGACCGGACGACCGAGGAGGTCCACGACGCGCCCCGTGGCCGCGGCGCCGCGCCACAGCGCCATCCGCGGCGGCGGCCGCGCGCCGTACTCGTGCGAGGGCGCGTAGCCGGGGTGCTCGGCCACCCAGTGCGCGTCCTCGGGGCGCGACGCCGCGGGCACGCGCGCGACGCCGAGCGCGTCCGCCACGCCCTCGGCGAGCAGCACGTCGTAGCGGCCCACCCCGTCGGTGCACCGCTCGGGGTACCAGCGCAGCGTGGCGCCGGGCACGGGCCGCCCGGTCTCGCCGTCCACGACGAGCACCGCGACCGCCGACGTCGAGTCCGCGCCGGGGACGATGCCGTCGTAGGGCACGACCTCGTCGGCGGGACCGGCCACGGCGCGGGCCCCCGCGGCGAACGAGACGAGCGCGACGACCGCGAGACGGCGCATCGGACCTCCCGACGTCCAAACGTCACTTCGTCGGCGTGGGCGCGGCCGGGGCCGGCGCCAGCGCGGGATCGGGGACCCGGTCCTTCTTCGGCCCCCACTCCCACGGCGGCACCGCCGCGGTCCGCGCCGCCCGCGCGGGCGCGACCCGGCGCGGCCACGCGTCGAGGAAGCCGATCCGACCCGCCGCGACGTCGCGGCCCCGCGCCACGTTGAGCGCCCCGCCGGGGCCCCGGGCCCCGCTCTTCCCCCACGACCGCCCGTCGCCCGCCTCGGTGTCGGGGGTCGCCTCGCCGCCCTCGGCGGGCCGGCGCAGGTAGCGGTCGGCCCCGCCGAGGTCGAGAAGGAACGACGTCTGCGGGATCGCGAACGTGAAGCCCGAGCCACGGCTCGGCGTCGCGTAGTCGGGGCGGTCGTCGATCGCGCCGAACGCCGCCGCGCCCGCGTCGGCGACGTAGACGTCGTCGCCGCCTTCGTCGAGCAGCCAGCCGTGGCTGCGGACGTTGGCGCAGCCCACGCTGATGATCTCGGCGTCGTAGCGGTCGTCGCCCGCCCGCTCGAAGAGCAACGCGTTCACGACGTCCCAGCCGAACCCGATGCCCGCGCCCGCGCGCTTGGCGGGGTGCAGCCCCGCGCCGGGCCAGTCGAAGAGGAGGTGGCGGTCGTCGCCGCCCTCGTCCACGACCGCGCCGACCGCGAAGTGGGCGCCCGAGGCGTGGCTGAAGTAGACGCTGCGGTACACGTCGTCGCCGCCGCCGTCGTAGAGCAGGCCCGTGCCGAACCAGAACCCGCAGCCCTGGCTGAAGTTGCCGGCCTCGTACACGTCGTGGCCGTCCACGTCGAGCAGCGCGCCGAGGCCGCCCGCCCACGCGTGGCCGTCGGAGACGTCGCCGCGGCGGCCAACGCCCGCGCCCTGCGCGCACGACAAGACGACCTTCTGGTCGCGGTGGTAGTCGGCACGGCGCGCGCCGGCCGTCGCCGGCGTCGGCGCCGCGCGGTACGTGTCGTCCCCGTCGCGGTCGGCGAGCACGCCGACGCCGCCGGGGCCGCCGTAGCCCTGCCCGTCGCCCTCGAGGAGGTCGTACCCGTCGTCGCCGGCGGCGTCGAGGAGCAGGCCGACGCCGAAGGTCCCCGCGCCCATGCCCGTCAGGCAGCGGTACTCGTCGTCCCCGCCCTCGTCCACGAGGACGCCGACGCCGAAGAAGCCCGCGCCGAGCGAGAGGCGGTCGCCCTTGTAGTAGGTGTCGCGGGCGCCCGCGACGTAGAGCAGGCCGCAGCCGAGGATGCCCGACGCGACGAGCCCGGCGGTGCGCTCGTCCTCGGGCGCCGCGACCTCCACGCCGTAGTCCTCGCCGATGCGGTCCCCCGCGGCGCGGTCGGAGAGGATCAGCGCGAGGCTGAGCGGGCGGTCGGCGGCCGTGCACGCGATCGGCCCGCTCCAGTTGTTCGCCGCCCAAGGCCGGACGACGAGGAACGGACGGAGCTCGCTCTGCGTGTTCGTCCCGTCCGTGTCGAAGAGCACCGTCCCCCACGCGGTGGGGAGCCGCAGCGAGAAGTCGGGCAGGTCCACCGCGACCCGACGCGTGCCCGCGGGCTTCCCGTCGTCGCCCTCCACGGGCTCGTCGCGCATCGGACGCGCGGCCTCGAGCTCCCACCGAGCCCGTTGCACCGCCTCCATCGCTTTGAGGCTCCCGTAGGCGAGCGCCTCGCGGTCGAGCGCGCGGGCGACGTCCTCGAACCGCGGCACGGTGCGCGCGTCGTCCTCGCGCGACGAGAGGGGCGGCGCGAGCTCGGCGAACACCGCGGCCCGCTGCGCGGCCGTCACGTGGCGCAGGCCGACGTCGATCCAGCGCCGGGCGTCGATCGTGGCGAGCACGAGCCGCGCGAGCGGGAGGTGGTACGCCTCCGGCACGACCTTCACCTGCGCGCTCAGCGCCTTCGGGTCGGCCGCCGCGACGTCGCCGGCGGCGACGAGCAGGCGCACGAGCGCGTCGGTGAGCGGGTCGGTCGCGGCGGGCTTCGGGTCGTGGAGGCCCATGCCGAAGCCGCGGATCCCGCTGATCCAGCGGTCGGTGCCGAGCGCGACGGCGAGCCGGTACAGCGCGCCCGGGCCCTCCTTGGGCGCGGTGCGCAGCTGCTCGGGGGTGAGCACGTCCTCGGCGACGTTGCCCAGCGTGCGCGTGAACGCGTAGGTGCCGCGGGCGTCGGCGAGGAGGTCGTCGAAGAAGGGCAGCGTGAACGGCACGTCGTGCGGGTAGCGGGGCCACGTCCCCTTCGGGCGGAAGCCGAGGTCGGCGTCGGTGAGCCCCGCCTCGGCGACGACCGCGGCGAACACGTCGGGCGCTGCGGCCGGCGCGGGGGCCGCGGCGTCCTGCGCGCCCGCCCGCGGCGGGAGCACGGCGAGCGCGACGAGGACGAGCCACGGGGCGATCCGACGCATGGGCCGGCTCCGCAGGAGGGACGGGTCGCCCCCAAGCATACGATCGGGCGACCGTGAGCGCACCCCGCTTCGCCCCCGTGACGCCCCGCACCGTCGCCGCGCTGCGCGCGATCGTCGGCGCCGAGCACGTCGTGACCGCAGGCGAGGACCTCGACCGCTACGGCCACGACGAGAGCGAGGACCTCTTCGTCCCGGCCGAGGTCGCCGTGCGGGCGGGCACCACCGCCGAGGTCGCCGCGGTGCTCGCGCTCGCCTCCCGCGAGCACCACGCGGTCACGCCGCGCGCCGCGGGGACGGGGCTCTCCGGCGGCGCGATCCCCGTGTTCGGCGGGATCGTGCTCTCCGTCGAGCGGATGGACCGCGTCCTCTCGATCGACGAGGACGACCTCGTGGCGGTCGTGCAGCCGGGCGTCGTGACCGAGCGGCTGCAGCAGCAGGTCGAGGCGAAGGGCCTCTACTACCCCCCCGACCCCGCGAGCCGCGGCTCGTGCACGATCGGCGGCAACGTCGCCGAGAACGCGGGCGGGCCGCACTGCGTCAAGTACGGCCTCACGAAGGACTACGTGCTGTCGCTCGAGGCGGTGCTCGCCGACGGACGCGTGCTGCGCACCGGCGGGCGCATGCGCAAGGACGTCGCGGGCTACGACCTCACGCACCTCCTCGTCGGCAGCGAGGGGACGCTCGCCGTGGTGACGGAGGCGACGCTGCGCCTGATCCCGCTGCCGCGCCACCGGCGGCTCGTCTTCGCGCCCTTCCACGACCTCGACGCCGCGGCGCGGGCGATCCCGGCGCTCTCCAAGGCGCGCGTGACGCCCGCGGCGCTCGAGCTGATGGAGCGGTCCGCGCTGCGGGCCGCGCTCGACCACCTCGGGCGCACGATCCCCCACGGCGACGCCGAGGCCGTGGTGCTCGTGGAGGTGGACGGCCACGACGAGGCCGCCGTGGACGCCGACCTCGTGCGCGTCGGCGAGGTGCTGGCTTCGGTGGGCTCCCCCGACCCCGTGCTCGCCGACACGCCCGCGAAGGCCGCCGACCTCTGGCGCATCCGCCGCTGCATCGGCGAGGCCGTCAAGAAGATCGCCTCCTACGTCGAGTGCGACACGGCCGTCCCGCCGTCGAAGGTGCCCGACCTCCTGCGCGGCGTGCGCGAGGTCGCCGCGCGCTTTCGCATCCGCCAGATCTCGTACGGGCACGCGGGCGACGGGAACCTGCACGTCAACGTGCTCACCGACGACCCCGACCCGGTGCGCCGCGAGACGCGCCTGCGCCCCGCCATCGAGGCGATCTTCGCGGTCGCGACGTCGCTGGGCGGCACGATCACGGGCGAGCACGGCGTCGGCTGCGTCGCGTCGCGCTACCTGCCGATGTGCCGCGACGCGAACGCGATCGCGGCGATGCGGGCCGTCAAGGACGCGCTCGACCCGGCGGGCATCCTCAACCCGGGCAAGGTGTTCTTCGACCTGCCCTTCGACACGATCCCGCGGCGGCCCCGGGCGAGGCCCGCGCCGGGCGGCGCGAAGTCGCCGTGACGCCGCCGCGGTCGCCCGCCTACCTCGCACGCCTCGCGTCCCCGCGCGGCGTGGGCGACCTCGAGCCCGCCGACCTCGCCGGCGAGACGGGCTCGGTGGTCGGCGGACGGGGCGTGCGCGTGACGCTGCGCCTGCGCGGGCTCCTGCGGCATCGGGTCGAGGCGGCGCGGTTCCGTCCGTTCGGCTCGCCCGCGGCGCTCGCCCCCGGGTCGGTGCTCGTCGAGCGCGCCGAGGGCGCCGAGGTCGCCGACCTGCGCGCCCTCGTCGCCGCGGACCTCCTCGCCCCGCTCGGCGCGGTGCCGGCCGCCGTCGAGCGCGCGGCGGGCGACCTCGCCGCGGCGCTCGGACGCGCCCTCGACGACGGCCGCGAGGCCGCGAAGGTCAGCGCGCCGGGCGTGCTCGTGTGCCGCTGCCTGGGCGTGGGCGACCGCGTCGTGCGCCGTGCGGTGCGGGGCGGCGCGTGCGACGTCCCCGCGATCTCGGCCGACTGCGCCGCGGGCTCGGGCTGCCACTCGTGCTGGCCCGACCTGCGCACGATCCTGTGGGAGGAGCGCGAGGCCGCCGGCCGCGAGCCCGCGCGCCCCGCGGCGTCGGACCCGCTCGTCGCCGCGGTGGAGGCCGTCGTCTCGCCGGTGTGGCGCGCCCAGGGGCTCCACCTCCGCGCCGCCCGCGTCGAGGGCGGGCGCGTGCTCGTCGCGCTCGAGCGGGTCGAGGACGGCGCGCTCGCGAGCCCGCTCGGCGGCGTCGCGCTCGCGCAGCACGCGCTGCGCGAGGTCCTCGGCGACGCGGTGCGCGTCGAGCTCGACGGCGCCGCGGGCCCCGCGCGGTCCTGACGGCACCCCGGGCCGCGCCGTCCCGCTCGCGTTTCTCGGAGGTGGGACCGGGCGGGCCTATACTCCGGGCGTCCCCGGAAACCCACGCATGCCGCGCACCGCGACCAAGCCGTCGTTCTCGCTGGCCGACGCGAACCGCACGCTCCCGCTCGTGCGCAGCATCGCGCAGGACATCGTGACGGAGTTCGGCCACCTGCGCTCCGTGGGGCGCGAGCGCCGGGCGCTCGAGGCGTCGGGCGCGCACGACGACGCGACCCGCCGCAAGGTGGACGAGCTCAAGGGCGCGATCGACGAGGGCGCGAGCCGCATCGACGGCTACATCAAGGAGCTGTCCGAGCTCGGCGTCGAGCTCAAGGACCCCGAGCGCGGGCTGGTGGACTTCCCCTCCGAGCGCTCGGGCCGCGCGGTGTGGCTCTGCTGGAAGCTCGGCGAGGACGCGGTCGCGCACTGGCACGGGATGGACGAGACCTACATCGACCGCCGGCCCGTGGACAGCCTCGTCAAGCGCGAGCGGCGCGCCGCCGAGGACAAGGGCGAGTGAACGCCCGTCGGCGGCCGCTCGAGGGCCGCGTGGTGCTCGTCCTCGGGGCGGGCGACCCCGTCGGCGAGGCGGCGGCGCTGCACGCGAGCGCGCTCGGCGCGTCGATCGTGGTCGCGGGCCCGCGCCTCGGGCCGGTCGTCGCCACGGCCGGGCTCGTCGCGGCCACGCGCGGCACGGTCCGCGTGGTCGAGGCGCCGTCGCCGCCGCTGCTCGACGCGGCGCTGCTCGCCGTCGCGGCGGCCGCGCTCGCGCCGGTCACCGACGCGCTGGTCGCGGCGGGCGCGATGCCCGACCTCGACGCGGCCCGCCGCGCGGCGGACGACCTGCGCCGCGCGCTGCCCGACGGCGCCCGCGTCGAGCTCCTCGACGCCCGCCCCGCCGACGGGCCCCGACGCGCGGCCGAGCGCGCAGTGGGCGCGTGGGCGGCCGCCGCGCGCGGCTGACCCCGCGCGGCCCGCGTCGGCCGTTGCACTCGGCGCGCGCGGCGCGACACTGTGCCGATGGCCGCCAGACCACGCCCCCACGCCGTCGACCGTCTCGCGCGGTGGACGCGCTCGGAGTCGGCGAGCCTCGGCGTCGCGGCCGTCGCGGTCGGCCTCCTCGCGGCGGGCGGTGTCTGGCTGTTCAAGCAGTGGATCGACGTCGTCGCGGGCCTCACCGATCGCGTGCGCACGTTCGCCGACGCGACCGCGTGGGGGCTCGCCGCGCTCTGCCCGGCCGTCGGTGGGCTCGTCGTCGGCTTCCTGCGCCGCGCGTTCATCGGCGAGGAGCGCCACCACGGCGTCGCCGGGATCATGGAGGCCGTCGCGCTCGCCGGCGGGCGGCTGCGCTGGAAGCGCGCGCCGATGAAGGCGTTCGCGGCGGGCCTCTCGATCGGCGCGGGCGCGTCGGTCGGCCCGGAGGACCCGTCGGTGCAGGTCGGCGCGTCCGCCGGGTCGATGCTCGGGCAGGCGTTCCACGTCTCCGACGACCGCGTGCGCGCCCTCGTCGCCGCCGGCGCGGCCGCGGGCGTGGCGGCGGCGTTCGACGCGCCCATCGCCGGCGTGTTCTTCGCGGTGGAGATCGTGCTGGGCGAGCTCGCGGGGTCGGCGCTCGGCGCGGTCCTGCTCGCGGCCGTGTGCTCGGCCGCGCTCACGCACGTGCTCGTCGGCGACCACCCGGCGTTCCAGGTGCCCCCCTTCGCGCTGTCGAGCGTCGCGGAGCTGCCCTCCTACGTCGTGCTCGGCGCGGTCGCGGGCGTCGTGGCCGCGCTCTACGTCACGTCGATCCAAGGCTGCAAGGAGCTCGCCGAGCGCGCACGCCTGCCCGCGGTGGCCCGGCCGGCGGTCGCCGGGCTCGTGGTCGGGCTCGCGGGGCTCGTGCTCCCGCAGGTGCTCGGCGTCGGCTACCCGACCGTCGAGGCCGTGCTCCAGGGCGCGGGCCCCGCGCTCTCGGTGGTCGCCGCGCTCGTGCTGGTCAAGGCGCTGGCGACCGCGCTGTGCATCGGCGCCGGGTTCCCGGGCGGCGTGTTCGCCCCGGGCCTCTTCGTCGGCGCGATGCTCGGCGCCGCGCTGGGCGGCGTCGCCCACGGCGCGTTCCCGGGCGTCGTGCCCGCGCGACCGGCGTTCGCGCTGGTCGGCATGGGTGCGGTGCTCGCGGGCGCGACCCACGCGCCGCTCACCGCGATCCTGCTGCTATTCGAGCTCACGCGCGACTACCAGATCATGGTCCCCGCGATGCTCGCGGCGACGACGAGCCTCGCCGTCGCGCGGCGCCTCCAGCGCGACTCGGTCTACACGCTCTCGCTCGCGCGCAAGGGCGTGCGGCTCGAGCGCGGGCGCGACGTGGAGGTGCTCGCCTCGCTCACGGTCGCCGAGGCGATGCAGACGGCGACGCCCACGGTCCCCGAGGCGTCCCCGGCCACCGACGCGCTCGCCGCGGTCGAGCGCACCCGCCACCTCGGGCTCGCGGTGGTGGACACGACCGGCGCGCTGGTGGGCGTCGTGGCGGCGCAGGACCTCGACCAGGCGTCGCGCGAGGGGCGCCTCGAAGGGCGGACCGTCGGCGACGTGTGCACCCACGACGTCGTGACGGCGTTCCCCGACGAGACGCTCGCCGACGCGCTGCGCCGCATGAGCACCCGCGACGTCGGGCGCCTGCCCGTCGTCGAGCGCGACGCGCCGCGCCACCTCGTGGGCATGCTGCGGCGGAGCGACGTCGTCCGTGCCTACGACGTCGCGCTGCGCCGGCGCGAGGCCGCGCGCCACCGCGCGCAGCAGGTCCGCCTCGGCGCGATGACGGGCGCGACGGTGGTCGAGCTCGAGGTCGCGCGCGGCGCCGCGTGCGACGGGCGGCGCGTCGCCGACGTCGTCTGGCCGCGCGACTGCGTGCTCGCCTCGGTGCGCCGGGGCGCCCGCCTCTCGGTCCCGCGGGGCGACACGACGCTGCGCGCCGGCGACGCCGTGGTCGTGGTCGTGGAGACCGACGCGTCGCGCGAAGCGTGCCGGGCGCTGTGCGAGACGCCTCGACCGGTTCCGCCCGCCGGCGGCTGAGCCCGCCCGCCGAGTCCACGAGCCGGCGAGGTCGGGGCCTGACGTGCGTTCGGGGCTCGACGGGCCCCGCCGTTCGTGAGCTCGGCGGGCTTGGCGCGCGCGCGGCGCGCCCGTCGCGTACGCTGCTCGGCGTGGATCCTGCGACGCCCCGGGCCCCGTTCGACGCGCACGTGATCGTGTGCCAGGGCACCTCCTGCACGGAGAAGGGGCAGGGGCTGCCCGCGCGCGAGCTGCGCACCGCGCTCTTCGACAGCGGGCTGCAGCACCGCGTGCGCGTCTCGCGCGTCACCTGCCTCAACCTCTGCTCGCTCTCGCCCAACGCCGTCGTCTACGGCGCCGCGCCGGTGCCGGGCGCGCCCGGCGGCGGGGCGTGGTACTGCGGCCTGACGCCGTCGAAGGTCCGGCGCGTCGTCGAGGAGCACCTGCGTGACGGCCGCCCCGTCACCGACCTCCTCGTGCGCTGGGACGACCCCTCCGTCTCCCCCTGACGCGCCGCCACCCCCACGGGGATTTCGGGGTCAGGTGACTTCCCCGCAACATGGGGACATCGGGGTCAGGTGACTTCCCCGCGGTTGCGGGATGCTAGGGCGAGTGCTCGCGCGTCCCGCGCCGACGCCGCGTACGATGCCGCCATGGAGCGGGCCCGCCCCGGTCGATCGCGCGCGCGCATCGGGGTCGCCACCGCGGTCGCCCTCCTCGCGCTCGTCGCGACCGCCGTGCTCGTGGCGCGCGAGCGCGGACCCGACGACGCCGACGAGGCGCCCCCGATCGCGGCCCCGACGACGCCCACGGCCCCGGGGCTCGCCGCGCCGCGCGCGGGGACGCCTCCCGCCCCGCGACGCGACGCCGACGTCCCCGCGCCGCCGTCGCCGGTCGCGTGGGACGAGGCCCCCCGCGCGGTGCGCGTCGTCGTGCTCGAGCCCGACGGCTCGCCCGGCCGCGACCGCATGCTCTTCGCCGACGTCGGGTGGGCGCACGCCGACGACGCGCCCACCGCGGAAGGCTGGGACTTCGACGTCACGCCGCGCCGCACCGACGCGCTCGGGCACGCGCGCTTCCAGCCGGCGCCGTCGCGCGGCATGCGCGTGCGGGTCGCCGGCCACGACGACGTCGTCGGCGGACCGGTCGCCGTCGCGCCCGGTCGCGAGGTGGTCCTGCGGCTGCGCCCGCGCCCGTGGGTGACGGTGACGGTCACCGACGCCGACGGCGCCCCCGTCGCCGACGCCCACGTCGGCACCGCGTTCCCGTGGGACCAGCCGCCCGACGCCGACCTCGCGCGCGAGGTGGGCGTCGATCCCGAGGACCTCGGGACGTTCGGCGCGCTGTTCGACGACGACGCGTGGACGTGGCGGCCGACGTCCTACGGCGCGCGCAGCACCGACGCGGCCGGGCGCGCGCGCGTCTCGCCGACGCTGCACGGCCGCGCGTGCCGCCTGACGGTCGCCCCGCCCAAGGCCCGCGGCGACCTCGTCGCGACGGTGCTCCCGCGCTGGACGCCGCGCGACGAGACGGTCGTCCTGTACGCGCGCCGCCGCGTCGCGGGACGCGTCGCCGACGCCGCGAGCGCGCCCGTCACCGAGGGCGCCGTGCGCGTCGAGGACCGCCTCGGGCAGGCGCGCGTCGCGCGCGTGGAGTACGACGCGACGTACGCGCTCGAGGACGTCCCCGACGGGCCGGTGACGCTGCAGTGGCTCGGCGGCGGGGACGCCGCGGGCGCGGTCGGCCCGCCGCGAGGCGCGCGCGCGGGCGACGAGGACGCGCTCGTGACCGCCGACCTCGGCGCGTCGCTCGCGGTGCGCGTGGAGGGTTGGCCGCGCCGCGCCGCGGGCGAGGTGCTCGCGACGCGCGAGGGCGGCGGGCCGCCCGAGCGCGCGCGCGCCGACCTCGACGTCGAGGGACGCGCGCGGCTCGTCGGGCTGCGCCGCGACGCGACGTACACGCTCTTCGTCGGGCCGACGCCGGAGCAGGTCGTTGATCCGGGCCCGTGGCGCTGCGCGCGCCGCGAGGGGGTGCGCCCCGGCGCCGAGCAGGTCGTCCTTTCGCTCGCCGACGGCGCGTCGATCGAGGGTCGCGTGGACGCCGCGGGCCCCGCGCCGCAGGCCGGCCTCTCGTCGGGGTGGGCGTGGGTGGACGAGGGCGGCGTGGTCGCGCGCGCGGCGCTGTCGTCGGACGGCCGCTTCGCGCTGCGCGGGCTGCCCCCGGGCACGTACACCGTGCGCGCCGTGCGCATCGACTTCCCGGGCTGGACGCCGTTCCCGCCCGACGGCTTCGACGTGGGCGAGACGTCGGCGCGCACGGGAGCGAGCGACGCGACCGTCGTCCTCCGCCACGAACGCCGGTGGGAGGTGGCGCCGGCCCTGCCCCGTGCGAGTTCGTCCGGGGTGCGGTGAGGCGGGGCGGAGCTCGCCGGGACGGAGGGGCCGGGCCGCGGGCCGGACGAACTCGCAATGGGGCGGAAGGGACGGAGAGGGAAGGCGGAGGGGTGACGGAGGCGGAGACGGAGGCGGAGGCGGAGGCGGAGGCGGAGGCGGAGGCGGAGGCGGAGGCGGAGGCGGAGGCGGACCGTACGAAGAGGCAGAGCGGTCGCGCACGGCGGGGAGCGCAGGCCGACGCGCCGAGCGCCGTCCTCGAGGCGGATCCCCGTCGTCGCCACGAGCGCCGAACGCGGCCGAACGCTTGCCGGACCGCGAGTTCGCGCCGCGCGAGCCCGTCCGCGACCTCCGCCACCGGCGGGACGCGCTCGCACCCGAGGCGCCGACTCCGATCGCCGCTCCTGCCCGGGCTGAGCCTCCTGCCCCCCCTGTTCCTCCTCCTGTACCTCTGCGCCGTTCTGATCCGGCCGAGGCTCTGTTTCGGAACTTCCCGTCGCGAGGCCGCACGGGCCGAGGCGAGGCCAGGCACCGCAGGCGAAGAGCCCCGGAGGCGGGTTCCTGACCCGCTGAGGAGGCTCTTCGCCGAGGACGCCTCGCCGCAGCCCG